>NZ_JABAFO010000001.1 GCF_012843675.1 Lactobacillus sp. MRS-253-APC-2B
ATATAAAATATAAGAACTTGAAAAGCTCAAATTTAAATTAAGCGAATTGACTTCGCAAATGTTTTTGCATCAATCGTAATGATTGATGACCCTGCACATTTGTGTTCGTCGAAACTGTATTCAGTTTTCAAAGGTCTACCATGTAACCGATTTAGTCGATCAGTTACAACGCTTATTATTTTAACACTTGTAAATTATTTGTCAAGAACTTTTTAAATTCTTTTTTCAAACATTTCAAACAAGCGACTTAAATAATATATCATGAAGTCATTTAACTGTCAACAACATTTTTAATCATCAGCAGTTAATCGAAGCAAAGTTCGCTGTAATCAACGTCTGCCTCATCGACAACGTTAACTACTATACCGATAATCAGAGCCTGAGTCAATGCTATTTTCTATTTTTCTTAACGTTTTTTTCAATCACATACAATCACTAGCGATTGATGTTATATCCAACGCAAAAAGCGATCATTCTTATCTTTAGTTCTCTCAATAATTGGTATTTTTCGATTACGTTACGAGGTGATTTAGAATTGTTTACGTTTTTGTTTAGTTTAAGGATTATTCTTCAAAAAGTTCATAATTGCTGTTAAAATCTTAGCGGTAATTGAATATTAAGAAAACTAAAGGAGTCTCGTATGTCGACTTTAATCGATTTTATCCTTCACATTGATACTCATCTAATTCAGATCGTTAATCAATTTGGTGATATCAGCTATCCAATTTTGTTTTTGATCATCTTTATCGAAACTGGGGCAGTAATCCTACCATTTCTGCCTGGTGACTCATTGCTGTTTGCCGCCAGTGCCTTAGCAGCAAACGCAAGCTACCATCTGAACATTTGGATCTTTGCATTTGGTTTCTTGTTTGCCTGTCTTTTGGGTGACTCACTTAATTTCTTGATTGGTCAAAAAATCGGCAAGAGTCTTTCAAATCACTCCTGGTTCGGTAAACTGATCGATAAGCAGAGTCTTGAAAAAGCGGAGGCCTTTTTTGAAAAACATGGTGCACCAGCCATCATCTTGGCCCGCTATATGCCAATTATTCGTACCTTTGCTCCTTTCGCCGCTGCTGGATCCGGCTTCCCATACCGCCGCTTTATTTGCTACAGCATCATCGGCTGTGTGAGCTGGGTAACGATCTGCTGTTCATGCGGTTATTTCTTTGGTAACCTGCCTTTCGTTCAGGCTCATTTCTCGGCTATCATCCTGGCAATCATCGTGGTTACCTTAATGCCTGCCGTAATCAGCTTTATCAAGTCAAAGCTTTCGAACAAGGCGGCGCAAGTAACGATTGATACACCATTGAATCAAGGCCAGGAACAAGATGGTGAATAGCCACCAAATTCCAAAGAGAGTCGCAAAAAACGTATCAGGAAACAAGTTGATAATTGGATTGGCAGTCGCTGAAAACACCCAATTCATATTTGAAAAGGCCAGATAATGAAATCTGATGAAAAAATCATCAAAATCAGCAATCGCTAATAATCCTACAATTATCAACAGTGCCAATAGGCTTTTCAAGGGACCTGACAGCTTCCACAGCTGCCAGGTCCTTTTTTCATATCTCAATGCCAGGCCAGCACCAATCAATGCCACTATAGTCATCCAAAGAGTCATAATGATCAAATGCCTAACATCGCTAAAATGAGCCACGGCATTATCAGTCATTGGAATACCAGCCAGTGTTAATGGCGGCTGAGGCCAAGGCAAGATCAAGTATAGCAATAGGTGACCATAATCTCTTAAAACCAGCGCTTTTGAAAGATGCAGAAAATGGTCCGGAATTCTTAAGAGCAATGGTGAGATCAACAACGTCAAAAAAAGGGCAAGCCCTGCTACTGCAGTAACCAACAGCAGCAATACAAGGATTGTCCTTACAGCATCAATTATTTGTATTTTCAATGATCCATTCATCAAGCGTATCCACCGTATAAGTTGGTTTGATTTTTTCTTGTTTAATATCGGCTGGCTTTGACAGACCCGTATAAACCAGCAGCGTATCAACGCCTGTATTGATACCGGCCTTAACGTCAGTTTGATAATTGTCACCAACCATCAAGACTTCTGACTTTTTCAGCCCGCTTGCCTTTAATGCCATCTCAATAATCGTCTTTTGCGGTTTGCCAATCATTATCGGTTCTTGTTGTGTAGCATAGCGAACCAGTTCAACCAAGGCACCAGCACTTGGAATCATCCCCTCTTCACTAGGTAGGTTGGTATCGCCATTGGTACCAATAAAGGTTGCACCAGCGCGAATTGCCAGTGTGGCAATCTTAAACTGTTCATAAGTTACGTTGCGGTCAAGTCCGACCACAACATAATCTGGACTCTGATCAGTCAGCTTCATTCCCTTATTCAGCAGTGCATCTTTAAGTCCTCTTTCGCCAATTGCATAGACCCGACGCTTTTGTCCCGCGTGCTGATCTAAATAGTCAGCCGTTGCCATCGCCGAGGTATAGACGTTAGCCGAAGTGACATCGATATCATGATTTACTCTTAAATTTTCAGCAACTTCTTGTGGGCTGCGCGTACTGTTATTGGTTACAAACAGAATCTGCCGCTGATTTTGTTGCAGGCGCCTGACAAATCGTGCCGCCGCTGGAATTTTATCCTTACCGCGATAAACCGTTCCATCCAGATCAATAAAAAATCCTTGGTATTGTTTCATGCTTTCTCTCGCTTATTGTTCTTATTTTTAACGATTAGTTTTTGGCGATGCTTGCCGGTTTTAACGCGCCGTACCTCTTGATTGCGACGCTCTTTTAAAGGGGGCTGCCTAAGTGATTGACGAACCTCTTTAACAGCAGCACCAGACTGATGCTTTTTACCATTTCCTGAAGGCTTGCGTCGATTTGAGGATCGTCTGCCAGAACGATGCGGTTTTCTTGGCTGCTGAACTTCTTGATTGTGGACAATAAAATACGCACAGCCAAAGTTGCAGTCTTCATACAGATAGTCTTGAATGGTCTGCACGCCTTGTTCGGGATTATATTGCGGATTATCCGAACTGTAGAAGCCATGCAGCCGCAGCTGTCCATACCCCCAATCGCCAACAATGTAGTCATACTTACTCAGAATTGAGCTGAAACGATCGGCAAGTGCCTCTGCATCAAATGCATTTTTATAATCAACAACCAGAGTATATGCATGATTATTGATCAAAAAATGCTCTGAATCCTGCATCAAAACTCGGTAGGTTCCTTGCCGTTGCAGCTGGCGTTTTTCAATGTACTCTTCGATTTTGCTACGATTAATGTTAGCCACTCCTTTCTTGGTTTTTAACAAATGATCCAAACTATTATACTCATTGCCAAGACTTAATGTCGAGTCAGCTTTTCGGCTTTTGCCATGGCAATTGCCTCGGCTTGGGCAAGAGTCAGCGGCTCACCAAATGCCGGCCGGACACTCAGATAATCAAGCTCAGGAGAATCGATGCCAACGTTGACATTTTCTTTTACCGGAACGGCATAATGATGGATGTGACCGTGCAGATTTATGATCCGTGGCGCAATCCCCAGCATCATCGGATAATGCGTTAGGTAGTACTGACGATGGTTATATTTGATCAATGCACCAACGTCATGAAACCTAAACTTAGGCTCACCATTTAAATCATAGTTATGGGCAGCCAGATATTTAAACAGTTCTCTTCGATCATGATTGCCCTTGATTAATACCAGATGACCATGCAGAGCATTTAAGATCTCAAAAACTGCCTCATCGGCTTGTTTGGCCGGTTTGGCAAAATAGACGGCAATATCGCCTAAATGATACACGATATCATTTTCAGTAACCTTGGCATTCCAGTGCTCAATAATCTGTTCATCCATCTGCTTGGTACTGGCAAACGGACGCGGAGCAAAGTCGTCAATTCCCAGCAAATGCTGATCCAAAAAATGAGTATCCGATGTCACAAAACGCATTTTATCACCTCAAAACACAAAAATGGGACGCTGGCAAGCGCCCCATTTTAATTTTAACAGCAACTACTTGCTGGCCTTTTTAAGTCGTTCGATATCATGAACGATCATTAATTCTTCGTTGGTAGGAATAAGCAGCGTCTTGATCTTGGCGTCATCAGTTGACAGATCACGTTCAACGCCACGTACGTTATTCTTTTCAGGATCAATTGCAATCCCAAAGTAGCCAAGCTTGTCAGCTACGGCTTGACGAACGGTAATACTATTTTCACCAACACCCGCCGTAAAGACGATTGCATCAGCACCGCCAAGTTCGGCAATGTAGGCGCCAATGTAGCGAACGATCCGGTTGACATAAATATCCCATGCCAGCTGTGCACGCTCGTTACCTTCATTTTTAGCCTGCTCAACGTCACGCATATCGCTGGAGACACCAGAGATTCCCAGCAGACCTGACTTGTGGTTCAGCATATCAACCATTTCATCACTGGAAACGCCCAGCTTCTTTTGAACAAAGGCGACCAACGATGGGTCAACATCCCCAGAACGAGTAGCCATCGTAACCCCAGCTAATGGTGAAAAGCCCATTGACGTATCAAATGACTTACCGCCTTTAATGGCAGTAATTGAGGCCCCGGCACCAATGTGGCAAGTGATCAGCTTCAGATCTTCCAGCGGCCGACCCAGCATTTCGGCAGCCCGTGCCGCTACGTAGCGGTGGCTGGTACCATGAGCACCATATTTGCGGGCACCATACTTCTCGTACCATTCGTAAGGAACACTGTAAAGGGCGTTCATCTTTGGCATGTTGGCATGGAAAGCAGTATCAAAAACGGCAACTGCAAATGCATCCGGCAAAACTTCCTTAAATGCCTTAATTCCTTGTAATTCAGCAGGATCATGCAGTGGTGCATATTCTGCCAGAGCATCGATCTTGTTCATAACGTCTTCATCGATGACTACTGAGTCCTTAAAGTACTCACCACCGGCAACGATCCGGTGACCAACAGCCGTAATCTCATCGTAGCTGGCAACGATGTTCAAGTCCAGCAGCTGCTTGAGCAGATATTGAACTGCGGCTTCATGGTCGGCAAATGGCTTGTCTTCCTTTAGCTTTTGACCATCGCCATACTTGATTTCGGCATGACCGACTTCCAGACCGATTCGTTCAATCTGACCTTCTGCTACTACTTCTTCGCTTGGCATGTCAAACAGCTTGAACTTAACGGTCGAACTGCCGGCATTAACAGCAATCGTTTTTGACATTGGCGTAATCTCTCCTTTAATTAACTCTCAACTTTTAAGATTTGCAGCTACCCATGCATCAATCTGATTCATAAAGGCTACAAACTCAGCACGCTTCTTGACTGACGGAAAACTTCCCAACAAAACCTGTTTGGCTTGCTGACTGCCACCACCCTGACGCTGCAAAAGAAGAATTGATTTTTGAGCAGCCTGATTTTTGAAAAGCTCGGCTGGCAGATTAATCAATCCTTGGAAATGCGCTACGGAATGAATCCATTTGACAAAGCCCATCGTTTCTTCGGTCTGGAAAAGATTTGAAGGAACCAAAAATACACCAAAGCCACCCGGTTTTAGATAGTTCATCGATTGTTCGATCAACAGGTGATGAACGTATGAATGACCTTTTTGGGCGCGGGTTTGATAATTTTTGGTATTTTCATCAAGTGGATAGTATCCAACCGGCAAATCCGAGACGGCCAAATCACTTTGCGGAATATCCAAAGCCTCAATGGCATCCTGATGGAACAGCTCAACCGGCTCTCTTTGCAATGATACGCTGACACTGGCAACAGCCAGCAGCTCATCATCGTTGTCGATTCCATATCCTTGTATTGGCTGATCAATCGCCTCGCGCAGATGGTTCATTACCGTCGTCAACAGGTTGGCCGTTCCTACAGCCGGATCAAAAATCGTATATGGATGACTGCGATCAATGATTTTTTCAATCAGATAGGCCATCATAATGCCCAGTGTATCGGGCGTCATTTGGTGATTGGCCTGAATTGCATCCTTACGAATTACTTTTAACAGATCCAGCTGTAAAAGACGACGGACGGTTTCACGATCGGTATGCAACAGATCCAGCTGCTGATAAAGCTTGTTTAACTCAGCAACTGTCTCTGGTTTGGGCAAACCATCCTCAATGCGAACCTTGCCATTGTCAACCAGATTCTCAGCATTTTCAAGAAAAGCATCAAGATAAGAGCTGTTCAGATCTGCCTGCAATAGTTCCGTTGCGCGATCAAATGGTACAAATAGTTGTTCTGGTGTTGCCAGTTTTGGTCACTCCCATCCTCATTCGTCGTACGAAATTAGTTTACCCATTTTCATCAACAAATTCAAGGAAGCGCCCTCTCTTCTTGAAACTTAAAGGATGAGCCATCATTTAGAAAAACGATTGTTGATTGACCTTGATGACTGACCGTCCCTAGATTAAAGCGAAAACTGCCATGTCTACCCGCCAGATCTGCCATTGTCTGTGCAAGGAAGCGATCACTTAAACGATGAATGAGTTTTTCTTGACTGGCTTGGTAACGATACTGTGTCAGAATTGTCGCAGCTGTAAGTCCCATTACGATCATCGCTGCTAAAAGCGTGCTGCTCTGGTGACGGTGCCAGACTGATAATCGCCGTTTGCCGTCGATCATTGCTTCTTTTCACCTCCATCTTTAATCGCCGCTTGCTGAGCTGACTAAAATTTGCTTCCTTAATCTGATAAAGCATCGGTAAATAGCCACCACCATGCTGCAGCCTCAAATAGATGCGATCATTTTCAGCTACCAGCTCATAATATTTGTCGGTCGCTGCGCCATATAAAACCACATGTTGACGATCCTGGCAGTGACAAAGAGCAAATTGACGATCTGATGACTCCAGTTCAGTCACGAACAGATACCAGTCAGTCGGCATATCCAATGAGCGCTGATCAATTTTCTCCGTAGTTTTAACTATCTGACCCAAGACAATGATTGCAAACATGCTGATCAGCAGCGCCATTAAACTCTCAGCCAGTGTAAATGCAGCTTTTTTCAAAACATCACCGTCTTTCCAGTTTTAGAATACATCTTCCAGCTTGCTCAACTACAACCTGATCTTGATCTGCAGTTGCCGTCATTGATGCTTGCACGATGCTAACGCGATGCTTTTGCTCTTTAAATTCATCACCAGCTTCTTTTGCCAATCGACAGGCCATTAGACGCACATCCGCCTGCTTTTGCTGCTGATTCAGTCCATTCAGGCCGATCATTAAAAATACCGCGCTGATAGCTGCAATTGCCAAAGCCATCATGCTTTCACCTAGTATGATTGCCGGTTGGCCCTTTTTGAATTGCCTGAACATGATAGCTCCCCCATGCCAATTGAATCCGCATCTGATAATCCGTACCATCTAAAGTTGAAATAAATTCTTCTGTCTGCGGACTTACATAACCGGTCTTTTTCATTTCAATATCATTAAAGCGTTTGACAAATAGTGTTTCAGGAACCCTGATCTGTTCTGAGTCATTTGGCCAGCTAAAGACGATCAGATTGCGATGCCTTAAATAGACAACCCGGGTTGATTCTTGGCTGGTCTTAGATCGAACCTGAGCTGCCTGCCAAGCTTGGCGAAAGATTTGCCAAAACTGCCGCTCTGCATTTTTCTGAACTGCTCGATGCATTGATGGCCAGCTAATCAATAGCGTCAACGCAACGATTCCTAAGACAATTAGCATTTCAAGCAAGGTAAAGGCCTGCTGGCGTCTCATTTCCGCTCAGCCCTTCCGTTAACAACCTTGATGTGCTCACTAGTTGCTTTTTGAGCCTGTGCCGCAGTTAGATACTGATTTTCAACCAACTGATCAATACTTTGAGCTCTTTGACCGGTATCATTTTCATAAAGATCCAGCTGAGTCTGAACGACATTGGTCATTGCATTTTCGTGAATCTTGGTCGCATGTTCACGTTGCGTACTGAGATTTGGCAAAACAATCAATACCAACAGACTGATGATAAACAAAACGATTGCCATTTCCAGCAATGTAAACGCACGCCGGCGGGTTTTATTCAGCATTTCAATACACCTCCTGCAATGAATAATAAATCGGCAGTAAAATGCTTAGATACATCGAAACAATCCCAGCCGCAATCAGAATAAACAACACAGGCTGTACCAGTACTAAAATATGCATTGTTGACTGCCGGAATTTTTTAAACCTAAGCCGCGAAAAAATCGTCAGCTCCTGCCCCAATTGCTCATTGGACAAGCCTCGATTAATAAAGATTGCCAGTTCATCAGACAAAAAAGGCATGCTTAAGATAAAATCAGTGAGCTGCTTGCCTTGCGAGCCAAGCTCATATGCCATCTGACCAACCTGATGCAGCAATGAGTCATCGTCAAAACGGCTGGTCAACTGACAGATCTCATGCAGCGAAAAACCATGCTTTAACAAAATAGCCAGATTCGACGTTAGATAATAGTCATAGTAGTCGCGAAAAATCTTGCCAAACAGCGGCCAACGACACTGACGACGAACCTTTTTTAAAGTCGTCATATGTCGCCAGTGCCTAATCCCCAACAGTCCATAGATTAAAAAAGTGCTGCCAACAACTATGAGTGTTTCACCAAGCGGCCATTGTGCTGAGCTATTCAATTGATTTTCTTGCTGCCAGCTTCTAAGCTCCGGGAAGACAAAAATCAATAGTGCTCCCAAAATCATCCCCAGCATCAGCAGCAAAATCAATGGGTACTCCAGCAATGACTTCAGTTGACGTCGCTGCTGAGCCTGAACTTGTAAAAACTGTCCAATCTCTTTTAGCGTAACGGACAGGCTGCCGTGTTGCTCAGCCAATAACAGCTGATAATAAAGCTCGATTTTTACATAGGGTTTCAGCGCATCAGCCAGTAAACGACCAGACTGAAGCTGTCGATCAATGCCGGAAAAGAAGCTTGCTTGCTTAGGATAGGCACGCTGTGAAAATTGAACAGCGTGCTGCAATGAAAAACCAACTGTCAATAGATCATGCATCAATAAAAACCAATCAGCCTGCTGAGCCGTTTTAAAATTAGCCGGCTTGGTACGATTGGGCCACGCTTTTTTCCAGCCAGCCCTTGGCCACGCAATTTTTGAGCTGCTGATTCCAATCATCGGTCATCCCCGTCCTTTGCTTTACAAAACTTTCCTGCAGTTCATCATCAATCAACAAATCAAACAGTACTGCCAGATGTTTTTGCACCGTTGGTAAAAGGCGCTGGTAAAAAATCCCGCTGATGGCCTGCTGCAGATAAGACTCGTCAACATTCAACTGTCTTAGGCGAGCCAATGCTCCATAAACGCTGCGAGCATGAACGGTTGCCATAACCAGATGTCCGCTCAAGGCAGCTTGAATCGCCATTTGAGCCGTCTGTGGATCACGAATCTCACCAATAATAAAAATCTGCGGACGGTGTCTTAAGCCAACCTTGAGTAATTCTTGATAGCTCATTGCCGCCAATTCATTAACCTGCAGCTGAACAAATAGCGGCTCGGTAATTTCGACCGGATCCTCAATCGTCATCACAATGCACTGTTTGACAAACTGCCGTGCCAAATGATACATCGTCGTTGTCTTTCCTGATCCCATCGGTCCGGCAAACAGCATCAGACCACGCTTTTTGGCAGTCTGCTGCAATTTTTGCCATTGGGGCGGCACCAGCATCCGGTAGTCATTGCATAAACGATAGATAAACCGAACCACCAACGATTCCTGACCACGACAGTCCCCAACCGTCGACAGCCTCAAGTCAACCTTTCCGGCTGGTGCATGCCAGCAAAGCGATCCTGACTGAGGTCGGCGGTGCTCACTAACTGACATATCAGCCCGATACTTTAAATAGGCAATCAAACGCTGACCCTGTGGCCGTGGCCATTGCTGATAAAGCTGCAACTGTCCTTCGTGCATGATCAGCAGTCGATAGTAGCTGCGATATGGTAGAACATAGAGGTCTGAAACTCGGTAGCGAATCAAAACTGCAATATCTCGTGAGAATTCACTTTTCAAGACTATCCCCCCTTATCATTGCTATATGCCAAAAATAAAACATTGCATTTTTTATCTGAATTTAGTTTCTTAAAATAAAAGGCGCCCCCTCAGACCGCAGTCCAAGCGAGCGCAATTATTCATCAAAAAAAAGCCCAAGCATTGCTGCTTGAGCCTTTAAAAGCCGAAATTATTCAGCATCATCATCGTCTTCGATAACCCCTGCTTCGTAAATGTCGGCAACATCATCGTTGTCAGTCAGTTCATCAATCAAGTGCTTGTATTGACTAACTTTGTCGCTAGGAACAACCGTCGTATTTTGTGGGATCATGGTTACTTCGGCCGTGTCCAGTTCGTAGCCTTGTTCTTGCAGAGCGTCACGAACACTGGTCATGTCGCTTGGTGCCGTGAAAATCTGGAACTTGTCGTCAGTAGCCTTCATGTCTTCAGCACCTGCATCCAGAGCATCCATCAGCATGTCGTCTTCGCTCTTGTCCAGACCATCACGCAGGATTTCAATCAGACCCTTGCGATCGAACATGTATGAAACGGAACCACTGGCACCCAGTGAACCACCGGAATGCGTAAATGCAGAACGTACAGCGGCGGCCGTCCGGTTCTTGTTGTCAGTCAGGGCAAAGACCATTACTGCAACCCCACCTGGGCCATAGCCTTCATAGGTAACTTCTTCAAACTTGGCACCGCCAGCACCCGTAGCCTTTTCAATTGCCCGTTGAATGTTCTTCTTAGGCATGTTGGCTGCGTGGGCCTTATCGATTACCAGACGCAGTTGAGGGTTGTTTGCTGGATCAGGATCACCTGTTTTAGCGGCTTGGTACAAGTCACGAGAAATCTTTTGGAAAATCTTGCCACGCTTGGCATCTTGGGCATTTTTACGCCCTTGAATGTTATGCCATTTTGAATGTCCTGACATTACTAACTCCTCTTTTCTTATATAGATTTAGATAACAAACATTGAAATTTTACCAAATTAAGCTGGTAAATTCAAGGCTTTATCAGTGATGACGAATAATTCGTAAAATACCGCGCCAAAGCCACCAAACTAAAGCCAGGATCAACAGCAGCCACGCCATTTGCCATCCCTTGACCAAAACGTCATTACCAATTTTTACAATCGTTGACGCATAGTCCGGCTCAGTCTGGGCAGCCTGGGCGATACCAAGCTTGATCAACCAGACCAAGCCAAAGTACAGACCAGCTGTCCAAGTCGTTAACCAGCTGAAAATCTGCAAAAAGCAATGGGTAAACAGACTCCAGACCATCAAAACAGCTAGCGCAATCCCGCTTATAATCAGCATTACATTGACAACGGTCTTGATGGTCGTAATCGTCTTGGCTGCCGTTTGCACCTCAGAGGTATTCAGTTTTTGATTGACTTGATTTGTCAGCTGACTGTTAAATTGACTGGTGGCCGAATCAGGCAGCATTGAAGTTGAAAGACCGTATGCTCCCAACTCATCATCGACTTTTAACTGCAGCCTTTTTTCGATATTGGTCAGATCAAGCTTAATGTTTTTACCGGCATAAACCTGTTTAACGGCTTGTTTGACCAGTCGCTTGGTTTCTTTGGTCGTCAAAAGTGAACCAGAGACGCCATACTCGCTTAAGCTACTATTAACCTGCTCTTTTAGCTGCGTACTGATTGGTGAATCAGCCAGCTCATCGGCAGCAAAATCAGCATTCAGCACGGTTGCATTCAGCAATAGGCCAACCGCTATGATCAGCGTCAGTAAAACACCCAAAAACGATGCCCAAAAATGATGGGGATGAGGTTTTTTAACGGGAGCAGCAGTCTGTTTTTGCTGGCGTCGCATCTCTTCTCGAGACATCAAGAGTCAATCACCTTCTAGTGCGTTGATTGACGCTTCTCAAAACCATGTTCCAAAATAACGTCTTTGGATTCGTCTTCTTCGCCGTCTTCGTCTTTGCTGTTCATCAGTTTCGTCAAAAGCCGCATTGATACCGCACCCAAGTCGTACAGTGGCTGCGTAATCGTAGTCAGCTTAGGGCGCGTAATCTCGGTGGTCTTCGTGTTGTTTGAGGCAACAATCTGGAACTCATCAGGAACCTTAACGCCGTGATCAGTCAAACCGTTCATCAAGCCGGCCGCCACGCCATCATCGCTGACAAAAGCAGCCTTGGCACCACTGTCAACAATAGCTTGTGATTGCTTGTAGCCTTCAGCATAAGAATCATGTGTTTCAAAGATCAGCTTTTCATCAAAATCCTTGCCGGCTTCCTGCAGTGCCTGCTTGTAGCCTTCAATTCGGTATCGCTTGTTGATCGTGCTGTCTTTTGAGCCAACTACCAGTGCTACGGGACCATCAACACGCCCAATCAAGTACTTGACGGCCTGCTTGGTAGCTTCCTGATAGTCAATGCGAACCGTTGGCAACTCGTCATCATTGGTAACTGAACCGGCAACAACGACTGGAACGTTGGACGAACTGAATTCCTGGCGCAGTTCTTCAGAAATGTCATGACCCATAAAGATGATGCCGTCTACCTGCTTGGCCATCAATCCACGAACCACTTGCAGTGCCTTGCGGTCATCGGCATCCGAGTTGGTCAGGATCATATTGTACTTGTACATTGATGCAATGTCGTCAATCCCAAGTGCCAGTTCCGCAAAGTAGGCATTGGTAACGTCAGGGATCACAACACCAACCGTAGTCGTCTTCTTGCTGGCCAGACCACGGGCCACAGCATTAGGGCGGTAGTTCAGCTGCTTGATGACATCAAGCACTTTTTTACGCGTTTCTGGTTTAACATTGGGATTGCCGTTAACGACTCGAGAAACGGTCGCCATGGAAACGCGGGCTTCGCGTGCCACGGTATAAATGGTAACTGATTGTTTTTCCATAGTTTATAAGCCCTTTCTTTGTTGATTTTGGTTGCTTTCATCGGTTTTTCATAACCGCAATCAATATAACAAAATTAACGGTTTTGCGCAAACTTAATGATAAACAAATATGCTATAATATTAACAATTACTTAAAAAAATCTCATCTTATGCGTAAGGAGCAAGACAAATGAATAAATTAACACAATTACAACAAGCTGTCAATGAAGCCCAGCTTGATGTTGCCTATCTCAGTGATCCGATGACTATCAAGTACCTAACCGGCTTTGGCAGCGATCCGATCGAACGGGTCTTGGCCCTGCTGGTATTTCCCGACCATGATCCCTTCTTGTTTGCACCAGCACTGGAAGTTGAGGCCATCAAAGATACGGGATGGCCATTTGACGTCTACGGCTACCTTGACCACGAGCAACCTTATGCAATGATTGCCGAACAAATTAAAAAGCGCGTTGCCGCACCAACTCGCTTTGGGATTGAACAGGGCTTTTTGACCGTTGCACGCTTAAGAGCTCTGCAGGAACAATTCCCTAAGGCCAGCTTTGACTACGACATGACGCCGACGATTCAGCACATGCGTCTGATCAAGTCACCAGATGAGATTGCTATTTTGGAAGAAAACGGCAAGTGGGCCGATTTTGCTTTTAAGGTTGGTTTTGATGCCGTCAAGATCGGCGCAACCGAAAATCAGATTGCCGCAGAGATCCACTATGCGCTGCAAAAACACGGTGTCATGCACATGAGCTTTGATACCCTGATTCAAGCTGGTGCCCACGCAGCTGAACCACATGGAGCTACTAACGACACCAAGATTCAAGACAACGAGCTGGTATTGTTTGACCTGGGAACCAATGTTGATGGCTACACCAGCGATGCTTCCAGAACCGTTGCTGTTGGTACGCTTAACGATAAGCAAAAAGATATCTATCAAGTATGCCTGGAAGCTCAATTAGCCGCCCAAGATGCCGCTAAGCCTGGCATCACGGCAGCCGAATTGGATAAGATTGCCCGCGATATTATCGATCACGCCGGCTATGGCGAATACTTCATTCACCGCTTAGGTCACGGTATGGGCATGACTGATCATGAATTTCCTTCAATCATGGAAGGCAACGATATGCTGCTTGAACCAGGCATGTGTTTCTCGATTGAACCAGGGATCTACATTCCAGGCTTTGCCGGCGTACGGATCGAAGACTGTATCCACATTACCGAAACCGGCAACGAACCGTTTACTCACACGTCCAAAGAGCTGCAGTACGTTGGTCGCTAGTGACAGGCAAGATTAATTAAAATCACGGTTTTTTAGCCAAATTTATAAGAGGCTGGGAATAAAGTTTCAAAACAGAAAAATGGCTGAAGATTGCGTTACTTAAAACGTTGATCTTCGGCCATTTTTAAAGTTGTTTTATTTTGTCAGAAAAATTCGTTTTTTCCAACCTCTATATTTTATACATTAATTTTTATCATTCGGCGTTGACTGAGACGTTTGATCATCTTCAGCCGCCTTGACATCATCATTTGCTTTGGGCTCGTCTGACGTCTTATCGATTACGATATCGTCTTGGTTTGAGCTGTCGGCTTGAGCCTTGGCAAGTTCGTCTCTGATCTGAGCGGTCTGTTCGTCAAAATCATCGTTGGTAAAATGATCGACCGCTTGATCAGCACTTTTTTTAACCGCATCCGCCCCTTTTTTTACGGAATCGGCTAAATCATTAAATTTATCGCCAAACTTGTCAACAGCTTGTTCTTTGGCATCTTGAACCATTCCATCGGCAATATCCAAAGCGTTAATAGCATAATCAGTTGCATAGTCCATTGCCTCATGAGTCTTATCGGCCACGGCCTGTTTGATCTGCTTTTTCTTATCGGCACTCAAAGCTTGCCAAGCACCAAAAGCAGCGGCTCCGCCAACCAAAAAACCAGCTAAGACTTTTTTCGTCATAAGTCCAACCTCCTATCAAAATCAGTCTTCCTTGGAACGATGCAGCTTGCTCAATACGTTGAGCGCCGCTTTTTTACCAGCTGCTGCCAGCAGATGTCTGCTTTGCTTGGCACTTTCATGCTGTGCATTCAGCCTGTCGGTAAAATGACGCGCCGCCGCATTGACGTCACTGGCACTTTGACCAAGATCAGCAATAGCTTTTACCGCTGGATCCAGTTCAGTTGATTTCTTGTTCAGATCTTCCAACAATTCGTTGGTATTTCCTAAAACGTTTTCCAGTTCATGCGTCAGCGCATCAACATCTTTGCTTAATCCTTCAATACTTTTAGTCGTTTCTTCCAATGTCTTTCCCAAACGAGACAAAAACATTCCAATAAAGCAAACCAGCACTACAAACGCGATCGCCGCGATCAGGCCGGCAATTTGTCCAGCAGTCATTTAAAGCTCCTCCTTTGTAGTTACACCAAGTTTAACATATTGGATATTTTTTTGTTAATTATTATTGGTGACTGTCTTATGATATAGTTGTTTGGAATCTAGATAAGGAGTCGTTTTAATGAATAAGCAGATTCAACAACTGACCCACTCATTTGCCAACGTTGATCTGGATAAGATTGCGCAAAACATCGTCAATCGTCTGTTTTCGATTTTACTGACGATTGTTGTTTTCTTCGTGATTTTGTGGGCCGGCAAGCTGATCATCAACTACGCTTTTAGCCATACCAAACGCTTTAAGATGCTGGGTGCTCATCGCATTGCCACGTTTCATACCTTGACGCTTAACATCTATCGGTATACGTGCTTTTTCTTTCTGCTGTATGCCCTGCTTTCATTGATTGGCGTGCCGGTCGGAACCTTGGTTGCCAGTGCTGGGATCTTCAGTATTGCTTTGGGGCTTGGTGCCCAGGGATTTGTCAGCGACATGGTTAATGGTTTTTTTATTCTATTGGAAAAACAGCTTGACGTCGGTGATGTAGTCGTCATTGGCACCGTTAAGGGTACGGTTTCGGGAATTGGTCTGCGAACTACTCGCGTTACCAGTGCGGACGGCACCCTCAACTATATTCCCAACCGCAACATTACTACCGTTAGCAATCTTTCCCGCTCAACCTGGCATGCCAGCGTTGATATTCCAATCGGCCCCAACGCACCATTGGCTGAGATTAAAAATGTAATTGAAGACGTTAATCAAAAACTGCTTGCCCAAGGAAAGTTTGGCAAGCATCCCGCACCCAAGATCGTTGGTCCCGTTACGATTCCAGCTACGGCTTCTACCAAGGCCTCGCTGGTCTATCGCGTAGCTCTTACAACGACCTACGATGCTGAATATCAATTGACCAGTGACTGTCTGGCAGCCTATCTGACGGCTTTAAATGATGCTCATGTTTCACTCAGCTAGTTTCTTTAAGAAAGGTTTTGACTATGTCTATTCGTTTAATTGCTACCGATATGGATGGCACGTTTTTAAATAATCAGCATGATTATGATCATCAGCGCTTTATAAAGGATTTTAAAAAACTGGCCAAAAACGGCATTCAGCTAGTAGCCGCCAGTGGCTCCTCTTATCCACGCCTGCGCCGAGAATTTGCCGATGTGGCTGACCAGATGATCTTTATTTCCCAAAACGGATCCGTAATTCACTATGGCGATGAGTTAATTGACTGTTTTCCATTAGATCACGACGACTTAAAAGCGGTCCTGGCTGCATTGACCAGACTGTATGGCGATAACGATATCAATCAGCTGGTCGTTTCCGGTCCAACGACCTCATTTGTCGATCAATCCATGGATGAAAAAAATCTGGCCATCGTCAGGCTTTTTTATGAAAACGTCAAGCGGGTTCCCAATCTGCTCGATATTTTCAACTATCCGCTTAATGAGCCTCTGACCAAGATCTCCGTTAACTTTGCCGACCATATTGATATTACCAACGTGACCGGTGAGCTGGATGGCCTTTTACCAGCCAATCTGATCATGGAAAACTCCGGCTTTAATACCGAGCTGATTGGTGATGCACATGCCACCAAGCGCAACGCCTTAATGGCAATTGCCGATCAATTCAACTTGAGAGCAAACGAGATCATGACTTTCGGCGACAATGAAAACGATCTGGGCATGCTGACAATGACCTCGCATAGCTATGCTATGAAAAACGCTGCTCTGCCGATTCGATTGGCTGCAGCCAACGTAACGCGGCTAACCAATCAGGAAAGCGGCGTTTTGGATACGATTGAGCGCTATTTTGACTTCCAACGCTAAAAGAGCAGTCTGCCGCATGCAGACTGCTCTTTTTAAACTTCTTCAGTTTCGGTTTCTGGCAGATCAAGTACCTCATAATGACGGTCAAACGTATGAACCGCATAGTTAACGGCCTTGAGCAATTCGCGGCGCGTTACGATACCAGTAAACTCACCATGCTCGGAAACGACCGTCAAAAACGATTGATCAATCAGTAGGTGCAGATTTTCCTCTACGTCATATGGATTGGTAATCACTGGCGCATCGGTCTGCATCACATCTCTAACCTTCATTGTCTGCAACTTATCCAAATTGATACGATCGGTTTCCAGCAGCTCATCGGTAATCATTGAAAGCGACAGCAAGCCACGATAATGACTCTCATTATCAACCACAACGATCTTGGCATAGTGATCTTTGGTTAGAACCAAAAACGCATGGTACAGTGAATTGTCTTCATTGACTGTGGCAACCAGACTGGCTGGAATCATAAATTTTTCACGTCGATCCATCAGCAGTTGACGAATCTGTTGGTTAATCATTTTAAAATCATCCCTTCATCGACCTGCTTTTATTGTAATGCTTTTAGCCGCTGAATGCGACAGGTATTCCAGATTAAGACATCTATTGGCGTGAAAAGACAAAATGCAGATCGTCAACCGGCTGCAGACTACGATCATAATACTGCACGTCAAATTGATCTGCATCAACAGAAACAATCGCAAAGGTCCCGCCCAGTTTTTGATACTGTCCGCGCGGCTGGCTGATGCTGCCAGGATTTAGATAAAGAATCCCTTGATTGCATTCAACGGCCAATTGATGCGTATGGCCATAGGCAGCAATCGTTGCTCGATTTTCCTTGGCCAAAAGCATTAAAGGCGTCAAGGTAAAATTAACCTGATACAGATGACCATGAACGACCAGAATGCGCTCGTGATCAACAACTGCCAGCTGTGTTTTCGGATAGTTCAGTCCCCAGTCGGTATTACCGATCACGGTCTTAAATGGCTGCATGACTGGATCGCTGGGCTCAAGATTTGAATCACCGCAATGCATCATCACATTGACTTCACCATTAAAGCGATCGGCAATCTTTTGCAAAATATCACGGTCGCCGTGGTTGTCACTGACAAATAATGCCTTCATGACTGTTCCTCCTCTAAAAACTTTGATGTCGCATCATCAGTCTTAAACTATGCTTGCCACCATTCATTAAAATGCCTCATAAAATCTTCCAGTGCCCGACCACGGTGACTGACGGCATTTTTTTGATCACTGCTCAGCTCGGCCATGGCACAATGCAGCTCATCAACATAAAAAAGCGGATCATAGCCAAAACCGTTTTTACCAGTCAGTTCATGGAGAATGTGGCCATTGACGCGGCCATGCGCCGTCAGTTTGGCACCATTGGGCTTGAGACCTACAATCGTTGTATGAAAATGTGCCGTTCTTTTTTCATCAGGCACCGCGACCATTTTTTCCAACAGTTTGGCATTATTGGCTGCATCGTCATGATCCTTGGCATAGCGTGCTGAATGAACTCCTGGCTCACCATTTAAAGCGTCAACAACCAATCCAGAATCATCAGCTAAAACCGGTAAGCCTAACTTTTTGACGGCAGCTTGAGCTTTGATCAATGCATTTTCTTCAAACGTTTGACCATTTTCATCAATCTCAAAAGCTGGAAAATCAGCCAGCGTTTTGACCACAATGCCTTTTGGTGCCAGCATTTCTGCATATTCACGCGCCTTACCGGGATTTTTGGTGGCAACTACAATCGTTTCCATAGCCATCTTCCTTTCTTACAGTTCCAAATGGGCACACGTATAGTTCTGATTGCTCAGCCACTTTTTAGCACCTGCTTTTAAGATTTCAACGTCACCGGTTGAATAAAGCCTGCTTTGTGGCATCATTTCAGTATCATTTAACGCGTCGTGCTGAGTCAGCCACTCTTTGGCAGCATTAACTGCCTCTTTGGCTGGGTCGACCAGTACTACTTGATAACCAAGCTTTTGCTGAATCTCATCAGCCAAAAACGGAAAATGCGTACAGCCTAAAATCAGTGTTTGAATTGGCTGCTGATCAAAAATCTTCAACTGTTCGTCAACCGTTTGATAAGCCTGTTCAGTGCCGGTTTGACCATGCTCTACAATTGGAACCAATGGCTGAGCAGCTTTTTCGACTACTTGAACGCTCCGATCCTGTCGATGCAGTTCGTGTTCATAGGCATGACTTTCAATTGTCGATGCCGTACCGATCACGCCAACTGATTGATGATGTTTTTGTTGTAAAGCACCTTTGACGCCGGGAACAATCATACCGATTACTGGAAACGGCATTTCTTTTTGCAAGGTTGGCAAAGCCGCTGCCGTTGCCGTATTGCAGGCTACGATCATCATTTTGACGTTTTGGCGCTTAAAAAAGCAAGCGATGTTTAATGCCAGCTGGCAGACATCCTGTTGCGTGCGCGTACCATATGGAAAGTGTCCTTGATCGCCCACAAAAATAAGTTTTTCATGGGGCAGCTGCTGGTTTACGATCCGGATGACTGATAAACCGCCAAGTCCGGAATCCATAATCCCAATCGGCCTGTTATCCATAATTGCAACACCTTTCTTCCAAATACTTGAAACTCCATTATCTATTTATTTGCTGGCTTTTTCAAGTTTTGCAGCGATTTCTTGTTTTCACAACCACTAAATCAGCATCCCGCCTTGCCAGCTGAGCGACTTTCATTTTTAACCCACAATAAAATAAGTTTTTAACGATATTTAAGGAACTAACGCCTAACTTTCTATTATAATAAAATATGATTTGCGAAAAGGAAGGATCGTATTTCTGATGAGTCAAAAAACCTACGACCGTTTGATACACAGTCATCGTGGCTTGATCGCCGGCACCATGCGTGATGTGATTTTACCAGCAATCCTTGGTAAAGAAACTGATGGCATTCTTTATTGGATTGGCAAAGACCTGGCCCGTGAATATCCGGTCGCATCAATTGAGGACCTGATTGTTTTGACCGAACAGCTGGGAATGGGAAAACTGGAGCTACGTCAGCAAAATTCAATTCAACACGTTTGGCGGCTTAGCGGCCCGATCGTTGAAGAACGCTTGGCAGTCGATAAAGAAGAAACCTCATTTTCTCTAGAAGCCGGATTTTTAGCCCAGGAATTGGAATTTCAGCTCAGTGCCGTTACCGAGGCCGAGGTAATTGAGCACAAGCATAGCTACGTTGAGATTCTAGCCCAAAATGACCCACAGTCCGATGCTGGATCTGAACGGACTGAACTGGCAGAATTCATTGAAATTGAAAAGCCACAGCCTCAAACGGAATCTGCTTCTGAAGGCGATACCAGTAAAAATCGCCGCCTCAAGCGCAAAAACAAAAAGGCCAAAAAATAAAGACATCACTCGCCAAACGAGTGATGTCTTTTTGTTTACAGGTATTGGTTCAAAACCTGCTTGAGCTGATCAGCAGAGTGATAGCCGATCAATTGGTCAACCACCTGACCATCTTTTTTGATCATCAGCGTTGGAATACTCATGATGCGGAACTGCTGTGGCGTTGCCGGATTCTCGTCAACGTCCATCTTATAAAAGGCAACGTTTGGCATTTGTTCAGATAATGCCTCAACTACTGGTGACTGCATACGGCAAGGACCACACCAGGTTGCCCAAAAGTCGATCAAAACGACTCCTTGCTGCGTATCCTGTTCAAACGTCTGATCAGTTGTAGTTTTAACTGCCATCTTAATGGCTCCCTTCACTAATTGATGATCCTATGTTAACAGAAGTAGATTCATTCGTCACTTATTATGCTTACTTTTTATAAGCTTTCAAATAATAATTAGCCAAAATAATTTTAACTCAATCATCTGACTACTGCAGGTAGACAATCGTTGCCCCATCCCCACCTGCATTAGGCGCAGCATAGGCAAACGACTTAACGCGTGGATTACTGCGCAGATACTCCCAGGTACCCTTGCGCAATGCCCCGGTGCCCTTGCCATGAATTACCGTAACCGGCGAAAGATTATTGAGTAAGGCATGATCGATAAACTGAGCCAATTCGCTCATTGCCTGTTCGTAGCGATGACCACGCAGATCCAGCCGTGCCGAGGTATGCCGGGTCTGAACGGTCCGTACCGGTCGGCGCTTTGGCTCTCGTTCCTTTTCGGATTTGACAAGCTGCTGTTTGGAGATCTTCTCTAAGTCATTTTCATCAATTTCCATCCGTAAGATTCCCAATTGTACTTCCCATTTGTGATTGCCGCGTTTTTCCAAAAGCTCGCCTTTTTGTCCGTATGACTTGACCAAAACGGCATCGCCCTTATGCAGATCATGCTTTTGCTTGGCCTTTTTCAAAACCGAGTTGTGCTTTAAGCGCGGATTTTGATGCAGTGCATTTAAGGCGCCTTGTGCATCAATCAGCTCGTTTTCCTTGACGTTGGCACCTTGCGTAATCTCCAGCTGTCGTAAATGATGAATGATCTTGTCAGCTTTCTTTTTAGCCTGTGAAACCTGATGATTGGCTTTGGATCGTGCATCCTCATAAAGCTTGTCACGCTGTTCTTCAAAACGAGTCAGCTTGCCGTTGAGTTCTTGTTCGATAACCTTATTTTTCTCCAGCAGTTTTTCAAGCTCCTCGCTGCGTTCACGAGCCTGCTTGCGCTGTTCAACCAAGTCACCAATCATCTTATTGAGATCCTGACTGTCATCACTGACCAGTGACTTGGCCTCAATGATAACATCCTCACCGATTCCCAGCCGTTTAGCAATCGCAATCCCATTTGACTGACCAGGAATGCCCAGCAATAAACGATAAGTCGGTCTAAGCGTTGTCTGATCAAACTCCATGCTGGCATTGATGGTTGCTGGCCGCTCATAGGCAAAGGCTTTTAGTTCTGGGTAGTGTGTCGTAACGACCACGTCACTGTCTAATGCAGCAAGCTTGTCTAAAATCGCCATTGCTAGGGCCGCTCCTTCTTTAGGATCGGTACCGGCACCCAGCTCGTCAAGTAGGACCAGACTGCGAGCCGTCGCCCGATCCAAGATTGCCTTGACGTTTTCCATATGACCAGAAAACGTACTCAGGTTCTGTTCCAATGACTGTTCATCACCAATATCGGCAAAGACCTCATCATAAATGGCGATCATGCTGCCCTCAGCGGCGGGAACAAACATCCCTGACTGTCCCATCAGCTGAATCAATCCCAATGTCTTTAAGGTAATCGTCTTACCACCGGTGTTAGGACCGGTAATCACGATAGTATGGTAGCCTTGGCCCAGCTTGATATCGTTGGCAACTGCCTTTTTAGGATCAATCAATGGATGACGCGCGTACTTGAGATTCACAACCCCATCTTGACTGAGCTGTGGCAGCGTTGCCTTGGTATCGTGCGCCAGCTTGGCCTTGGCATTAACAAAGTCCAGATGTCCCAAAATCTTGGCATTGTTTTGAATGTCCAATCGATAAGGCGCCAGCATTGTTGAAAGTGCGGCTAATACTCGTCGTACTTCTTGGCGTTCTTCAATCTGTGACTGCCGCAAGCGGTTGTTGAGATCAACCGTGCTGGCCGGCTCGATGTACAGCGTCTGACCACTGGCACTTTGGTCATGGACCACGCCCCCAAAACGGCTGCGCTCACGACTCAATACCGGCAGAACGTAGCGCTCATTGCGCACTGTGATGATTGGCTCACTAAGATATTTGGCCATTTTGCCATGCGTATATTTTTCCATCTGCTGACGAATCTCGGCCTCTGTTTTGGCAATCAGCTGGCGAATTCCATGCAGCTTGGTGGAGGCTTCATCCAATACGGCCCCGGTGTCTTGATCAATTGACTGTAGGAGACGCTTGGTGATCGAAGGGATCGTTACCAGCTCATCGACTTCGTTAGGCAGAACCTGCAGCGTTATTTTTTCGGCATGCAGCCTTTCAAAGAAGTGCTGTACGCTCATGCTGGCTCGCAAAACCTTGGCAATCTGCGCCAGCTCAGCTCCATTCAAACTGGCTTTGATTTTCAAGCGTTTCATCTGAGGCCGAACGTCAGCCAGCTTAGGAATCGGCATACCGCCCTTTAAGCGTAGAATATCAGCCCCATCCGTTGTTTCCTGCTGCCAAGAGCGGACCGTTTCATAATCAGACTGTGGCATCAGCTCAGCCAGTTCCTTTTTGCCATCCGCTGATACCAGATATTTTGTCAATTGATCTTTAATCCGCTGAAATTCCAGCGTTTCCAGAATCTTTTCGTTCATTTAAAACTCCTTTCAGTTTTTAAAGCTGATCTTGTCTATCCCAATAGATTCAAGGCTGCCTGTGCCATAACCGGGGTGTCTTTAATCATCAGCTGAGCAATTCCTGATTGAGCAAGCTGATTTTGCCACCATTGACTGGGAAACAGCTGAAAGATCATCAAAAACATAAAGATAATCAAATAACCGATCAAAACATCAAGTGTCCCACCTGCCAATCGATTAGCCGATCCAAGCACCGGCAGTCGATTCAGCCAGTTGAGTCTTTTTAACAGCCAGTGTCCCAAAAAAGAAATCGTACTAAAGATGATCATAAATGCCAGACCATTATAAAAAAACGTGGTGGGGTTGATACTGCCCAACAAACTGCTGCTAACCGACCCACTGCTGCTGTTCAGCTGCGGCAAGAATCCGGATAATGCTCCGCCTAAAAAACGAGCGCCCAGCTTAGCAGCCAGCCAGCCAATCAGATAGGTACACGTTGAGATCAGCATGCCCAATAAGCCACGATTGGTCCCATTGACCCAGCAGCCAATCAAAATTACTAAAATTACCGTTGTTAAAATCATTTATTGCCTCATTTGTTTATGGCGCTAATTTATCTAATAATAAATAAGACCCAGCATCCGGATAAACCGCACGCCAGGTCTTGATGATCTTGAGCCAAACATGCTGGCTTCAGTAGTTTGGATCGGACTTAGGCATTGAAATTGCCTTCATCATCAATAAACGTATTGAGCACTTCTTGAACCATTGCCCATTCTTCATCGCTTTCGATTGGCATCAGCTGAATATCGCCGCTGTCAACACCATCCATGTCGTTGGCTGGTTCAAATGAAAAGGCCTCAATATCAACCTCTTCGGCATTTTCTTCATCCAATGGATAGAGGCAGATGTACCATTTGCCGTTTTGATCGGATTTAAAGCGCATTGCCTCTTTGTAGAGCTCTTCATTGCCCTTCTCGTCGACCAGCGTAAAGATTTCTTCGTTGTCGCGTGGTTGATTTTCGCTCATAAGCCGCTCCTTTAATGTTTTATAGTTTTTGAACCAGCTTGCCGTGTCGATCAAGGTAGTTTTGCAAAATCAAGGTGGCAGCCAGCTCGTCAATTACTTTCTTTTGTTTGCGTCTGGAGATATCCGCCTGCTCAACCAGCATTCGGTGTGCCTCAACCGTAGTCAGGCGCTCATCTTGAAAATCGATTGGCAGACCAAATTTTTCCACCAGCAGATCGCCATAATGATGTGAGGCCTCGACGCGCGGTCCTTCGGTATTATTCATGTTTTTAGGCAGACCAATTACAAAGCCGGCCACCGAGCGACTTTTAACCAACTGCGCCACTCGCTCAAGACCGAATTCGCCAGCCTCTTCATCAATCGGAATAATCTCGACCGCCTGCGCCGTCCAGCCTAATGGATCGCTTTCGGCAACGCCAACGGTTTTAGAGCCAACGTCTAGTCCAAGCAGTCTCATTTGGCATCTCCATTATGCTGCAGATAAAAGCGTACCAGTTCTTCGATGATTTCATCACGCTCATGCTCGCGAATCAGATTGCGCGCATTGTTCAAACGTGGAATATAGGCAGGATCGCCCGAAAGCAGGTAGCCAACGATCTGGTTGATTGGATTATAGCCTTTTTCCTCTAAGGCTTGGTATACGGTATTTAAGGTTTCTTTGACGTCCTTTGGCTTTTCTTTGCCAAAGTCAAAAAACATGGTCTTGTCACTTGCCATCTTTTCACCCCCGACCTTTCTTTATCAATACTTAATTCTACTATACCACTTAACAAATCACAATCAGCAAGCTTTTCCTTAACCAGACCTTAATCTGCCAAACTTGCCCGACAAATTCAATAAAAAAAGAGTGAGAAAAAACTCCGAAAATCAGCTTGCGACCGATCTTCGGAGTCTGTCTTCGAACCTCCGCAAGGCTGGCTAGGTCGGTCAAATGCTGATTTATCAGTGTTTGAACTGCCAGCCAGCTACTGCGCTGAGGCATTGTTATCTATACGTAGTTAAGAGGTTGAGTTAATTCCCAGTCTCCTCTGATTTTGACTACTTGTTCAGATATTCAACAGCCTGCTTCAAAGCGGTTGGAATTCCCTCTGGCTTCTTGCCACCGGCTTGAGCCAGGTTAGGACGGCCACCGCCGCCACCATTGATGGCAGGTGCAATCGCCTTGATAATGTCACCGGCTTTGATGTCTTTAATCTTGTCATCACTGACAGCGACCAGCATGTTGGCCTTGCCTTCATTGCCGGTTGCCAAAACCAGCACGTCAGACAGCTGCTTGGCGCGCCAACTGTCGGCAAGCTGCCGCAGCTGACCCATGCCAGCAACATTGACTTGAGCGGCAATCAGCGTACCTTGTTTGGTGTCTTGAACGTTGTCAAAGACTGCATTGGCTTGTTGAGCAGCCAGCTTGGCTTCCAGAGCCTCGTTTTGCTTTTGTGCTTCTTTAAGCTGACTTTGTAATTCTTCAACACGGTGTGGCACCTCTTTAAGTTGGGCAACCTTCAATTCACCAGCCGTCTGCGTTAACAGATCATCATGGCTTTGCATAAACTTGAAGGCATCGCTTGAGGTAACCGCTTCAATCCGCCGGACACCGGCACCGACCCCACCTTCGGAAACGATCTTGAACAGACCGATTTCGTTGGTATTCTTAACATGATCACCGCCACAGAATTCGGTGTTGTAATCACCAATCTTAACAACCCGGACCTTGTCACCATATTTGTCGGAGAACAGAGCAATGGCATCCATCTTCTTGGCTGCCTCCAGGTCGGTTTCAACCGTCGTGACCGGAATTTCTTTCCAGATCTGTTCATTGACCATATCTTCAACGGCCTTCAGATCTTGATCCGTAACCTGGCCAAAGTGGTTGAAGTCAAAGCGCAGGTAGTGCTGTTCAACCAATGAGCCGGCTTGTTGCGTGTGACCGCCCAAGACGTTGCGCAATGCCTGGTCCAAAAGGTGAGTTGCGGTATGGTTCTTTTCGATCTTCAGGTGACGCAGACGATCAACCTTGAGGGCATAGCGCGCCCCTTTCTTTAATGGCGATTTCAGTTCAACACGGTGCAGATTCTGCTGATTTGGTGCATGCTGAACGTCAACGACTTCACCAACCAGATTGCCAAAGTTGTCAATAATGTCACCAGTGTCGGCAACTTGACCACCCATTTCGGCATAAAATGGCGTTACGTCAAAGATTACCTCAACGTCCTCATCACCCGGCAGTGCTTCTTCGACATGCTGACCAGCTTGTGCCAGACCAATCACCTTAGCGTTTTGGACTTCCAGATCCGTGTAGCCGACATACTTGCTTGGTTCCTTAAATTCAGTCCAGACGTCGGTTTGAACGCCCATCCCATTATCGATATCACGTGCTTTGCGGGCTCGATTCTGCTGTTCGGTCATGGCAGCCTCAAAGCCGGCCTCATCAACTTCAAGGCCTTCGTCAGCAGCGTATTCCTTGGTCAGCTCGATTGGGAAGCCGTAAGTATCGTACAGCTTAAAGGCCGTCTTACCATCGATTCGGTTGCTGCCGTCTTCTTTGGCACGAGCAATCACATCATTGAGCAGACTCAGACCACCATTTAAAGTCGTGTTGAAGCGTTCTTCTTCCGACTTGATGACTGAAGCAATGTAGTCGGCATTCTTCAAGACATCTGGATAGTATGATTCCATAATCTTGCCAACCGTAGGCACCAGCTTGTACAAGAATGGCTTGTCGATGCCCAGCTTCTTGCCGGCAACGACTGCCCGCCGCAACAGACGACGAATGACGTAGCCACGACCAACGTTAGAAGGCAGAGCGCCGTCACCAATTGCAAACGTGATCGTCCGAATATGGTCGGCAATAATCTTGAAGAAGACGTCATCATCCTTGTTTTCGCCATACTTTTTAACGCCGCTGAATTCTTCGGCCTGCTTGATCAGTGGCATAAAGAGATCGGTCTCAAAATTGGTTGGGGCATTTTCAAAAATGGAGACGACTCGTTCCAGTCCCATCCCAGTATCGATGTTTTTATGTGGCAGCGGCTCGTAGGTATCTTCTGGTGTGTGGTTGAATTGTGAAAAGACAATGTTCCAGATTTCAAGGTAACGTTCGTTTTCACCACCAGGGTAGTTTTCTGGATCATCTTCAGGTACATTGTTCATTTCCTGGCCACGGTCATAAAAGATTTCCGTGTCGGGACCAGATGGACCTTGACCAATATCCCAAAAGTTGTCTTGGTTGGCCAGCAGGTGATCTTCGGCAACTCCAGCTTCCAGCCAGCAGCGGTGAGCATCATTGTCCTTTGGGTAATAAGTAACATACAGCTTTTCAGGATCAAAGCCGAACCATTCGTCACTGGTCAGCAGCTCCCAGGCCCAAGGAATAACTTCTTTTTTAAAGTAGTCGCCAACTGAGAAATTTCCCAGCATTTCAAACATTGTGTGGTGACGCGCCGTTTTACCAACGTTTTCAATATCATTGGTTCGAATACTCTTTTGCGAGCTGGTCATGCGCGGATTCTTGGGTACGACCTCACCATCAAAATACTTTTTCATCGTAGCAACCCCAGAGTTAATCCAGAGCAGCGTTGGGTCATCAACCGGCACCAAAGAGGCACTTGGCATTTCGGTATGACCGTGTTGAATAAAGAAATCCAGGTACATGCGGCGTACTTGGGCACTATTAAGGTGCTTTAATTCCTTGCTCATGTTATCTTCCTTTCCTGGTAAAAACAAAAACCCATCCTTGCGAATCAGAGACGCCCTTAGACGCGGTACCACTCTGCTTGCAACGATGGATTTCGTTTACCTCTTTAAAATTTCCGAATTTCGGAAGCTGATTGTTGAATTGTGAATCTGGGGAGCACTTGATGATGATCGTCGTTTTTCACAGCAGCCAAAACGTTTCTGATAGCTCACATCAAAAAGCATATCCCAAACAGTCCATATTATAAGCGAGCTGACATTAAAAATCAACGACCATTATTCTCACGCTCGCGTCGATGCTGACGCTGACGTTGACGCTTGGCTTTGCGCATCTCATGACGCTTGGCCAGCTTGCGTTTTTCTTGCTCATCTTCTTTGATAGCCCGCTGGATCCGTTTCTTGTAGCCAGGCTTGACCTTTTTCTTAGTCTTTTTGACAAAACCGCGCAGCGTCGTATCAAGACTTTCTCTGCGGCGGTGGTAGTTCTTGCGGCGGTTACGATCATAAGTCGTTACGATATGGCCATTCTTGAACGTTTTAGGCGTAAACTTGATGCCGCGCTCCTCAAGTTTGGCGATCATCTCGTCTTCAGCTGGTGCATAAAGCGTAATGGCTGTTCCTTTCATGTTGGCCCGTCCCGTTCGACCAACCCGGTGCACGAAGTATTCCAGATCGCTTGGAATGTCATCATTGATTACCAGCGACACACCATCAATATCAATTCCTCGCGCTGCCAGGTCAGTCGCAACGACATATTGGTAGTCGAGGTTGTGAATCTGACGCATAATGCGTTTCCGTGCCCGTGGCTCAAGACCGCCATGCAGCAGCGCCACTTTTAGTCCTTGCTGCTGCAGATAATTGGTAATTTCTTCAGCCCGTTGCCGCGTATTGGCAAATACCAGTGCCAGGTATGGATCCCCCAGCGTTAAGAGCTGGTAGATCATCTCATTTTTGTCTCGGCCTTTGGTTGACATCAGCCAGTTGTCGACATTGGGGTTAATCACCGTTTCGGTTGGAATTTCTTCGACGACCGGATTTTCCATGTATTTTTTCAAAAATGGCCGCAGTCCTTGGGGAATCGTGGCCGAAAAGACCATCATCTGCAGATCTTCTGGAAAATGACCAGCAATACCGTCAACCTGTTCCAAAAAGCCCATGTCAAGCGTCATATCTGCTTCATCAACAACAAAGCGATGAGCCGTGTGAATATCCAGGGCTTGCGAGTTGATGAGATCCAAGATTCGCCCAGGCGTTCCAATGACCAGCTGTGGCTGCTTACGCTGCAGCTGCTCAATTTGATGCTGTTTGTCAGTACCACCAACATAATTATGAATTGTAAATTTCTGGGGAGCAAATTTGTTCAGCTGCTTGGCTGCATTATAAATCTGGTAGGCCAGTTCCCGGCTGGGGGTAGTGATTACAACCTGCACGTTTTGGTCATTGGGATCTAACTGTTCAAAAATCGGCAGTAAAAACGCATGCGTCTTACCACTACCGGTTTGTGACTGACCAACCACGCTCTTGTTGGTTAGCACGATTGGAATTACTTTTTCCTGAACTGGGGTCGGCTTAGTGAAATGGAGATCTTTTAAGGCCTCCATTATGAATGGTTGAAAATGAAAGTCAGCAAATGTTTCAGTCATTGAGGTTGGATTTCCTTTCTTGGTCAGGCATTGGCAGCCAACTCATCCAGCTGGCTGACCACTGCTTTGATTTCTTGTTCATCGCGTGCCTTAGCTCCACTGGCCAGTGGATGACCGCCGCCTTGATGCTTTTTGGCCAGTTCATTGATAAATGGACCCTTGGAGCGCAGCCGAATTCGGTAGTGACCATCTTCTTGTTGGACAAAGATCGCCCAGGCCTTAACGCCTTGAATCTTGCCTAGTAAAGGCACAACGGCCGAAGTACCCGCTTCAGTCAGTCCGTAGCGCTTAAGAATCTCATTGGTCAAAATCACATAGGCTGCACCGCTTTCAAGCAGCGTCATGTTTTCATAGACATAAGCCGACAAGCGCGCAAGTGGCAGCGTAATCGTATCCTCACGCTGACAAATAGCGGCCGCATCGGCTCCTGCTGCCATCAGCTCACCAGCAATGCGCATGGTATTAGGCGTAGTAGCTGGATATAAAAAGCGGCCCGTATCGCCAACGATACCAGCATACAAGGCGTGAGCTGCCTTTTGGGGCAAAGTCAGTTCTTTTTTGAAATGCTCGTAAAACTCATAAATCATCTCCGAGCAGCTGGATGCATCGTCTCTGACCCACATCAGATCACCATACGGCTCGTCATTGGGATGATGATCGATCTTGATCAGCTCATCACCATTATTAAAGCGCCGATCATCAATTCGTGGCGCATTGGCCGTATCGGTAACGATCACCAGGGCATCATCATATGCATCGCCTTCAATTTCGTCCATGGTACCGATCCAGTCAAATCCCGGAATATGCTTACCAACGACATAGACCTGCTTGTAAGGAAACGAAGCCTTTAAAATCTCAGCCAGCCCAACCTGAGAACCGATTGCATCGGGATCCGGGCGCTGATGACGATGAATTATGATCTTGTTGTATTTTTTAATCTGTTCAAGAATTGACGCTAACTCGTCCATTGATCAATTCCTCCTTGCACGTATTATGCTATTTTAAAACCATTTCCAAGTATATCAGCAATTGGCGTTTTTGGCTTGTCCATTAGACTCAAAAATCCTGATGAGTAACCTACTCATCAGGATTTTTTACAGTCAACCACCATCGGCTAAAGTCGATGGCTTGTGGGCAAACACCCCGATATTGAGTGTCTAAACCACAATTTGCATAGATACGGACGATTTACTCAAACAGCCGCAGTTGCTTGAGCAGTGATCATCTAATTACCAATGCCTTTTACGTCCCCAGGTTGCCATAGGGACGATATATCAATAGTTGTTAGATAGTCAGTCTTATAATGCTGTAATACTCACTTTGATTCTCAGTGATGCAGCTACTAAGTTAATTACTATCTACAAGGATTAGATCATAGTAGGCCTATCCATCCCATGACTAAAGTCACGGGATTTCCGGCTAGACATAATTAAACTACTTATCAGCGTCGGCACTATCGCTTTGGGCAGGCTTTTGATCATCAGCAGCTGCTGATTCACTGGCTGGCGCAGCTTCTTGACTTGCTGGTGCTTCACTGGCTTCTTTAGCCGGTTCTTGACTAGCCGCAGCTGATTCGCTGGCTGGCGTTTCAGCAGTTTCTTGCGTCTTGCTTGGAATTACCCGTGCAATTGCTGAGAGGTCAAAAGTCAAGTAGACCCCTTCACAGTCGATCGTTACCGTTTGATCCGTGGTGTTGATTTCATCGATCACACCATGCAAACGACTGATCATAACGACCTGATCACCCTTCTTTAAGTGATTTACCATTGATTGGTGCTCTTTGCGTTGTTTTTGTTGTGGCCGAATCATGAAGAAGTACATAAAAGCAATCATCAAGACGATAATGATGATGCTGGACATGCCGGATCCGGTACTACTGCTTGCAGCTAAAATTCCCACTGCCATTCATCCTCTCTTATTTGATTTGATAATTATATGATCAATAAATAACTTTACCAAAAAAACGGGTCAAATACCACTGGTTCAACTAAAAACCAGCATTTCTGACCAAATCGAATACCGATTGTTCATTCTAGGCCAACCCATTAAAAACGATTGCTGGTGACTGATCATGCATAATGGACTGACGAGTTTGAACAAACATCTTTTGCAGGTACCAAAGATTATGCTGGCCGATCAGACGCGTCCCCACTGGATCACCCATATGAAGCAGATGTCTAAGATAGGCTCTTGAGTAGTGTCGGCAAACCTGACAGTCACAATCTTTTGCCAGTGGCTGCAGATCTTTGGCAAAGCGTTCTTTTTTAATCGGCAACAGTCCTTGATCACTCAGGGCTTTACCATAATGTCCCCAGTGCGTTGGTAAAGAGGTTTCAATCAGATCAACGCCATTTTGCAATGCACTGATCAGTTGAGCCGGCGATTGAACATCACTAACCATCCGGAGTTGATTTTTAGGCAGACAATCGATGCTGGCCTTTAAAATCCGATCATACTCATCATCATCGTCAATATCACTGATCCCACCAATCACGTAACCATCAAAGCCAAGCTCTAATAAGGATGCGATGCTTTGTGCTCGCAGCTGAGCAAAACCCGCTCCCTGCATCACGCCAAGCACAGCCGGCGAATCTGGCGTCAGGGCTGCTTTAGCTGCTTTGGCCCAGGCTGAATTAATGGCAACGGCTTTTTCGATATAGTCGTGCGTGGCATAGTAAGGCGGCGTTTGACTAAGCATCAGCATAATATCGGGCTGCATCTTGGTTTGTGATTCGATTACAGACTGCGGCGTCATCAAACGCACCGCACCGGTCTTAACGTCATGAAAGCGAACGCCGTCTTTGGTCAGATGATTTTTCTTAACCCGTGGCAGATGCAAAAAGTCGCCAGGCTGAGCAATCACCAGTCCATCCCAATCCATTAGTCGGTGCAGTCCACCTGATGCCTGAACGATTTCAGTTCCTGGGTTTTGTGAGATGATGCTTGCATCAACGCTGAGTCCTTTAACCTGAGAATGTTCAGCCTCGATCGGTGCCAGATCATGAATTGTCAATGCAGGTGCCGAAACGATCAAGGCTGGCGTAGCAATCGTTTGTTGACCGACCTTTAACCTGGCTGCCCGCATTGATCCGTAAGTTTTTTGTAATTTAAAATCTAGCTTCAAAACTATTTACCCTTTCATTTTGGCCTGCCCTATCGTCGCACGGTAAGCCTATCTTCCTTCACCAGGCAGCGGGATTCCTAGATGCTGATAGGCAGCCGGCGTAGCAACGCGTCCCCTTGGCGTACGGGCGATAAAGCCAATCTGCAGCAGATAGGGTTCATACATTTCCTCGATCGTACCCATTTCCTCACCGACATTGGCAGCAATCGTCTTTAGACCAACCGGACCGCCATGATAGTAATCGATCATGGTATGCAAAATCCGTCGATCGATCTCATCCAGTCCACGCTCGTCGACTTGCAAAAGCTGCAGAGCCTTGGCCACGGTTGCCGCATCAATAGCATCATTGCCAGCCACTTGGGCAAAGTCGCGGACCCGTTTTAAAAGACGATTGGCAATTCGCGGCGTACCTCTTGAACGCATGGCCAGTTCCTTAGCGCCGGTCGGTTCAATTGGCATGGCAAAGATCTTGGCTGAACGAAAGATGATTCTTTCCAGCTCATCTTGGCTGTAATAGGCCATATGCTCGATAATGCCAAACCGGTCCCGCAATGGTGCCGATAAGACCCCAGCCCGTGTCGTCGCACCAATTAGGGTAAATGGCGGCAACGGAAAATGAATCGGATGTGCTGTTGGACCTTCGCCAACGACAATATCGATATAAAAATCCTCCATTGCCGAATAGAGCATTTCTTCAACCGTTTTGGGCAGTCGATGGATCTCATCAATAAACAAGACATCGCCAGGATGCAGCTCGTTTAGCATGGCTACCAGATCACCTGGCTTTTCAATGGCTGGGCCACTGGTCGTCTTGATGCCAACGTTCATCTCATGAGCAATCACCATCGCCAAGGTCGTTTTCCCCAGCCCCGGTGGTCCATACAAAAGCACGTGGTCGAGCGCTTCTTCACGACTGCGGGCGGCTTGGACGTAGACAGACAGTTTCTTTTTGATTTGTTCTTGACCAATATATTCGGCAAGCCACTGGGGACGCAGGCTCGTTTCACCGGCACTTTCCGCCTCATTTTCAACCTGAGCCGACATCAAGTGCTGATCATCCTCCACGAAAATCCCTCCTTTACTAGCTTAACAAGCGCAGTCCCTGACGCAGATAGTCATCGGTCGACATTGCCGACTCCTTGCTAAGCGCTTTTTGTACCTTTTTAACCGACCGTTCGGGATAGCCCAGCGCACTCAGCGCCGCCAAGGCATCCCGCAGCTCTGGCGTTAGATCTGTATCACTGGCTGGCACATTGAAGTCCAGTGGCTCATTGGCACGCAATTGATCAATTTTATCATGCAGATCCAAGACGATTTGACCGGCCGTTTTCTTACCGATGCCGGGAAACTTAGTCAGATAGCTGACATTATCGTTGGCAATGGCATCAATTAATCCTTGATGATCAGGATTGGCCAGAATTGCCAATGCGCTTTTGGGACCAATTCCCGATACGTTGATCAGCTGCATGAAAAGCTGCTTTTCTTCAGCACTGACAAAACCATACAGGGTAATGGCATCTTCTCTGACCGCCTGATAGACAAATACCTTGACCTTGTCGCTGACGTTGACCGACCAGCGATATGGATTGGCACAGGCCAGCCGATAACCAACGCCATTAACGTCGAGCACGATATAGGTCGGTGCGGTCTGAACGATTGCTCCAGTAAGATATTCAAACAATTTTTATTCCTCACTTTTTAAGGTTGTTTTCATTATAGCACACATGCGTTCGCTTTTAGAATGAATGGGCATCGAAATCACGCGAATAGGCCTGGTGATGATCTTGAATTCGTTTAAAGAGTTTTTCCAGATCCGTATCGGTAAAATGGATCGTTACTGGCCGACCATGTGGGCAGTTGAATGGATTTTGACACTGTGGCAGTTTTTTCAGCAGCGCTTTGGCCTGTTGATCATCCAGATAATGATTGGCCTTAATTGCTCGTTTACAGCTCATCATCATGGCCGTTTTCAAACGAAAATGCGCGACGTTCAGTTCTGCATCACTCAAAATCCAATCAATCATTTCTTTGGCCGTTGCCTCTTCTTGTCCCTCAACAAACCAGGTGGGATGCTCTGATAAAACAAAGCTGTTTTGCCCAAATGGTTCCAGGTTTAAGCCAACGCCACGTAAGACGTCTAAATGCTCGCTGATCTTTAGCGCCTCAGCCGTTGAATAGCTTAAAACCATCGGCGTCAAAAAAGCCTGCTGATCATGACCGACTTCACCGATTTCATGCCGAAAACGCTCAAAATTAATCCGTTCTTGGGCCGCATGCTGATCGACCAGATACAAACCATCTGAAGCCTCTGCCAGCAAAAACGTCCCGTGATATTGCGCCAGATATTGCAGATCCGGAAAGCGCTGTTCAGCCTGACTGCCGGCATCGTCGATATCCAAGGTCAGCTCTTCGGTCTTAACGTCTGGTGAGTTTGATTGCCCAATCATAGTTGACTGATCTGATATTGACTGCTCAAATGGAGCTGCCTGCTCCTCATTTTGGTAGCGCTGATCAAAGGCCTGCAGTGCTGGTTGATTAAGATCGTCTCGTTGTTTGATTACCACTGGTTGGGCAGCCAGATGATCATCTTCTTGGGCCTTTTTTTCAACCGAGGCTGCCGCTTGAGTCGGTGCCGGTGTTGCGGCTGGCTGATAGACCGGCGCCGCTTCACCAAACTGACTTGACTCTGCGCTTGACTTGGCTTTTAGCTGCTGAGCCTGAGAACCAACGTCTGGAATCAGATTCTGATTGGCCAGGCCATGAAAGACTGCCTGTTCCAAAAGGCTGGCCAATTGTTCCTCCTTGCTCAGTCGCACCTCGCGCTTGGCTGGATGAACATTGACATCGACCAATACCGGATCCAGATCGATATTGATCACGGCAAACGGAAACCGTCCCACCATCAGCTTTGACCGATAGCCGGCAATAATTGCCTTGGTTAGTGCGTAACTGCGTACATAGCGATGATTGATCGTTAGCGTGATGTGACTTCGCTGCGCTCGCGTCAGCTCTGGCTTTGAGATATAACCGGAGATACTGAAGTCGGGATTTTCACCATGAATCGGAATCATCATGCGACCAACGTTGACCCCATCGATAGCTGCAATCACTTGCTGCAGCTTACCGTTGCCGGCAGAACGAAATACTTCTCGGCCATCATGCGTAAACGAGATGGCTACGGCTGGATTAGCCAGAGCCAGCCGATTAACGATGTCGATCAAGTGACTCAGCTCGGTTTTAGGCGACTTTAGATACTTCAGGCGGGCTGGCGTATTGTAAAACAGCTCCGTCACCAGAATATCCGTTCCTTTCCGTGCAATAGCCGGCTTCAGCGCTTTTTCCTCGCCGCCGCGAATATGATAAGACGTTCCTTCCTGCCCCGATACCGCCGTTGTCATGATTACATCAGCAACCGAAGCAATACTTGGCAGCGCTTCGCCACGAAAGCCCATTGTCTGAACACGAAACAGATCGCCAGCCGTTTCAATCTTGCTGGTAGCGTGACGCTTAAAAGCCATTGGCACGTCACTTCTGGCAATTCCATCGCCATCATCGATCACGCGAATACTGCCCAGTCCCGACTCGGTTACCACAACGTCGATACGCTGACTGTGAGCATCCAAAGAATTTTCGACCAGTTCTTTGACGATCGATGAAGGTCGCTCAATTACCTCACCGGCTGCAATCTGATTAGCCAATACGCTGCTTAATTGATGAATTTTTCCCATTAAGTCTCAACTCACTTTTGTTTTGCCAGTCTGGTCTGCCATTCATAAACCTGATTCATGATTTCCATTGGCGTCATCCCCATCAGATTCAGATTCTTAAGCTGGCGAATCACCTTTTCTTCCGGACCCGCAAGCGATTTTTTAACTGCTGGCGCTGGAGCAAACAGTTCTAATTGACCGTCGGGTTCTGAGACAAGCGGTGCCGGAGACGTTTTTTCAGCTACGGCATTGACTGGCGCAGCTGATGATTCAACGCTTGGTGCCGTATCGACTGCAGTCGCTTTTTGTGCTTCAGTCGGATTCAGCGCAGTCAGCTTGATCTCGTCTTGACTCTCCAACTGACTGAGAATCTGGGCAGCACGTTTTAACAGATCAGTCGGCATCCCAGCCAGCTTGGCAACATGAATCCCATACGACTTGTCGGCAGGACCGTCTTCAATCTTATGCAAAAAGACCAGCTCGCCATTTTCCTCAGTGGCACCTACATGAACGTTGTGCAGATGATTTAATGTCTGCTCCAGATCGGTCAGTTCGTGATAGTGCGTAGAAAAAAGCGTCTTAGCGCCGATATGATCATGAACGTATTCAATGATCGCTTGAGCCAGTGCCATTCCATCATAAGTTGCCGTTCCCCGCCCAATCTCGTCAAACAGAATCAAACTATTGGCAGTAGCGTGCTGCAAGGCATTGTTGGCTTCCATCATCTCGACCATAAACGTACTTTCGCCCGCAATCAGGTCATCAGCTGCACCGATTCGCGTAAAGATCTGATCGAAAATCGGCAGATCTGCCTGGTCAGCCGGTACAAAACAGCCCATCTGCGCCATCACCGCCGTTAAGGCCAATTGGCGCATATACGTGCTTTTACCCGACATGTTGGGCCCGGTAATCAACAGAATTGAAGTCTTTGGATCCATCAAAACGTCATTGGGGACGTATTTTTGATAGCCCATTACTTTTTCAACTACTGGATGGCGACCGTTTTTAATTATCAAACGATGCTCCTGGTTTAGTTTTGGTCGTACAAAATGATAGTCCTCACTCACCACGGCAAAGCTCTGCAGCACATCCAGTTCCGATAATGCCTTAGCCAGTGACTGCAGGCGATTGATTGCCTGTTTGACGGTTTCGCGCACGCCAACGAACAAGTCGTATTCCAGGGCCGTTGATTTTTCCTGTGCGCCTAAAATCAAGGCTTCTTTTTCCTTTAGCTCCGGCGTGCTGAAGCGCTCAGCGTTCGTCAGCGTCTGCTTGCGTTCATAACGATCGGTTGGCAGCTTGCTCAAATTAGCCTTGGTAACTTCGATATAGTAGCCAAAGACATGGTTGTAGCCAATCTTAAGGTTGCTGATACCGGTTGCCTCACGCTCTTTAGCCTGCAGCTGAGCAATCCATTGCTTGCCGTTGTCCATAGCATCACGATATTGGTCTAACTGATCATTGTATCCAGATTTGATTACCCCGCCATCTGTTACCGAGATCGGTGGTTCTTCAGCAATTGCGCGCTGAATCAGATCAGCAATATCTGCCAGTGGATCCAGCTTGGCTACCAGATCGTCAAAAACCGGTGCATCCAGCGTTTCTAAGATATATTTAATCTTTGGTACCTGCAAAAGCGAGGTCTTTAATTGAATCAAGTCACGGCCATTTACGCTGCCATAGGCTACTCGACCGGCTAGACGCTCCAGATCGTATACCTGAGTCAGTTCCTGCTGCAGATTGCTTCTTTCAAAATAGTTGTCAAGCAGTACCTGAACCTTGTCTTGCCGCTGAACGATCTGCTCTTGGTCAATCAATGGCCGATCCAGCCAGCGTTTGAGCAGTCGACTGCCCATTGCCGTCTTGGTTTCATCCAAAAGCCAGGCCAAGGTTCCTTGACGCTTGCCACTGCGCATATTGGTCATTAATTCCAGATTGGTCTTAGAATAATGATCGATCTTCATATATGAGCTTGGCTGATATGAAATAGCTTTTTGCAGATGATCAAGCGAGCGTTTTTGCGTTGTCAGCAGATAAGAGACCAGCTGAGCCACGACCTGCTTTTCACCTGCTTGCTCCAGATCTTGGGTTAAATAGCTGACTTCAGCATTTTTTAAGATTTCGGGCTGTTTTGAAAGCAAAATGTTGCGCTTGGTCAATTGCTGCTTAAGTCCATCAACCAATGAGTCGTCAACGACAATTTCCTTGGTTTGCAGATTGATCAATTCGTTAAGTGCTGCATTGCTCCCTTGCAGCGTGGTCGTTTTTAATTCACCGGTTGCCAAATCGGCATAAGCCAACTCAAAAGTCTGATCCTGCTGTCTTAAAGCAGCCAGGTAGTTATTGCTGCGGGCTGCATCCCCACTTTGATCCATCTGCGTTCCTGGCGTAATCAAACGCGTCACGGCACGCTTGACCATTCCCTTGGCTTTTTTGGGATCCTCCATTTGTTCACAGATTGCTACCTTATAGCCCTTTTCAATTAAAATATCGACATAGCCATCAACCGCCTTATGGGGAACGCCACACATCGGAATCGGGTTGGCAGCACTGTGATTGCGCGTCGTCAGCGTCAATTCAAGGATTTGCGCACCTTTGACCGCATCATCATTAAATAGTTCATAAAAATCGCCTAATCGATAAAACAAAAAAGCATCTGGATATTGGTCTTTAACTTGTTGGTATTGTGCCATCATTGGCGTAAGCTTCTTAGCCAAAAATTTTCACCTGCTTATCTTTGATTTCTTAATTTTAATGACTTTGCGTCTAAAACGCAAAACAGGGACTGAAGAACCGCTTCTCCAATCCCTATTTACTATTTGGCATAATCGACGGCCCGTACTTCACGAATAACCGTAACCTTGATATGGCCAGGATATTCAAGCTGTCCTTCGATTTCCTTTTTAATATCATGTGCCAGAGCCGTTGCCTGTAAGTCGGTAATCTTATCTGGCTTGACGATTACACGAACCTCACGACCAGCTTGGATGGCATAGCTGTGATCGACGCCCGAATTACGGTTGGCGATCTCTTCTAGTTTCTTGAGCCGTTGAATGTATTGCTCAAGTGACTCGCTGCGTGCACCTGGACGAGCACCTGAAATTGCATCGGCAGCTTGAACCAATACGGCAATGATTGACTCTGCCGGTACGTCGCCGTGGTGCGATGCAATTGTGTTGATTACAACCGGATTTTCTTTATACTTGCGAGTCAGCTCGACCCCCAATTCGACATGTGAGCCATCAACCTCATGGTCAACAGCTTTACCGATATCATGCAATAAACCAGCGCGTTTCGCTAGGGTAACGTCTTCGCCCAGCTCGGCAGCCATAATTCCTGCCAGCTTGGCAACTTCAATTGAATGGTCCAAAACATTTTGGCCATAGCTGGTCCGATACTTCATCCGACCAATCGTCTTGATCAGATCTGGATGCATTGCATGCAGTCCCAGATCAAACACGGTCTGCTCACCAGTTTCACGCAGTTGAGCATCCATATCCTTACGGGCTTTTTCAACTGCTTCTTCGATTCTGGCTGGATGAATGCGACCATCTTGGATCAGACGCTCTAAAGCCATCTTGGCAATTTCACGCCGCACCGGATCAAAACCGCTTAAAACGACTGCCTGTGGCGTATCGTCGATAATCAGATCGATGCCGGTTAAAGTTTCCAAAGTACGAATGTTGCGTCCCTCACGTCCGATGATACGACCCTTCATATCATCATTTGGCAAGGTAACAACGGAAACCGTTGCTTCTGAAACCGTGTCGGCAGCACTACGCTGAATAGCTTCCACAATCAGCTGCTTGGCCTTTTTATCAGCCGTCAGTTCTGCCGCCTGCTCACTATCACGGATCATGACTTCTCGTTCCGTCTTCAATTCATTCTTGATCTGCTTCAAAAGCAGCTCTTTGGCATCTTCATGCGACATCTGAGCTACTTTTTCCAGTTCAGCCTGACGCTGTTCAATCAATTGCGTTACATGTTGTTGACTTTTTTGAATCTGCTCGTTCCTTTGATCCAGCTTGCGTTCGCGGGAACTGACTGCATTTTCTCTTTTTTCAAGGGCATTATCCTTGCGATCAAGCGTGGTTTCGCGCTGCAGCATGCGGTCCTCTTGACGCTGAACCTCATCCCGGCGCTTTTTCAGCTCTTGTTCCACGCTTTCCCGATATCTGTGACTTTCTTCTTTAGCCTCTAAAACAGCTTCTTTTTTGGCCGTCGCAGCATCTTTTTTCGCAGCAGCGATAATTCCCTCGGCGCTATTGTGCGCCTGTGCAATTTGTTTCTCATAAGAGACTTTTCGAATTACATAGCCGACAATAATACCGACAACCATAGCGAGCGCGGCGATTAACAAGCCGAAAGCACTCATCGTTTCACCTCCGCATCAACTATTTTATGTTGTTGGTTGAATTAACAATTAATTAATAGTGAACAAATGAAAATTTGCACACAAAATAATTTTAATCGTGCTTAAGAATGGTGTCAACAATTCGAGTTAAACAAATCTTAATGTCTTGACAAAGATTGTTCAAATCTAAATAAAACCCAGGCCAATCATTATCAGACCTGAGTTTTATGAATTATTTTTCTTTGGTTTCAGTTGCCATGTCCAGGCTTTCTTGCTGTGGTTTCTTGTCCTTGGCAGTGTCTTTTTCGCTGTTGGCAGCTGCCGTTAATGAAGCATCCGGTTCCATGCCATAGGCCACTCGAACCTTATTGGTCAGCTCAGCCATCGCTTCTGGATGTTCTTCAAACCACTTTTTGGCGTTCTCACGACCTTGACCAATTCGCTCATTGCCGTAGGAATACCATGCGCCACTCTTTTTAACCAGATCTTTTTCAACGGCCATATCCAAAACCTCACCCGTCTTAGAGATTCCCTGACCGTACATGATGTCGACCTCAGCCTTTCTAAATGGCGGTGCAACCTTATTTTTGACGACCTTAATCTTGGCACGGTTACCGATTACCTCGGTTCCATCTTTTAGCTGCTCGCCACGCCGAATCTCCATTCGAATCGTGGAGTAGAATTTAAGGGCGCGGCCACCCGGCGTCGTTTCTGGATTCCCAAACATCACACCGACTTTTTCACGAATCTGATTGATAAAGATGGCAATCGTCTTGGTCTTATTAATCTCACCAGAAAGCTTCCGCAAAGCCTGCGACATCAGACGTGCCTGCAGACCAACGTGAGTATCACCCATCTCACCTTCAATTTCGGCTCGTGGAACCAGTGCGGCTACTGAGTCGACAATAACGATGTCGACCGCCCCACTGGCAATCAAGGCATCCGCAATCTCCAGTCCCTCTTCACCGGTATCGGGCTGAGAGAGCAACAGATCCTTGACATTAACCCCCAATGCCTGAGCATATTGAGGATCCAATGCGTTTTCGGCATCAATGTAGGCTGCCGTACCGCCGCGTTTTTGCACTTCAGCAACGGCATGCAGCGCTACCGTCGTCTTACCAGAACTTTCTGGACCATACATTTCAATGATTCGGCCACGTGGATAGCCGCCTACCCCCAATGCCTCGTCAATTGCCAATGAGCCACTGGAGACCGTTGCAATCTTGGTGTCGGCAGCATCGCCCATTCGCATGATGGAACCCTTACCGAAGTTTTTTTCGATCTTGCGCAGTGCATTTTCCAGCGCTGCCTGTCGTTGATCAGCCAAAATGTTTTCCTCCTTATGTCCGAAGTTGTCTGTAACTATCTTATCAGTAATCGAGGGTAAAAGACAAGCAAAAAGTGAACATTAGTTCGTTTTATTTTGCAGTGCCCAGTAGACGTACAATAATCCCATTTGAACACTGCGCTGCCGAATCCATTGGCGCGTTGCCATTTTCGGTGACAGATGCAGCAGCCTGGTCTGAGTTGGCTGACCTTTGATTGCAATCCCGATCCAAACCGTCCCTGCCGGCTGGTTTTCCAAAGCATCGGGACCCGCAACACCGGTAAATGAGACCCCGACTTTCGCATTCATCTTTTGTTGACAGCCTTCAGCCATTGCCTTAGCGGTTTGAGCACTGACAACACCATACCGATCAATAATGTTTGGAGAAACGCCCAGCAGCTGTTCCTTAGCCTGAGCAGCATAGGTTACAAAACCACCATTAAAGACTTTCGAGGCGCCTGGTACGCTGCAGATCGTGCTCTGGAACATGCCACCCGTTAAGCTTTCGGCACTGGTGATCGTCCAGTGATGCTCCTGGAGTAATTTGACAACCTGTGCAGCCAGCGTGACATGCTCGCCAATCCCAAAACAGTATTGGCCAAGTTGTTTAAAAATTGCCTGTTCAGCGGCCGTTAGTCGCAAAAGTGCCTGATCTTCAGTGACATCATGAATCGTCAGTCGTACCTGAATCTCACCGGGTTGAACGTATGAGGTTGCTAAGACGCCATCAATCCTGGCATCGACCAATATCTGATTAATCTCATCCATCAAAAGCGATTCTGGTTGGCCCAAAAAATGCAGATTGTGGCTGTAAATAGCCCGCCCGCTGCCAAATTGCTGCTTTAAAAGCGGTATGAGACTTTGCGTGACCATTGGCTTGAATTCACGTGGTGGTCCTGGCAAAACGACATAGGTGTGATCTTGATGATTCAAATAGGCCCCAATTGCCATGCCGGTTGGATTGGATAACGGTTGGCCCCCTTTTAGATAGTAGGCCATTTTAATATTTTCTGGCGTCATTTGCGTCTGTCGGGCTGTAAAATCAGCTTGAATTTTTTGCCACTGATCATCATCTAAAGCTAATTCAACACCAATTGCCTTTGCCGTACTGGCCATGGTCTGATCATCAGGCGTTGGTCCCAGACCGCCGCAGACAAAGATCAGCTGAGCCCGCTTTTGTGCCTGTCTGATGGCTGCTTGAATGCGCTTGGGATCATCATCAGTCGTCGTCTGCCAATATGCATTTATATCGAGCCGTCGCAATTGATCAGCCAAAAAGCGGGCATTGGTATTGACAATCTGCCCCAAGATAATTTCGGTTCCGATTGAGATAATTTCTGCTTCCATAAGTCATCCCCCTCAACTTAATATATGCCGATTATCGGCTAATGCATTTAAAAAATCAAAAAAAGCAGCCGCTAAAGCTCATTTGCCTTAGAAGACTGCTTCTTTGCTTTTATTTAAAACCATCCGCAAAAACGCCCCGCCCCTTAACGAAGTAGTCGATTCCTGAGTAAATCGTAAAGAACAGGCAGATGTAGAGCATGATCTGGCCAAATGGAATATTCCAAATGGCAAAGATCACATTATGCATCAACAAGAAGATAATAGCGATAAACTGCGTAGTCGTCTTGATCTTGCCTGGCATCTTGGCAGCCAATACCGTCCCGTTTTGCTCAACCAAAAGCAATCGTAATCCCGTTACCGAAAGCTCACGCCAGATAATGATAGTCGTTACCCAAGAAGGTACGACGCCTTGACCAGTCAAAACGATAAATGCCGTCATGACCAGCAGCTTGTCAGCCAATGGATCTGCAAACTTACCAAAATTGGTTACCAAATGATCGCGCCGCGCAATCCGACCATCTAGATTATCGGTAATCGTAGCTGCGATAAATAAAATTGCCGCAATCAGTTCGGCAACCGGAATCGTGGCACCCCAAAAAGTTACGCTTCCCCAGCCAAATGGTACGACCATTAAGATTAAGAAAAACGGAATAATAATCAGCCGGACGATGGTTAATTTGTTTGGTAGATTCAACGAAACTTCCCCCTATTTGATTGAATTAACGCGTACTGGATGCGGTCGTCTGCGTTGACGAAGCAGTCGTCGAACTTGAACTCAAGTTGCTTGCACTAGTCGTTGATGAAGTGCTTTGTGATGAGCTGGGTGCCGTCGTCGATGAAGAAGTCGATGAGGCTGAGGACGATTGCGTGGTATTGCCAAGCTTGATCGTGACCGTCCGCGTGTTTGGATAAGTGTTGTTTTGCGTCAGATCAAGCGTAGTATTGCCGAGCTTGACCGTCGTTGCACTGGCATTGCCAAGCGTTAAGACGATTGTTTGCGCGCTCTTGGCAATCTTGATCGTTTCCGTTTGGTTGGCACTCATCGTCTTGCTTAGACGCTGCGAGTTGTCTACCGTTACGGCATTCCAAGCCTGGCCGGAAGTCTTGATCGTCAGCGTCGTGTCCTTGCTCAAGGCATCGCCGGTAAACGTAACGGCACTGCTGGTCCGATTCGTTGCCGTCAGCTTAATATTACTTGACGTTTTCTTTGAGCTTGATGAAGACTTCTTTTTACTTGAGCTGGAAGACTTCTTGCTTGATTCACCGGAAACCTTAACCGAGCTGTTGTCAATCTTGGTTGATGAATCCTTGTGGCTGCGGACGATTGCCGTCAGCCAGATAGCAGCCAAAACCACGATAACGACAATAATTGCAATCAGTGTTGGCAGATACTTTCTGGCATCGTTGACCTTGGTAAGCTTGCGTTTTGAAGTAGCCCGGGTCTCAACGGCTTGAGCAATATGTTCTGAATATTCATCAGTCTTGGCTTTAGGCAGATCGTCATCGTATTCCTTTAACAAATCCTCGCCGTCCAGGCCAACCGTATCGGCATACTGCTTGACAAACGCCCGCACGTAAAAGTCACCAGGCAGCTCATCAAATTTTTCGTCTTCGATGGCAATCAAGTAGCGCTTTTGAATCTTGGTTGCCTGCTGCAGGTCATCGAGGGTCAATCCCTTGGCTACCCGAGCATCATGAAGCTTTTTACCAACTTCTGGTCGTTTTTCTTCGTTTTCACTCATACCTAATCCTCATTCTTTATTAAATTTGTCCATAACCTAGACCAGTATAGCATACTATCACCACGACAAATTTTAAGAAACGCTTATTTCGTCGGTGGCACAATCTGATAGACCGAGAGTCGTTCAGGTTTAATAAACTGATCGATCGCAGTCGTCAATTCATCATATTCAATACCACGCAAAATCTCGATCTCATCAAGCAGCGTAGCATGATCAAAGTAGCCGCCGCCATAAAGCACCGCTATGTTTTCTGGTGAGTCCAACTGATTGATTAAACGGCCCAGCATCGCATGCTTAATGTCTTCAAACTGATTCTTGACTGCTTCTAGCTGTTCAGGAGCTTCTTTTAAAATCTGAATCATGGCATCGCTAAATTGCTCCATCTGATCCGTATCCGTGCTGAACGTTGCCAGATGAAAGCCGCGCTGAATCTCAAAATTATAGTTAAACGAGTCATCAATAATACCCGCATCATATAATCGCAAAAAATTGGCCGAGGTCTCGTCAAACAGCATTGCCAAAAGCAGATTGATCCGCCACTTATAAAGCAGCCGCTGTTTGCCATCGTCAAGCTGCTGAATACCACGCAATCCAACCATGACCTTGGGACGTTCAACCGCCATCGTCAGCGTACGAAATGGAATCACGTCATTGGCATCTGGATCGCTGATCACAGCCAGGCGCTTAGGCAGACTAGGTGTATCGAAATGCTTTTGGGCCTGATTCTGCTCAACCCACGCTAAAGTCTGATCAATGTCAAGCTTGCCAGCAATAAACAGATTCATATTGGCTGGCTGATAAAACGTTCGATAGGCATCATAAAGCATTTCAGCCGTAATTTTTTGAATTGATTCCTGCGTACCAGCAATATCAATGCGCATCGGATCATTAGGATACAGATTGCCCAGCATCCCCAAATACAGTCGCCAGCCAGGATCGTCATTGTACATAGTGATTTCTTGACCAATGATCCCCTTTTCTTTTGCCACAGTCTGCTCAGTAAAATATGGATCCTGTACAAAATCCAGTAATACATCTAGATTTTCATGCAGATGTGAAGTTGTTGAAAACAGGTAGCGCGTCTGCGTGAAGCTGGTAAATGCATTGGCATCGGCTCCCAGCCTGCCAAACAGATCAAAGGCATCATGATCATCCTTTTCAAACATCTTATGTTCCAAAAAATGCGCTACGCCGTCTGGAAGCGTCAACAGCTCATCTTTTCCAACTGGCACAAATGCATTGTCGATTGAGCCAAACTCAGTCGACAAAACGGCATAGGTCTTGTGAAAGCCTTCCATTGGCAGCATGGTTACTAAAAGACCATTTGTCAGGCGTTGTTGATACACGGTTTGATTAAATTTTGGATATTTAAACTGCTGCATTATTCTTCACCATCCAAAAAATAGACTGCCTGCAGCTGAAGCTTTTGAGCCAATTTAGCAACCTGGTCGTGACTAACCTGCTGCAACGACTCAACGACGTTTTCAGCCGGCAGGTGGTTGCTCATACAGTCAACCAGCCAGTGTTCAACGATGCCGCCAGGTGCATCCAGACCGGTTTGATACTGGTTGATCAAGGCATCCTTAACTTCTTGCATAACCATTTCGGTAAAGTCACCTGCTTGAACTGCTTTGACCTGAGCTTCGATTAGTTGCTGGGCTTGGAATCGGTTTTGTGCATCAATCCCGGTTTGAATTGCCAAATGACTGCTGAACAATCGTAATTGACTAGAGGCATAATAGGCCAGGCTGGCTTTTTCACGCACATTGGCAAACAGTTTGGAATATGGCGTGCCGCCCAGGATTCCATTCATGACCAAGGCTGCATAGTAGTTCTCATCACGATAAAAAACCGGAAAATGATAGGCCAGATTCAATTTGGCCTGGTTAACGTCTTGATGCTCAGTCAATTCACGTACGCGATGATGAAATGGCTGACGATAGCAGACATCTTGTGGCAATGGTGACTGACGTGGCTTTAATGGCCAATGACTAAACAAATCAAATACCATTTGCGGATCCACGTTGCCATAAACGAAGATATCAACCTGATCATGATCAAGCATATCATGATAGGTTGAAACCAGTGATGATGGCGTAATCTTTTCTAGATCTTTTAAACGGCCATAGCTGGGAATGCGCATCAAAGAGCTCTGATCATAATAAAGACGATCCAATTGCCAGGCTGCATAATATTGCTTATTTTCCTTGATTGAGGCTAATTCGTTAACGACATTTTGCCGCTGTGTCTTAAAGGTTGCCTCATCAAAAGCACCATCTTTAATCAGTGGACAAAAGATCATCTGATATAAAATCTCAACCAGGCTGGCAAAAACGCCCGGCTGTGCAAACCGATCATCGACTGCCTCAGCACGGACTCGCAGCGTATGCGCATAGCCAATGCGACCGACGCTGGCACTGGCATCGGCACCATACAGATGATTTAGTGCCTTGGCAAATGCCGTCTGTGTTGGATATTTGGCCGTGCTGGTCTCCAAAAGATTAGCCAATAGGTTGCGTGATGCCGGATTGTCAACGGTTTGCGGCGTAGCAAAGTTGACCTGGATTCGATTAACGTGAAACCGTGACGTCGGCTTGACATGCAGTCTGACGCCTGGCTGCAGATTAAAATCCACCATATTACCCTCATTTCCAAATTAATTGACGAATTGCAATCGTCATGCTTCATTCTTGCTGATAGATACAATATTTCATCTTACTTGATTCTACGATAAATTACAAACGAGGACGCGCTGGTGCACGTCCTCGTTGATAAATGATTTTATTTTTTAACTGGCCCCAGGTAATTGCTGCTGATGCCAAACCATTTCTTATTGATCCGACGCAGTTCGCCATTCTTTTGCAGTTTGGCCAGGCCTTCATTGACCTTCTTTTGCAGCGTCTTATCACCCTTGCGCATGCCCACGGCAAAATAGTCTTGCGGCATCTTCGAGTCAGTATAGACTTGATAGGCCGAACTGTCTTTTTGGTGCTTGATGTAGTAGTCGGCATAGACCTCATCCATCAAGATCCCTTGAATTCGGTTGGCATTCAAATCGATAAATGCATCAGGGAAGGTATCATAGAGCACAGCTTTGTGATTTTTAATGCGGTCTTTCAGCAGTTTAGGGTATTCATCCAAGACCGCAGCCCCCGTTGAACCATTTTGAACCCCCAAGCTCTTGCCTTTCATATCACTGAAATTATTGATGTGATCTTTTTTCTTGGTAACCAAGACCTGCTTGTTAAGCAAGTAGACTCGGCTAAAGGCAACCTTTTTGGCTCGTTGCGGAGTCACTGAATAACCATTCCATAATAGATCAATGGTCCCGTTTTTCAGTTCGGTTTCTTTCATCGACCAGTCGATCGTTTGAAAATCAACCTTGATGCCATACTGCTTAAACACTGCCTTGGCCAGATCGATGTCATAGCCCACCAACTTGCCGTTTTTTTGGCGAAAGCCCATTGGCACGAAACTATCATCAAGGCCAATCACTACCTTGCCGCGTCGCTGAATCTGCTTCCAGGTATCCTGTGTGTTGGCACGCTGCGTTACGTTTTCGCAGCCGCTCAGCAGCATGACCGGCAAGATCAGCAGCAACAGCAGCCAATACTTAAACTTCTTCAATTTTCCTGCCCCCATTTTTATTGCTGATCCAAGGCCTTAACCTGCAAAATATCGTCAGCAACTTTTTGAGCAAAGTCCATATCGTGCGTAACCACCAGTTGCGTCATGCCGTCTTTTTTCAAGCCAAGAATCAATTTGGCCACTTCATCTCGCAAATTGGGGTCAAGTGCTGAGGTCGGCTCGTCATAGCAAAGAATTTTGGGCTTCATTGCCAGTGCCCGTGCAATCGCCACCCGCTGCTTTTGACCACCTGACAGCTGGTATGGATAAAGATCACCTTTGCCGTCCAGACCAAGTTCTTTTAAAAGCTCTTCAGCATCTTTTTGAGCCTCATCTTTGGACTTTTTCAAAACCAAGGTTGGTGCCAAGGTGACGTTTTCAAGCACCGACAGATTCGGAAAGAGATTAAAGTCTTGAAAAACAACGCCAATTACACTGTCAGAGCGTTCCGTTCCTTGAGGATCAAAAGGACGGCCATCAATCAAGAATTTACCGCTGTCAGCTGCTTCCAACCCGGTAATGCAACGCAAAAGCGTCGTCTTGCCGGCACCGGATGGACCAACGATGCATAAAATCTCACCATCTTTAACCGTTAGATTGACACCGTCCAAAATTTGACGACCGCCAAAACTTTTTTTCAGTTCCTGTACTTCCAGCATATTCATGGCCTCCTTTTATTTAAAGTATGAGTAGCGCTTTTCAACCTTGTTTAGGATAAACGTGCAGATCCCAATCAAAATCAGATAGATCAAGCCGACCAAAAGCAATGGTACCAGCGTTACGTCTCGTGCCGTGGCAACGTTGCCGGCCCGCAGCAGATCGCCAAGTCCAATTACGTATACCAAGGATGAGTCTTTGACCAAGTTGATGACTTCATTACCAATCGAAGGAATCACGATCTTGACCACCTGTGGGATCACAATCTTGCGCAGCGTCTGACCATAGCTCAAGCGCAGTACTCGTGCAGCTTCGTATTGGCCTTGATCAATGGATTGAAAGCCGCCACGGAAAATTTCAGCAAAGTAGGCACCATAGTTAAGAATAAAGGCAAACAAAGCCGCATCATACCGTTGAAAGACAATTCCGACAATCGGCAAACCGTAAAAGACAAAGATCAGCTGCAGCAAAAGTGGCGTTCCTCGCATCAGCCAGACATAGATCTCAAGGATCCACTGCAGCGGCCGGAACTTAGACGTTAACCCCAAGCTGACCAAAATTCCCAAAGGCAATGAGCCAATCAGCGTCCAGAAAAAAAGCTTCAAGGTCATGCCGGCGCCCTGCAAAAGCGACGGCAGAATCTCCATAACGTAGTGCATTGACATAATAAAACCTCCCTCAAATGCTTCGATAACAAAAAACGCCCCCAACAGTCACCTTGACTGTCGAGGACGCCGTAGCGTGATCCCACCTCGGATTTACAAAGGCTTCACAGCCAGTGCCTCATCAAGTTCAAATCTTCAAGGAAAGCAAAAACGCCCCCGAGCACATGGCTCAGAGGGCGTTGCCGCGGTTCCACCTCATCATTGCAGCCGGCTCACGCCAGACTGCCTCAGCGAGTTCAAATTTAAACTCTGTGCTGTAACGGGCTTCCCCGGAGCGACTTACTCAATTCAATCGCCCAACTCGCAGATGTGATTCACTGTTGTCCTCTGGTCGCTTCCCATCAACCGCGACTCGCTGAGCAGATGACTAAACAGCTACTAGTCTGTTCTTTGTTTTTGTTATCGTTTTTTAATAATTGTCAGTATCTTACTATCATCCTGCGATCTTGTCAATACTTCTGTGTAAATTTAGCGCCGCTCTGTATCGGCAGCCCAGGTAATCAGCTTTTGCAACGGCAGGTACAAAACTATCAAGTAAACCAGGTTCAATGCTAAAGTCGGCAAGAGCGTGTCCAGCAAAAAGCCAGTCAAGCCAACCTTGGCAATGCCAATCGCTGCATAGGCCCAATAATTAAAAAGCTCAAAAACCACCATATCAATCAAGAAAATCAAAATAATTATCGGAAAGCTCGGTGTCATATATTTAGCCAGTAATTTGGTTAAGCCAACAACCATCGGATAAAGAAACATAAATAGGCCCAAGATTCCAGAATAATAAAGGTCGCAGACAATCCCTGCTGCCACTGCAAAGCCCATTAGCGGAATCTGCACGTCGCCTTCAAAAAAATAGGCGCAGACCAGCCAGACAATCACCAGCTGGCTAACCATTGCGTATGGGTAATGAAAGAAAAAGTCCGCAAAGACCTTGCTTAGAGAGCCATCCAGAAACAGTGCAACAAACAGGCCCAAGGGAAATACGTATTTCAACCGGGATAATCTATACATGTCGCACCGCCTCTAATCGTTTAATTCCGCTACCGTAACGATATTGATCTCGTTAAAGTTGGTGGCTGGCTTGATGTAGACTTTCTTAGCCAAACCATAGTCGTCCTTACCGATGCGAGAGACCTTACCGACATAGAGCCCTTTAGGCGTAATCCCGCCCATTCCGTTGGTCATGACCTTGGCGCCTTTTTTGATTTTAGCCGTTGAGGTTACCTGACCCATGATCAATTCATTGGTTCTGGCATTGTAGCCGGTAATAATCCCGTTAACGTTTTTGCCATCCGAGCCATTAATCACTATTGAAAAACGGTTGGATGACTCGCTAGTATCACTGAGCAGTTCAACCTTACTGTTGGTCTTGTTAACCTCAGAGACGCGACCAATCAAGCCACCACCAGAAAGCACTGGCATATTTTTCTTAATGCCGCTGGTCTGTCCCTTATTGATGACCAACTGTTGCTGCCATGACGAAGGTGTTCTTGACATTACGGCCGCACTGACGGTTGAATAGTCCGTTAGTGAGCTTTTAAGCTTCAGTTCAGCTTTAAGCTCCTTATTTTCTTTGGCCAGCGTTTGATCGCGAACCTTAACCTGCGCCAGTTCAGAAACTTTTTGCTTGAGTTCACGATTTTCCGTGTAGGCATTCATCAATTCAGAAACTGAGCTGACGCCACTTTGGACTGCATTAACTGGATAGGCCACAATGTCATCAGCAAAACCAACGATGTCATTGCCAAACTGCTGAATCAGTGGCGGTGTCGAACGACGATTGCGCATGGCAACCGAGCCACCCATCAAGCCAAAGCAGGCCACCAGAATTACCACTGTAATTACCAAGCGGCGATTCGAAAAAAACTTCTGCATTTTTATCCTCCAATGCATCCAGATACATTTAACGGGGCTGGGCAAAACAAATCGTTTTGCGACCAGCCCCGCCCTGTTAACTGTATATCAGTTATTCTCTTTACTCTGAATCGTGACTACTTGCTCTTTTTCATCACGTCGATGCTCTTCAGTGACTCACCAGTCCCGATAGCAACGCAGTCTAATGGATCATTGGCGATAAATACCGGTACTTTGGTAGCGTCGGCAATAACCTCTGGCAAATGCTTAAGCAAGGCACCGCCACCAGTCAGGACGATCCCATGATCAATGACATCAGCCGCAATTTCAGGCGAGGTTTCTTCCAACGTTCCCTTGATGGCTTCAATGATGGCTTCCACAACGTCTTGCAAAGCATTGGAAACGTCAACCGCCGAAACTTCCTTGGTTTGTGGCAGACCGGTTACCAGGTCACGACCGCGAACCTCAGTCGTGCCCATTTCCTTAGCTGCTTCAACCGAAGCTGAGCCGATATCCCACTTGAGCTTTTCGGCCGTCCGTTCACCGATCAGCAGGTTCTTGTTTTGACGAACGAATTGAGCAATTGCATCGTTCATCTTGTCCCCAGCCATTCGAATTGAGCGGCTGGAAACAATCCCACCAAGCGAGATCGTAGCAACATCGGTCGTACCACCACCAATATCAACAACCATGCTGCCAGTTGGGTCCATAACCGGCAGACCAGCACCAATTGCAGCTGCAAAAGGCTCTTCGATCACATAGGCATCTCGAGCACCGGCAACCCGCGTCGCGTCAATTACGGCACGCTTTTCAACTTCCGTAACGCCGCTTGGTACGCAGACCATTACATATGGCTTGCCGCCGTTTTTACCCAAGGCCTTTTCCATGTAGTGCTTCATCATGGCAACCGTCGTGTCATAATCAGCAATTACGCCGTCTTTCATTGGGCGAATTGCCACGATGCTTGCTGGCGTACGGCCGATCATGTCGCGTGCTTCTTCGCCAACCGCAATGACCTCGCCGCTCTTTTTGTTGCGAGCAACTACGGATGGTTCACGCAAAACGATGCCCTTGCCTTCAATGTAAACAATAGTATTGGCAGTCCCAAGGTCGATGCCAATATTTTTTGCTCCAATTCCTAGCAATCTGTTTCTTCCCTTCGTATACAAAAGTAGTCGTTCTTTTTCATAATACAATAGCGTTGATATTATACCATAGCCGAACGTTAAATTAACAGACATTACTATACACCAAACGCTAAAGAAAAACAGCATTGCTATTCATCATTGGGAGTTCCTTAACCGAATTTTAAAATTCAATTCGCAATTTGACCATTAAATGTCGCATGACTTTCCTGACCTTCACGCCAGCTGTAGTAGTCTTGACTGCCAATCACCAGACAGTCCAATAAATGCAGTCCCAAAAGCTGGCAGCCCTGCTCCAATCGACTCATAAAGCTCAAATCCTGTCTGGATGGCGCAGGATCACCTGAAGGATGATTGTGTGCCATGATCAGGCCAAATGAGTTCCAGTGAAGCGCATAGCGAAAAATCTGATCAGGATAGAGCATGCATTCGGCTTGCCCTCCCTTAAACAAACAGTGCCGAGCAATAATTTCGTTATGCACGTCCGTACAGAGAATCTCAACTGATTCTTGTGTCTGACCAGCCATCTCGTCCATTAAAAACTGACCAACTTCATTGCTGGAATAGGCATGCCCTAAAATCTCGTGCGGACAGGTTAGAATCAAACTGCCCAGCTCAATAGCCGCCAGAACCGGTTTGAGTCGTTTCCGATCATAGCCTAAAAAGGCATCCTGCTCTTCCATAGTCATGCAGCGAAAAACTGCCGGCGTTGGAAACAGTTCTAAAAAATGATTGGCCAGATCCTCTTCCTTGCTAAATACCATGTTGACCAGTGTGACATAACGCTGCTGACAAGTTTTTTCGACCATTTGATTACCTCCCCTGCCAATACTATATGCAGACTAGAGCAGATAGTATTTTTTCGGTTAAAAATCAAATAACCTTAATTTTCAGCAGCCGAATTAACGAAAAAACTGCGCACTTCTGAGATGAAATACAAAGAGCCGGTAATCAAAATAGCATCGTCTGCCGAAGCCTCCTTAGAAATTTTTAGCAGTCCTTCCTGCCAGCTGGCAGCTGTTTTAATTGGCCAACGCGTCTCAATGTCTTGAGCCGCTTTTTTTAAGTCGGCACTTGGCCGCTTGGGACCTGGTCCGGCAAAATTGGTCAGCATTAAATGTACGTTAGGCAAGCTGGCAATCTCACCCAACATCAACTGATACTGCTTATCTGCCAAAATGGCTACTAAAACATAAATCTCCATGTTTTTAAAATCGTCTTTGATTGTCGTCGTTAAAGCCTGCATCCCAGGGAGATTATGTGCTCCATCCAAGACTACCAGCGGCGAGTCATTAACGACCTCCAAGCGACCTGGCCAACGCGTATCAGCCAGTCCCTGCCGAAACGACCCAACGTCAATCGGCAGTCCTTGCTGCTTTAAATAAAGCTGGGCCATGGTAATCGCAACGGCAGCATTGTCAACTTGATACTCACCCAATAGTCCCAACTGAAATCTTTGACGGTGGATCATCAAGCCATCATATTCAATCTCATTTTTCAATTGATGGTCATTTAGCTTTTTGGCCGTAAATTGGCGACCATTTTCATACAATGGTGCCTGCTTGTCTTGAGCAGCCTCTATGATCACCTGACGTGCGGCTTTGGGCAGTCTGCCGATTACGACCGGAACCTTAGGCTTGATGATCCCAGCTTTTTGAGCAGCAATCTCGCCCAGCGTATCGCCCAAAACATGCATATGATCGTAACCAACAGAGACGATGCCACTGACCTTGGGTACGATGACGTTGGTCGAGTCAAACAGACCGCCAATCCCCACTTCAAGAATGACGACGTCTGGCCGCATTTTGGCAAACCAGGTAAACATAATTGCCGTATCAATCTCAAATTCAGTTGGACCGCCCTCTGGCAAAACCTCATCCAGATAGTCAACAATCGGCGCAACTTTTTGAACCGTCTTAACCAGCTCATCATCAGGAATCGGTTGACCATTTAATGAAATACGCTCATTAAAACGAACGATAAACGGTGAAGTAAACGTCCCTACGCTCAGGCCGTCTGCCATCAGCATTGATCTCAGCATAGCCGTTGTCGACCCTTTGCCGTTGGTTCCCGTAATATGCAGATAATCGAGATTTTCCTGCGGATTGCCCAACTCTTGTAAAAATCGCCGCATACGCTTGAGTGTAGGAATTTTTTTGAATTTGGTACGACCGTGAATAAACGCCAACGCGTCATCATAGTTTTGAATGTTGGTCATGATGAATCCTTTCATTTTTACTGCTCATTATAGAACAATTGTTCGCAAAAGTCGAATTGATTTTAAAAAAGCATCCCCAAAGCTCAGATGAACCCTGGGGATGCCAACGTATTTAATTTAAACTAGGTTAAAAAGTCGGGATTAGCAACCCTCGTTTTAAGCATTCTTAAGTGATTCAAGACGAGTCTGAGCTGCCTCCAGCTTTTGTTTCCATTCGGCAGCCTTAGTCCGTTCTTCAGCAACAACGGCTTCTGGAGCATTGTTGACAAATTTCTCGTTGCCAAGCTTCTTTTCCGAGCGTTGAACCTCTTTTTCCAACTTGGCAATTTCTTTTTCCATCCGGGCTTGCTCTTCTTTAAGATCAACCAGCTCAGCCATTGGAATGTAGACTTCAGCACCGGTTACGATCCCACTCATGGCCAGCTTTGGTGCCTGCGTATCGGTAGCAATCTGCAGATTGGCTGGGTGGCAGAAGCGCTTGATGTAGTCCTCATTAGCCAAAAGCATGTCAGCATCAGCTTGGTCATCAGTCTTGATCAGCAGGTCAACCGGCTTGGACATTGGTGCATTGGCTTCGTTACGGATGTTGCGGACAGCAGTGATCAATTCGATCAGACGTTTCATCTGTTCTTCGGATTTCTCATCGGTGAACTCATCATGAACGACTGGGTAGTCGGCAATCATGATCGACTTGCCTTCATGAGGCATGTCTTGCCACAGTGCTTCAGTAACGAATGGCATGATTGGGTGCATCAGTTTAAGCGTTTGGTCGAGCACGTAACCCAAGATGTTCTTGGTGTCGGCCTTTTCTTCATCGGTCCCATTGTTGAGCTTTTCTTTGGTCATTTCAATGTACCAGTCACAGAAGTCGTTCCAGATGAAGTTGTACAGACAGCGGCAGGCCTCACCAAAATCAAACGATTCAAACTGTTCGGTAACCTGCTTGACCGTTGCGTTCAAACGACTCAAAATCCAACGGTCAGCCAGATCCCACTTATCTTGGGCCGGCAGCTTTGGTGCACTTTGCATGTCGCCAAGGTTCATGATTACGTAACGGCTGGCATTCCAGATCTTGTTGATAAAGTTCCAGGCCGCATCCATCTTCTTATAAGAGAAGCGGATATCTTGACCAGGCGTGGAACCCGTAACCAGGAACCAGCGCAAAGCATCCGTACCATACTTTTCGATGACGTCCATTGGATCAATCCCGTTACCCAAAGACTTGCTCATCTTGCGGCCCTGCTCATCACGAATCAAGCCGTGCAACAAGACGTTGTGGAATGGTGCCTTGCCGGTAAACTCAAGTGACTGGAAGATCATCCGGGCAACCCAGAAGAAGATGATGTCATAGCCGCTAACCAGCGTGTTGGTTGGGAAGTAGCGCTTAAAGTCAGCAGAATCCGTATCTGGCCAGCCCATCGTTGAAAATGGCCACAAAGCCGAGCTGAACCAGGTATCCAGCACGTCTTTGTCCTGTTCCCAGTTTTCGGCGTCCTTTGGTGCTTCCATACCAACGTACATTTCACCAGTCTGCTTGTTGTACCAGGCTGGAATGCGGTGGCCCCACCATAATTGACGTGAGATGACCCAGTCATGAACGTTTTCCATCCATTGGTTGAAAGTATGCTCGAACCGTTCTGGGACAAAGTTGACTCGGTCGGCCGTCTTTTGGTTGGCCAACGCTTTGTCTGCCAATGGCTTCATCTTAACGAACCATTGCGTGGAAAGGCGCGACTCAACCTGTACGCCCGTTCGTTCAGAGTGGCCAACTGAGTGCACGATTGGGTCAATCTTAAGCATGTAGCCGCCGTCTTCCAAATCTTTGACGATTGCCTTACGAGCCTCGAAACGATCCATGCCGCAGTATTTGCCGGCATTTTCGTTTAACGAGGCATCTTCATTCATCGTGTTGAGTTCTGGCAGATTATGACGCTTGCCGACCAAGAAGTCGTTGGGGTCATGAGCTGGCGTGATTTTAACCATCCCAGTACCAAAGTCTGGCGTTACGTAATCATCGGCAATGATTTCGATCTCACGGTTGACCAGTGGTACCATGACATGCTTACCGACCAGTTCCTTGTAACGTTCATCATTTGGGTTTACGGCAACGGCTTCATCACCAAACATGGTTTCAGGACGCGTCGTGGCAACTTCAATGTAGTCCTTGCCATTAAACGTCGTGCCATCGGTAAATGGATATTTAACGTGGTAGAAGGCACCCTTGTCGTCTTTATGGATAACCTCCATGTCAGAAAGCGCCGTCCGTGCCTGTGGGTCCCAGTTGATGATGTAGGTTGCCCGGTAGATTAGACCCTTGTTGTACAGATCAACAAAGACCTTGCGCACAGCCTTATTCAGCCCTTCATCAAGGGTAAAGCGCTCACGATCGTAGTCTACCGAGATCCCCATCTTGGCCCATTGCTTGTGAATAATATCGGCATATTCGTCTTTCCAGTCCCAGACTTGCTGAACAAACTTTTCACGACCCAAGTCATAGCGTGAAATGCCTTGTTCGCGCAGACGAGCTTCAACCTTGGCCTGCGTTGCGATTCCGGCATGATCCATCCCTGGCAGCCATAAAACATCGTAGCCCTGCATCCGTTTTTGACGAATGATCATATCCTGCAGCGTCGTGTCCCAGGCGTGACCCAAGTGCAGCTTACCGGTAACGTTAGGAGGTGGAATAACGATTGAATATGGTTTGGCTTTCTTATCGCCGCTTGGCTTAAAGAACCCTTCATCGATCCACCATTGATAGCGCCCTTCTTCAATTGAAGCTGGGTTGAACTTGGTGGACATGTTCTTTTCTGACATGGCAAGTTCCCCTTTCAGATTTACAGTTGTTGTTGATTGATCGGCATTAAACTAAAAAGACCCGCCCTAATAAATTAGGACGAGTCTGCTCGCGGTACCACCTAAATTGAAACTCTACTGATGAAAGTTTCCGCTCTAACATGGGATATCGGCCATGAACCGGAAGCACCTACTTGGTTTCAGTGCTTCTGCTCGCGAGCTACCTTCAATTCGACTGACGGGACTCTTTTTCAGCAACCGAGTCTCTCTGAACGGTCTTGTCGAATCTACTCTCTCGTTCAATGCTTGAATAGCGTAATAATAAAAGAAATTTTTGATAACGTCAAGTCGATTCAAATAATTTTTTAATTATTCGGCTGACTTGCTAAGTTTCTCAACTGCGTTCAATGCTGCCAGATAGTCTGGTTCATGCGTCATTTCAGGAACAATCTGTGAATAGACGATCTGACCGTCAGCATCAATGAGGAAGATTGAGCGCGCCAAGACCCCTTCATCAGGAATCAAAAGTTTCATTGCATAGCCAAATGACTGTTCATAATCAGATAAAAGCTCGGCATTTGGAATATCATTAGCTGCACACCAGCCCTTCTGCTCGTTGACAGGATTGGTGGAGACCGTAATCAAGCGGACGTCAGGATATTCAGCCATTGCCTTGTTGAATTTGCGTGACTGCAGTGAGCAAACCGATGTATTGATGTCTGGTACGACTGAAAATAAAGTTGGCTTGCCCAGCAGCTCACGAGTCTTAACACGTTGATTCTGAGCATCAAACAGCTTAAAGTGAGGAATTTCCGTACCTACTTCTGGCGGATTGCCTACCAGCTGCATCTTCTCACCATTGACAGTAACTTCCACGATGAACGCTCCTTTCAGTTTCACAGCGTTTTTTAATTTTGTGTGGGAACAGTATACCAAATTTAGCACCATTCGAATAGCCAAATCCGGTGTTTGAAATAAAAAAGCTGATGCATTAAAAAGTCTTGCATCAGCTTAAATTTTACAGCAATTCAGCAAAAACGTCCTGATTTTGGTTTAGGAATTCGTCACCGGCATGAATCTCTGTAATCTTGATATTGTCCAGTGCTCGCTGCATCAAGCCCTCGACGTCCAACCGTGCCTCGTAGGATCGTGCCCGTTTCAGGTTTGGCTTGGTCTTTGGCGAAGGTGGCGTAAAGACCGTGCAGCAGTCCTCATATGGCAGAATCGACAGCTCGTAGGTATCGATTTCTTCAGCGATCTTGATGATTTCAGTCTTATCAAACGACAACACCGGACGCAGAACCGGCCACGTCGTTACATCGTTAATGGCCACCATGCTCTCCATCGTCTGTGAGGCTACCTGCCCAAGGCTCTCACCATTGAAGATGGCCAGGCCGTGTCGCTTCATGGCCAGCGCTGCAGCCAGTCTAAGCATCAATCGGCGCTGAACGGTCATCAGATAGCCTTCAGGTACTTTTTCTTTAACCGTTTCCTGAATCTCGGTAAATGGGACCTGGATAAACTTGATGCTGCCACAGTACTTAGCCAGCTTGCTGGTCAGCTCCTTTGACTTGGCCAGTGCTTGTTCGCTGGTGTATGGCGGACTATAAAAGTGCACCATTTCCAAGGAGACCCCACGCTTCATGGCCAGATAGGCAGCTACCGGCGAATCGATTCCACCAGAGAGCATCATCATGCCCTTACCGGCTGTCCCAACTGGCAGGCCACCGGCACCTTTGATCTTTTCACTGGTCAAATAAATCCCGCTCTTGCGAATTTCAACCATCAGATCAATATCTGGATGATGGACGTCAACCGTCAAAAGGTCGGGAAATTCTTTCAGCAGGTAGGCCCCCAGCTCACGATTCATCTCAAACGTACCCATTGGGAAGCCATGGTCAGCATGCCGAGTACTGATCTTAAACGTTGCCGGCTTTTTAACCTGTTCTCTAATCATCTTGGCAGCCGCTTTTTTAACGGCCTCAAAGTCACTATCAACACGCAGCGACGGCGAGAAGGTCTGAATGCCAAAAACCTGCTTTAGGCGGTCCATCACTTGATTACTGTCAGCACCGTTTAAATCAATATGCATCCGGTCTCTTTGCGGATGAATCTTAACCTGATCAAAGCCATGCAGCGCCTTAGTGACGTTGGCTCCCAATCGGTCAATGAAGTTCTTTTGATTGCGCCCTTTGGTTGAAAGCTCACCATAGCGCACCATGATTTCATCATATTGCATTGTTAGAACAAAATTTTCCTTTCAAAACTAGTCGATAATCTTTTTAAAGCCAGCATACAGCTCATCAAAGACCCGGTTGAACTCATCAGCTTCGGCCAAGGTATTTTGGTCGCCCAGACTGATTCGGACCGCACTGGTAGCAATCGAATCTGGCACCTTCATTGCTGCTAACGTCCCGGCTTCTACATGCTTTTTGGATGAGCAGGCACTGGTCGTAGAAATATAAATGTCATGCTCTTCAAAAGCATGTACGATTGTTTCGCCGCGAACACCGACGATTGCAAACGTCAGAATATGCGGTGCAAATGAGTCATCGTTTTTAGAAATGATCTGAACGTGATCAAAGTCTTTAATGTGATCATAAATCCGCGTCTTAACGGCTTTTTCGCGTTCAACAACCTCTTTTTCCTCTTGTTTGACCATTCGTAAAGCCCGCGCCATGGCAACAAAGCCGGCCGTATTTTCAGTTCCGTTGCGACGACCACGCTCTTGGCCACCACCGTCAATCAGCGGGGCCAGCTTGCGGCCGGCTTTGGCATATACAAAGCCGGTCCCGCGTGGCGCATGGAACTTGTGCCCAGAAAAGACTGCAAAATCGACTCGGTCCGAAAAGACAATGTCATCGATTCCCTTGCCAATCGCTTGAACTGCATCGACCATGAAATGAACCTTTGGGTAGTCTTTTAAGATCTCACCGATTTCCTTGATTGGCTGAATCGTACCAATCTCGTTGTTGACCACCATCGACTCAACCAAAATCGTATCTGGCCGCAGTGCCTTTTTTACGTCTTCAGGATTGATGCGTCCCTGATCGTCAACCGGCAGATAGGTAATATCAAATCCCAAATCAGCTAAACGCTCCATTGAATTACGTACCGCAGCATGCTCAACGCTGGTCGTAATGATGTGCTTGCCATATTGACGCTTTTCAATTGCTGTTCCTTTAATGACCCAGTTGTCGCCTTCTGAACCGCCACTGGTAAAAACAATCTCACTTGGCAAAACGCTAAACAGGTCCGCGATCTGCTTACGTGCCTGCTCTTGAAGATTCCAAGCCGTCTCGCCAACCTTGTGCAGACTAGAAGGGTTGCCCCAAATCTTTTGGCAGACTTGATTATACGTATCCAAAACTTCTGGCCAGATCTGTGTCGTGGCACTATTGTCAAAATAAATCATACTGTGCTTGCTCCTTTAATGCACGCGGGAAAAAAGTTTTTCCTCGCAAGATATTGCCGCCGATGGATCACATCCGCGACGAAGGTTCGGCTCCTAAAACAACGCTACATTATAACAGATCATGAATCTTTTAACCATGATTGACGTCCGAAAATAAAAAACGCGTCAACGAAATGACGCGTTTTTTATTAAGAATTTCGCTTAAGCTCAGCGTAATAGCGCTGCTCCATTCGCTTATAAGACCCCGGCTCAACTTTTTCAACGGCTTTTTCCAAGATTTCCAGACTGCCTGGATAGTTATAACGATTGAATTCATTTTGTGCCTGAGCAATTGCATCATTAATCTCTTCATGATCAATACTGAGCCGGTTGGCATATTGAATCAGCCGTTCGGTCAGTTCGGCACTATCTCTTAAGTCATCAGTTTTTTCCTGCAGCGTTTCAAGATCGTCTTGCACGATTAAAAGCTGCTTGGTAATGTCTTCCATATCGATTTTAACTTGATTAATGGCGTCCGCCAGTTTACCGATCTCATCGCTAACCAAGAAAAAGTAGTCCAGATAGTCTTTTGGAATGCCAGGCAGATTCAATGACTCAACTCGCCGTTTGATTGTACGAATCTCAACTGAGAACTTTTGCAGCGTCTTTTTGGCTCGGGTCTCATCGGACTGCAGATCCGCTACGCTGTCGTTGATTTGCTGCTGTTGTTCCTCAATTGCCGTCAGCATCTTTTCGTTGTCGGTTTGTCGAGCAACAACCTGACTGTCAATAGCCTCTTCGATCGCCAAAGCTTCTTGGTCTTGATCATATGACGCCTGCAGCTGCCGCAATTGTTCATCCAGTCCACGTGCATTGGCCAACTCATCATTATTGAGCGTATAGTTGAGACTGAGACGTTCCAGTTCATCAATCAGTTCACGATTCTGCTGCTTGGCATGACTCAGATGCCGACCAACATCACGCATCAACGGTGAAACTTTTGGTCGGGCATCAAGTTCGCGCTGCATAACGTCATAGAGTTGATCAATGTGCTGCGTTAATTGGTCGTTAGCCGTTGCTGCCTCATCAACCTTTAAAACCTCCAGATCTGCAGCCGACCGTTCACAAAGCTGATTGAGCTGGTCGATTTCCTGATCGATCTGGTCATCGGCAAAGTTGTAATGATGTCTTTTCAGCTGGTCATAGCCTTCTTTAAGCTCCTGCAGCTGGGTGGGAAATTCAGTCAGCAGCGGCTTATAAACATCTGGAACCTTTTGAATCAATTGATCCAGCTTAGCAGTATCTTCCTGCAGTTCGCTGAGCACGTCTTGAGCGGCCTCATAATCGCCCTTGGCCGTAAGCGTGGTAAACGTGGTAAAGCGCGTTTCCAGATCAGCCAAGCGTTGACGCAGAGCCGTACTGCTCTTGCCATAACGATAACTGTTTTCTTCCAGCTCGCTACGGAACTGCTGATACTGTTTTTTCAGCTGACCAATTGCCTTTTGGTGCTCAGCCTTGGCATCGTCGATTTTTTTCAAGCCATTCTCCAAGCTTTGCTGCTCACTGATCAGCTTGGCCGTAGCATCTTGAAGCTTGCGTAGATCTGGCTTGACTCTTAACAGATTAAAACCATGCAGATCCTGAGCAATTTGATCGGCTAGGTCATCTACTCGACTGGCAGCTGTCAAAAATTCGTCTTGGTATTCTTCTTTAAGCTGATTAAAATCCTTTAGTGAATCACCACTCAGCTCTGGGCGCGCATCTTCAGCGAATCGCTCGTCTAAATGAGCTGCCAAGGCGGCGGCTTTTTGATTCAGCATCGCATCAACAGCATTGAGCGTTCTTTTTTGATAGACGTAAACACCGATGATTACCAATGCAGCAATAATTAAAATTCCGATCAACACTTGAAACATCTATATCCCACCTAAATTTTGCACGGTTTATGCTTTGTTTTTTTCACCGTTTAATTTAAAATTCTACTAATTAAAATTATATCATATCTATACTTGACAACTTATTATTTATCGGAGGGATTTTTACATTGCCAGATTTTAAGCTTATCAACGCCCAACTGGCCGCCTTGTTGGCAAATGAGACCAATCTGATTGCCAACCTGGCCAATGCCTCAGCACTGTTAAACGACAGCGTCGATCAATTAAACTGGACCGGCTTTTATCTTTATGATCCTAAAGGCGATGAACTGGTCTTAGGCCCATTCCAAGGTCATCCCGCCTGCATGCATATCGCAATGAACAAGGGCGTCTGCGGCCAGGCAGCAGCTCAGAAGCAAACCCTGGCAGTCGATGACGTCACCACTTTTCCCGGCTACATTTCATGCGATGCGGCTGCTCAGTCTGAGCTGGTCGTTCCGTTGATTAAGCATCGGCGACTGGTGGGTGTCTTAGATTTGGATGCACCAGTCAAGAACCGTTTTGATGCAAAATTACAGATCGGCATCAAATCTTTTGTCGATGAACTGATCAAACATCTTGACTAAGCCGGTTTTTCGCGTTAAAGTACTCTTTGTGTAAAATAATGCAGCAGTGAGGGGCAAGCTCGTCAACAGACCAATGCCGCATGGTGTTTTCAGTAACCCAGCTGCAAGGGTGAACGATCCAATTGGCCTGCACGAATGTCAAGCTCACATCGGATTATTTTACTCCAAATAATTTTATTGGAGGAATTCTAATATGTCTCGTTACACTGGCCCTAGCTGGCGTGTATCTCGCCGTCTTGGCATGTCTCTGTCCGGTACCGGTAAGGAACTGGCTCGCCGCAACTACGCACCTGGTGATCACGGTAATGACCGTCGTGGCCGCCTGTCTGAATACGGTATGCAACTGCGCGAAAAGCAAAAGCTGCGTTACATGTACGGTATGACTGAACGTCAATTCCGTAACCTGTTCAAGCGTGCCGGCAAGATCAAGGAAGGTACTCACGGTACCAACTTCATGGTTCTGTTGGAACGTCGTCTGGACAACATGGTTTACCGTCTGGGTCTGGCTACTACTCGTCGTCAAGCTCGTCAATTGGTTAACCACGGTCACATTACCGTAGATGGCAAGCGTGTTGACATTCCTTCCTTCGAAGTTAAGGTTGGTCAAGTCATCTCCGTTCGCGACAAGTCCAAGAACCTGGACGTTATCAAGAACGCTGTTGAAGCCGTTGTTGCTCGTCCATCTTACGTTGAATTCGATGCTGACAAGCTCGAAGGTAAGCTGGTTCGCCTGCCAGAACGTGAAGACATGAACGCCGACATCGACGAAGCGCTGATTGTCGAATTCTACAACAAGCTGTAATCATTGATTGCTGCTTCATAAAAAGCCTTGTGATGTTAAGTCACAGGGCTTTTTTACTGTAAGTATTTATAATCAAAATCAAAAAGACATGATCGATCAGGATGGGAAATCGATCATGCCTTTTTCTTTTAGGGATTTTTGGAGTATTTTGAGGTTTAGAGATTAAGATTTATAATGCGAATCATAGATTTTGGAGTGATAATGGCTAGCCATTAACGGCTGCCTGTTCTGACGTTTCTGCCGTAAGTCCAGCGGTTTGTTTAAAGGCTGCAGCCACGTGCTCAGGCGTAAAGCCATACTTTTCAATAACCTGATTTCCCGGCGCGCTGGTACCAAACTCGTCAACGCCCATTACCATGCCATTTAAGCCAACAAACCGATGCCAGCACATTGAGCTGCCCATTTCAATTGCCAGACGTTTATCCAGTCGTGGCGGCAGTACCATGTCTTGATACTGTTTGGACTGCCGCAAGAAGCGTTCTTGACATGGCATCGAGACGACCTGCACGTCAATGCCCTCTTTTGCCAGTTTTTCTCTAGCCTGCAGCGCCAAGGAGACTTCCGAACCGCTGGCAATCAAAATTCCAGCTGGATGATTGGTCTTGGCTGGTGCTAAAACGTAAGCCCCACGTTCTACCGGTGCATGCTTGGCAGCCGCCAGAACCGGCAGACCTTGGCGAGAGGTAACGATAACGCTTGGTCGATCGCTGGTTTTGCCGATTACCTGCCATGATGCAATCGTTTCATTGGCATCAGCCGGCCGAAAGACATCAACGCCTGGCATCGAACGCAGTGCCGCCAGCTGTTCAACCGGCTCATGCGTTGGTCCGTCCTCGCCAACTGCTAAGGAATCGTGTGAGAAGACAAAAGTCGTTGGTACTTTCATTAAAGCTGCCAGTCGTACTGCCGCCTTGAGGTAGTCGCTAAATACCAAAAACGTACTGCCAAACGCCCGTGTACCACCATGCAGCGTAATGCCGTTCAAAGCCGCGGCCATGCCAAACTCACGCACGCCAAACCGCAGATTGCGTCCTAAAGGATTATCGGCGGCAAAATTGTCGTCTTGTTTAAGCAGCGTTTTGTTGGAACTGGCCAGATCGGCTGCCCCGCCCCAAAACATTGGATTTTGACGAGCAATCTCTTGCAGTGCATCATCACATACCAACCGCGTGGCAATTTTTTCACCCGGTTGATAGTTCAGTTCAGCATCATTAAGCTTGAACTGGTCGCTCATCAACTGTGCTGCCAGTTGTGGATACTGCTGCTGGTAGGAAGCCCACATTTCCAACCAGTGCTGATACTGTTTTTCCTTAGCTGCCGTCAGTTCCTTAAAGTGATCATAGACTGCCTGTGGCACGGTAAAAGACGGCTCATGCCAATCAAACTTTTCTCGCAGCGTCATCAGGCCATCTTGACCAACCGGCGTGCCATGCACTTTATTAGTCCCCTGTTTAGGAGCACCATAGCCAATTACGGTCTTGACCTCGATCAAGGTTGGCTTACTAGAGCGTTTAGCCCGCCACAAGGCTGCATCAATCTGGGCCAACTCGTTGCCGTCCTCAACACGTTCATAATTCCACGAGGCTGCTTTGACGCGTTGCTCAACGTTGTCATGGGTACTCATCGATAATGGTCCGTCTAACGAAACGTCATTTGAATCGTAAAGCACAATCAGCTTATTAAGCTGCAGATTGCCCGCAATGTCCAAGGCTTCTTGACTGATGCCTTCCATCAGGTCACCATCGCCGGCCAAAGCATACGTATAGTGATCAATTACCGGCAAGCCAGGCCGATTGCATTGAGCGGCCAGATGCTTTTCAGCAATCGCCATACCGACTGCCATGCCCAGTCCCTGACCCAAGGGACCCGTTGAAGCATCAACGCCTGGCGTCCACCCATATTCGGGATGCCCCGGCGTTTTGGAACCCATCTGACGAAATGCCTTTAAGTCATCAATCGTCAGATCAAAGCCATTTAGATGCAGCAGACTGTAAAGCAGTGCCGAGCCATGACCAGCCGACAATACAAAGCGATCTCGGTTGATCCACTTGGGCTGCTTTGGATTAAAACGCATGTGATACTCAAACAGCGTATAGGCCATTGGCGCCGCATCCAAAACAATACCTGGATGTCCGCTGCGTGAGGCTTCGATCATTTCGACCCCCAGCATGCGAGCAGCCGTAACGGACAACTGATCCAGATTGGAGTGTTGACTATTCATTAGCGGCCGCCTCCTTAACATCATCAAGAATACTAAAGCCCAGCGTACTGATATCTTTATCAAAGCCCCGGACCGTATCTAAGGCAACGTCTTCGGGAGTAAACTTTCGCCGAGCCAGCCATTTTTCAAGAATTGCCGGTGGTACCGTGATAATATCGATTCCTGCCTGTTTGGCCTGGCGAATATTATCGACCTCGCGCGTTGAAGCCCAAAGCAGATCAACATTAGGATGCAAATGCGACATTGCAACGCTGGCATTGACAAAAGAAGTTGGGTCAGCCCCCGTATCGGCAACGCGTCCAACAAACAGTGAAATAATTGCCGGCGTCTGTTCATCCAATGCTTCCAGTGCCAAACGAACCTGCTCGCTGGTCGTTACTGCGGTAATATTCAGCTTGATGCCGGCATGAGACAGTTGTTGAATCAGATCAGTGTTGGGCTGACCACTAAGATTGAGGATTGGAATCTTAACGTAGACATGATTTCCTAATGAACTCAAAATCTCTGCTTCCTGCTGCATTTCTTGGGGATCTTGTGAAAAAACCTCAAAAGACAGGGAAGCTTCAGGAAACTCACTGACCACCTGCTTGGCAAACGTTAGGTAGTTGGTGACGCCTGCTCGCTTCATCAGTGAAGGATTGGTTGTAAAGCCGGTTACTTCTGGCAGCTTGGCCATTTGACGCATATCGTCAATGACGGCACCGTCAGCATAGATGGCAATCGTTTTTTGCTCAGTTGATTGCATTTCTCTTGCTCCTTTGTTAAATATACCAATTTTTGATTAACAATTAATTCATGACTCGTATCATGGTCCAATTTGAGCGCATCGTCAATTGATTTTTTGAATTATTTTTGCTAATCGATTGACAATACCAATTTTTATTTGTGCACGATTTATCAGCTATTTTTTAACAAGATTATTGGTTTATCAACGTTTATTCACATATGGACCACATATAAATCTTGACTTTATATTGTTAAGCAATCGATTGCGCAAAACTTAATCTTTTTTAGATATATATGATTTTATGTTCATAAGTGCCTTGTTGGGATTGCTATACCAATTTAGAAATGAGCAAACTTTCTCCAAGCAATACTGTGAATCAAAGAGCAAACTCACGATAAAGTCACTAATTTTTTTATTACTGAACTTTCTTTTGCAGTTGCCAGTCACCGCGTCAAAGAAAACGGTTCCTAAAACTGGATGACCCCGCGACATCAATCTTTATTTTCCTGTCAACCGGTTGACATCAAGCGATGCTGGCGGTATCTTTATCGTAGCAAGTGAAATCTATCACCAATTTTAAGATTGATATCTTGTCAGGAAGAAGGGAATTAATTTGGATCAAGCAAGTTCAAACAATATCACCACAGTCCCTAAGCGGACCATTTCAATGCAGGCCAGCATCGCCTACTTTGCCCTGTCAATCGTAATCAATTCGATGGGCAACGTCTTAACGCTGGTAACAAGTTCACACATTCATCCGCAGTTTCTTGGTTCTGCCTATTGGACGGCGGCTGAAAACAACCTTGGCATTGCCGTATTAGGCGACAATTCAATGACTCTGTTTTGGGCCTTTATGGTTTTAGGAATGCTTACCTCGGTTTTAAATGCCATCTTGATGCACAAATGGGAATGGAAACGAATCTTTGGCAACTTCTTGTTCATGCTGCCATTTTCGATCTTCATTCAATGGTTCTCGGATATCTTCAACCGTATCATGCCTGACGCTCATTCCTTACCAGTGGTGGCCTTGTATGTCTTGATCAACTTTTTGGGCGTCACTTTCATTGGTGTGGCCATTTCAATTTATCAGCGGGTCAACCTGGTTTTGCACCCAGCTGATGACCTATTCCAGATTTTGCGTTTCCGTTATTTCAAGGGTAATGCAACTTTGTCAATGTGGGCCTCATATATTCCGCCTACGATCATGGCTCTGGCTGCATTGCCTAAGATGGGACTGGCCAATTTCGGCTTAGGGACGATCTTTGCCCTGCTTTTTCAGGGTGGTATTACGGGACTTGCCGATCGAATTATTTTCCCCAAGCTTAAGCATCAAGCTTTAGATGTTTAGATTCTTCACTTTTACAAATTATGTTTTATTAAAGGAGCAAATCATGGCATTCAACAAAAGTTTAGCTGGCTACTTCGACGACCTGCAGCACATTGGCATTCCAACCGACGACCTGTCAAAAACGGTTGCCTTCTGGGAAAAACTCGGCTTTAAGATGTTGGGAAACTTTGACACCGACAACCAGGGTAATGAAGTCGTCTTCATGCAATACGCTCATCTGACGTTGGAAATCTGGACTGGTGATGGTGCCGTTCGTAAGACTGGGGCTATCAATCATATCTCACTGAATACCTCTGATGCCGATGCGGCCTACAAGGCGGCTAAGGAAGCCGGCTTTACGATGAAAGAAGATGAGGTTCAGCACCTTGACTTCTGGCAGCATGGCATCAAGTTCTTCAACATTGAAGGGCCAAATGCTGAAACCATTGAATTCTGCGAAATCGTTAAATAGTCTGATCAACGTCACTGCCTGCTGCAGTGGCGTTTTCTTATTGGCCCAGCGCAATCAATGATACAATAATAGGAAACACTCAAGGAGGATCAGACATGGCAAATGAAGAAAAAAGCGCGGTTGACCAGCGACTGCAAAATGCGGTCTATGGTACGCCAAAAATCAACCCTGATGAACAGCGCCGCTATCTAGGAACCTTTCGTGAACGGGTCTGCTTGACGATCAGCGTGGCGCAGCTAAAAGAGCGTGACTGGTCTGATGCATTGAAACAAGAACTTAAAAAAGGAATTGGCAACCTGGTCTTTTTAAATGGCAACCTTTCTGATGAGGAATTGCGACCTTACATGCGTGCAGCCGTTCAAGAACACGCCAGCTTCACTTTAAAAACCGATCCCGAATTCTCAACGGCCCCTGAAAAAATGGCCGTTGTGGTGGCGGCTAAAACGGCAGTTCATCAATCACCAGTTGACGTAGAAAAGCGCTATGCCGATCTGAAGACCCCAGCTGCTCCAATTAAAGAGCCCGCCAAGCCGAGTTTTTGGCAACGATTGTTTCATTCTAAATAAAAGGAGGCCTTTTGATTGCAGCCATTAGCCTATCGCATGCGGCCACGCAATTTAGACGAAGTCGTTGGTCAGCAGCATTTGGTTGGTCCTGGCAAGATCATCAATCGCATGGTCAAGGCCAAAATGCTCAGCTCGATGATTCTCTATGGCCCGCCTGGCACGGGTAAGACCAGCATCGCCAGTGCCATTGCCGGCTCAACCAAGTATGCATTTCGCATGCTAAACGCCGCTACCGATTCTAAAAAAGACTTGCAGATCGTAGCCGAAGAAGCCAAGATGAGCGGCACCGTAATCCTATTGCTTGATGAAATCCATCGACTCGACAAGACCAAGCAGGATTTTTTGCTTCCTCACCTCGAAAATGGACATATCGTTTTGATTGGCGCAACAACCGAGAATCCATATCTCGCGATCAATCCGGCCATTCGCAGCCGAACCCAAATCTTTCCGGTCTATCCATTGACCAAAACAGACATCAGCCAAGCCATCGATCGTGCTTTGATCGATTCCAAACGTGGTCTGGGAAAATTATCATTAAAATTGGACGACGATGCTCGCGATCAATTGATTCAGGCTGTCAATGGCGATCTGCGCAGTGCATTAAACGCTTTGGAACTGGCTGCCAGATCGACCGACCCCAACGATGACGGCACGATTCATTTGACGCTTCCAATCATTGAGGAGTGCGTACAGAAAAAAGCCTTAACTGCTGATAAAGATGGCGATGCTCACTATAACGTCATCTCGGCCTTTCAAAAGTCAATTCGCGGCAGTGACGTTGATGCTTCTCTACACTACCTGGCACGTTTGATTGCTACTGGCGACTTACCCAGCATTGCACGACGATTGACCGTAATTGCCTATGAAGATATTGGTCTGGCAAATCCGCCAGCGGTTCAGCGGGCAGTTACCGCAATCCAAGCAGCTGAAAAAATCGGCCTGCCTGAAGCACGCATTCCACTAGCCGATGCCGTAGTCGAGCTCGCCTTGTCGCCTAAATCAAATTCCGGCATTTTGGCAATTGATGCCGCACTGGAACGCATCAATCAGGGCAATTTTGGTGACATCCCTGCCTGGCTCAAAGATGCTCATTATAAGGGCGCCAAAGAACTTGGTCATGGCGTTGACTATCAGTATCCACATGATTTTCCACAGGACTGGGTTCGTCAACAGTACCTGCCCGATCAAATTAAAAACGATGAGTACTACCATCCCAAACCAAACGGTGAATTTGAAAAAGCCATGGGAAGTCAGTATCGACGGCTGTTAAAAGCACAACGACGACCAAGAAGTTGAAAACGATTGCACTTATTTTAAAAAAATGCTAACATACTAATAGAGGTTCTGTAGTGTGCGTGTTGTCTAATTCGCAGTCTTGCCTTACAGTTTCGTTACTTTGGGACTAGTGCCTCGACACTGGGACGACATGCCTTCTCACTTGGTAGTCGAAGCTTTGTCGGCCATGGCCCACCTGTCTTATCCACAGGTCAACACTGAAAGACAATTAACGGCATGAACGGAGCCGATACATATCGTAAAAAGCGGGATTGAAATCATTACTGGTTTCAGTCCCGCTTTTATGGTATTTTGACAGAGAAAGGAGTTTTGATTTTTTTGATTACTGTATTAATGATCTTTTTTGCCGCCATCATGCTGATTGAGGGCTGGTATCTTTTAAGTCATCGCAATACCGGTATCTTTGGTCAGGCCCCAACTGAGCGCAGTATTCGCCACTGCAACATCTGGGGCTGGGTAATGCTGATCTGGGGCATTGTCTGCTTGATTGCTGCATTTTTCCCGAATCGTATCGGTCTGGTAGCTACAGTACTGGTAATTGGCTGTCTGACCGACATGGTAATGGCACTGGCAACCAGCTCATTAGTGTTCAAGAAACACTAAACTTTTAAACATTTTTTTGCGAAAGCCTTTACAATGTTGTAAAATATAAATAAACAAAGAAGCTTAAGCATTAAGGGGGTACTTGATATGACTCAACAATACCAACACATTTTGGTTCCTGTAGATGGATCAAAGGAAGCTGAACTGGCTTTTAAGAAAGCTGTTGCTGTTGCTAAACGGAATGGCGCTGACACGGAATTGCGCCTGCTGCACGTTGTTGACACTCGTGCTTTCCAAAATATCTCCAGTTTCGACAGCTCAATGGTCGAACAAGTAACCGCAACTGCCAAGAAGACGCTGGATCAATACGTTGACTACGCTAAAAAACAAGGCGTTGCCAATGTCAGCTACACGATTGAATACGGCGCGCCTAAGACGATCATTGCCCGCGAAGTGCCAAAGGAAATGCACGCTGACCTGATCATGATCGGTGCCACCGGTTTGAACGCCGTTGAACGGATTCTGATTGGTTCGGTTACTGAATTTGTTACTCGGACTGCAATCTGTGATGTTCTGGTCGTACGTACCGACCTGGACAATCAGCCAATTCCAGTTCAAAAAAAGCACTAATGCATTAATAAATATGCTAAAAAGCGATGGCCATATTTTGGTCATCGCTTTTTGTATGTATAAATCATGCTGTTGCCAGAGCCTTCACCGACTCCTTGACCAATTCTGGATGTTGATTAACCAGGGCCAGACTATGGGCAATTTCAAGATCCTGCTTGGCAACTGCCTGGTTAGCCAATGCCAATTGTGCCTTGCCTGCATATAGATAATAACGATCAAGCAAAAACATCGACCGCATTTGACGACAGATATCGATGCCACGCTGAGCTGCATTCAGGGCGGCTCGCGGTTGACCAAGTGTCAGATAGAGTCCAGCAATATATTCATAGACGACGATCCACTGCATTTGGCCGCCCGTCAGTTTTTTCTCATCAATCAATCGCATTGCCCGTTCAACCAGACGCAGCGCGCGACTTTGGCTGCCAATCTTTTCATAGGCCATTGCCATGCCAATCGTAGTCATGGCCAGATAGATGTTGGCGCTGGTCGTTGAAAATTGGGTCAATACCAGCTCAAAATTAAAGATTGCCTCATCAAACTGCTGCTCTTGAACCTGCAGCATCCCCAATAGATAATAATAGCGCTGCTTATCAAACTCATTTTGCAGATTTTTGACCTTGATTTTTTGCATGGCATCTTGAGCTGCCTCAAATTGTCTCTCGGCTAGCAGCCGCCCAATCTGATCGAAAATTGCGGTCATCGAAACATCATCATTTTCAATAATCTCATCCGTAGTAATATCCAGCCGCGAACAAAGCGCGGTCAGAATATTCATCTTCGGAATTCGATTCTGCTTTTCCATCAGGCTGATCGTGGCCTGCGTACAGATTCCTTCCGCCAATGCCGTCTGCGACAGCCCCCGTTTGCGGCGAATCTGTTTAAAGATATCCCCTCGAAGCTTCATTCATATTCCTTCTTAATATGTATAGTAAAACCGATAAATCAATAAAATATGTATATTATTATTCTATCATAAATTTATCAATAATTAGACGGTTGCCTTTGTTTTACAAATAAAAAAGATGCCCAAGCAGGCACCTTTTTCATCATTTTAGTGATATTCTTTTTTACCGACTTTTTCTTCACCCAGTGATTGGAAGTCATACTTGATTTGTTCTTGATGCTCGAATTCTTCAAGCCCCAGCTTGATCAACCGGTCGATCAAATCTGAGTACTTAATGCCAGAAACCTCCCACATCTGCGGATAAAGGCTGATGTTGGTAAAGCCAGGCAGAGTATTTGGCTCGCTAAGATATGGCACGTTATTCTTATCAACCAGGAAGTCGATGCGGCAAAGTCCCTTCATACCAAGTGCTTTGTAAGCTTTCAATGCCATGTCCGTAATTTCTTGGGTCAGGTCATCTGGCAAGATTACTGGCAGATCAAAGACAACCCCGCTGGCATCGACGAACTTGTTTTCATAGTCATAGAATGGATCATCGCTTGGAACCCGAATCCCACCAAGCTTGGATGCGATTGGATGCTCATTACCCAGAATCGAGATTTCAATTTCACGAGGATGGTCAATTCCTTGCTCAACTAAAACCTTGAAGTCGTACTTGAAGGCGTCATCTAAGGCTGCCTTAAGCTCAGCTTCGTTTTCGACCTTGTGAATGCCGACTGAAGAGCCTTGCTTGGCCGGCTTAACGAATACCAGATTGCCCAGCTCTTCTTGAATGGCATGCCAGTCGTATTGATCACGATTTTCCGGCGTCAGCAGGATGTATGGCGTGTTGCGAATACCGGCTTGGGTGATGATCTTCTTGGTAAGATCCTTATCAAATGACATTGCACTGGCTGCGATGCCTGAACCGATGTAAGGCTTCTTGAGCAGACGGAACAGTCCTTGCACCGTACCGTCTTCACCAAGATTACCGTGAATGACCGGAATGAAGAAATCAATCTGATCAACCGTACTCAAGGCTTGGATTGGTGCTAATGGTGCATCCAGATCCATGTTGGCATAGGCTTCCTTGACAACGGCGTCTTCCGGCTCGCCATCAAAGATCCGCTGAGAGTATTCATTGTTCAGCAGAATGCCATCTTTAGTGAACATAAACAGGCTGACGTCATATTTGTTCTTGTCCATCGCGTCAAATACATTGTGAGCGCTCCGCTTAGAGACATCATGTTCCGAAGAATTGCCCCCGAACAGCAATGCTACGTGCAGCTTTTTGTTCGTCATGTAAATACCACCTATCTAATTTTTAAATGTACTTAAACCGTTTTTATTAGAAACTACAGTATAACACTATCTGTAACCGTTGACAACTAGATTTCCTTTTTATAAATCTCTGAAGCAACCTTAAGTGGCAGATCCTTGGTAATCAAAAGTGCGTTCATCAAGCGCTGATAGTTGAAGAACAGGTGCCAGTCGCCTTCATTGACAACGTTTTCCTGTTGATCCAGCCATTGTCGCCAGTCTCTGAGCTCCATCAAAAAATAATCCTGATACAACCGATGACGCTTCATCAGTCGTGCTAAATAATCGGCCACCTCATTTTGCTCTCCCATTTCCAAAGGCGTCTTCAAACGCCGATAACGTTCCAATAAAACCGTCATCATAAAAATGTGATCGCCTCTTAAAAGCTCATTGCGCTCAGTCAACTCATTAAAAAGGCTGGGCAGCTCATAAAACATATGCGCCCAGCCCTGTCTGCCGACAAAACCACGCGTGTCTTTTTCTAAAAGAACCAGCAAAGCAATCTTATCAATAATCTTTTGCAGATCTTCATCAGTCAGAAAAAAGTATCCATAACGATCGGCCATTAATAAGGAGCGCAGCATGCTGACTGCTGAAGAGCGCAAGAACACAGCCTGATTCTTAGGTTCCAAAACATGCGCATACAAAATCTCATCTTGCAGCAGGTAATCAGTCCAGCCGGCAGTCTCAGTTGGGTCGATCAGCTGGTCAGCCAACAGATCATTAATCGCCTGGCGTGACCGTTCTCTTGCCGAGCGACTGACAGAAGCCAAATGATAAATCAAAGACTGCATCTGATCCTGGTCAAGCGGGTGCTGGGCTTTGATTTGAGCTTCGATTACCGGTAATGCTTGTCTGATAAATATCCGATCATCAGCTGGTGGTGCATAGCTGGTCTTTTTTTGAATGGGAACCTGCTCTGTAAGCTCACCAACGCGATGGTACAGTGACTGAAAGATTTCTGCATTATCAACGCGCTGATGCAGCTTCGCCAGCTGGCTTCCCAAGCTGGCAATTGATTCGGTCATAGACATCCCCCTTTTACTAGTCATTTAATTTTATCACATTAAAAGAGAGTGAGAAAAAGCTCCGCAAATCAGCCTGCGACCGATTTGCGGAGTTTGAACCGCCAGCCAGCTACTGCGCTGAGGTATGATTATCTATACGTAGTTAAGAGGTTGAGTTAAGTACTATGCAAAAAAATCGCGCATGATCGTCTGATAGGCACTGATTGTGGCAAAATAGCTCGACCAGGTCGTATACTCATCAACCTGATGGGCCCGCGACCACTCATCGGCACCTAATACGATAACCGGCAGCTCCGGACGATGCTTGACAAATACGCTGGCATCGGTAGCCCCATTGATAATCGTTAGCTCTGGATCTTTTTGATAGCTGTTTTTCGATGCTGTCAATGCCAGTTTCACCAACTCATTTTGTGGATCGGTCGCAATTGGCCACCAGTCATTTAAAATGTTAAGCGACAACTGATAGTCCGTGGTCTGATTCAGATAGTCGATGGCCTGATTGAGGCGCTGCGTAACCTTTTGATTATCAAAGGCCCGCGTAGGTCGAATGTTGCCGCGCAATTCAGCATGATCTGGAATCGTATTGACTTGATCGCCTGCCTTTAGAATCGTGATTGAATGCTTAACACTGCCCAGATACTGATCAAGTGGGACATTGTCAAAAAGCCGATCCTCCAGTTCAATAAACCGAGCCAGACCACTAACGGCATTGACGCCACGTTCTGGCATGGAGCTGTGAGTTGAGCGTCCTTTGCAGATAACTTGATAGTTGTAGCTTCCCGACGTGGCATAAACGATGTTGCCGCCCGTTGGCTCACCAACGATTAAAGCATCCAGATCTTTTGCAATGCCTCTTTCTTCCAGACGATTGGCACCCGGCGTCCCATATTCTTCACCAGCGGTAGCAATAAAGCGAATCTTACCATCAGGCTGCCAGCCACTTTCCTTTAGCTCGATCAAGGCAATAACCTGCGCTGCCAAACCGCTTTTCATATCAGCAGCCCCACGGCCATATAATCGATCCCCTTGCGTTTCGGCCCCAAACGGATCATGATGCCAATTATTGCGATTACCGATTGCAACGGTATCCATGTGGCCGGTAACGCCCAATACCCGTTTTGAGCTGTCAGACCCAAACTCAACGATCAGATTGGCCCGCCGATCGCCAAACGCATCAATTTCAGTCTTAAAGCCGTATTGTTCAAAAAGTTTGGCTAAGTATGCTGCAACATCAATCTCATTGCCATTGACCGAATTGATTTGAATCAGATCTTTTAATATTTTTGCCTGTTTCTCCTTATCCATTTTAATGCCCTCCAGAATTTCTAAAAAAAGAAACGGCCCGAAAAAGCCGTTTCCATAATTTAAACAGATTAGCGGTTTTGGTGGTTAACGGCCTTTGCCAAAACGTCACCAACCAACTGAATAATGATAACCAGTACCAAGACCAGCAGCGTGGCTACGATCGTAATGTCATTGCAGAAACGATCGTACCCGTAGGCAATAGCCGTGTTACCAAGCCCACCGGCACCAACTGCACCAGCCATTGCAGTCAGGCCAACCAGACTGATCAGAGAAACCGTCGTTACCCGCACCAGCTCAGAGCGTGCCTCACGCAAGTAGACGTCAAAGATGATGTCGCTGTTGGTAGCACCGATTGCCTGAGCTGCTTCGATCTTACCATAGTTTACGCTTTCTAAGGCAACTTGTACCTGACGCGCATAGAATGGGAAAAATCCTAACGACAATGGTACCAAAGCTGCCGTCGTCCCAATCTGCGTCCCAACGATCAATTGCGTTACTGGTGCAATGAAGGCCAGCAGGATGATGAACGGAATGGCCCGAAACAGTGAGACGATCTTGTCGGAAATACTAAACAGCGTCCGATTTTCCATAATGCCACCAGGCTTGGTGACAACCAAAATTACCCCGAACAGCATACCAAGAATGCCACCAAAGACAGCTGGCCAAAAAGTCATGTACAGTGTCTGACCAATTGAGGTGCCCCAGCCACTGTCGCCGCTCCAGCCTAGTTGGACGACATTAGGAAAATATTTTGCAAAAAACTCAGTCATGCCAAATCCCCCGATCATCAATCTTGGTTACTTCAACGTCTTGATCCTTAAAGAACTTTACAGCAGCATCGCGTTGCTCAGGCGTACCTTTAACGATGACAAACAGCATTCCGATCGGCACGTTGCCTAATACCTCAACGTTACCGTAAATCATGCTGGCCTCAACGCCGGTCTGCTTATAGAGTCCGATAATCAGTGGCTCAACGACTGAATTGCCGCTGTAGACCAGTTGATAGAGCTCTTCATCATCTTTTAGCGTTCCCAGATCCATTGAGCGCAGCGTATCCATGGCAGCCAGTGAACCACCAACGAATTGGCGCGTCAGTTCCTGCTGTGGCTGCAGGAAAATCTTGCGCAGCTCGCCTTTTTCGATGATAACCCCATGCTGCATTACTGCAATCTTGTTGGCAACACGCTTAACGGCATCCATTTCGTGCGTGATCAAAATAATTGTCAAGCCCAGCTTTTCATTCAGGTCCTTGAGCAGATCCAGAATTTGATTGGTATTGCGTGGATCCAATGCCGACGTTGCCTCATCTGAAATCAAAATCTCAGGGTCGTTGGCCAGCGCACGGGCAATCGCAACCCGCTGCTGCTCACCGCCGGACAGCTGAACCGGATAAGCATCAGCCTTGTCCTTTAAGCCGACCAGATCCAAGAGCTTGAGTGACTTTTGTTCGACCTCGTCATCACTGAGTTTACTGTGCTTGAGGGCAAACATGACGTTGTCGAGCACCGTCGTTTCGTTCAGCAGATTAAAGTGCTGAAAGATCATACCGATATTGCGTCGCTTTTCCTGCAGTTTGTCATTGCTGATCTGCTGCTTGTGATCGGCAAACAGTACCTCGCCTTCAACCGTAATCTTACCTGCAGTTGGCTTTTGCAGCAGGTTGATCGTACGAACCAGCGTAGACTTACCGGCACCAGAGTAGCCAACTACCCCATAGATGTCGCCTTTTTCGACTTGCAGGGTGACATCCTTAACGGCTTGAACAGTTTCGTTTTTGCCAGTCTGGAACGTAACGTCGATGTGTTCCAAATCAATAATGTTTGTCCCCATATATCTCTTCTCCTTCTGTCTAGTCGGAATTACTTCAGCTTAATGTCCCAAGCTGGCTTTTCCATGCCCTTGTATTGTTCGTTAATAACCTTCTTAACCTTTTCAGTTTGGTATGCCTTAACAACATCCTTGTAGGCTTCCTTGTTGCGATCCTTCTTTTGAGCGGCAATCAAGTTGATCCATTGTTCAGAGTTCTTGTCAACTGGTTCAGTAAAGATGGACTTCTTGGTTGAGATCTTGGCAGCCACGGCGTAGTTGGTGTTAACCACTGCAGCATCGACACTGCTCAAAGTCCGGGCAGCTTGGTCAGCAGCAACTTCTTTAATCTTCAGGTTCTTTGGGTTCTTGGCAATTGAGCTGATCGTTGCCAATGCACCGGTGTTCTTCTTCAAGGTAATCAAGCCAGCACTTTGCAGAACGTACAGTGCCCGGCTTTCGTTGGATGCATCGTTTGGAATAGCAATCGTTGCGCCATCTGGCAGACTCTTAACGCTCTTGTAGTTGTTGGAGTACAGGTGAATTGGCGTGATAAACGTCTTACCGATGGAAACCAGCGTACCATGGTTGGCCTTGTTCCAAGCATTCAAGAATGCCTTGTGCTGGAATGCGTTCAGATCAATGCTGCCACTTTGCAGAGCCTTGTTTGGCTGGTTGTAGTCGGTAAACGTCTTCAACTTAATGTCAACGTTGTACTTGCTCTTCGCCGTCTTCTTAACCTGGTTCCAAACAGCTTCATCCTGCTTGGATGGGGAAACGACCCCGACCGTTACGGTTTGTTCTTTTTGCTTGCCAAAGTTGCCGAAGCTAAAAATCCCAGCAATAACGACAACCAGTGCTACAACAACCCAAATCAGTGTTTTCTTCTTACGTTTATTCATAATGATGTCTCCTCTCAATCTCAGTTGAATAATCCCTTTGAATAATAGCTTTTTACTAAACAACAGCCTGCCGGCAGCCAATTGTCTGATTATCATCAATCGAAACAAACAAAAAACACTCGTCCTAAGAAAAAGGACGAGTGTTTCGCGGTACCACCTTTTTTTGTCTGATTCTCACAAACCAGACCTCGGTAGGTGACTTGAAAAAATCACCTTGCATTGATAACGGCTGCAACCCCGTTACCGGCTAAATATCGCCAGTACCATTCCAAGCCCATCTTCGACTGCTTAACGAATTTCCTCGCACCAACCGGAAACTCTCTGAGCACGCGCCACAATCTACTCTGCTTTTCTGTATGTTTAGATTTGTTCGTTCGATTAATTGATTATGTAGTTATTATAATGCAATTTTAATTTCCGTCAACACTTTTTTCATAAATTTCATAAAAAAACTGAGACTGGCTTAATATTGCCGGTCTCAGTAGTCAGAGAAATTCATTCAGCTAAATGGCTGTACCTTAATCAGCCATTGTCCATTATCGACATCAGCAGCCACCCATCCCTTTAAGGCTGGATTGACCGCCACGATCACACCATCAATTGGACTTTTTAAATCGGTAATCATCTGCTGTCCTTCAATCGTTGCCAAACTGTCATTGGTCTTAAGCTGCGTACCAACCAGTGCAAGATCGACAAACCGCAGCCGTCCTAGTTTCTGCAATGCCGACTCAGTCAAACCAATCGCGGCCAGGTCACGAGCCTGATGATCAATCCACCATGGCTGCTCCATTTTATATCACCTCTAGTGAAATTCTTGATTGTTGCTGAACATGTAGGAATGATGATGATATCGCATTGACATGACCATACCGACCCCGATCAGATTTCCGATCAAAGACGAACCCCCAGCACTGATAAATGGCAACGGAATCCCGGTCAATGGCAAAAGACCAATATTCATCCCGATATTTTCAAAGACGTGAAAAAGAATCATCATAATTACGCCGGTTGAAATGTAGGCATAAAACTCATTTCGAGTATCAAACGTCACCCGAATCATCAGATAGATCAACAATAGGTACAGCAGGATTAATAAAACGCCACCGATAAAGCCAAAGTTCTCACCAATCACCGAAAAGATCATGTCGGATTCACGCACCGGCACATAAACGTGCGTATGGTTAAAGCCAGTCCCGGTAATGCCACCACTACCGACCGCCTTGATACTTTGCCAAAGCTGGTAGCCTTGATTGGTCGTATCAGCTTGAGGATTCAGCCAAGTGTCGACACGGTCAAACTGATACGATTGAAAGCCGATATGTTCCAAGATCCGGCGACCGGTCGTACTGGTAACCATTGCCAAAGCTGAACCACCAATCACGATCAATACCGTCGCTACCGGAGCGATGATGCGCCAGGTTACGCCACCAACCAGCAACATGCCGCAGAAGATGGCAAAGAAAACCAGCGACGTCCCAAAGTCGTTTTGGAAGTGCAAAGAGATCATGATCGGCATCAGCCACAAAAGCATCTTCCCGATCAAGCGCCAGTCCGATTCCACGGTATGTGTGCTGTACTGACTGTTGTGCGTGGTAATTACGCGCCCCATCATCAGAATGTAGGCTGGTTTCATAACCTCGGAAGGCTGGAAGGTGAATGGACCAATTGCAAACCAGCTTTTGGCACCAGTACTGGCATAGTATGATCGACTGTAGAACACCAGAATGGCAAACATCAAGAAGACACCCAGCCAATAGACGATTGGGGCGATCTTCCAGAGCTGTTCGGCATCAAACTGCATGATAACAATGATCAGAATCGTCCCGATGATGTACCAAACCAGTTGCGATACTACCTGGCGTGCAACACTGGTTGGCGTCGTATCGTTAACGGCAGCAACATAGATTGAAGCCAGACCAATCAAAGCCAGCAAAAGCACACAGAAGATAATGCCCCAGTCAATCCGCGATTCATTATCATTTTGCGAACGTTGCATTAAAATTTCTCCTTAATTAAAACTAAAAAGGGTTCGGGATGTCCCCCAACCCCCTTTTATCCACCAATCAACCTTGGTGAAGATGATACTGCTGCAGAATCGTTTCGAGGCCCTCTTCTTGAGAGCGAACGTAAAATGCCTGCTCCCCTTTCAAAAGGATTGCTTTAAAACGCTCCTTATCAGCCACGACCTCACCGATCAGTCGCTTTCCAACAAAAATCTGTTCTACCGGCTGGCCATTGCGTTCAATATCTTTGACGCTAACAGCAACCGTCTTTTCTTTTTTTGACACGTTTTCACCCTTGTCTATGATGTGTTCGTCGGATTGTAAAGTGATCCGGCACTGGATCAAAACCGCCCCTGGCCCAAGGATGACAGCGCAGAATCCTGGCACTGCCCATAATGATTCCTTTTAGGCCAAATCGCTGAACGGCTTCCAGCATATACTGCGAGCAGGTTGGCTCATAGCGACACACACGATAGGGACGACGTGCTGAAATGCCGCGCTGATAACCCTTGATCAGCATGATCACCATTTTCCTAAACATTGCTTCTACTTGCGACTTTTACCGCCATCAGCCTGCATACGTTCCAGCAGTTCGCCGGCGCCCTTGGCAACGTTATCCAGCGGATCTTGAGAAACGACTACCGGGACCTTCAATCGATCACTAAACAGCTTATCGAGACCATGCAGCATTGCGGTCCCACCCGTCAGCATGATGCCGCGATCGATAATATCGCTGGCCAGCTCTGGTGGTATGGTTTCCAAAACGGTAACCGAAGCCCGTACAATCTGTTCCAGCGTGTCGTGCAGAGCATCCGCAATTTCATTCTCATTGGTTTCGATCTGCTTTGGCATGCCACTGGCAACGTCACGACCGCGAACTTCCATAGTCTGAGGCTCAGCCATCTTTTGAGCCGTCCCCAGCTTGATCTTGATGCGCTCAGCGGTATGCTCACCAATGATCAGGCCATGGTGATCCTTGATATATTCAGCAATATCACTGTTCAGCTGGTCACCAGCCAAGCGGACTGATTCACTGGCTACGATATCGCCCAATGAAAGGACGGCGATGTCGCTGGTACCGCCACCCATGTCGATTACCATATTGCCGCGTGGCTTGAAGATGTCCAATCCAGCACCGATTGCAGCTACCTTAGGCTCATATTCCAAGTAGACCTTGCCGCCGCCGGATTGTTCGGCAGCTTGAATAATGGCTTTGCGCTCAATTTCGGTAATGTTGGTTGGCGCACAGATCATAATATCAGGTTTTGACATGAAGCCCTTGACACTAAGCTTGCTGATAAAGTAGGAAAGCATTTCCTGGGTCATATCAAAGTCGGAAATTACCCCATTTTTCAGTGGCCGAATCGCGCGAATGTTGCTTGGCGTCCGACCAACCATTCGATAGGCCTCTGAGCCGACTGCCAGCACCTTGTTAGTACGAGTATCAATTGCCACTACGGATGGTTCGTTTAATACGATACCCTTTCCTTGTACGTAAATCAGAACATTGGCTGTTCCAAGGTCAATTCCGATATCCTTAGCCATGTTTTTCTCCTTCCGATTTTTACTCAATTCGAACGATATTATACCACAACCAGCTTTTAACCGCTGAATTGATAAGAATCTACCATACTTAAATTTTTATTGCGATACTTAAGATCAATCAATGTCTTTTAGCTGCAGACTGGCCCCCAGACCTTGCAGCTTGCTTGGCAAGTCCTCGTACTCAATCCCAAGATAAGCGCCATTTTCAACGATCGTCATTCCTCGTGCTGCCAGCCCTGCCAAGGTCAACGTCAAGGCACTGACAGCATCGGTAGCCTTAACGCTGGTTCCGGTCAGCCGACAAGGACCTTTTAAAACCAGTCCATCGTTTTGTACCTGTACGTCAGCCTGCATCTTTTGCAACTGATCAAGCAGTTTGGGATCTATCTTGGCATTTACGCTGTTGCCATTGGCTAATAGCTGCAGTACTGCTAATTCAGGCCTCATCGTTTTAGGAAAAAGCGCTACCGGATCACTGGGCAGCAAAACGGCAGTTCCCAAGACGCGGATCCCATTTTGCTGTACGATCACCGTGCAACCCATCCGCTCAAGCTGATCAATTGCACCTTGAACGGCCTGCGCATGAATATTTTCTACGATAACGTCACCATTAGTAATCGCCGCCGCCAGCATCAATGCCGTGGCCTCCAAATGGTCGCCAGAAATCTCAAAGTCACAGCTATGCACAAAGGTTACCCCCTGGATGCGGATGGTCTTAGTCCCCGCGCCATGAACACGCGCACCCATCTTGTTTAAGAGATTGGCCAGGGCGATAACTTCAAAATCACAGGCAGCATTTTCAATCACGGTAATGCCATTCGCCAATACTGCTGCTAAAATCAAGCTCTGTGTAATTAGACAATCAGCCGAGTGGATCATCAAGTGGCTGCCCGTTAGCTGATCAACACTAACCTTTAAAGTCTGATCATCACTTGATACGGTTGCACCTAAGCGACTTAGGCCATCAATCAGCTCATCCGATAACTGATCCTTATTCAGCTTAATGCTGCCAGTTCGTGCCAATAGCGGTCCAACCATCAAAGCAGCTGATGTTGAGGAATCAATCGTCGTTAGGTCATCAAACGTTAATTCAGCTTGAGCTTGAACATTCAGTTGATGCATTGGCTTGACGGCATCAATGCCTAAGCCAATCTTTTGCAGACATTCGCTCATCGAATCAACCATTGCCGTATCCGCTACATTAGTCAGCTTAAATTCGCCGGTTGAAGCCAAAAGAGCTGCCGCCTGCATTGAAAGTGCCAACTCAGTCGAGCCAGCAACCGCTGCGTTTCCTTGCAGACGCTGTCCTCCTTGAATCAGAATCTTTTTCATTCGATTTTCCTCCAGCATTGATTTATCGTGCCAGATAAATCAGATTATGAATTGCCTTTAGCACCGTTAATAAAAAACTGGCATTCAAATAGCCCAGTGCAGTCGCCAACATCACTGTCAGCAAAGGCAGTGTCTTGGGTGGGCGCCGAAACCAGCGTTCCATATGCAGCCCTTGCAGAGCATAAAAGGCAATCCAAATAAAACCAAGTTGAATCACAATCGTAATCAAAGCCTGCAGCCCTGTCAGTTCCATTAAACATCCTCCCAGTAAGCAATCATTTATCATCTTACCATACTCTGCACCAAGCCTTCTAATTGAAGATCAATGTTTACAAAGAATTTAAAAAAAACGCCATGCCAATAATTGGCATGACGTTTTTTCAAACGACTTAACGCATCTGAGAAACGTTAAGTCGGTTAATAGCCCGACGCAAGTGAACTTCGGCACGCGCAAGCTCATTCTTGCTGTGCTTTTGCTTAGCTTCTTCAACCCATTTTTCAGAGCGTTCCTTGGCCTTTTCAGCCCGGGCAACATCAATGGTCGTTGGCAGCTCAGCACTGTCGGCAACCACCATTGCGGTATTTTCGTTGAATTCCATGAAACCACCGTTAACGGCGATCACATCGTCTTTAGCGGAGTTGTGCTTGACGCGCAAGGCACTGATCTGCAACGCTGCAACCAGGGGCACGTGGTTCGCCATGATCCCCATTTGACCGCCACGCGTATCCATAACCAGCATCGTAGCGTCTTTGTTCTCATAGACGGTGCCATCAGGAGTGATAATGGTGACCTTAAAAGTACTATCAGCCATGATCATCCCTCCTAGTTTTCAGCTTTTTCGGCATCAGCTTTCATCTGCTTAGCTTTTTCAACGACATCCTCGATTGGTCCAACCAAACGGAAGGCATCTTCTGGCAAGTCATCGTACTTACCATCCAGGATTTCCTTGAAGCCTTTGATCGTGTCCTTCAATGGAACGTAACGACCTGGCATCCCCGTAAATTGTGAAGCAACGTTGAAACTCTGTGACAAGAAGAATTGAATCCGCCGTGCCCGAGCAACAATCGTCTTTTCTTCATCAGAAAGCTCATCCATACCCAGGATGGCAATGATGTCTTGCAATTCACGGTAACGCTGCAAAACGTGTTGTACCCGCGTAGCAACCTCATAGTGTTCCTTACCAACGACTTCTGGCGTCAAGGCAGTTGACGTTGAAGCCAGTGGGTCAACGGCTGGGTAGATACCCATTTGAGTCAGCCGACGTTCCAGGTTGGTCGTGGCATCCAAGTGGGCAAAAGTCGTTGCTGGAGCAGGGTCGGTATAGTCATCGGCAGGAACGTAAACGGCTTGAATCGACGTGATGGAACCCTTTTTCGTCGAGGTGATCCGTTCCTGCAGCTGACCCATTTCAGTAGCCAGCGTAGGTTGGTAACCAACGGCTGATGGAATCCGACCCAGCAGGGCTGAAACTTCTGAACCGGCTTGGGTAAACCGGAAGATGTTGTCGATAAACAGCAGCACGTCTTGACCCTTAACGTCACGGAAGTATTCCGCAATCGTCAAACCAGTCAGGGCAACCCGCATCCGGGCACCAGGTGGCTCGTTCATTTGACCATAAACCATGGCCGTCTTGTTCAGAACCCCAGAAGCCTTCATTTCGAAGTACATGTCGTTACCTTCACGGGTCCGTTCACCAACACCGGTAAATACAGAAATACCGTTGTGGCCTTGGGCAATGTTGTGAATCAGTTCTTGAATCAAGACGGTCTTGCCGACACCGGCACCGCCGAAAAGACCAATCTTACCACCACGAACGTATGGAGCCAGCAGGTCAATAACCTTGATCCCCGTTTCCAAAATTTCCGTAGTGTTGTTCAAATCTTCGTACTTAGGTGCTTCACGGTGAATTGGCATCCGCTTGGCATCTGGGCCGAATTCTGGACCATTGTCGATTGGTTCACCCAGGACATTGAAGACACGACCCAGAGTATCGTCACCAACTGGAACGCTGATTGAAGCGCCCGTGTTTTCGACCTTCATGCCACGTTGCAGACCATCAGTACCGTCCATGGCAACCGTCCGTACCACACCGTCACCCAATTCCAGGGAAACTTCAGTAGTCAGCGTCGTGCCATCGCCTTTGTCGATCTTCAGCGCGTCATTGATTTCTGGCAGCTTGTCGTCCAAGGGGAATTCAACATCGACAACTGGACCGATAACCTGTACAACTTTACCAGTAGCACTCATGCTGTTTCCTCCTACTTACTAGAATGATTATTCTTGGGCCGTCATACCACCGGTAATTTCGGTAATTTCCGTGGTAATGGCAGCCTGTCGTGCCCGGTTGTATTGAAGCTCCAAATCCGAAATGATTTCATCGGCATTGTCGGAAGCAGAGCTCATTGCATTGGCACTTGAGGAGTGTTCGGACGTCTTGGCATCCAAAATCGCTCCATAAACCAAACTTTCCGCATATTGTGAAACGATTACCGAAACGATATCGTTAGCGGAAGGTTCGAACTCGAATTCAGGTGAAATCCGGGTCTTATCAGTTGATTCGCTGCTTACGGCCGGCTGATCGTCGGTCATGGAATCTTCTGATACCGGCATCATTTTTTGAACTCGAACGTGTGACGTGATTCGGTTGACGTAGTGGTTATATGACAGGAAAAGCTCATCAAACACTCCATCATTGTACATTTGAACCGTGGTCTTAACGATCCCACGCACTTCCTTGTACGTTGGCACGTCACTAACACCAGTATATTCATAGACAACATTCATCCCGCGTTTCTTAAAGAACTCGGTCCCGGTTCGCCCAATCGTCAGGAAAACCGTGTTGTCCTTATTCAAATGGTGTTTTTTCATCGTTTCCAGGGTTTCTTTGATAACGTTGCTGTTATAGCTTCCTACCAAACCCCGGTCAGATGTAATAACTAAGATGCCAGTCTGTTGTACTGGTCGTTTGTCAAACAGCGACGTAAACTGATCCTTACTGTCAGCGTCCGTCGTACTGTGAGATTTGACCATGCTGGACAGGACTTCACGAACCGTAGCAGCATAGGCTTCATAAGCCTTGGTATGGTGCTGAATCTGGTTAAGCTTAGCCGTAGAAACCATTTGCATGGCAGAAGTGATCTGACGCGTGCTCTTGGTTGACTGAATCTTGCGTTTAACAGTAGCAAGTGAAGCTGGCACTAAATCTCACCGTCCTTTCGACTAGTCATGCTTAGTTTTTGGCAGCTTTGTTGCTGTCGCTGGTTTGAAATGACGTTTCCTTAAAGTCCTTGATTGCCTTGTCGATGACATCGCCTTCTGGCAGTTTGCCAGTCTCGGCAATCTGGTCGTAAACGTCTTGGTGGTTGGCACGCATGTAGGCAGCCAGTTCTTGTTCAAAGCGACGAACGTCTTGAACCGGAATGTTGTCAACATAGCCATGTGACAGAGCAAAGAGCGTTACAACCTGTTGAGCAACTGGTTGTGGCTCATGCAGGCCCTGCTTTAAGATTTCCATCGTCCGTTCACCACGTCCCAGACGACGCTGCGTGTTTTCATCCAGGTCAGAACCGAATTGCGCAAAGGCAGCCAGTTCGTTGTAGGCAGAAATATCCAGACGCAGCGTACCAGCAACCTTCTTCATGGCCTTGATCTGAGCGTCACCACCGACACGAGAAACTGACGTACCGGCGTTGATGGCTGGACGTTGACCAGCATAGAAGGAGTCAGAATCCAAGAAGATCTGACCATCAGTGATGGAGATAACGTTGGTTGGAATGTAGGCAGAAACGTCACCGGCTTGGGTTTGAATAACTGGCAAAGCAGTCATTGAACCGCCACCCATGTCATCGGACAGCCGAGCGGCACGTTCCAACAGACGTGAGTGCGTGTAGAAAATGTCACCTGGGTAGGCTTCACGACCTGGTGGCCGCCGCAGAATCAGTGACAGTTCACGGTAGGCATCGGCTTGTTTCGTCAAGTCATCGTAAACGATCAAAACGTCTTGGCCATTGTACATGAACTCTTCACCCATTGCAGCCCCGGCATATGGGGCCAGGTAAAGCATAGGTGCTGGGTTGGAGGCACTAGCTGAAACGACGATCGTGTAGTCCAAAGCGCCGTATTGACGCAGCGTTTCAACTTGAGCCCGAACCGTGGATTCCTTTTGACCAATGGCAACATAGATACAAATCATGTTTTGGTCTTTTTGGTTGATGATCGTGTCAATGGCCAGTGAAGTCTTACCAGTCTTACGGTCACCAATGATCAATTCACGTTGACCACGACCAATTGGAACCAAGGCATCGATAACCTTGATACCAGTTTGCAGTGGCACGCTAACGCTCTTACGCTGCATAACGCCAGGGGCCTTCTTTTCCACGGGACGCGTCTTGTCAGTCTTGATTTCGCCAAGACCGTCAATTGGACGTCCCAGTGGGTCAACGACCCGACCTAACAGTTCTTTGCCGACGGGTACTTCCATAATCCGGCCCGTCCGCTTAACAGTATCGCCTTCACGGATTCCCGTGTAGTCCCCTAAAATAACGATACCAACATCGTTACTTTCGAGGTTTTGGGCCATCCCGTAGACACCGTTGCTAAATTCGAGCAACTCACCAGCCATGGCATTTTCCAAGCCATCGGCACGAGCAACCCCGTCACCAACATAGGTAACCGTCCCAGTTTCTTCAACGGAAATTTGGTCCTGATAGTTGGCGAGCTGCTTCTTGATGAGTGAACTGATTTCCTCAGTTTTAATGCTCATAAAGGTCTCACCTCTTTGACAATTGATTATTTAACAAGTAAACGACGAATTTGTTCAATCTTGGAGCGCAGACTGCCATCCAAAGTCTCATTGTTGGCTCGGATAACAACCCCGCCTAAAATTGACGGATCAACCGTTTCGTGCAATACGATTTCGTTGGCTGACAAGCGCTTAGCCAGACCAGCCTTCAGTTGATCGCGTTGCTTCGTATCGAGTTGCACCGCTGTGATTACTTCGGCGTGAATGCGTTTGTTAAATGCATCGTAGCGCCGTTCAAACTCATCAATAATTGCGACCAAATCATCCATACGGCCGTAATCAAAAACCATTTGAATCAGATTGGAAACGAATGGCGAAGCATCCTTTTTCAATGCATCAATCAAAGATTTTTTCTCAGCGAGTGACAGGTCGACACCGCTCAACAGCGCTGCCAAACTGCCATTTTCCTCGAAGACTTGACGCAAAGCAGATAATTCTTGATAAGTTTGATCAAGCTGGTCGTTTTCTTCAGCCAGCTCAAAAATTGCTTTCGCATAGCGGTTAGCAACCGTCTTCTTATCAAGACTCATGTTTTACCAACCCTTCGATGTACGAATCGATCAGTTCTTTTTGATCGTCCGCATTTAATTCCTTGTGGATGAGCTTGGAAGCAATCTCAATAGATAAGTTGGCAACGTCATTTTGTGCCCCTTTAAGAGCATCGCGACGTGCCTGCTCAGCATCCTTTTGGGCTTGCTCTTTTACGATCTGCGCATCTTTTTGCGCATCCGTAACGATCTGGTCCCGTTGAGCTTCACCAGTCTTTTTGGCCGTACTGATAATGTTGGCGGCTTCTTGGTGAGAGTTCTGCAATTCAGCTTGACGCTGCGCCGCCAGCTTTTCAGCTTCAGCACGCGACTTTTCTGCATTGTCGATGTCATCGGAAATCTTGGCTGCCCGCTTGTTCATCATATCCGTAACTGGTTTCCAAGCATAGTGCTTAACCAGCAGCATCAAGATAATAAATGAAACAATGTAAAACAGCATGTCTCCGACGTATAAGCTATTGGATTGAGCCAGAACACCTTGCAACATCTATTGACACCTCCTTGTAAATTGATAGCTTTAGTTACTCAAACTACTTGTTCATTACAAGGAAGCCAATAACGATGGCCAAGATAGGCATGGCTTCGATCAAACCAACACCGATGAACATCGTACCACGCAGTGCACCAGACATTTCTGGTTGACGGGCCATCCCATCGATCGTGTGGCTAATAACAAAACCGTTACCAATACCGGCACCCAGTGCCGCACCAAAAGCAGCGATACCTGCAGCAATTGCACCCATTTTTATATCCTCCTTAAGATATGCTTATTCCTCAGCAGAAACCTTCTGAGAAATATAAACCGTAGTTAATGTTACAAAGACATAAGCCTGAATAGCCCCAATGAAGACTGAGAAGCCTTGCCAAACGATTTCAAGCGGCAGACTGACCAGAATCGTTGGAACACCATGTGAAAAGGCCATCTGTCCAAGCAACTTCAGCAGCAGTTCCCCGGCAAAGATGTTACCAAAGAGCCGCAGACCCAGCGTCAAGAAGTTGGCAAATTCCTCAACCAAGTTAATTGGCAGCATAATGGCATATGGCTTGAGGTAAGAGCCAAAATAGTGCTTCAGACCGTTTTTGCTGATCCCGGCAAAGTGTGCCAGCATGATCATGCTTAACGAGAACGTCAGCGTTACGACTGGATCGGCAGTGGGACTTCTTACAATCTCGTTTCCATTCCATCCGATCTGGAAAATCAGACCCAGCTGGTTTGAGAAGAAGATGAAGGCAAACAGTACGAAGGCCAAGAAGCTGTAGTTGCCAACTTCTGATGCGGGCATCTGTTCCCGCACGATACCGTTTGTGAATTCAATCAGCCATTCAATCAAGTTCTGACCACCCTTGGGCTTCATTTGCAGATGCCGTGAAAGGCCAAACAATACAAAGAAGACCAAGACAAAGATAATGGCGCCTGAAATTACGTTAGTCGCATTGAACGTAAGGCCGAATAGCTTAAAAGTATAAGCTTCCTCGCCCATTTATATTCCACCTCTTTTCTTTATAACAATAATTTGGTTTGTAAATTGGATTCCATCTCGTTGAAACAACCACGAACTGTCCCAAGTTACGATCATTAATATAGCATTATTTCATTAAAATTTCAAAAAAATATCAGCGTCTAAGAAAACGCCAACATCATCTCAATCCGTTGCTCAGCAAGCAGTTAGAGTTTAAGGTAATATATAAACCAACCTAATAAATTGTTGATAATTTATATCTATTCATTGACATAAATAAAAAAATGATGACATTTGAGATAAAACGTCATCATTTGTTTCTTTTTTAATTGGTCTAGTTGTTTTGCTTACGTTCGCTGGCAGCCTCATCAGGCAGGATCAGATTTAAAATGATCCCCAAGACCGCTGCTACTGCCAATCCTGAAAACTGATATTGGCCTAATTTTAAGTAGGCATTACCAATCCCAATCACCAGAATTACCGAGCTGATCATCAAATTGCGCTTTTTGTTAAAGTCAATTTGGTCTTCAATCATAACTCGCAGACCGCTAGAGGCAATCACACCAAATAATAAGAAGGAGATACCACCGATTACAGGTCCAGGAATTGATTCGATCAATGCACTCAGCTTACCGACAAAACTGAAGAAGACGGCAAACATTGCAGCTCCAGCCAGCACGTAGACACTGTGAACCCGCGTGATGGCCAAGACACCGATATTTTCACCATATGAGGTTACTGGCGGGCCCCCAACGAAACCAGCAATGATTGAAGCCGTCCCGTCACCAGCCAGCGTATGGTTCAAGCCAGGATCTTTAAAGTAGTTGCGTTCGGTCAGTTCGTTAAGAACCATGATATGCCCCATATGCTCAGTCATGGTAACGAACGCGATCGGTGCCATGCTTAAAATGGCTCCCCAGTAAAAATGCGGCTTATATGTTACAAATGGAATTTGAAAGTCTGGCAGACTGAACCAATGCGCGCTGGCAACTGGAGCCAGATCAACAATACCAAACAGACAAGCAATCACATAGCCACAAACAATCCCAAGCAGAATCGGAATCAGTCCCAAAAAGCCCTTAAAAAACATATTGAATGCAATCGTAATGATCAGAGTCAGCATAGCTACGGCAAAGTAGCGCAAGTCATAGTGCGTACCATTCATCGTGGCATCCTTGGCAGCCGTACTGGCCAAAGAAAGACCGATTACCATCACGATCGGGCCAACCACAATCGGCGGCAGTACTCGATCAATCCAGTCCGAACCGATCATCGTTACAATTAAAGATACCAGCAGATATACACAGCCAACTGCTACCGTTCCTTGAGCAATGCCGGGATAGCCAGTTGACTTCATCAATGCCATCATCGGCACGATAAAACTGAAGCTGGATCCCATGTAGGCTGGAATCTTATGCCATGTAATCAGCAGATACATTAAGGTCCCAACCCCAGAACTAAAAAGGGCAATGCCGGGATTTAATCCGACCAGAATTGGTACCAGCACCGTTGAGCCAAACATTGAGAACATATGCTGCAATGAAAGTCCAACCCATTGACCAAATTCTGGCCGTTCATCAACGTCTAAAACGACGCCATCGCGATGTGCCATAAAAACACTCCTATGCAGATAAAAATAATAGCCCTTGAGCGCCGGCCCAAAGACTACCTTAAAACAATCCGCAATTGGATGATTATTTTAACGCATCCTTTCAAACCTCTCTGGATTTGATTAAAGGACCGATATTCAAGTTACCAGATAATAGCTTACTTGTTTTCACCAAAACTGTCAACCACGCTCTTTTTTCGCAGTCCCATGATCCAAGCCGTAATCGGCACCGTCAGCAAAACGCCGATAAACGAGGTCAATACCATGATCATCTCACCAACGAAAATCTTGTTGTTTATGATCGTGCCTAACGAATAATGCAGTCCCGCAAACCAGATAAACAGCGTTAAGAAGCCGCCAAAAAAGCCAAAGAACAAGGTATTAAAGGTCGTACCAATAATCTGGCCACCAATTGCCATCCCGCTTTTCATGATCTGCGCATTGTCAATATCAGGATGGGCATCTAAAATCTCGGTCAGTCCAGCCGACACGGCCATTGCTGCTTCAGCAATGGCCCCCAACGTACTTAAAATCGTCGTCGTAACTGCTACTTTCAGATAGCTGATGCCGATTAAAAGCGACATTCCTTCCAAATCCTCGCTGTCTTCGGAACCAAAGCCTTGCACCATTGCCCAATGCTCAACACCGACAATCAACAACAAAAGAAGCCCCATTACGATCAGTGAGGCATAAAAAGCCGTTACAGTCGTTTTCAAATCATCTTCGCCCATAAAAATCGTTACAGCCAAAATAATCGTACCCGTCGTTAGCGTAACAAACATTGGCGGGACATGAAAAGCAATCAAAACGATGGCAAAGTACAAAAAGCCAAAATTTAGCAGCAGACTTAAAAATGCGGTCCAGCCTTGCTTACCGCCAACCAAAATCATCAACACCATCAAGACCAGGCCCAGTGCTGTAATCGTACTCATGCTTTTCCCTTCTTTCCCAACAGGATTGCCGCCAGACCACTGGCAATCGGAATGGCCAAGACGATGCCAATACCGCTGATCAGACTCTGAACGGTTCCCAGACACATGTTCATCGAAAACGTATAGCCCCAAGAATTGCCATTTTTAAGATACAGCAGCGATGAGGTAAAGGTATCGGCCATAAAAATCAGAAACAAAACATTGACCAAGGGTCCCATGATCGATTTGCCAACGCTGCGGCCGGCCATAAACAGCTGGCCTTTGGTTGCGGTGGGATCGAGCTGTCTCAATTCAAAGATCGTGGCCACGATATCGCTTGATTCATCCATTACGGCACCCAGTGATCCCAGTAAGGTCTCGGCCAAAAACAACGGTCGGGGAACCTGGGTTACGTACTGCATTGATTCATAGTAAATGCCGCGCTCCTGCGTTAATTGGAAAACCAACAGGCTGATCAGCATTGCAATCAACGTACCACAAACGGTTGCACCCAGCGTCGCCAGCATGCGCTTGGTCAAGCCCAAAATCAGAATCAGGCTGACAATCGTAAAGATCAGTGCCAAAGTGCCAAAAATCAACAAGACATGGGCTGCCTGCATTTTAAGATCCAGCTCAATTGCCAAAACAAATAGAATCGAGTTGACCACTACACTGAGTAATGCCAGATTGCCTTGTTTTTTCATCATCAAAAGCAGAAGCAAAATTACCAGCCAAACCAGAAATACAATGACGGTATCGCGCTTATAGCCCGCGATCGTCGCATGCAGCAATCCATCTTTCTCATGCACGCGCGTTAAAAAGATCTCATTGCCGACTCGATATCTTTGATCCATTGCACCCGAATAAGAATAGGTATTGGTGACCATCAGCTTTTTTCCACGATACTTACCATTGAGCATCTTGATTTTTAGATATTGCTTAGTCTGCCAGTCAACGTTTTTAAACTCGTCAGTCTGCTTGACTGCCTTTTCGTTCCTCACCTGCTCGACTCTGGCCAGGGGACGCTGATAAAACGACTCATTATGAAACGTAAACAGAATCGCCCCCAGCCCAACGACCACCAAAATCAGCAGCCATCTGACAAAGCTGGATGAAACCTTTAATTTCTGCATTTTTTCAGATCCTTTATTGGATTTATTTTTTACAATCAGCTACTATTTTACTATTTTTGGCGAACTTGACTTCATTTGAGCGCGGTTGTTAATAAATGTTAAGAAATCAAAAATCCAGTCCATGATTAGATCACAGACTGGATTTTTAATTCAGCTAATTACTTGGTACCAAACAGGCGGTCACCGGCATCGCCCAGACCAGGAACGATGTAGCCTTGGTCGTTTAAGCGTTCGTCCAGTGATGCCGTATAGATGTCAACATCTGGATAAGCAGCTTGGATTGCCTTAACCCCTTCTGGAGCAGCAACCAGACAAGCAAACTTGATATTCTTTTCCTCACAGCCCCGCTTCTTTAAAGCGCCAATGGCATCAACGGCTGAGCCACCCGTTGCCAGCATTGGGTCAACAACGAATAATTGACGTTCTGAAACGTCGCTTGGCAGCTTAACAAAATATTCATGTGGCTTAAGCGTTTCCTCATCACGGTACATACCAATAAAACCGATCTTGGCAGCTGGAATCAGATCGGTAAAGCCTTCGACCATTCCCAAACCAGCCCGCAGAATTGGCACAATGGCAACCTTCTTGCCAGCCAGTTCCTTTTGCGTGGTCTTGCAGATTGGCGTTTCGATCTCGACTTCCTTGAGCGGCATGTTCTTAGAAACCTCGTAAGCAATCAGTGTTGAGATTTCCTTGACCGTTTCGCGGAAAAACTTGGTCCCAACGTTTTTGTCGCGGATCATCGTTAATTTGTGTTGAACCAATGGATGTTCAATAACTTCAAACTTGCCCATGAATATATATCTCCTTAAATGTTTCTCAACTATTGTACCAAAAACGTGCCTTTATGCTTAGGCAAAAAAATTAATTTTATCAATTATTTGACTGATGCATCAAAATGGTGGCCGCCCGCTGACTTATTCAAGCGATTCATATAGGCGGCACCTAGTCCAGCAGCTTTTAATCCCTGTACCAGAATTGCTTTGACGTCGGCTTGATCGTCAAAAAAGCGCAGCCCGCCAAACAGATGCGCACTGGCATCACTGACATCATCCCCCAACGAGTAGAGGACGGCATTATCACTCCAGGCAATCTGATCTAAAATTTGTTTTTCAGCCATTACACCGACCTTAAACGGCTGATCAGCAATCCATTTATCAACCATCTGCCAGTCGGTTTGCGGATCAACAATGGCAACCGGGACGCCTGGTGCATAGTGGCGATACTTCATGCCTGGAGCCTTAGGCGTTTCGTTTTTGCCAACGTGGTGCCGGTCCAGATCAATCGAGCCAATTACTGATTCGATCTGGGCCTTGGTAACAGCTCCGGGCCGCAGAATTGCCGGTTGCGATGTTGAAAGATCCAGCACCGTCGATTCAACCCCAACTCGTGTCGGTCCATTGTCCAAGATTCCCGCAATTTTGCCGTTTAAGTCATGATAGACGTGCTGAGCCGTCGTTGGACTCGGCTTGCCAGAAGTATTGGCAGATGGGCCCACGATCGGTACACCGGCTTTTAAGATTAAATCAAGGGTTGGCTGACAGTCAGGGAAACGAAAGGCCACCGTTTCCAGACCACCAGTTACTGTTTTGGAAAGTGAGCCTGGCTTGATTTTTAAAATGATCGTCAATGAACCAGGCCAAAACTGCTTCATCAATTGCCGCGCGTTATCGGGAATCTCGGCTGCATAGCGCTCAACCATCTCAATTGAGGCCACGTGAACGATCAGTGGATTGTCACTGGGACGTCCCTTGGCCAAGTAGACATTTTTAACGGCGTCTTCATTGGTGGCATCAGCACCCAGACCATAGACCGTTTCAGTTGGGAAAGCCACCAGCTGTCCATTTTTAATAGCCTGCGCCGCTTGATCAATCTCATTTAGCTTAAAAATCTTTGTTTCCAAAATCGTGCTTCCTTCCCAGACTTAAAAATTCCATGCATGAATCATCCGCATGCGATCAGCCATATCATGACGCGTTTGGATTTGCGCATTGGGGGCAACTTGATGGCAGAGATCTTGAATGCCCTGCTCCTGATCAAAACCGGTTTCGCCAAACAGCTGACCGCCTGGTGTTAGATGATCGCCAATCCTTTCAAACAGGCGATGATAAAATCCAAGGCCGTGCTCATCAGCAAACAGTGCAACGGGCGGCTCATAGTCCAAGACCGCCTTATCCATTAGAGCAATCTCTGATGGCGCGATATATGGCGGATTGGTTACGATCAGATCAAACTTTTGATCAGCCAGGCGAGCAAACATGTCGCTTTCAATTTCGGGTAGATTGGTACCATGCAGACGCTGATTGGCGGTTGCTACGCGTAAGGCTCCAGCTGAGATGTCGCTGAGCGTCACTTGCCAAAGCGGCCGCTCCAGTTTCAGCGTAATACCGATTGCCCCACTGCCGGTTCCCAGATCCAAAACGCGCAGTGGCTTGTCTTTAGGCATTGTATCCAATACCCACTCAACCAGTTCTTCGGTTTCGCTTTCTGGGATTAAGACATCGCGACTGACAATAAACATGCGGCCGTAAAATGGTGCCTTGCCAACGACATACTGTGGCGGCTCGTGGTCAGCTACGCGCTCAATGGCCTTGCGAAAGCGGACCGCCTCTTCAGTTGGCATCAGATCGCGATTATGCATTAAAAGCGTCGTGGTGTTCCAGTCATGAATCATCTTGAGGATAAATTCTGGCGTATGCGGATCAAGTCCCCGCTCTTTGAGATAATCGGCTGCCCAGCGCTGTGCCTGAAAGTAGGTCCAGGATTCGCCGGTTGGCCTATTCATTGCGCAGCTGCTCCAGTTTCTTGGTCTGATCGGCAATGATCAAGGCTTCGATGATCTCATCTAGGTCCCCAGCCATGATCTTATCCAGCTTGTTAAGCGTCAAGCCGATACGGTGGTCGGTAACCCGGTTTTGTGGGTAGTTGTAGGTCCGAATTCGTTCGGAACGATCCCCGGTCCCAATCGCATCTTTACGCTTTTGGTCATAGGCATTCTGTTCTTTTTGCTGGTAGTAGTCATAGACCCGTGCCTTTAAGATCCGCATGGCCTTGGCTCGGTTCTGTTGTTGCGAACGCTCATCTTGCATGGCAACCACGATCCCGGTTGGCAGGTGCGTCATGCGAACGGCTGAAGAGGTCTTGTTGATGTGCTGACCACCGGCACCAGAGGAACGGTAAACGTCGGTCCGAATGTCTTTTGGATCAATGTCGATCTCAACGTCTTCAGCTTCTGGCATCACTCCAACCGTTGCCGTTGACGTGTGCACCCGACCGGCTGATTCCGTAACTGGTACTCGCTGTACGCGGTGAGCGCCGTTTTCAAACTTCAGCTTGGAGTAAACCTTGTCGCCAGTGATCAGCAAAGAGATTTCCTTAAAACCGCCGACTTCGGTTTCGTTTTTATCGACAACTTCAACCTTCCAGCCTTGCTTTTCAGCATAGCGCAGGTACATATCATACAGATCGGCCGCAAACAGACTGGCCTCATCACCACCGGCAGCCCCACGAATTTCCATGATAATGTTTTTGTCATCATTAGGGTCTTTAGGAATCAAAAGAACTTCCAATTCCTTTTCCAACTCGGCTTGGCGTTCCTTTAACGAGGCAATCTCATCTTTGGTCATTGCCGTTAAGTCAGGATCATCAATTTCACGAAGCATTTCTTCGTCATCTTTAATGGTTTGCGTTACCTGCTTGTACTCGTTGTATTTTTCAACGGTTTCACGCAGACTTCCCTCTTCCTTGGACAATTTCATAAACCGCGCCGTGTCGGCAATGACTTCAGGGTCACTGATCAGTTCGTTGAGCTCATCATAGCGATCGGCAACCGCTTGAAGCTTGTCAAAGATTTCTTCCATTTCCATGATTATTTCTCCTGTTTCTTGTTCAGCAGCGGGTGAAAGTAGTGCTTGCGACAAACCGGGTAATAAGACTCGTTGCCGCCGATCTGAACCTGCTCTCCCTCATAAACGGGATGACCGTCAAGCATGCGCAGGTTCATGGTTGCCTTATGAGGGCAGAACCAGCAGATGGTCTTCATCTCTTCAATCTTGTCCGCATAGATCAAAAGATACTTGGAGCCCTCAAACAGCTCATTGCGAAAATCATTCTTCAAGCCAAACGTCATGACGGGAATATTCAGCTCATCAACGATCCGGGTCAGCTGTAAGACATGTTCTTTGGACAGAAACTGAGCCTCGTCAATCAAGACGCAGTAGATACGATGATCAATATTTTTGACATATTCGTAGACGTCAGTATCTTTCATAATCGGATAAACCTTCCGTTCCAGACCGATTCGACTGGCGATGGTTCCGCGCCCCGAACGAGTATCCACGCCGCTGGTCAGTAAAACAACCGGCTTCCCCTGCTCCTCATAGTTGTGAGCTACCTTTAAGACGTCGATCGACTTGCCCGAATTCATCGCACCATACTTGAAGAATAACTGTGCCACGCTCTTTCACCTTTTCTTTGCAATAGTAACTAAATTATACCGAAAATCAGATCTATTTTAAACTGTCTGACCGTTGGCTGCAATTCAGTCGACACAAGTATAAAATTTTATCACAGATTATGATCGCTGTGGGGCTTTTAGCTGATTTGGGCTGGATGGCTTTCTTTTTTTTCCTTCTAAGTTTAAAATTGACCGGTACTATAATAAGTTAAAAATTATTTTGCGAAAGGATTTTTTATGTCACTGAAAAGCTCATTTGCTGAATTGGCTGGCCGCTCCAGCTACTGGTTTTTACATACCTTCATGCACGGCGGCAGCTCTTTGCCTGGCAAGATTACTTTAAAATTGGATCCTGATATTCTGCAGTCATTTGCCAAAAAATATGATCTGGTTATCGTTACTGGAACCAATGGCAAGACCTTGACGACTGCCCTGAGCGTCCGCGTTCTGCGCGAAAAATACCATGATGTCTTGACCAACCCTACCGGATCGAACATGAAGCAGGGAATTGTCACGACTTTTATTACCGCGCCCAAGCCAAAGCAAAAAGGCCTGGCTGTCTTGGAAGTCGATGAGGCCAACGTTGCTATCGTTACTTCTTACATCACGCCAATTGCATTTGTCTTTACCAATATTTTTCGTGATCAAATGGATCGTTATGGCGAAATCTATACGACCTACGAAAAGATTCTCAAAGGCGTGCGCATGGCACCAAAGGCCACGATCATTGCCAATGGCGACGAACAGCTCTTCAATACGCAGGACCTGCCCAATCCGGTAATCTACTATGGCTTTAATCATGAGCATCATGATGATCTAAGAGCTCCCGCCAATACTGATGGTCTGCTGTGTCCTAAGTGTCAGCATATTCTGCACTACCACTTGATCACCTATGCTGGGTTGGGTGACTACTTCTGTCCACACTGCGGCTTTAAGCGACCCAAGCTGGACTATGCCGTTACCAAGCTGGGCAAGCTGACGCCAACCAGCTCGACGTTTGAGCTCGATGGTCAGGAATATCGCATCGGCATCGGAGGCCTTTATAATATCTACAATGCCTTAGCAGCCTATGCTTTAGGCCGCTTTTTAGGCGTCAGTCAGGTTCAGATCAAACACGCCTTTGAATCTGATGAGCGCGTCTTTGGCCGCCAAGAAGAGATTAATATCGATGGTAAAAAGACAACCTTGATTTTGGTTAAAAACCCGGTTGGACTCAATCAAGTACTCGACATGATTGAAACTGACCCCGAGCCATTCAGCTTTGTCTTCTTATTAAATGCCAACTATGCAGATGGGATCGACACCAGCTGGATTTGGGACGGCGACTTTGAAAAGCTGACTCAACATGACATCAAGCAATACATGACCGGCGGCGAACGCTACAAAGACATCACCACGCGCTTGACGATGGCCGGAGTCGACAATATCTGGAAAGAACCAGAACTTGCCAGCGTACTGACTAAAATCAAGGATCTGCCAACCGAGCACGTCTATATCTTAGCCAGCTATACGGCCGTCTTACAGCTGCGCAAACTGTTGGCCGAAAAAGGATACATTAAAGGAGGGATGGACTAATGACCAAGTACCATTTGAATCTGGCCCATCTTTATGGCGACCTGCTCAATACCTACAGCGACGTTGGCAATATTATCGCCCTGCGCTACTATGCCAAGCAAATGGATGCTGATATCGCCGTTAAGGTAATCAGTATTGACGATGAGTTTAATCCTGACGAGTTTGACATTGCCTTATTTGGTGGTGGACAGGACTACGAACAGCTGGTAGTTTCAAAAGACCTACCCAATAAACAGGCTGGGATCGCCAAGTTTATCAATGATGGCAAACCAATGCTGGCAATCTGCGGTGGCTATCAGCTGCTGGGGCACTATTATGTTGGGGCCAATGGCGAAAAGATTCCTGGTCTGGGTGTTTTGGATCACTATACTTTAAGCCAGGACCATAATCGTTTTATCGGCGACATTACCATTAAAAATGAAGAAACCGGTCAAGAATACCATGGTTTTGAAAATCACAATGGCAAGACCTATCTGGGCAAAGGCGAGCGTCCCCTTGGCAAGGTCGTTTCCGGTCATGGCAACAATGGTGAAGACGGCAGTGAGGGCGCAATCTATAAAAACGTCTACTGCTCTTATTTCCATGGACCAATTTTGACGCGTAATGGCGAAATTGCTAAAAAGATTCTGCTGGCGGCTCTGCATCACAAGTATCCCGAAGCTGATCTCAGCCAAGCAGAGGCTCTAAAAATCAAGCCGACCTTCTAGTCAAAGGACTGATGAAATCAATGAATGCCGATCTTTATGCAACTTTGATCACAATTATCTTTATCATTGAAAGCTTTTGGGAGTTTCGTTTGTACGCCTGGCTGCGCGGCAACCAAAACCTGGCTGGCAGTCCTCAGCTGCAGCAGCGGCTTGCCAGCACCATGCGCATTGAAAGCAAATGGAACTGGGGCTCTTGGCTTTTGATCATTCTATTGTTGATCGCCCCCGACAGTTGGGTTCTCCCGTTTGGCTGTCTTTTAGTCTTATTTGAGACACTGGTCATCAAGCGAATGGATAATCTGAAAAGCACCATGCAAAACCAATAAAAAAAGCGTCACACAGCACTTTTGGCTGGGTGGCGCTTTTATGATTAAAGATCTTTTTCATTTAGATACGTAGCAAACAGACGATCTCGGTCATCTAAAAAGGCTTGATTGTCAGCACTTGGATGCACACGATTGGTCAAGACAATCATCCCTTGATCAGTCTGCTTGTCCAGAACCATCCATGTCCCCGTGTAGCCGGTATGCGAGATGACAAAATGCCGATCGTCGGTTTTAGAATGAAACAGTTTCCAGCCAAAGCTGCGTAGATGTTCACCATTCATTGGCGTTTGATCGTAAAAGAGGCTGGCGATCGTTTCTGGTTTGACCAGACCATTGAGATTGGTTTCTAACAGTGCATGGCTAAACTGCAAAAGATCGTCCAGCGTGGCAAACAAGCCGGCACTGCCACAGTGTTTTCCTAAGACATAGGCCTTGGGATCGTGCGTCTGCCCACGAATCAGTCCGCGATCTTTTTTGATTTCAGTTGGTACGCAGTTTTTTGGATCTGGAGCAAATGTGGCACTTTTTAGCTGCAACGGCTTTAAGATTCGTTCAGTGATGGCAGTTTGAACCGGCTCGCCTAAAATCTTTTCAGCAATCCAGCCCACATAGATCAGCCCCACATCAGCATAGCGGATCTGTTTGTTTAAGTTGGGACCTACCCGCAGCGTATCAAGCATTTCTTTGGTCAATTCATCAGCCGGTAATTCATCACGACGTGGAATGTAGCCTTCGATGCTGGACGTATGCGTAATCAAATTGCGAATCGTAGCCCGATCGTCATTGAGCTCTGGCAGCCAGTTGACAACTGGATCATCCCAGTCGAGCTGTCCTTCATCCTTTAACTGCATGATCAAGGGAATCGTACCAACGACTTTGGTCAATGAGGCCACGTCATAGAGCATGCCATCTTTTAAAGCTTCTTTTTGAGGCTGCAGCTGAGCCAATCCAGTCACGTTTTTTAAGGTTTCCTGTCCTTCAAAAATTGCCCAGCTGATGCCTGGCACAATGCCACTTTCAACCATGGTATTCAAGGATCGAATCGTGTTTTGATATGCGCGCATATTTTTAGCCCCTTTGCTTTGATTCGGCTTTTATTCTAACACATCAGCTGCCAATTAATAATGAATCATCAGCCAGCCAAGCCGTTCAGCCAGTTGCGATAAAGCAAAATACCGGGTTGGCGCCAGGAGTAATCGATATCGTGGCATTTTTGATCGATGTAGTAATTTTTGGGTGGCTGAATCGTCAAGCCCTTTTGCTGGTCGCGCCGATATTCATTGTCCAAGGTATCGGCACTGTATTCAGGATGCCCAGTAATATAAATCGAGCGACCATGATCAGCTTGATAGATCAAAGGGTCGATGGTCTGGTTGGCAACCAGCACCTGCAGACCGTTTGGCAGCTTTTTAGGTACTTGAACCTCAGTATGACGTGACTGGGGAATCTCGATCGTTGCCAAATCCTTTAAAAGCGGCGACTGACGATTGCACGCAATTCCTTGATAGACGCCAAAAATCTTATGGTCGATTTTTTGCTTTGGCAGACCAAAATCGTTCCAAAGTCCCGCCTGAGCCGCCCAGCACTCATAGATGATCGATTTAACATGACTGTGTGCCCATTTGACGATCTGTTTAAACTCATCCCAGTAGTCGACCGCCTCAAATGGCAAACATTCCACCGGAGCTCCCGTAATAATCAAACCATCAAAACAGCGCTTGCGAATCTGATCCAAACAGACATAATGCTGCTTGATTTTTTGACCATCGGCATGCCGAAAACGATGCGTGGCCGGATATAAAAACGTCACCGTGCAATCGATGCCCGTTTCACGCAAGCGCTGGAGAAACTGCCATTCGGTTGCTTCTTTAGTCGGCATCAGATTCAAGATCAGAATTTCTTTTGGATTGACTACTGCTTCATTGTGCCAACGTGATGATAATTTTAATAAGCCATTGCGTGCATTGACTGTCATGATGATGCCTCCTAAATCATTGGTAAATAAAAAACGTCTTCATCCCGATCCCCAAAACACTTGGGAAATCATGGGACGAAGGCGTTTCGTGGTACCACCCAATTTCACTGCCACTTCACAATGACAGCCTCATTCAGTACGAATATACTGGGCGAGATATCGGTCGCTTACCGGCTCAGGTAGCCTTTTGACCCCTGAACGAACTCCGAGCTCATCTTCAATCATTACTGATCGATCCGCTTTCACCTAACCGGACTCTCTTTGACGACCCATCCTGATCTACTCTTCTCATCAATGTTCTAATTTTTTGTGTTATTTTTTAATCGATTATTAATTTAACATCTTTTAAGTAAAAGTCAAGCACTAAGCGCTAGATCTGATTACCTAAAAACTGACTGTTGTACAGATCAGCATAAAAGCCGTTCTTGGCCATCAAAGTCTTGTGATTGCCAGTTTCAATAATCTGACCATGATTCATAACGATAATCTGCTCAGCATTACGAATCGTTGACAATCGGTGAGCTACGACAAAGCTGGTTCGATTTTGCTGGATATCGTTCATCGCATTTTGAATCAATGATTCGGTCCGTGTATCAACCGAGCTAGTGGCCTCATCCAAGATCAAAATCTCTGGGTTGGCCAAAAATGCCCGTGCAATCGTCAAAAGCTGGCGCTGACCTTGTGAAATATTGGAGGCTGATTCATCCAAAACCGTCTGATAGCCATCTGGCAGCTCACGAATAAAACTGTCGGCATATGCCAGTTTGGCTGCTTGATAAACTTCTTCTTCAGTTGCGTTTTCACGGCCATATTTGATGTTATCAAAGATCGTCCCTTTAAACAGCCAGGTATCCTGTAGCACCATGGCGATGTGCGTTCGCAATTGACTGCGGGTCATCGTGCGCGTATCGTGACCATCAAGATAGATGTGGCCGCCCTTGACGTCATAAAAACGCTCCAAAAGGTTGATGATCGTTGACTTACCGGCCCCGGTTGGACCAACAATGGCCACCATGTGATTGGCAGGTGCCTTAAGATTAAAATCTTGGATCAGCGGCTCATCGTTATAGCTGAACTGCACGTTTTTAAATTCAATCTTAGGATGTTCAGTTCCAGGCAGCGGTTGATCCTCCAACAGGTGCTCATCCATTTCTGGTGCGTCCAATACCTCAAAGATTCGTTCAGCGGAAGCAATCGTCTGCTGAATCGTGCTGCTTAAGTTGGCAATCTGAGTCAAGGGCTGGGAGAACTGATTGGTGTACTGCAAAAATGCCTGTACGTTCCCCAGCGTAATCTGACCGTGAATGACCTGCAAGGCCCCGATGACAGCAACCAACAGATAGCCAACGTTTTTAATGCAGTTCATCAATGGGAAGATCAAAATTGAAAAGAACTGAGCCAGCCAAGCAGAATGATAGTACTTCTCGTTTTTCTGGGCAAACTTGGCCTCTTCGTCAGCCTCATGATTAAACGTGCGCACGATGGTCTGCCCAGCAAACGTTTCTTCAACCTGGGCATTGATCTTACCAAGTTCTTCTTGCTGCGTGCTGAACAATCGCTGAGCTCGCGGTGCCACCAGCCCGACAACACCCAGACTTAAAGGTACAATGACCAACGCCACGATCGTTAGTTTCCAGCTGATGGTCAGCATCAATGCCAGCACCCCGACAAACGTGATCACACTGGTAATCATTTGAATCAGACTCTGCTGCAGGGTGGTAGCGATATTATCCATATCATTGACCATCCGACTCATCAGATCACCATTGCTGTGGGTATCGTAAAACTTAACCGGGACAACTTTCATCTTGGCTTTAACGTCGCGGCGCAGATTGTAGACGACTTTTTGCGAGATGTTGGTCATGATGACCTGTTGAGCCAGACTGAAAAGTCCTGAAAACAAATAAAGCAAGACAACGATTACGGCAATATGCTTAATCTTGTCAAAGTCAATTGGCAAAGCACTCAGATGGTAGCCGGCCTTCATTTGGGCATAGCCCTTCATCATTCCTTCATAGATCGTCGTAGTTGCCTGACCTAAAATCTTTGGTGAGATAATCGACAAAACAACTGAGATGATGGCTAAGATGATAGAAGCAATCATCCCCCATGCCCAAGGTCGCAGATAAGAAACCAGACGACCGGTCGTTCCCCAGAAATCCTGAGCCTTGGCAGCCTTGCCGCGTGGTCCGCCATGTGGTCCTCTACGCATGAGCTCCATCCCCTTCCTGAATCTGTGAGTGCAAAATCTGTTGATAGGTTGGGTTGTTGGCCTTTAATTCAGCATGTGTGCCTTGACCAACGACGCGTCCTTCATCCAATACCAAAATCAAGTCGGCATCGGCAACCGTCGAGATTCGCTGAGCCACGATTACCGTTACGGCCTGCTTGATCTGGGGATCGTCTTTTAATGCCATTCGCAGCTGAGCATCGGTCTTAAAGTCCAAAGCCGAAAATGAGTCATCAAAAATATAAATTGAGGCTTTTTTGATGATCGTTCGAGCGATCGCCAGTCGCTGCCGCTGACCACCCGAGAAGTTGCTCCCGTTTTGCTCCACGATGGCATCCAAACCACCGGCTTCTCTAACGAAATCAGCCGCCCGCGCAACCTCTAAAGCATGCCACATCTGTTCGTCGTCTGCCTGATCATTGCCAAACTGCAGATTGCTGCGAACCGTTCCTGTAAACAAGACGGCTTTTTGCTGCGTGATCGAGATCAGACTGTGTAAATCGTGCTGGCTGAGCCGCTCAATTGGCTGATCATTGACTTTGATCTCGCCTTTTTCAATCTCCAAGAGCCGCGGAATCAAATTGACCAAAGTCGACTTACCAGAGCCGGTCCCACCAATAATGGCCAACGTCTGTCCTGCCTTAATCTTAAAATTGAGGTCGGCCAATGCCAGTCTTTCGGCACCATGATAGCGAAAGTCAACATGATCAAAGCTCAATGCGGCTGGCTTAGTCTGATCCAATGGCAGCAACTGATCTTTTGGTGCATCATGGATGCTGATTGGCTTTTCCAAGACCTCATTGACCCGGACTGCTGAAGCTTGTGCCCGCGGAACAAAGACAAAAATCATCGAAAGCATCATGAAGCTGATCAAAATCATTACGGCATAGCTTAAAAATGCGATTAAATCACCGACTTCCATCGTCATATTGGCAATCAGATGACTACCCATCCAGATAATGCTGACGTTGGTCAAGCTCAAAATCAAAGTCATAACCGGAAACATCAGTGAAACCAGCGTAAAGGCCTTGATCCCGGTATCCGTGTAGTCACGATTGGCATGTTTAAAGCGTTCTTGTTCGTAATCATCTTGGTTAAAGGCCCGAATTACTCGTACACCGGTCAAACCTTCTCTAAAAATCAAATTAATCCGGTCAGTCTTTTTTTGAATACTCTTAAATAACGGCGTAGCCATCGACATGATAATCACGATAACCACCGCCAGAATCGGCAGACTGATCAAAAAGATCTTGGTCAGCCTTGGCTCACGCTGGTAGGCCAAAAAACAAGCCGCTACCAGCATGATTGGGGATTGAATCATCATTCGAAGCATCTGGACGATCACGTTTTGAATCTGAACCACGTCATTGGTTGAACGCGTAATTAAAGATGAGGTCCCCAGCTCTGACATCTCACGCTCCGAAAAACGAAAGACGCGCTGATAAATCTGGGCCCGCAGATTCTTGCCGACCTTCATTGCCTGCGTAGCCGCAAAATAAATATTGCCAAGGGCCATCAACAAACCAATCAAGGCAACGCCCATCATAATCCAGCCTTCATGAGTAATAAACGACAGATCCTGTTTGACCACCCCACGATTGATGATTTCTGAAGTCAATGTGGGAATCGTCAAATCACAGACAACCTGGCCGACCATAAATAAAAATGCTAAGACTACGGCCCACCATTGCAGGTTGCGTTTGGCAATCTTAATCATGACAATTTTCACCTTCTTTTGTTAATTGTGTTTTGATGTTTTGATCGATCTTTAAAAGCAGTCGATTAAACTCTTCTTTTTCTTCTGGGTTCAGCGTGCCGAACAGCATATTACAAAATCGTTCATGGCGTTGGTGATTTTCTTTTGCCAGCTCAACACCGGTTTTAGTCAACTGCACATGAATAACACGTTTATCATTTTCGTCTCGCTTGCGCTTGATCAAGTCGTCTCTTTCCATCCGAGCCAAAATCTCGGTCATCGATCCCGGTTTGATCTGTGCTAGATTGGCCAGTTCACGCTGCGAGATATTCTCATGCTTTGACAATAAAAACAAGACGCGTCCTTGGCCATGAAAACCGCGCTGTTTGGGCTTGGAAGCCATTCGAATGTCCATGCCCACTAAAAACATGTGTCCGAACAGCATTTCATCGCTAATTGCCATTTCATTCCCTCCTATAAAAATCGTTAGGTACATAACAGTTATGTACCTAACGATTTTATAGTCTACTCTTATTCTTGGAATCGTCAAGCAGTTTTTAGCTGATTTGAGGCCTTTTTAGAGATAGAAAAGGCACCCGCATAAAACGGATGCCTTCACTGAGCAAAAAACCATTGCCAACCGTCCAGCGTTCATGACCATTGGCAATGACAATATTTAATTAAACTCCCCGGTCATTGGGTCCATTTGCTGATATTGACCGGTTGTTGGGTTGTACTTGTAGATTCCCTTAAGATGTGAGACGTTGGGATCCTGACCTTCACCACTGCTGGTTCGAATATCGACTTGCCAGTTGCCATCACTGGTCTGAGAAGTCATATACTGATCACCATTTTCCGGCTGCAGATTGGCGGCCTGGTTAAGCCCATCAACAACCTGATCGTTGACCGTTGAAGATGTTGCAGCGGACGCCTTATTGCTGGCTGGGCTGCTTGTTGTTTCACTGGCAGATATCACGTTGCTGGCAGCTGTTTGGCTTTGGGCACTGGCTGCTTGAGCCGATGATGCCAAAGCCCCCGTCGATTGATCAGCTGATGCCGACTCAGCTGTCGTACTAGAACTCTGGGCTGCCTCACTGCTGGCGCTGGTAGACTGATCCTTAACTGAGGTACTATGCTTTTTAGCCACCTTAGTCTTGCTTGAGACCGCTACCGAGTGGCTTGTGCTTTCCTGCGTACTGGTTGGAGCGCTGAGTGATGCACAGCCCGTTAGACTCAGCATCATTGCCGTCATCAACAATCCAGTTAGCCAATGCTTCGACTGCTTCATCATGTCAACCGCCCCTTTTCTAATTTAATTTTCATTACCATTGTAACTCATTTGCAACAATAATGTAATAATTTTTAAGATTCGGTTCGATCATTCCAATCGTTCAGACTTTAATCAAGATGTGTGATGATAGCTCGTCAATGATAATTGCTTGGCAGCGCTCTTTGATTTGCATTTTAAAACACACGTTCGTATAATGGTTAAAAATCATACGGAAGGACACGATCTGCAGATGTTTGACTACCGCCATGAACCGCACGGCGTTTATTTAATGATCGACAACAAATCTTTTTTTGCCAGCATCGAAAGCGTACAGCGTGGCATCGACCCACTGGACTCCGTTTTACTGGTCATGGCCGAGCATGAAAATAACGGCAGCGGCCTGGTCGTTGCCACCTCACCGCTTGCCAAAAAGCATTTTGGCATTCGCAACGTCGATCGTGGCTACAAGGTCCCCAGCGATGCCAGGTTGCTGACCGTACCGCCGCGTTTGAGTCTTTATCGCCAGAAAAATCGGCAAATCAATCAGATTTTTCGCCGCTATGCCGATGCTGATCACTGGTGGCCTTATTCAATTGATGAAAGTATTCTTGACCTTAGCGATACCTGGCAGTTTTTTGGCCAAACGCCTGAACAGACAGCTGCCCAAATCCAAAAAGCCGTTTTTAAAGAGCTGGGACTGCGTACGACCGTTGGGATTGGTGAAAACCCACTGCAGGCCAAACTGGCATTAGATTTGTTTGCCAAGCATGCGGCTGATTTTCAAGGCCGTCTCTCGTATCATGATTTTGCCGCTCGTATCTGGCCACGCCATGATCTAACCAATATCTGGAGCATCGGTAAAAAAACGGCTGCTAAATTGAATCTTTTGGGCATCAATTCAATTGGTGACCTAGCCCATACTGATCCGCACTGGCTCAAGCACGAATTTGGCGTTTCGGGTACTCATCTTTATGCCTTGGCCTGGGGCATTGACCGAACCGATCTTTCCGTACATTTAACGCCTAAAAACCCCAGCTGGAGCAGTTCTCAAGTTATGCCTAAGGATCTTAGTCAGCCAAAAGACATCGAGCAGGGCATTATTAAAGTAGCCAACGATGTCATCGATCGCCTCAGCCGCCACCATCAGAAGACCGGCCGGCTGCGCTTAGGGCTCGGTTATGCCAGTGGCGTTACCGATAGCAATGGCCGTACCAGCTATAGCCACGAAATTACTATTGAGCCAACCGCCGATCGGAAAGTTTTGATCAACCATCTGCTGGGAATTTTTCGTCAAGCATGGGCAGGTGCTGCCGTTCGTAATATTTCAGTAGCATGCAGCCGCCTCAGTGATGCCAATACACAGCAGATCGCACTCTTTTAGTCAAATAAGGAAAGATCTATGGACGATTCATTAAGCAAGGCCGCACACCAAATTGCCGATCAGGTCTGGCCCCTGTTCAAGCGGCTGCCTAAAACTATCTATCATATATTGGTCGTTAATGATCAATATGATGGCCAGTTTAATTTCTTTTTTGAAATCTATCGGCCACGTTTTCGTACACACTCTTATCCGCTTTATTCCATGCCCAATAATGATCTGGGGCAGTTGGAAAATCTGCTGCATCAGTTAAAAAAACAAGAAGGCCTACAAATTACCGTTGACTTTCGTGGTTTTGACAATCTGCGCTGGCCAGGCAGTCAGCGACGGATTATTGCTCATCCTTATCAGGCACCGCATTTTAATCAAACTGCCGCTTTTAAGCCTGTCGAGCCCGCCCTGATTATGCATGCCCCCGTTCGTTTACCTAAATATGACGATCAAGAAGCCGCTAGAATTGCCGGCGCCTTTTTTAAAAACGAGTATGTCGACTATGGGATGGGCAAGTGGCATGGCTTTCGAACCGTTGAATTAAATCAGGTTGAAAACGAATTTGCCACGCTGCCGCTTGAGATTCCCCAAAATCGACAAAGTCAGCTGGCCATTCAATCCCTCTTAAAGCTGGCCATTGAACAGCATCAGCCCGTTCATCTACAAATGCTGTTTGGTGGCCGCTGTCATGGCATCAACGGGACAGTGTTAGGCGCTACCAAACAGACTGCATTTATCAAACCAGAAAAAATGCATCAATTTGCACTGCCAATCAAGCTGATCAGTCATGGCGAGCTGTTGACTAAAGACAAACAGGAATAAACAGACAAAAAGACGGCCCAGCGATCGGACCGTCTTTTGATTTATTGATTAGTCAGAATTAGCCAAAGCTCAAAATATTAACCCAAAATAAGGAAAAGCGGTCTAATCAAAAGACCGCTTAAGCGCTGTTATATCAACAACTTATCCGCTATTACCTGCCCCATTGTGAAATTTTTCATTACCAGAAAAGTTACCAGAATTTCCCTGTATTTGAGTGTTTTTGCTTGTGAAATAAAAAAAGTGCATCATATCAACGATTAAGGACGCTGACAGATGCACAATGTTGTTAGGATTGGGTATACAGGGATCGAACCTGTAAATTATGGATTCAGAGTCCACTGCCTTACCATTTGGCTAATACCCAATAAAGAGTTGATTGCTTTTAACAACGATTATTAGTATACCTAATCCATCCATCTTCGTCAATGGTTTTTTCAAAATTAATTTATTTAACCTTATTTGACGCTTTCTGCTAAAATGGAAAGCAATGAGTGAAAGATTTTTATGGCTATATATTTAAGAGAGAAAAGATGAGGAAGCGATAAGATGGCTAGTAATTCTGATACGTTGTACTATGTTTTATCCAAGATCAATCATCATCCGGAATTAATCAAATCTCGCATGCCAATTTATTCCAATGCGATCTCAATGACGATTCCAGATTCATTAAAGATTGCCGATTCTGATTTTTACTTTCCAGACGGTAAACTGATGGTTAATCGTCTGGCACCTGAATTTGTTGCCAAAAACGGTGAGCTGCTTGACTATTTTTACCAGCAGACACGCGGTGACATTCCAGGCTATCATGACGTTTGGATCACGACTTCACACGTCCCCCACGAGTCGGTTTATTTAATTGAGCTTTCCTATGAATAATTTTTAGTAAATGGTTGACAAAACCAACAATGATAACGTAAACTAATAGTCGTTCGTTATCATTATTGCCCACTGGTCAAATTGGTTAAGACGTCGCCCTCTCAAGGCGGAGTTACGGGTTCGATCCCCGTGTGGGTGATTCAATATCTACGTTAAACCTGACGCATGTCTTAAATGGCATTGCGTCAGGTTTTTTCTTACCAAAAAAGCAGCGCCATTATTTTGACACTGCCAAATAAGCTGAGGTTCGACTATTCCATTGATACTTGTGATTTGTTGACCAAAACATCATTGTCAAATTGTAAGGTCATTGTAGCCTTTGCTTTTGCTGAGTGCTTAAGATTGCTGCTCCATACGGCTGAGATAACTTTGGTCCCATTTTGAGTTGAGACACTGTATTCATCCGGCTTACCGAATTCTTTGAGCGCTTCTTGATACGTGGTCTTGTTTACAGTCAGCTTGTTGTTGAAGTCATTTAATGAAGCAACCGTTTTTCTAGTATATTGATACCCAGTCAGTTCCTTATAGATGACCTTGTTGTTGATCAACTCAACAATTGCTGCAGCGTTTTTATCATTGTCAACCCCGCTGTAGACAAGCATCGTGGCCCGAACGTTGTCAACGGTACGACTGGACTTAAGCTTGGGTGACCCAAAGTCTTTTTCAAGCTGTTTGAGACTTGTTCCCCCATTACCGTTGTTAGAGCCAACTGAAACCTTATCAAATGCGGTTCGCGTAATCCGGTATTTATAATGTGAGGATGCAAACGATGTGGTAGTCATACCAACAGCGACAACACCTAAAAATAATTTTGTGATTTTTACTAAGCTTTTCATGTAGATTGCCTTTCCCCGCTAAGCAAAAAACAACAACTCTATTTTTTAGATTACTACAAATTTAAACTTAGCGACAATCATCACAGAAACTTTTATAACAATCGCAAATTTTGCTTGTAAAATTTCTCGCTTGAGCAGCATTATCTCTAATAATTACATTGCACCACATCACAAATAATCAAAAAGCATGATTCTGACCATCATCAAAATCATGCTCCTATTGTTATTTTAATCAAAAGTCGTCTTGAGACCTACTCGTTCAACTGCCTTTAAAAGCGTTAAAACGATCAATGTCTCGATTGGCCAAGAAATAACCTCTTTTGGCAGCCGTACCATCAATAGCGCCATAAAAGTCGTTGCACTACTGCCTTGCCCCATTCCCATCAAATAGAGCCAAAGCGTCGTAAAGAAGACATTGGTAATCAGAATCTGGCAAAACTCATAAATCAAGATTCGCTGCCAACTAATCTGCTGCTGATATAAGAAGATCCCAGCAATTATTCCCGAAATTGCGGCTGAAAGAGTAAAGCCGGGGAAAAACATAGCCCCAGAGCTCAATAGCGTATTACTGATCAGATCATTGATAATCATTGACAGCGCGCCGATCCAAGGTCCCAGTAAAAAACCAATCAGTGCCGTGGCAATAAAGCCTAAACCAATCTTTAAGACTGCCGGATCACCAATCGACAGTTTCTCCAAAATAATCTGTAGCGCAATCAGCATTGCTGCCAGCACCATTTTCTTAGTATCAAGTCTGGGACCGTGCAGTGATAGTAATTTCATAATCAACATCCCCCTGAATAGTTTTTGTCAGGGAACAACATTGACCATGGTCTCCGGTGGTGAATGCGGAAAATACAAGCAGCCGCAGCTTCCTTCCGGTTTCCACATTCCGCTCCACCGGACAATAACTCATATTTTCCTACCCCAACGTCAGCTATTGTATGACTTAAGTACTAAAAGTTCAATATCCTCCTCAATATTATTCGTTTTTATCCTTAGATGACAATCAAGATCATATTTATCCATAATTTGACTGGCAACTTATCGTATAATTTAGGTAGTCACTTAATTAATTACAGCAGAAAGGATCCTAAAAATGGTCAATCAAATCAGCAACCAATTTTTAACCCTGGCAGACGGCTACAAAATGCCTCAAGAAGGGTTTGGGCTCTATAAGATCACTGACGAACAAGAAGCCGTTAATGCCATTAAATGGGCATATGAAGCCGGCTATCGCCTGTTCGACACAGCACAGATGTATGAAAACGAAGAATTTGTCGGTGAAGGGCTGCGTCAATTAGCCGCACCTCGTGAAAGCTACTTTATTACGACTAAGGTTTCCGAGGCCAACCAAGGCTATGACCAGGCAAAAAAATCCGTAGCTGACTCATTGAAAAAGCTGGGTTTGGACTATGTAGACCTGCTTTTGATTCACTGGCCGGTACACCAGCACTTCTTTGAAACCTGGCGTGCCTTTGAAGACTTAAAAGCAGAAGGTTTGGTACGTTCAATCGGGGTTTCAAACTATGGCATGGTTCACTTGGAATACCTGGCAACCAAGGCGCGGGAAATGCCGGTTCTGGATCAATTAGAGGTTCATCCATGGCTGACCGAAAAGCCAATGTTGAGATTCAATGCCGAACACAACATCATCACTCAAGCCTGGAGTCCACTTGGCCGTGGCAAGCGTCTTGATGATCCCGTCTTGCTCAAATTGGCTGAAGCACATGGCAAAACGCCAGCTCAAATCATTTTGCGCTGGCATCTGCAAAATGGCATTGCCATCATTCCAAAATCCGTTCACCAAGACCGCATCAAAGCCAATGCCGATATCTTTGATTTTGAATTATCGCCAGCTGAAATGCAGCAGATCGATGGCTTAAACACCAATCACCGCATCAGCAAGGAACCTGAGATGGTTTATGAATTTGGCTGCCAATATCCATATTAAATAATGTTAAAAAGCACCGAGTTGGACAATTCGTTCAAACCGATGCTTTTTAAGCTTTGGTTGCAATCTTTCCTTTAGGCATCATTAGATTAGACGTTGCTCTTTTGACAGGGTAAAATAACTCTACACCGTCGTAAAGGAGGAAAATCATGCGACGCTTTTTTGGCACCATCATGCTTTATGCACTGGCATTTATTGGCTTTGGCTGGGCCTACCAAAATAATGAGAACGTCCGCTTAACCGCCAATCGAATTGCCTACGTTGCCCAAGCTGACTTCCAGCAGCTCAAGAGTCGCGTTACCGGCCAAAAGACAACTACGACCGCCAAAACCAAGGCACAGCAACAGACAACTGGTGATGATGACTCAGTCAGTGGTCGCTGGAAAAAAGCCATGGCTACCGTTTATGTTAACTATGAAAATCAAACGCTGCAGCAGGCGGCTTTGGATGCAATTGCCAACTGGAACGCCACCGGCTGCTTTAAGTTCAAGCAGACCAGCAACAAGAAAAATGCCGATATCGTTATGACGACCATGGATAAGGATAATGATGCGGCGGGACTTACTCAAATGAGTGTTGATTCATTAACCGGCTATTTTGTGCATGGTACGGTTTATTTAAACACTGCCTACCTGCTTAACTCATCGTATGGCTACTCCATGGAACGCATCATCAATACGGCAGAGCATGAATTAGGCCATGCCATAGGACTGCAGCATACCAATGACGTTTCGGTCATGCAGCCAGCTGGTTCGCTTTATACCATCCAACAACGCGACATTGATAACGTCAACGAATTGTATAGCAGCCAAGTCAACTCCAGCAGCTCATCTGCTTCCAACATCAAGGTATCGACTCAAAACACCACCAATCAATAAGAGACTGGGAATAAAGCCTCAAAACCGAAAAATGGCTGAGGATTGCGTTACTTAAAACGCTGATCTTCAGCCATTTCTATTATTAAAGTTGTTTTACTTGGTTGGAAAAATCAGTTTTTTTCAACTTCTTTTTCTATACCAATAGACAGCAGATCGCAGCCAGAATCGCTGGCAGCATCTGCATGGCCCAAACCTTTTTACCAACCGTCAGTCCACCGTAAAAGGCTACGACGATAACAAAGCTCAACAGCAATAGCCATACCTTGATCAAGATAGCTCCATTAAACAGCCAGTAGCTGACAATCAAAGAAAGCCCCAGCATGCCATTATAGATGCCTTGATTGGCAAATGCCACCCGCGCTTCTTTTTGACCAACGTATTCTTCTGAAAGCCCAAATGCCTTGGCTTGACGTGCTGGGCTGGCAAACATCTCCAAACCCATGATACCCAGGTGTTCGATCCCAACCAGCATCGTCAAAATCAGTGCTAAAATCTCCATGAAGATCCCCTATCTATTTAAATGTTTAATTAATTATGACAAGAAATAATGCCAGTTACAAGAAGTATGCAAAACACGCCCGCCGATTAAATCAGCCGAGCGTGTTTTTTATTTGGTATGATGATAAACATTAAACAGCCACAGCCACGTGCCCAGCAAAAAAACGCAATAGCCGGCACTTAACCAAGCCAGCCAATGCACGAATGGCAAAACGTTGAAGGCTGCAATGATGTAAAAACAGATCGTCAAAACACACCAGACTGCCAGTTTGGTCTGCAGACGCTTTAGTTCAGCATGCAGCTTTTCTTTTTTCACGTTTACTTCACCGCCATCTGCAGCATAGTCGCCAGCAGTGCTCCAGCCAGTGGTCCAAACATCGGTACCCAAGCATAATCCCACATGGCACTCGTTTTATTGGGGACGGGGATGATCGTGTAAGCCAACCGTGGTCCCCAGTCACGAGCAGGGTTAAGCGCAAACCCAGTCGTCGTCCCCAGGCCAGCACCAATCACGAAAATCACCAGGCCAACAACGACTGGCTTTAATCCGGTCGTAAAATTTCCCAGGTTATACAGCACCAGCATAAAGACAAACGTGGCAATCAATTCACTCAAAAAGTTGAACAAATTGCTGCGAATCCCCGGCACGGTCGAAAAGATCCCGACGTTGTTGTGCTTTGGATCCTTAGTCACCTTAAAGTGCGACCAGAATTGAACCATAACCAAAACGGCACCCACAAAAGCGCCTAAGAATTGACCAATCAAATAAGGCACTACCTGTGACCAAGGAAATGTTCCGGCTACGGCAAATGCAATGGTAACGGCTGGATTCAAATGTCCCTGTGCACCAAAAGAGGCTGCGACATAGACTCCCATTGTTACGGCAATCCCCCAAGCAAACGTTACGTAGAACCAATCGCTTTGACCATGCGCCATAGTTTTGTTCAGGTTTAACCCGGCGCCAACGCCACATCCTAAAACAATCAGCGTCAGCGTCCCTAAAAATTCTCCCAGCATTGAAATCTTCCTTTAATGATATAGTTTTGACTATTTAGTATTTAGTTTCTAAGACTAGATACCACAAATAAAAAACGTCATCCGCCAGTCACAGCGAATGACGCAAAAAACTATTTTTCGTTTTCCTTCATTTGAGCACGCAGTTTGTCACCGACTTCTTCAAATCCTGGCTTGCCCAGCAGACCAAACATGTTCGTCTTGTATGCTTCAACACCAGGCTGGTTGAATGGGTTAATACCGTTCAAGTAACCGGAGATCCCCATAGCAACCTCAAAGAAGTAGATCAGACTGCCCAGCGTGTATTCATCCTCACGTGGAATGTGTACCGTCATAACTGGTACGCCACCGGCATTGTGCGCAGCAACCACGGCTTGGTAGGCCTTGGTGTTGACCCAGTCCATGTTCTTGCCTTGCAGGTAGGCCAAACCATCCAGATCGTTTTCAGCTGCTGGAATCGTAACGTCATGGTTTGGCGTATCCAGCTTAACAACCGTTTCCATCAGGTTGCGCAGCCCTTCTTGAATGTATTGACCAAGCGAGTGCAGATCAGTCGTGAAGTTGGCACTGGATGGGTAAATACCTTTTTGGTCCTTACCTTCAGATTCACCAGCCAATTGCTTCCACCATTCGGCAAACATCGTCATGTTTGGCTCGTAGTTTTCCAGCAGTTCGGTCGTGTAGCCCTTGCGATACAAAATGTTACGGTAGGCTGCGTATTGGTAGGCTTCGTTTTGCGTCAGGTCTGGGTTGGTGTATGACTTTTCAGCATCCGCGGCCCCAGCCATCAGCTGGTCGATGTCGGCACCAGAAACGGCAATCGGCAGCAAGCCAACAGCACTCAAAACTGAGTAGCGGCCACCAACGCCATCTGGAATTACAAAGGTTTCCCAACCGGCATCGTCAGCTTCAGTTTTCAAAGCACCGCGCTTAGCATCGGTCGTAGCATAGATGCGCTTGTTGGCACCGGCTTCACCATACTTTTTAACCAGCAGCTCACGGAAAATCCGGAAGGCAATGGCTGGCTCCGTGGTCGTACCAGACTTGGAGACCACGTTAACCGAAAAGTCGCGGTCGCCGATCAGCTTAACCAGATCATGCAAATAAGATGAACTCAGTGAGTTACCGGCAAACAGAACCAATGGGAACTTGCGATCTGCTGGTTCTTGTGAGTAGTAGAACGAGTTGTGCAAAAAGTCAATGGCCATCCGCGTACCCAGATAAGAGCCACCAATCCCAATGACAACCAGCACTTCAGAATCGGATTGAATCTGCTTGGCAGCCTGCTTGATGCGGTCAAATTCCTCATGATCATATTCCGTTGGCAGATGCAGCCAGTCACGGAAGTCAGCACCAGCCCCCGTACCATTGCGTAATTCGCTGTCAGCGGCATTGACCATGGCCTGCATTTCACCCAGTTCGTTTTCGTGCACGAACTTCTTCAGTGCACTGGCGTCAAATGAAATTTGCGTCATTAAAAAACACTTCTTTCCTTAAATCTATCTAACATATGATTTCATAATAAAATGATAGCCGATTGTGGAGCCGGTTTCAACGTTGATCTGAAACTTGTCACTAATATTGAAAAGGATTGATAAGCATTATGTCGGTGAAACATACGGTTGCACGAATAAGCATAAAAAATAGCTTTAAAAGGCAATAAATAGACTGATAAGTGGCTCTTTGTTGGACAAAATCTTAAGTAGCCGATTGATCTTGGACGTGTTCCATTAACCTTTTTTCCCGAAACAGTAGTCATCCCGTACACATCATTTGAGAAACCAGACTTGATAAATGCTCCAAATCGTGAAGGCTTCAAAGTCATTGGCAAAAATCTTGTAACCTTTGTAACCCACAAAAAGCTGCCAGCAAACACTTGCAGACAGCTTTTAGGCAACTCGCCATTATTATTTTAATTTCCGCACTGAATCATTAAAAATCAACTTGGCATCATATTCAATCGGCTTGACCACTTCGCCATCGATCATGCTCATAATCATCCGCCCGGCATCCAGTCCCATTTTTTCTTTAGGGTGCTCAATTGTCGTCAAGCGTGGTGAGAAGTAGCGCCCCAAAACGTAGTCATCAAAGCCAACGATACTGACGTCTTCTGGAATCTTCAGTCCGGCCGAACGTACCACGTCCATAACTTGAATGGCCAAGGCATCATTGTAGCAGACAATTGCCGTCGGATGATCGGGACGTTCCATAATCTGCGTTACGCGTTGGAAAATCCGATTCATATCCTGGCCTGATTGATACATAACCGTCTCACTCAAGTACGAGATGTTAGGATATTCCATATAGGCATTGATAAACCCCTCCATCCGCCGCGTTCCTTGCAGATCATCAACCTGAAAGATGCCCAGGATCCGTTTATGTCCTTGTTTGATCAAATACCGAGTCATCTCGTATTCAGCTTTTTTATCCTTGATTTCCAAATAAGGCGCCTGCAGCTGCGGATAGTGCGCGTTGATAAAGACCATTGGCAAATGACTCTGGGCGATTTTTTGATAAAGATCCATATTGGTATTTGCCAGCGCACTTTGCGTCGGTTCTACGATCAGCCCGGCAATCTGAGTGTCGAGCAGCCTCTCCAGACTCCGCCGCTCATTTTCTCTTTGGTTGTGCGTATTGCTGACGATCAAAGAATACCCATGCGCGGAAACGATTCGGTCAATCCCGCTAATGATATTAGGAAAGATATAGTCAACCAGATGCGTCGTCACCAGGCCAATCATTTTATTGTTGGCCTTAGGTGGCTGATGACTGTCCTGCCAATCATCAACATACATGCCGCCACCTTGGATCCGGTAAACGTAATGCGCGTTTTGCAGCTCGCTGATTGCCCTTCTGACTGTATAGCGGCTTACACCAAACGTTTCCATCAGGTTTGATTCCGTGGGCAGCTTGTCACCGACTTGATACTTGCCGGACTCGATCTCTTTTTGAATTGTTTTTCTGATAATTTCATATTTAATCTCTGCCATTGAACCAACCTTCTATATAACTTTAATTAACTCTGATTTTATGATAATTCTAATAATTTCTTATTATGTTTAGCAATAAAATCCTGTAATCTTTTTTTCATATTGCGGACTAAATATAAAAAAGAAAATCTGTCTTCTAGAACTTTGAGTTACTAGAAGGCCACTGTTTCATTAACCCATAAACTATTACAAACGATTCCAACTTTGATTTAAAAAATCAACTGTATAGTTGCGCAACCCAATACAATCAACAGCCTTTGCCATAACACCCGATCAAATAAACATTATGACAATCCACTTTAAAAAAATAACATAAATTAGACTCTATTTGTTATACCCCAAATCTAATCTTTTAGGAGTACTTATTTAACTCGGTTATCTTCTTTTCAAAATGAAGTTGCTAAAATCACTGGCAGCTCTTAATTTAGAATAAAAAGCCTAGCAACTGCTGATGATGCCTAAGCTTTCAATCGGTGAAATCAGTACGGCGCTGGGTTACCAGGAAGCCTCCCATTTTTCTCGACAATTCAAGCGGTGGTGTGGCCAAACGCCAATGCAGTACCGCCAGACGGCTAAGAAGCATTCCCAAGAACAAGCCAAATAAAAAGGATCGCGAGATTCGCGATCCTTTTTATTGATATTTAATTAACTAATCTGGTTCATTTAATTTTTGCAGCAGCTCATGAACCGTTTCAGCATCAACATCCGCCATCGTTAATGAACGCAAAGGAATATTGGCAAAAACCGGTGCCAATTCAGGCAACATGAACTTATCAAAAGTAGCCGTCAGACCCATTTCAGCAATGATCTGCTTGATTCGTTCATCAGCGTTTTCCATCAGTTCGCCAACGTAGGTTTCGCCGGTAATCTTACCCAGCGGATTAGTACCAATGGTCAGCTCAAATTCTTGACGCAGCCGAATGTCACGCGATGAGCTGCCGACTAAAATCTCGTATTTTCCATTATCAGCTTCCCACATTGCGGTTTCCGCGTTGTACCAAGCAAAGGCCCGTCGTAAAAGCTTAAGTGCCACATGCTTGGTTTCACCAGAATTTAGCTCAACCTTGACAAAATCACGCAATTCATCAACCGGCATGACCGTCTGACTGGCATGGTTGGCTACGTAGATCTGTGCGACTTCCTTACCAGCTTGCTTGCCAGTGTTTGCCAGGTCAAAACTGACTTCAACGTCGTCGCTGTTTTCCCTGATCGTCAGATTTTGATAGGCAAACGTCGTGTAGCTCAAGCCGTGGCCAAATGGGAAGCGTACAGCCAGCTGCTTGGCATCGTAGTAGCGGTAACCCATCAAAATTCCTTCACGATAGACTTCATGTCTGCGATCCTTGCCAAAGGTCGGATAGGTTGGATTGTCAGCCAATCGCTTAGGGAACGTTTCGGAAAGCTTGCCTGAAGGATTGACTTGGCCAGACAAAATATCCCAGGTAGCTTCACCGACTGCCTCTCCAGCCAGATAAGTTTCAACAATAGCTGGCGTCTTTGGTTCCCAAGGCATCTCAACCGCTGAACCGTTTTGAAGGACTACAACCACGTGCGGATTGACCGTCAGCAGCTGTTCGAGCAGTTTATTCTGGTTAGCCGGCAGACTAATGGAATGTTTGTCAAAGCCTTCTGATTCCATAGCTTCAGGGAAACCAGCAAAGAAGACCACTTGATCACTGTTTTTAGCTAGCGCCATTGCCTCAGCAGTCAATTGTTCATCCGGTTGATCACTATCCAAACGGTAGCCTTGCGCGTAAACCGCATTTTCAGGCATGACCTCTTTAGGCGTTACTACGCGATGGGCGTTGACATGTGAGCTGCCACCACCTTCAAAACGCGGCTTTTGGGCCAGCTCGCCAATTACTGCCAGTTTGGCGGAATCACTCAATGGCAGCTCTTGTTTTTCGTTTTTCAACAAGACAATACTGTCATCAGCCAGCTGGCGGGCAAACTCATGCTGGGCTTCCATATCATATTCTGGAGCTGCAACGGTTGGGTAACCGTAACGCTCTGCCATTTTTAAGACGCGCAGTGCCGAACGGTTTAACGTCGATTCTTGCAAACGGCCTTCCTTAACGGCTTGGACGATCTCTTCTTTAGAAGCATCCCCCTTACCTGGCATTTCCAGATCCAGACCGGCCTTGATTGCTGCAACATGATCAACTACGGCACCCCAGTCTGACATAACCAGTCCTTGATAGCCCCATTCATCACGCAAAATATGCGTTAACAGGCGCTGATTTTGCGATACCTGAACGCCATTGAGCTTATTGTAAGAGCACATCAGCGTGGCTGGGTGCGCTAATTTAACGATGCGTTCAAACTGTGCCAGATAGATTTCGCGCAGCGTCCGTTCGTCAACATCGGAAGAATTGGTGAAACGTTGATCTTCACGGTTATTAGTGGCAAAGTGCTTAACACTAACGCCAACCCCAGTACTCTGAACCCCTTTGACATAAGCCGTGCCCATCCGACCAGCCAACAGTGGATCTTCGGAGAAATACTCAAAATTACGACCAGCTAACGGGCTGCGTTTGATGTTGACCCCAGGACCGAGCAATACACCGATCTTTTCAGCCCGTGCCGCTGTTCCCAGATTCTCGCCCAATTTTTCCAGCATGGCATCATCAAACGAGCTGGCCGTCAACGCTGAGCATGGAAAACAAACCGCCTCAATACTTTGGTCCATGGCACTGTGTACATTGACTTGTTTACGCAGGCCAGATGGTCCATCCGTCATCAGCATGGGATCCATTCCCGTTACCTTGGCCGTAAACCAAAAGTCCGTTCCTGAAACCAGATCGGCCCGTTCTTCAAGTGTCAAGCCTTCAACAAAATTCAGATCTACTTTTGTCATATTGCTACCTCATTTTTAAAAATATTCGCAACCGCTTTCTGATGTTATTATAATATTTTTTTGAATCTTCGCTTATCTCACCTTGCTGCAGCCGCTCAGCCCATTACCGAGATTGCCGCCAGCCTTGGTTTTGCTACGCCCAACTATGCCTCACGCTGCTTTAAAAAATTTGTCAGTACGTCACCCAAAAATATCAGCAAGCCCATCAGCTGAATTTTTTACATCTGCAATAACCAAAAGAAAATGCCTTGGAACAGGCTAGGCTATAATGCCCACAAAAGTCCAAGACATTTTTTCATTATTCAGTTGCTTTTTCAGCAGCAGCTACCAATTCTTCTAGCGACTGGCTGCCAAAGATAACCGGCCCATCATTGATAATCGTAGCCGGTACGCTCATGATCTGGCGTTCCGTACGTAAAGCCGGGAAATGCTGTAGATCAATCATCGTAGCCGTGATGCGCGGATTCAGCGAGGCCATCCGCTGACAAGCAGCCACGACATCCGGACAGAAGTGACACGTTAAAGAGACCCCAATCTTAATATCAGTCGATGGCAGCTTTTTGATTCGCTCAGCCAGTGCTGGCTCAACGCTTTGCCCTGGGCCGCCCACGTTGTAGATGCCTAAAATCAATGACGTCAATTCATGACCGGTTGGCACGCCGGCATAGTGCAGCCCAGTATCGATATCATCAACGACCAGACGCAGCTGAGGTGTGTAGACCAGGCTATCGGGTGCGGTGGCTTTTTGAATCTTGAGGTGATCATTGAGCTTTACCAGTTCACCAATAAAGCTGTCCATCTCTTGACTCAGTTCCGTATCGTCTTCCAAAAGCTGCAGCGTGACGTCTTTGGTCAGCCGGCTAAAGACGCCCTGCATCTGAGCAACCAAATCAGGCGTAAACCAGTCACCAGTATGATGAGCTACAGGCTGTTTGCTTTCAACCTGTGAAGTCTGACCAACCGTAGCGGCTTTAGGAACCTCTTTTTTGACATGAACCGGGATTCCCAACCGCTGCTTTTGTTCCGTCACGTATTTTTCCGCGCTGGTAGCTGCTACCGCCCCATCAGCCGCGGCCGTGATGATCTGACGCAACTGCTTGACGATGACGTCGCCCGCCGCATAAACACCAGGCAGGTCGGTTGCCCCGTTTTGATCAACGTGAATATAGCCGCGTTCATCCAGATCAACGATACCCTTTAACCGCTCAGTAGCCGGCTGCGTACCAACATAAATAAAGACGCCAAAGGTTTGGTCGCCATCATCGACATGGTAGACCGTTTCCTCGCCGGTTTGATTATTGACCATCGTCAGCGAGTTCAGGTATTGATCACCATCAACGCGCTTGACTTCGGTATGATACATCACGCTGACCTTAGGATTGTCTAGCGCCCGAGAAGCTGTCAGTGGTGCACATTTGAAATGATCACCCCGGACTAAAACCGTAACGTGCTTGGCAAATCGCGTCAGGTAGTCAGCTTCTTCAGCGGCCGAATAGCCACCACCAACGACAAATACCTGCAGTCCACTGAACAACTCACCATCACAGGTTGAACAATAGGCGATCCCTCGCCCACGAAACTCTGCTTCACCAGGGAAGCCAACCTTACGTGGACTGGCACCCATTGCCAAGATGATGCTGCGGGTTTGATAGACGGTACCACTCTTGCCAGTCAGCTTTTTGACGTCTCCTTTAAGCTCAAACTTGACGATATCGTCTTTTTGAATCGATACCCCGAAGTCAGCGGTCTGCTGCTGCATTTGATTCATCAACTTGGTACCGTCAATGGCCGCGTTGCCAGGATAGTTATAGACCGTCGAAGTCGTAGTAACCTGGCCGCCAACCGTATCTGCCTCCAAAATCAAGGTATCCAGCGTGGCACGACCAGCATAGATACCAGCCGTCAAGCCAGCTGGGCCGGCACCAACGATAATTAAGTCATAAATATGTTCTGCAGCCATTTTTATCACCTGCAATCATTAAAGTTTGCCGACCAGATCCAGACTTGGCTTAATGGTATCTTGACCTGGCTTCCAGTTAGCTGGGCAGACCTGATCGCCGTGTTCACGAACAAATTGAGCCGCCTGAAGCGTCCGCAGAATCTCTTCAGCTGAGCGCCCAATGCCCATGTTATTGATCGTGTATGATTGAATCTTGCCATCTGGGTCAACAATAAAGACGCCCCGGTAGGCTTGACCTTCATCTTCGTTTAAAACATCAAACATGCGTGCCAACTTGCCAGCCGGGTCAGCCAGCATGTGGTACTTGATCTTGCCGATTTTTTCAGATGCCTCCGCCCAGGCCTTGTGAACGAATTCTGTATCTTCAGAAACCGAGTAGATCTCGGCATTGGCCTGCTTGAAGGCTTCATAATTATCTTGCAGTGCCTCCAGTTCGGTTGGGCAGACAAATGAAAAGTCGGCTGGGTAGAAGAAGAAAATGCTCCACTTGCCAAGAACGTCCTGCTTGGTTACATCCATCGTCTCGCCATCTTGATAGGCACGTACCTTAAAGTCCGCAATTTCTTGACCGATAAAGTTCATTATAATCCTCTCCTTTAGTTTAGAATGATTATTAACTACACCTATAATTTAACACTTTTACCACTCAATGTAAATCAAATTCATTTTTATTTTGTAAATGCTTTAATATTTTTGATTTACCTTAAAAAATGCCAATCTGCCAACTCTTTTGCAGCTCAAAACATCTTCACATCTATTTTAACAACTTTTATTTTCATTTGAAAGCGACTACAATTTTATCAATAATTAACAGGAGGAGTGGGCATGTAGTTTTTGGAAAACGGCTATCTGCCAACGATCAACACTACGTTTTCTTTTTTCGGTGGTCATGCTGAAACCGTTGAGCCCGGCTGGCGCCCACCCAGCCTTTGAGATTCTGCACATCTTGGATGGCGCGCAAAGAACCGTTACCGAATTAGCCGAAAAAATCATTAAGGCTGGTGAGATGATGGTCATTCCCATTGGCATGAAACACACTAACTATTGCTGGGGCAACGAATCAATGACCTTTTTACCATGCATTTCAATCTTGACGGCCCAGCAATCAAATATCTGCTGGTGAAAAACTTTACCAACCAGATTATTGATCAGACCGCGCCTTACTATGACGAACTGCGCCAATCGCTTGACTAGGCTTTTTGTTGTTTCTGGAGTCCTTTTTCTAAAATATTCAGTGCTGCATTGTAATCACGGATATGATGAACATGGCACTGTGGACATATCCATTCGCGATCTGCCAGTGTCAGCTTTTTGGTCCCGGTACTCCCCATTACAAAACCGCAGTCATGGCAGGTTTGGGTAGTGTTTTTAGAGCTGACAGTGATAAATTGACGGTCAAATATGGATACTGCTAAAAAAACAGAAGAAATCAAGTTAGATAAAAACGGGCGTATCTGCTTTACGCCCGGCTTCTTTATCTGTGCCATTCTTTGGGTGACTAGGATGGCGATCGTTTTGGCCTGCATCTTTATTCAGATGATTTGCTCTGTGAAATAATTTTTACACTTGATCGTTGGTTTATCATCTCAACTCTTTTAAACAAAATTCCTATTGTAAAATCGCTAAAATTCATTAAAATCAACGACCAAGCAACCAATAAAAGCGCTTCGCCATTTCAAAATGACGAAACGCTTTTTAGTTGATTCAGATTCAGTATTATGGCTAATCCAGCATCAAGCTTTTAGAACACACGCTGCTCGGCTTGGAACTTAACCAAAGGACCAGCCGTTACCATGGCACCGTCACGATGGTTGCCAAAGAAGTCAGCATCAAAGACGATTGGCGTGCCATCAGGATTTTCATAGCGTTCTTCTGGTTCAAACGCCATCCCCAGCGTAGCAGTTGTAATCTTGGCATCGTTGTCTTGCGGCAGGAAGTCAGCCAAATTAGTCTTAAGATACAGACCATCAGCTCGCTTCTCCAATTCTAGGACGACTTGATCCTTATCGTCGACGAATTGGTTCTGCTCCTTGCTGCATGACTGGGCACCGTTGAAGTAAGCGTTGCCCGCGTTCCATACTGGCAGGTGGTTGTAATAGTGATCGCTGTTTGGCGCATAGATTCCGCAATAGCCATCAAACTGCTGATCCCATTCTGCAAACGTTGGATATTCTTCAAATGGCTGGGTACCGACCTTAAAGTTGTAAGTATCCCATGCATCCGGCTTGTCATGCATCAGTTCAGCCAGCTTTTGCATTTCCGGCCGCAGCTTTTGTTGAACGAAGACATTATTGTAAAAACGATTGTCGCCATGTTGGAACGTCATAAAGCCCATTACCTTGGTGCCGTGATGTTCATGATATGGTGTAAAGCGGTTGGATGGCAAGTTGACGGAATTATTGTCCGTCCCAACGCCAACCGCAGTAAAGCTGCCCGCAATCAGGTTGTGCACCATGGCAATTCCCTGCGCAGCAAACCGAATTGAGCGTTCTGAAAGGAATAGGTTGTTGTCAATCAGCGTTGGTCCATGCGAAACCTCGACCCACATATCTTCACCAAGCCCTTGCAGCACGTCGCCCACGTTCTCTTCGCTGACTTCAAAATGCTCTGGTAACGAATTGTGGTCAAAAACATTTTGAGTTACACGTGTCCCTTGTGCCTGCCAGTCCAGCCATAAGCCACGCGTACAGTGGTGAATATGATTATGACGGTAGATCACATCAATGGCAGCATGCATCTTAATGCCGCCAATTTCGGCTCCCACCAGATTTTGACGAATGTTGATATTGTAGATGTCGTTTTCTTCAATCAAGGAGAAGACACCGCCCAAGTGACCAACAATCCCGGTTTGACCACAGTCATGAATGCGATTGCGCCGTACGATATGCGAGCCGACGTGTTCTTTATCCCAGCCTTCATAAGATGCTTGACAGATTACGTCACGCTCCGTCTGAGTACCATCTTTGTATTTCCACTTAGACCATTTATTGTCATTGTTTGGCTGCAGGTACTTGCCAAGCGAGATACCAGAACATTTAGAATGCGAAATCTCACATTCTTCAATGATCCATCCTTTTGACCAGTGTGGACCAACCATCCCTTCTTGGTAAGCCGTTGGTGGCGCCCATTGCGTCGCCGCTTTGGTAACGCCAAATCCTTTTAAGGTAATGTAGCCGATTCCTTCAGCCTGTGGGTAAAAACAGCTTTGACGCACGTTGATCTCCACGTTTTCCTGGTTGGGATCGAAATCATGGAAGTTGGCATAGATAATCGTTTCATCCGTATCAGCATCTTGTTCCGTATACCAGGTATAGATCGTAAAATCTGGGTCCCATGATTTTTCATTGCGAACGGGCTGTTTTACCTCAGCCAGCGTGTTGACCTCATACAAGGCCTTGTCGTTTAAATAGACCTCACCGGTATGAGCCAGGATTCGTGCATCGAACCAGTCACCAAAAATCTTGGTCGTGTATGGATTGCGCTCACTAAACATACTGTTGGGAATTTTTACCTGCCAAATGCCATCTGCAGTTTTTTCCCAGCCTTTAACGACTTCCGCCCCAGTAATAATGGCCTTTAACGGCTCAACCGACTCATAGACGATGCGCTGATCTGCCGTGCCCGCATGCTTAGGATTAACGTTTTCACGATAAATGCCTGGAAAAACGCACACCTTATCGCCTGGCATTGCGATATCTGCGGCTGCTTGAATCGTTTTAAATGGACGATGCTTGCTTCCATCGCCATCAAATGGTGCCTGCGCATCAACATAGATTTTCATGAACTTTCATCCTTTCCGTTATTTCTGCATTAAGACAGCTACTTTTCTTCAGCTTGGCGGCGATCTTCAATTTCGTGATTGATTTTGTCAACTTCTGCATCAGACAATGGGTACTTACTGATCACCCACATGCCAACAATTGCCAAAACAATTGGCAGCCAGATCATTGAAATCGTAATCCCATTCAAGGCCGTTGCTGATTGCGTAGCCTTAGTACCGTCAAAGTGGCAAGCGGCATTGATGTAGCCTGGAATGATCCCGCCAAGTGCCAGCCCAATCTTGAAGAACAGTCCCATCAAGGCGTTGATGATCCCAGCAACCCGCTTCTTTGAGTTCCATTCACCATAGGAAACGACTTCCGGAACCAGTGACCACATGTAGCCAGTAGCGGCCGTAATTCCCCACTGCATGATAAAGCGACCAATGTAGCCCAGGGCAATGCTGTTCTTAAACTGTGGCCATGACCATACCCAAAGAAGCAGCGTCCCAACGATAAACATTCCCAAGAACAGTTGGAAGAATCCCTTTTTGCCGATCTTGCGCCGAATAATTGGCCATAAGAAAACCAAGAAGATCCCTGGAATCGAACCAATCAGATTGATTGAAGCCATCCATTCTGAGTGACCAATGTTGTACTGAACAAAGAATGGCCAAACCGTATTGCCAAAGAACATGAAGGTAAAGCCAACCAGGAAAAAGCAGCCTAGTACCCGTAGTGGTTTGTTACGACGCAGCTCATTCCAAAGATCAGAAAACTTAACGGAATTCGTTTCTTCTTCCGTTGGCAGCACCCGTTCATGAACACCAAAGTAAGTGCAAAGCAACAGAATAAAACCAATCAGCATATAGATTGACATAACGTGGAAGTAGGCACCAGCAGCGTGTGGCGAGGCATAGTTACCTAAATTAAGCTTGATGCCAAACATCCCGATGGCTTTTAAATGCTTGTCAGGGGATGCCATTTGAACGAACAATGGCAGGAACGTGTAGACCAAAAGATTACCGATATTGGCTTCCGTCATCCGGACCGTCGTTAACGTGGAAATCTCATCATTATCCCGCGTCAGCGAGGCATTCAGCGAGCCATAAGGAATGTTAACGAATGAATAGATCAAGGCCGTTGCCAGATACATCAAGAATGCATAGGCAACATTGCCACGAACGGCTGGAATTGGCAAGAACAGCATGGCACAGCAGATCGTGAGCGGAATTCCGAAATAAATTAAAAATGGCTTGTATTTGCCGCCGTGCTTAAAGTGGCTCTTATCGACAACCGTTCCGACCCAGGGATCCCAAAAAACGTTAACCCAGCGAACGATCAGAAAAATCGTGGCCCCAACGGCTGCCGAGATTCCAAAAACCGTTGTCAGATAAAACAGCAGCATTGAGCCAATCGTTCCAAAAATCAGATTTTGTGCCAAGTCACCGGCACCATAAGCGATTCGCTCACCCCAAGACAGTTTGGCGAACTCATCGACTTGCTTATTTTTTGGCTTGTCCATAGTTTTTACACCTCTTGTAAATTTGATTCAAACCGGTGCAGCGCTGCACGTTAGTTTGTGTTTTCAACCAACGACCAAAATCTAACACGGTTTTTTTGAAAACGCTACCCTAAAAATCTATTTTTCGTCATTTACGAGCTAAAGTCTTTAGTTTCTTAAAAATTATGAAGCCGTTTTCTTCATATAATGCAAAATAAAAATGATCGCTGAATAAAACGCGATCATTCAACAAAAAAATTAAATCACATATGATTAATCTTTCATGTTATTTTTGAAAAGATAATCGTAAAGATTCCAATCAGCAATTTGGGTAGCATCAGCACGTGCTTCTTTAGGCGTTATCCCAGTTAGGGCATGGAAGACTCGTGAAAAATGCGCCTGGTCAGCAAATCCATAACGCTCGGCAAGTTCTGCCATTGAAAGATTGGTGCCAATCAGATCTTCAATCGCATGATTAATCTGAACCAAGCGCTTGAAGTGACTGATACTGACTCCAACCTGTTTTTTAAACTGGCTGCCAAGATAGCGACTGGATAACCCTACCGTCATTGCCAGATCATCAACGCTTTGGTCCATAGTCGGATTACTCATTAACTGCCAAAAAACCTTGCTGACCGGTGCCGTCATCTTGGCATCAACCATCTCACGGCAGCGCATAGCCATATCCACATCAGCTGCCTCAATTGCTGCCAGTACTTCATTGTAGGACGTCAATGACTCAATATGACGTACGTATTGATCATTCAGTGAATACACCATTTCGTAATCCAACCCGACTTGAAACAGAGCACGCAGATTTACGGAAACCGAGATAATGCCCCAGTTCTTAACGTTGCGCAGCGCATCTTGATTATCTGCTAAAATACCGATCCGACCTGAGTTGATGTTTTTAGAGAAAATAATTGGTAAAGCAGCCAAATTTCCCTGTGCGATTGCTTTTTTGACTTCGCGTTCATAAAGATAACTAACATGGCCACCCTCACTGCTCATCCGCAGCTTCAGTAATTGGGCATCAAAGTCTCTCGAAAGGCGTGCTTGGTGAAACTCGTCACTGATGGTTTCAAAATCGATCGGCAGTTCTAATAACCGTACCAACACCAAAATCTGCTGCAAAAACTGTTTTTCTTCCAGATAAACCGTCTTCAGCAGCTTTGGCATATACATGACGGCATGACTGCCCGGCATCTCACTGTTTTGATAACGCTGACTAATGTTAACGATCACTGGTCCTACATAGATGACTATCTGGTCGCACCATATTAAGCAACTGTATAGATTTTGACTATGCCGCAAAAATTGCAGCGACTTATGTGGACAGCGACGCAAAATTTTTAGATAGTTCACCAGCAATAACTTGCCTTGACGAAACTGTAAACTATACTGACCGTTGTCATACTCCCAAATTGTGGCTGGAACTCCCAATGATTCCAGATACGCAGTTACGATTTCCATTTTATTCCGTCCTTTGTTCAAAAAATAGTTCTAATATTCAAGCAAGCGTGTTAGCGATTACATAAAATATATCATGAGCTAGGGAAAATTAATATATTGCTGCTGATTTTAAGATCTTGGTCAGTCTGATTTTTTAGATTGGTCAATTCCTTAGCTCTTTTTAAAATCAGCATTAACTATAAAACACTCCAATTCCATTTTCCCTACTCACGCTCATTGGTAAAAATGCTGATTATTATTGTTTTGCCGACTGCTTTTTAAGCCGTGGGCAAAACATTTCTCAAATCTTACTGTCAACTCGGTTTGGACAAGTCCGTTAACCTGTCTGCGAATTCGTTTTAGTTATGATCATCTTATAAAGACAAACGGCCTAATCATCTGGTCGCTGTTTGTCTGTTTTTTTCTTATATATAATAGAAGAAAAAATTTCAAATATATAAAAGCGTCATGCAGAAATGCCTTAGTGGCAGTTTGCATGACGCTTTTTAATGATGCAAATGAGTTTTTAAGCTGTTAATTGATAAAATAATCAGAAATTAAACTGCCCAACTATTCTTCACGACGGAAGCTCAATAGAGAGTGGCACAAGTCTTTAGTCTGACCATAAACTTGATGATAGATTGCGTACAATTCATCATACTTGGCAACATTGGCGGGCTTTGGCAGATATTCCTTACCAAAGTGAACGAATTCTTTAGCACAGTCCTGCAGCGAATCAAACCAACCCAGACCAACTGCCGCGATCATAGCAGCTCCCAAACCAGGTCCTTGTTCATTGGTCAAGGCAACAACCTTCTTGTTAAAGATGTCGGCCTGCATCTGAAGCCAAAAGTCGCTCTTGGCCCCACCACCAATGGCTACCACCGTATCGAATTCCTGACCGTTTTGATCATAGATATTTAAAATATCACGGAAACTGAAGGTGATCCCTTCCATCACGGCCCGACAGAAGTCATAGCGATCCTGCATACTGTCAACACCAATAAAGCTACCTCGAATATCAGCATCAGCATATGGCGTCCGCTCACCAACTACGTAAGGCGTAAAGATCAGACCATTGGCACCCAGTGGCCGCTTGGAGGCTTTTTCAACCATCGTCGAGAAGTCCTCGTCTGGATCAAACTTATGCTTAAACCAGTTTAGCGAGTGACCGGCTGCCAGCGTAACACCCATTGAGTAGTAGGTGTCTGGGATTGCGTGACATTCGTATTGAATCTGGCCATGGTAATTAACGTTGGCATTTTCTTCATATTTAAGCACAACGCCCGAAGTCCCAATTGAGGACATAACCATGTTTGGATGCAGGATGCCGGCACCAACCGCACCACAGGCATTGTCACCGCCACCACCATAGATTTTGGTGTCCGTTGAAAGGCCTGAGAACATGGCATAGCTAGCCGAAACGTTGCCCGCATAGTCAACCGACTTCATCAAAGGTGGACACATGCTCATCGGAATATCAAAGGCATCACAGATTTCCTGGCTCCATTGACCTTCCTTGATGTCTAACAGCACCGTCCCCGTGGCATCCGAATAATCCATCCCCAGGTTACCCGTCATGCAGAAGCGAACATAGTCTTTTGGCAACAGGAACGTTTTGGCCTTAGCCCAGATCTCCGGTTCATTCTCCTTGACCCAAAGCAGCTTAGGCAGCGTGAAACCTTCCAGTGGCTTGTTGCCAGTAATATCGATGAAGCGATCGCCCATCTTATCCATGATTTCTTGACACTGCTTGGTCGTGCGCGTGTCGTTCCATAAAATAGCTGGCCGCAGCACCTGATTATTTTCATCAAGCAGCACCAGGCCATGCATCTGACCAGAGAAGGAAATCCCTTTGATCTCTTCTTTTTTAAGACCATCTTTTAAGATCATCCGGTCAATGCCAATCGTCGTACCATACAGCCAGTCTTGTGGGTTCTGCTCACTGTAGCCTGGCTTAGGCTGACTCAGTGGATAGTCGTAGCTTTGCTGAGCGGCGATCTTGCCTGAGCGATCCATTGCCGAAACCTTAACGGCACTGGTCCCCAAGTCGACCCCAATTACGTATTCATTCATAGTCTTTCCTCCAAGAAAAAAGGATCCGCAGCCATCTGCGGCGATGCGAATCCTTTCTATTATATTGTTAGAGTTTCAAGTGATTATTTAGCCAGCGTTTCGATCATGAAGTGGTTGATCGTGTCCTTAACCTGTTCAAGGTGGTCAGATTGCGTAGCTGCACGCAGTTCGCTTTGTGGCGTGTCCAGAACGGTTGGTTCGATAGACTTGAAGTCTTCCTTGCCTTCTTCGATGGACTTGCCCAGACCTTCGTCCCATGATGCGTAACGATCCTTGAGTACCTTGTCCAGGTAGCCGTCTTCCTTTAGAGCAGCGGCAACGCGCAGGCCGGCAGCAAACGTGTCCATACCAACAATGTGGCTGTAGAACAGATCTTCTGGCTTCCAAGAAGTACGACGTGGCTTGGAGTCGAAGTTCAGACCACCGTGAGGGCCAATTTGACCTTCTTCAACGACTTCGTACATTGCAGCCGTTGCTTCGTACAGATTGGATGGGAATTCGTCGATGTCCCAACCGATCAGCTTGTCACCTTGGTTGGCGTCCAGTGAACCCAGCATGCCGGCTTCACGTGCAACGCGAATTTCGTGTTGGTAAGTGTGACCAGCCAGGTTAGCGTGGTTGCCTTCCAGGTTCAGCTTGAAGTCCTTGTCCAGGCCGTATTCCTTCATAAAGTTCAGCGTCGTAGCAGCGTCGAAGTCGTATTGGTGCGTAGTTGGTTCCTTTGGCTTAGGTTCCAGCAGCATTTGAGCATCAAAGCCGATTTCGTTTGCGTAGTCCTTAGCCATGTGGAAGAACTTGGCAATGTGCGATTGTTCACGCTTCATTTCAGTGTTCCAGAGTGATTCGTAACCTTCACGGCCACCCCAGAAGACGTAGTTCTCAGCGCCAACCCGCTTACCAACTTCCAGACTGTGCTTCAGTTGAGCACAAGCATAAGCGTAGATCTTAGCAGATGGAGCAGTACCGGCACCAGCCAAGAAACGAGGGTTCGTGAACAGGTTGGACGTGTTCCACAGAACCTTCATGCCAGTCGTCTTTTGGTACTCAACGATCTTGTCAACGATCTTGTCCAGGTTCTTGTTGGTTTCACGCAGGGTGTCGCCTTCTGGAGCCAAGTCGCGGTCGTGGAAGCAGAAGTAGTCAACGCCCAGCTTGTTGTAGAATTCAAAGGCGTAGTCAACCTTTGCCAAAGCGTTGTCCATTGGGTCAGTGTACTTGTCGTATGGACGAACGGCCGTACCATCACCAAATGGGTCAACCAGGCGTTGGTCAAACGTGTGCCAGTAAGCAACTGAGAACCGCAGCCAATCCTTCATCTTCTTGCCCAGGATAACTTCTTCTGGGTTGTAGTATTGGAATGCCAGGCGTGAGTTCAAGCCTTTGTGTGGACCTTCATACTTAACTTTGTCAATACCTTGCCATAAATCACTCATAATATGGGCCTCCTGAAATTTATTAGTTTAAATAAACAACTAACTTACGGTTTTTAATATAGACCATCAAGCTATTTTTGTAAACCCTTTCTAGCAAAAAAATTGAAATTTTTGCATTTTCAATTTGGTGCGTAATTCGATTCTCCGCTTATAAATATAGTAGAGAAAAATACTCTCTCGCAACCGCTTTTTAGCTAGGTTTCATCGAAAATAGCACTAAGCAGGCCGCAGATTTTACCTTAATTGGTTTTTTTGATATTTTTTACTAAACATCTTGATTTTTGAATTGAAAGCGGTTATATTAATCTCGTAAGTTAGTTTTAATCTTTAACTAACTAAGCAATAGGAGTGTTTTTATAGTTAAGGAGTTGTAGTAATCATGCGCAAAGTATCTGCGGGCTTTATCTACTTTTTCGGGGCCCTCGGCGGTTTGCTCTTCGGTTACGATACCGGTGTTATTTCTGGGGCTATTCTGTTTATTCAAAAACAGATGCACCTGGGAACTTGGGAACAAGGCTGGATCGTTTCCGCAGTACTGCTGGGTGCCATCTTAGGTTCATTGTTTATCGGACCATCTTCTGACAAGTATGGTCGTCGCAAATTGCTATTATTGTCATCGATTATCTTCTTTGTTGGTGCGCTTGGTTCCGGATTCTCACAAGGCTTTTGGTCATTGCTTTGCTTCCGGATTGTCTTAGGGCTGGCCGTTGGTGCCTCATCTTCAATGGTACCAACCTACCTGGCCGAACTTTCTCCAGCCGACAAGCGGGGCATGGTTTCCAGTATGTTCCAATTGATGGTTATGACTGGTATTCTGGTTGCCTACATCACAAACTGGTCATTTGAAAACATGTACACTGGTTGGCGTTGGATGCTTGGCTTTGCAGCTATTCCTGCTGCCATTATGTTCTTCGGTGCCCTTTACCTGCCAGAATCCCCTCGTTATCTGGTTAAGATTGGTCGTGAAAACGATGCACGAACCGTTTTGATGAACATGAACCACAATGATAAAGGCATCGTTGATAAGGACATGTCTCAAATCGAACAACAAGTTCACATGAAGAATGGTGGCTTAAAGGAACTGTTTGGCCCAATGGTGCGTCCAGCTTTAGTTGCGGCAATCGGTCTGGCTGTCTTCCAGCAAGTCATGGGCTGCAACACAGTGCTTTACTATGCCCCAACCATCTTTACTGACGTTGGTTTCGGTGTTAACGCTGCGCTGCTGGCTCACATTGGGATTGGTACCTTTAACGTCATCGTCACGGCATTTGCCCTCTCAATCATGGATAAGGTTGACCGGAAAAAGATGCTGATCTATGGTGGTCTTGGCATGGGTGTCTCACTGTTTGTCATGAGTGCTGGGATGAAATTCTCCGGCGGTTCAAAAGCAGCTGCGGTTATCTGTGTTCTTGCCATGACCATTTACATTGCCTTCTTCTCAGGTACTTGGGGTCCAGTTATGTGGGTTATGTTTGGTGAAATGTTCCCACTTAACATTCGTGGTCTTGGGAACTCATTTGGTTCCGTGGTCAACTGGACTGCCAACCTGATCGTTTCGTTGACGTTCCCAACCCTGCTGGACTTCTTTGGTACGGGTAGTCTGTTTATCGGCTATGGCGTCCTCTGCTTCTTTGGTATCTGGTTCGTTCATGCCAAGGTCTTCGAAACACGCGGTAAGTCACTGGAAGACATCGAACAGACGTTGCGTGACCACGCTGGTTCCAAGAACTAATCCAGTCATTATTCAAAATCCCACTCAAATCTTAAATTTAAATCCGATCTTACTTGCTGAATCCTAACCCTCTCAATATCGATAGTAAGTAAATGGCCTGACAGTCCTCGCTGCCAGGCTTTTTTATTAATCATAAATTAAACTAAAATTAGAGTTGACTTAGAACTCCTCATAATGTATACTCAATCCAACCTTTTGAAATTAAAAGCACTAAAGGAGCAGCATTATGAAAATTACAAACGTACGATTTAGCTATTATTATCAATCACGCTAGCGCTGGCACGCATAGACGGTTGGCGCTGGGCTAACGGTCTATGCGATTGATAATAGTTTGTAATTACCGATTGCATGGCAGATCTTTTGTTAAGGCACTGTGTAGTCGGTCGTGCTCCAACCAGCATCGCTGCTGATCACGAACCCTCACGGTGGTTTAACATCGTGAGGGTTTTTGTATTGACGGATAAGGAGTGTTTTTTATGATTATCGTATTAAAAGCTGAACAAGCAGCCCCAACAATTGAAGCATTAAAGCAGCATTTTGGCAGTGATCATGATATCTTCGTTCATAATAATCGAATTGCCATTCAAAATATTACACCAGACGACCTGACTCCCACTGAACAAGCCGCAGCTGAAAAAATCATTACCAAGGTTCCAGCAGCCGTTCAAGCATCCCGCTTGTTTCATCCCGAAGATACGATCATTAAAACGCCTCATTCAACGATTGGCGGCGATAATTTTACCTTGATGGCCGGTCCCTGCTCAGTTGAATCAGCCGAACATGTCTTAAAAATGGCAAAAGTCACTAAAAACGCTGGCGCAACCGTTCTGCGTGGTGGTGCCTTCAAACCTCGCACCTCACCATACTCATTCCAGGGATTAGGCAAAGCAGGACTGATCGCCTTAAGAAAAGCCGCTGATCAGCTGGCATTAGATGTCGTAACCGAGGTTATGGATGTTGAACAGGTACCATTGGTCGAAAAATACACCGATATTTTTCAGATCGGGGCGCGCAACATGCAGAACTTCTCGCTGTTAAAAGCAGTTGGAAAAACCCGCAAACCAGTAATGCTAAAACGCGGCATGTCAGCAACGGTTGATGACGTTTTGAACGCTACGGAATACATTGCCGCTGGTGGCAACCATCAAATTATGATCGTTGAGCGTGGGATTCGAACGTTTGATAATAAATACACGCGCAATACCTTTGATGTTGGCGCCATTCCGGTCTTGCACAAACTGACTCACTACCCAGTCATTGCCGATCCAAGCCATGCCGCTGGTCATACCGAGTTTGTAACGCCATTGGCTTTGGCCGGGGTAGCAGCCGGTGCAGATGGCTTGATCGTTGAGATTCATGACGATCCGGCCCATGCCTTTTCCGACGGTGCTCAGGCATTGCGTCCTGATGAATTTAACGAAATGGTAACCAAGGCTAATACGGTACATCAAGCTTTACAGTCAACCAAGTAAAAGAAGGGAATCCCAATGGAAAAAATTTCAGTCGCGCTGGCCAGTCATCAATATGACGTTTTAATTGAACCTGGCTTGTTGAAAACAACTGGTGAACGGATTGCTCAAATCTGGTCACCGCGTAAGATTGCCTTGATCAGTGATGACAACGTGGCTCCGCTTTATCAAAAAGATTTGGCTGCCCAGCTGACTAATCAAGGCTTTGAAGTCCATTGTTATGACTTCCCGGCTGGTGAAGCCTCGAAATCATTAGCCCAGCTCCAGCGACTCAGCGAAAAACTGGCAAAAGCCAATTTCAATCGCGATGATGCGGTCATTGCTCTTGGCGGCGGCGTCACGGGCGATCTGGTTGGTTTTTTGGCGGCTACCTACATGCGCGGAATCTCATTGATTCAAATTCCGACATCGTTACTGGCTCAAGTTGACAGTTCGGTTGGTGGTAAAACTGCTGTTGATCTAGGAACAACCAAAAATATTATCGGTGCCTTTTATGAACCTGATCTGGTATTGATTGATCCGCAAACCTTAACAACCTTGCCTACCCGTGATCTGGTAGAAGGATATGGTGAAATCGTCAAAGCCGCGGCAATGGTTGGCAACGGTTTTTGGCGTCTAATTGAGCAGATCGATTCGCCTGCCGCTATCTTGAAACATGCTTTGAAACTGAGTGAATTCTCCATTCAGTTTAAAGCCGACATTGTCATGGCAGATGAAAAAGAAAGCGGCCAACGCCAGCTGCTTAATTTTGGTCATACCATTGGCCATGCTATTGAGGCCCTATCTGCCGGTGAATTGCGCCATGGTGAAGCGATCAGCATTGGTACGGTTGCCATCTGTCGTGCTTTTGAAGCGGCTGGTAAAACCGCACCCGGTACTACACAAAAAATCACAGCCAGACTGACAGCGGTCGGTTTGCCAATTACGTCACCATGGCTTGCTTCTAATCGGGTTTTAGAACTGATCAAACACGATAAGAAAAACCACAACGGCTATTTGAATCTGGTTTATGTTAAAGAAATTGGCGTCCCCGCCATCTTAAAGGTTCCCACCAACCAGATTGCCGCAACCCTACAGCTGCCTAGCTAACATAAAAATCGTCAGCTCCCATTTTAGGAGTTGGCGATTTTTTGTGCGCTGCATTTCTTATCTAAAAAGCCCGTCCCATTAGATGGGCCTTACTTATTTGATATTTGAAACTGACTTAGGCCACTTTAACGTCAGCGAATATTGATCCATCTTCAAGAAACGATGAATGGCAATCGAGCTGGCACCCAAAAGCGAGGCCATTTCAGACCCCTTGATCATCCGAATCGGAATATCAACATGATGTACCTGCAGCCAGTCGCGAAGCTGTTGATACAGTTCTGGAATCTCGTCAAACAATGGCGAATCAAAGTATACTGCCTGAGGGCCATAGCCAACGACTGCATTATGGGCAGTCTTTTGCAGCTGCTGCATGGCCTGAGCAACAACTTTTTCGGTCGCCTCGTCATGCTGCCGATACAGTTCATACAGCTGCATTGGCGTCAGTTCCGCCAGCCCCTTTTCTTTGGCAATGCGGTTTAAGATGGCCTCTTCCGAACAAAGATCCTCAACCTTGACCAGCTCACCATTTTGGCCCACCACCAGGCTCCGACCGATTTCACCAGCCCGACCATGAAACCCTCGATACAGTTGATGGTTGGCAATGATGCCGGCACCAATCCCTTTATGAATACTGATCGTCAACAAGTCACGATAGTTTTCTCGATCGCCAAAATCGCGCTCAAAAATCGCCGCCAGGTTGGCTTCATTTTCCAAGATCGTGGGGACATTGAACTCATTTTCAAAATAGGCTGCCAGATCAATCCCGTTCGTATTCATAAACGGTGCATCAACGATTTGATTGTCATCAACGATCCCATGCACTGAAAAGCCGATTGCCAATAACCCATGACGCGTATCGTTGTTTTGTTCCATTTTCTGCAGTCGATCCTTCATCAGCTGCATGATGGTCAGCATGTCGCGATTGTTGAGTATTACCGCTTCATAGCTGATTACCTCGCCATTTATGTAGTTAAACATGATCCGCAGATGATTGGTTCCAACTTCAAAGCTGGCCACAAAGCCATATCGTTTATCCAGGCAGACCAGATTAGGCTTGCGGCCCCCACGATTGGTCGATTCCCCCTGCCCCAGTTCTTCAATAAAGCCTTCATCATTTAATTCGTTATAGATTGCTGATACGGTTGATTTGTTAATATCCAGCTCACGAGAAATATCAACTCGTGTCGTCGTAGGATGATTAAACAGCTGCTGTAAAACCAGTTGCCGATTAGTCACCCGCACCAGACTACGACTGTCATTTTTCATGTGGCCACCTCTTTTAGTTAGTATAGATTTTAAACTATCTTTAGTTTAACCGTTTTAAGCCAAATTATAAACCATTCGTCAAATAAAAAAAGAGAAAAGCCATTCAGCTCTTCTCCTTAATTAATCTCAAATTCTTTAGGCAAATGCCGTTGCGATACTGCCGATCACGATCAGCACGATACCCCAGAAGGTAAACTTCGATTCACGAGGACTCTTGTGTTCATGTAGAACCAAAATCCCACCAAACGTTGCGATAATAACGTTCAATTGCGTGAAGACAAAGGCCACCGTAACCCCAATCATCCGCGCTGCGAAGATGTAGGCAAATGCCGCAATCCCCCATGAAATACCAGCCAGGATGTTGGTGTATTGTTCTTTTTGCGTAAAGGCCTTAGCATTGCCAGAAGCCAGATCATAGATGATGGCCCCCAGTAAGATCCCCAGCACCTCTGGCAAGAAGATCCCAACTGAATCCTCATGCGCCAAAATGGGCATCTTTGGAAATGACGAGTAGATCCAGTAACCAATCGTCGTTACCAACAGGAACAAAACATCTTTACTGGTAACGTTTTGACCACCTGAACGATCGGTAAACGACGTCATCATAGCCCCGATGATAACAATGGCCAAGGCGATGAAACCAATCGTCAAAGCCCGTGCTGAATGCCATTCACCAAAAATTACCACCCCAATGATCGAATTACCGACCAGTTGGAAAACCGTTGACAGCGGTACCGTATTGGAAACCCCAATTCGTTTGAATGAAACGAACTGACCAACCTGAGCCGTTGACCATAAAGCTCCACAAAGCAGTGAGAACAAAAATGCTTTCATGCTAACCTGCGGATGAATAATCAAAAAGGCAATCAGACCGACTAATGAGGCCCCAGCGCCAATCCCAAAGATCTGGTTGGCTTCTGATCCACCAACCTTACCGGTAATCAGCGGCATAAAGCCCCAGCCCAACGCTGGAATTAATGCAATAAGATAAGCCATAATCAAAATCTCTCTCTCTTAATAAAAATTTCGATAAAAATATTTAAAACTTTACGAGAAATAACTATACCTTAGTGCAATCGTTTTCACAAGTATTTACATTCAAAAAGTTAGTAAAACCATTAGTGGTATCGATATTCTAAAAGTGGTTAAGATTGATATTGCAAACGGTTGCCTAAAAAGTTGGTCTAAAATTGGAAAGGTTTGCAGATTTTATTTTAAAAACTACTTTTCAACTTGACCAGCCGTTTGCTGCTCGTCTGTAGTCTGCGGTGTGATCGTGTGAGGAGCATATTCACGATCAGGAAAGAACAGCGTAAAGGTCGTCCCTTTGCCCAATTTACTTTGAACCTTGATCGTACCGCCATGCAGATCAACTAGATGATGCACGATTGCCAGCCCCAGTCCCGATTCGCCATACTGTGTATTCATCCGGGAACGATCAGCCTTATAGAAGCGTTCCCAGATTTTTTCGGTCTGCTCCTTGGTCATTCCAATCCCATTATCCTTAACTGCAAACTCGGCCCCTTTTGGCAATCGCCGACCAGCAATTTCGATCTTGTCATTTTTGGTAAATTGAATGGCATTTTGGATAATATTGAACATAATCTGCACAAATCGGTCATAGTCAGCATAAACACGTAGCACTTTAGGCATGTCAACAACCAGCTCATCATTTTGCAAGGCGGCTTTTTTATTCAGCTGTGCCCGCAAATTATCGATCACCGCCGTGGCATCAAAGACTTTACGATCCATTGAAATCTGATTGGTCCGGATCTTTTCGTAGTCCAGCGTGTCATTGACCAGACGAATCAGACGGCGCGTGTCATTTTGCATCAATTGAATACTGTGCTTTTTATCTTCTTCTGGAATGGCATCATAGGCCAGCCCCTCCAAAAGGCCATTGATCGTCGTCAAAGGCGTCCGCATTTCATGAGCAGCATCGGCCATAAAGCGGCGCCGGCGTTCTTCTTGCTGACGAATCTCTTCTTGTGATGCCTGCAATGCATCAGCCATTTGATTAAAGTCGCGCCCCAGATCGTCCAGTTCATCTTTACCTGGCGTATCGATATGTACCTTATAGTTGCCGCGTGCAATCTGGTGCGTAGCCCGCCGCATCTTGCTGATTCGCTGCGTAGATGAGCGCGCCAATAAATAGCTGACCACCAGTGCCACCAGCATGGCAATTACAAACGTCGCCAACAGGTTGCTGATGATCTGATGACGACTCTGTTCAACCGTTGACACAAACGTTCCAATTGAAACTACGGCTACCAGCTTGCCTTGATAAAAGTATGGTCGCAAGATATCCGTCATTTTAGGATGGGGTCCAGGGCCTGATTTTTTTTGTTTGTTTTTATCAGAAATGTTCAGCCGTGGACGATCCATCTTTTTTTGAATCGTCTTGCCTTCCTTTAGGGCTTGCCATTCTTTTTTAGTCAGTTTGGCTGTATAGCCGTTGCTGGCAAACATTTTCTTATGATCGGCACTATAGATGGCGAAGTGGACGTTTTGCCGCGCCAACAGACTGGCATTGCTTTTTAAGGATGCCGTTTTTAGCCCTTTAAACTGATGGGTTGTCTGGTCATATTTGATGGAATCTTGAATCAAGCTGTCGGCATCCTGCTGCAGCTCACGCCAAGTATTGGTATAAAGAGTCCGATTGGTGACGTTGACAAACGAGATGGTAACAATAATCAGCAGCGTACAGATAACGGCAAAAAAGCTCAGCATCTGCCGATAGAGCAGCTTCATTGATCTTCAACCTCGCTGTCATCAAATTTATAGCCAACGCCCCAGACCGTTTGAATAACCTGTGGACCAGCTTTTTCAATCTTTTGCCGCAGCTTTTTGATGTGGGCATCGACCGTTCGCTCATCGCCATAGTATTCATAGTTCCAGACCAGCTGTAGCAATTGTTCCCGAGTAAAGACCTGCTTAGGCTTGGAAGCCAGCGTCTTGAGCAGGTCAAACTCTTTTGGCGTCAGATTTTCGATCTGTTGATCATCCAAAAAGGCTTCCCGCGTCTTGGAATTTAATTTAAAGTGCGGTGTCTGCACATCAAAATCGCTGGCGATCTGCTGCGTATTGGCACTGAGCTGATTAAGCTGCGTCCGCCGATACAACGCCTTGATCCGTGCAATCAGAGCAATCGTACTGAACGGCTTGGTAACATATTCATCAGCCCCCATTTCAAGTCCCAGCACCTGATCGCTTTCTGAATCACGTGCCGTCAGCATGATGATTGGCACGGTTGGCGAAATTTTGCGCATTTCAGCCGCTACCTGCATGCCGTCCATCTTGGGCAGATTAAGATCCAGCAAGACAATGTCCCAGCCCGTTGGATCCTTTTTAAACATTTCAACGGCTTTAACGCCATCTTGCGCGTAGCCAGCCTCCCATTTTTCTTTTTTGAAGAACATTGCCATCATTTCACATAAGGTCTGGTTGTCCTCCACCATTAGAATCTTCATTATTTTCACCCCGTAATTTTATTAGCATAATTCTAGAAACATTATAAAGCATTGATCTACTACAATAGGAATAATTTGTGACCAAAGTGCGAAACTTTTGATAAGTCGAGCCGAATTTAGCTGGTTATTTAATGGAAGGCTGCGTGACACGTGCAATTAAAATGGGAATATGATAAGATTATGATCGTAACGGGGATGTTTATGGATTCGACGGGTATAGTTCGAATTCCGGCTGCGTTTCGAAGGTTGCGACTTCGTAAAAACGCTCAGTTTCAAATTATAACTGCAAACAATAATTCAAACTCTTACGCATACGCTGCCTAACAAGTAAGCATGCGTAAATCCGGCTGGGCTCGTCCATGGTGCAGTACCGGGTTTTATCTAACAGTGGACTTACGCTTGTTGCTCCGGCTTGAAGCAGCAAGAAGAGACTAATCAAGCTAGTCAATTGGGTTAGCCCTGATCAGCGGCGTTCCAATCGATGAAATTTAAATAGCTGAGATACGAACGTAGACGCCGAAATGGCGATATATTCGGACGCGGGTTCAAATCCCGCCATCTCCATTTGTGAATTTTAAGCGTTGATGGATAACCAGCCATAAAGGTTGATCTACCAACGTTTTTTTATTCCAGCAAGTAAAAAATTTAATATTTCACAAGTAAATACAGTCAAAAATGTAGTCACAAAATGCAAAATGAATAAAAAAACCATCACCGATCATTTTGATCAGTGACGGTTTTTTTAATATTGGTAATGGTTATTTGGCATCAATGGCTTTAACAACGTCTTTTTCAACGTCGCCAACCGTCTGGCGCTTTAAGTCATCTTCAAAATTCCGCTGAATCTTGAGCAGCTTATCGCTCAGTGCCTGGTGAATATTGCGTCCCACTGGGCAGTTGAGATTAACGTGCTCATGAAAATTGAACAGCTCATCCTTATTTTTTTCCACGGCCAGATAGACATCATAAAACGTAATCTGATCCAAGGGCTTGAGCAGCTTGATACCGCCCGGACCCCGCTTGGTATCGATCAAGCCGGCATGCTTGAGCTCCGACATCAAATTACGGATGATCACGGGATTGCTGCCGATACTATCGGCCAAAGAAGCACTGTTGACCGTTTCTTGATCGCCAAAATAATCAATTGCCACCAGCATGTGAATGGCAATCGTAAACTTAGTTGAGATCTGCATTTAAACACTTCTTTTTTGTATTCTATAAAAATATTCTATTACAGATTTCGAGGAATTGCGAATCGGCTTTAGGCCTCAACTACTGAGATCCGCTGCTGAACATGATCGCCATTTTCGATCTCATCGATCATGGCAATGGCATAATCAGCATATGAGATTACGCTTTGCTGACGATCATTGAGCATGAATTCTTCGCCACCAAGCAGATACTTGCCAGTCTTTTGTCCATCAGCTTGAAAATCAGCTGCTGGTGAAACATAGGTCCATTTGGTATCCTTTGAGGCCCGCAGAACTGCCAGTGCTGCACCATGAGCGGCACTGACTGGTTTGTAGCTGGCAGGAAAATCAGGCTGCAGTTCCAAAGTTGAGGTATGCTCCGGATTTACATACAGGGAACCAGCACCCCCAACCACCAACAGACGCGTAGCCGTTCCCTTCAGCAGATCAGCCAAGTAGGCCGCAGCTTTTGAGATTACATACAGATCCGTCAACTGCCAAACACCAACAGCATCAACAACGGCATTAAACTCTTGCAGATCAGCCTTTGTCAGCTCAAAAACGTCCTTTCGAACATAGCGGGCAGCCTGCGTATTGTTTTCATGACGGCCAAATGCAGTCACATCAAAGCCGCGTGAAACAGCCTCACTGATGATTTCTTTGGCAACACGTCCATTAGCGGCAACCACGGCAATTTTTTTAGTCATTTGAGATTCCTCCATTTTTGTAATATGTTTCATTACATTTTTGTTATTTATAATATATTATGTTACAAACTATTTGTCAATATGATTATTACAAAAAAAGACCAGTCTCCGTTAAGAAACTGATCTTTGATGTTATTAATTATCGGCAATCACGACTTTAGTACCTTCCGGCAGATTCTGTTCCATCCATTTGGCATCCGGAACCGACAGCCGAATACAGCCATGCGAGCCGGTCGACTTCCCCAGCTTGGCAGCTTCTTTTAGATTATAGGAGCCGTCTGCCTTGGTTGGTACCGAGTGGAACAGGTACTCACCATGATTGAGCCAGGAAACGTAGTAGTTGGCACCTTCACTCAGCTCTTGGTTAAAGAAGCTGTCACCTCGTTCAGCCTGTACGTAAAAGGTGCCAGTTGGCGTAGCGCTCTTCATTTTGCCGGTCTTGGCATCTTTTTGATAGACGCCACCAGAGCTGTACATGGTGTAGATAATCTTGGAGCCATCATAAAGGTAGGTCCGGTTGCCCTTTAAGCTGACCTTGACCCACAGATCCTTAACCTTGCTCAGATCAGGATATGGAATGGTTTCAGACGACTTTTGCCAATCAATCGGCGTGCGCATGTTGCTGTCTTCAGAACTGGAATCTTTAGCTGTGGCCTTGGACTTGGCAGTCGTAGAAACCATACTGCTGGTGGCCGAAGACCGGTTAAGATGACCATACATGTACCAGCCGCCTAAAACGATTACGATTAAACAAATCAACCAATAAATAGCGTGTTTTGATTTCAATTTTCTTTCTTCCTATTTTTATTGTAAGATTGTAGCAAATTCAACGGATAGGGGGATTTACATTGCGAACCAACTTAAAAATTGCCTATCTTTCGGCAATCGGATTTGCTGCTGCAGTTATTATTCTATCAAATTGGCACTGATAATGCTCGGGGGAAGCAAGATTGAATCACTTTTTTAAGAAAACTGTTGGCCACTATAAAAATGGGATCGCCTGTCAACTGCAGACCATCCCATTTTTATTAGGTTTATTCTCGACCCGACAGTACGATTGCTTGAGCTATCACACATAAAACATCAGCAACCGCAATCAATAACAGGACTGTTCCAATCCCAAGATGAATCAACGGAACAAAAAAAGTCAATCCATCATATAAAAGCAACGGTAAAAACAATAAGATATTGCAAACGGCAAAATGCTTGGGCAAATCTGGCCGCTGCCATAGTTTTTTAAGCTGTCCATTTTTCCTCGCACCAATCGATAAATTATCATTTCAACGTGTTCTGGCAAATTGGCATTCAACCATTTAGCATCGCTTTTTGATAATAGAATCGTGTCATTTGTCTTGTTATTGTTTTGTGATCTAGCTTCAAAGTCCGCACTTTTGCCAATGCTCAACCAGTCAGATGATTTAACGCTATTGCCATTTGCATCATAATGATAAATCGAAGTTCCCCTTAGGTCACCAACCGACACGCAACAATGTCGATCTGCCAAATTAAACCTGGCATTTAGGATGTAGATGATCTTTTGCCCACTTAAAATATAGACGCGATTTTGATTTGACATGGCAATCATCTTTAATGCTGGCTGACTCTTTAAGCTCGGGTGAAGACCGACTTCTGAAGCGCCATTGCCTTGCTGATTAAACAGTCGATTATTTTGAATGCGCCAATTACAGTAACCTACTTTTAATTGTGACGGCAATGGTCGCATTAACCCAATCAGATTGATCAATATCAGACCTGTCAAAATGATCAATGTACTGAAATGCAGCATCTGCTTGATTTCTCGATTTATTTTTTCTAAAAGTCACTCCCCATTTTAATCTGAAAATTCCGATTCTAATAAAATAATTTATATTAACTATGTTTAGATGATATATAATTACAGAGTTGTCCACAATATATACCTAGTTATTTTAGATAATCGTTCAACATGCTTTAAATTTCAAGTTTTCTAATTGCGTCCGCTTTTTGGTTACCCCACAAACAAATCTTAAACATTGTCTCGTTGACAGTGTGATAAAATGTCGCTGATATCTATTTTTGATCTGTCTACTAGGAGCTATTTTCATGAAAAAAATTGTCACTGTTTTTCTGACATGTTGGCTAACGCTGCTGAGTTGGCTACCAATCGCCCATGCCGAAACGTTTTTAAACGTCAATCAACTGGATGCCTCAGCCGCCCTGGCAATCGATGCCAAAACCGGCCAGATTCTATATTCACAAAACATTAATCAGAAGTTACCAATTGCATCAATCAGCAAGCTTTTAACGGTCATGGTCATTGAAGATGAGATTAATAATCATCAACTGAGCTGGAACACTAAGATCAAGATCAATCAAAAAGCAGCGGCGATTGCCAATGACTCAGAATACTCAAACGTCAGCCTGACACAAGGACAATCCTATACCGTATCTGACCTGGTCAAAGCCGCTTTGATCAAGTCAGCTGACGGAGCCACCGTCGCCCTGGCTGGTGCTTTAGGCGACAGTACCGCTCAATTCAACCAAAAACTGCAAAAAAAGGCGCGCCAAATCGGTATCAAAGACGCAACCATCGTCAACAGTGTTGGTTTAACCAACAGTCAGCTAAAAGATCTGGCTGTCAAAAACATTGATGACAATGCCGAAAACATGATGTCAGCCAAAGACGTTGGCAAAATGGCAGCCTATTTGGTCAACCACTATCCTGATCTGCTCAAGATTGCCGGTCAGACCTCATTTGAAATGGACGGTCAAAGCTATACCAACATCAATAAAATGCTGACAGAATCCAAGTATCAGACCAACGGCGTGACGATCGATGGCTTAAAAACCGGAACCTCCGATGCGGCCGGTGCTTGTCTGGTCAGCACGGCTACCTTTCAAAACCGTCATATCGTAACGGTCGTACTGCATGCCAATGGTGACAGCACCGATGCGCGGTTTACGGCAACCCAAAAGCTGTATCAGTTGATCGTCAACAGCAGCTTAACGCCACAAAAGGTTGCTTTACCTAAGTCTTTTTATCAGCGCACCGTAGTCAAATTTCTGTTTTTTAAGCACCAGATCACATTGCGTCCGCGTTCGATTACCATCTGGGAGAATGCCAACGATGCTGCCAAGACATCCAGTCTCACCATCTATGATCATCTCTTGGCCAAAACCAATCAAAACGGTCAGCTTAAAGCTCCAATCAAAAAAGGGCAGTTGCTGGGGTATTCATACGTCAAGGTTAAAGGCATTCAATTTCTCAATAGTCACGGCCTCAAGCTGCATCTGTTCAGCCAGACCGCCGTCCAATAATCAAAAGGTCAGTGATCTTCACTGGCCTTTTAATTATGCCTGATGTTATCAAATCTCTTCATTATTAATTTTTATAAATTATTAACAAAAAAAGAGCGTATAATTTATACTAATTTACAAATGATTATTGAGAGAAGGAATTCTAATATGGATTCACAGTCGTCCAGTACCAAGATCAAGCTTGGCGCACTGGTTTTGATGATTTTTTCATCGATTTTTGGCTTTAGCAATTCACTGACTGCGTTTTATCAGATGGGCTATGCCAGCATCATTTGGTATATCGTAACCGCAATCTTGTTCTTTTTGCCTTCTGCCTTGATGTTTGCCGAATACGGGGCTTCGTTTAAAGCGGCCAAGGGCGGCATCTTTTCCTGGCTAAGAGGCTCAATTGGCGAAAAGCCAGCCTTTATCGGGACCTTTATTTGGCTTGCCGCCTGGGTCATCTGGCTGGTTTCGTCAACCCAGTTTTTCTTAGTGTCGGTGTCAACCATGATTTCAGGTCATGATCAAACGCAGACCTGGCATCTGTTTAACTTGAGCGCCAATCAGACATTAGGGATCTTAGAGATTGTATTTTTATGCATCGTTACTTTAATTGCCTCTAAAGGGATCGATAAAATTGCCAAGATCTCTTCTTTTTGCGGCATCTTTACCTTGGGAATCTCAATCATTTTTATTCTGGCCAGTCTTTTGGTTTGGATCTTAGGGCATGGTCAGCTGGCTCAGCCAATGACAACTGCCAGTCTGATTCATTCACCCAATGCCGCGTTTGTCTCACCAATTGCCGTGATTTCTTTTATCGTTTACGCTCTGTTTGCCTATGGCGGCTTGGAAACAATGGCGGGCGTGATTGATTCGGTCGATCAGCCCGAAAAGACCTTTCCACAGGCCATGATTATTGCGATGTTTTTAATGACCTTTATCTACATTGCCGTAATTTTTCTTTGTGGGGTCTGCACCAACTGGCAGGCCGTTTTGAGTGGCAAAAACGTTGATCTGGCAAATGTTGAATATGTTTTAATTAACAATATGGGACTGGTAACGGCCCAAAAACTGGGGCTGTCACATGCCGTTGGAATCACTTTAGGAAAGGTCTTTGCCCAATTTACGGCCTTTACCGACGTACTGGGTGGTCTGGGAGGCGCGTTTGTTATGACCTACTCGCCGATCAAGTCGTTTATTGAAGGATGCGATCCGCGCCTTTTGCCTAAGAAGCTAACTGCAATGAACAAGCATGGCATGCCATCATTTGCCATGTGGATTCAAGTTGTGATCGTCTCAATCATCATCCTATTTATCTCGTTTGGTGGCGATGCAGCCGGTCATTTCTATACTATTTTAACGGACATGATGAACGTTTCTTCATCCGCACCGTATCTGTTTTTAGTTGGGGCCTTTCCGTTCTTTAAAATGAAGCATGATCTGGATCGACCATTCGTATTTTACAAAAATATGACGACAACCTGGATCGTATCAATCGTGGTCTGGCTAGTACTGGCAGTAGGCATCATTTTTACCTGCGTTGAGCCAATTTTGGAGCATGATTATGCCACCGCCTTTTGGACGGCAATCGGGCCCGTTGCGTTTGGCGTTGTGGCCTGGATTTATTATTCATGGGCTGAGCACAAACACATTTTAGATGATGAACCTGCTGTCTCAGCTGAAGAAAACGATAACTAACAACATTTGACTCAGAGTAAAAATAGCGCTGTATCAAGCTTTGATGAGCTCGGTACAACGCTATTATTTATATTTGGCTTAATTATTTAAGACTGGCAGCCATCTGAACCAAGGTATCAGTACTGTGCGCTTCCATGGTATAAACGACGTTGCCGCGCATCCAGGTCAAAACCTGAGGCCGCTCACCATCGCCAACGCTGACCTCAAACGTCCCCGTTCCGCGATCATCAGGAGCTGGCAGGTAGTACTGCTCCAACAGTGCGACGATATGCTGAGCAGTTGGCAAAGGATCTTCACCATTGACCGCCGCGGCATGCACCGTCAATTGCCATTTGCCCTCTTTCCAGGTCAGATAGCGCTGCCCGGCCCCGGCATCGATCGTACCCTTGATGCCATGACCAAGATCAACCGTTGCAAGGCCGCTCGTATCAAGGTCATAGTTTCTGATTGCTTGTGCTGCTGCTGATTGGCTGGCATAGGTCTTCTTATTGAAAACCAAGTATGGAATCTGCGAGCTTAGGGTAGCATCATTCAGGCTCTTAGCTGTGTAGCCCACGCTGTAGTAGATCGTGTAGCTGTCCGCATTGCCCGAATAGCGAACGTTGAGGTGTCCATTGCTGGTTGACAGTCCCGACGTAGTTGGCAAAAGAACGTTTTTACCCAGTTTGGAGCGCATCGACTGGTTGAATGCCGTCAGCCGCTGCACATCGCTACCGGTTGGATTGACAGCACTGGACTTGGTCTGACCGGTTAAAGAGTTCGTCGTTGAGCCAGCTGCAGATGATGAAGCAGTAGAACTGGACTGGCTGGCTGATGATTGAGCCGAACTAGAAGACTGGGCAGTCGGAGATGAGCTGATCGACTGTGATGACTGGCTGGCAGCTTGTTTGGCTGTCTTTTTGGCGTTCGAATGCTTTTTGGCGGTTTTAACGCTGCTGGAACTGGACGTATCTTTTTGACTGGACGTGGTTGAAGAACCGCACCCAGTTAAAAGCATGGCCAGGATTACTGCACCAGCCATTAAATTGAATTTCCGTTTCATTGGGCTTCCCTCCCATTGGTTAACTCGAGAAAGCGTTTTCTATTAACTATATTATCCATCAAATCAACGTAATAGACAAATTCAATTTAAATCATCCTGAGCCGCGACCACTTTATTGCAAATAAAAAACCGCCGGGACCTTGATCCCAGCGGCGGTTGGATTGGCTAAAACACCAAGCGGGCACCTAATACCAAAACAGAGATGGCAATTACGACACCCACGCATTCAACGAAAAGGCAGCTGATGTTGATTGTCGTTGCTACCCAGGGGGCTGTTTGCGGCAGGTTATCCTGCACATCCTTCAATACGACAAACAAACTGCTGAGACTCAAAACGGCAAAAACGATCAATGCACCGAAAAGAGCGGCTTGGTTAAGAGCAGCAACAGCAACAAACATAGTAAAACTTCCCTTCTGTAACTTATTTGCATGGCTTATTCTAACACAAGAATTTTTTAAATCCACCCTACGTCCCTTGACAATCACTGCGGTTTATGGTTAAAAATGTTTGAAAAATGAATAAATTGGTTTTTAAACCATAAAAGTCGTTTAAACCTTGATTAAACCATGATTTATGCATATTTAATTTTTAAAATTATTTTTTGAAAAAATTTTTCGTCACTTTTTAAGACAGCGTTTTCACAATTAATTTGGTTAATTTTTAGCGTTTTGCCTCGATTTTTACCGCTATTTTTTCACAAACTTATATGTTAAATTTATCATATTTAGTCAAAAAAACAGCTCCTTATCCCGATTTTGAGATAACGAGCTGTTTAACATTTAAACGATACCTTGCGCCTCCATGGCATCGGCAACTTTTAAGAAACCGGCAATGTTGGCCCCAATAACGTAATCACCTTCATGGCCATATTCCTTGGCTGCGTCATCGATACTATGATAGATGTTGATCATAATGTCTTTGAGCTTGGCATCAACTTCGGCAAAGCTCCAGGACAGCCGCTCTGAATTCTGGCTCATTTCCAATGCCGAAACGGCAACCCCACCGGCATTGCTGGCCTTGCCTGGTACAAACAAAATGCCATGCTCTTTAAGGTAATTGGTAGCCTCGTAGGTCGTTGGCATGTTGGCCCCTTCGCAGACCGCCAGAACGCCATTTTCAACCAGCTGCTTGGCATCCTCAACATTCAGTTCATTTTGCGTAGCACATGGCAGTGCCACATCGGTCTTGATGCTCCAGACACCGCAGCCTTCATGATATTCGGCACTTTCTCGCTGACTGGCGTATTCAGTTAAACGCTGGCGCCGATTCTCCTTGACCTCTTTTAACAAAGCCACGTCAATACCAGCTGGATCATAAACCCAACCAGTTGAGTCAGAACACGTTACCACCTTGGCCCCCAGCTGCTGTGCTTTTTCAATTGCATAGATCGCCACGTTACCTGATCCCGAAACCGTTACCGTCTTATTCTTCAGGTATGTACCGTGATCTTTTAGCAGCTCTTCAACCAGATACAGCAGGCCATAGCCCGTTGCCTCGGTCCGGGCCAAAGAACCGCCAAATGACAGACCCTTACCCGTTAAAACGCCCTCATAGCGATTGGTTAGGCGCTTGTATTGACCATACAGATAGCCAATCTCACGGCCACCCGTTCCAATATCACCAGCAGGTACATCAATGTCGGCACCAATGTATTTATGCAATTCGGTCATAAAGCTCTGGCAAAATGCCATTACCTCTCGATCGGACTTGCCTTTAGGATCAAAGTCGCTGCCACCCTTAGCTCCGCCAATCGGCAGCGTCGTCAGTGAGTTTTTAAAGATCTGCTCAAAGCCTAAAAACTTAATGATCCCCAGATTAACGGTTGGATGCAGCCGCAAACCACCCTTGTAGGGACCGATTGCATCATTGAACTGAACTCGATAGCCATTGTTGACTTGAACCTGGCCATGGTCATCAACCCAGGATACCCGGAATATGATTTGACGATCCGGCGTGGTTAAACGCTCCAATAATGCTTCCTTGCGATAATGATCCTCATTGCGCTCAATTACTGGGCGCAGCGATTCCAAAACCTCCTTGACTGCCTGGTGAAACTCAGGCTGTGCAGGATTTTGCTTAACTACACGGTCATAAACTTCATCAACATATGCCATTTGTCGGCCCTCCTAAGGGAAACTTTATTTAATGAGACTGCTCATTGATAATAATCTTACACTATTAAATTAAAAAAATCTCTTTTTTTAATTATTTTCACATCAAAAAAGCGATCAGTCCTGTCAACCAATCGCTTTCTTTTGCTTGTCAACCACCATCGGCTAAAGTCGATGGCTTGTGGGCAAACACCCCGATATTGAGTGTCTGAACCACAATTTGCATAGATACGGACGATTTACTCAAACAGCCGCAGTTGCTTGAGCAGTGATCGTCTAATTACCAATGCCTTTTACATTCCCAGGTTGCCATAGGAATGATATATCAATAGTTGTTAGATAGTCAGTCTTATAATGCTGTAATACTCACTTTGGTTCTCAGCGAGGCAGTTACTAAGTTAATTACTATCTACAAGTATTCTATCATAGCAGGCCTATCCATCCCATGACTAAAGTCACGGGATTTCCGGCTAGGCATAATTAAAGAACCGTCAAATGCATCTCGCCATCTCGTACCAGCTTCATCTTCTTCATAAGTTGGAAGCCAACTACGGAAATTAATGCCGGTAACGCCATGCCACATACAACATAGGTCGCAAACGCACTGGTACTCTGCCCCCAGAAGTAGATCGGTGCAATAAACGAGTTAAGTCCCAGGCCGCCAACCGTATAAGCGGCACGAAAATGAAGCATTACTGTTGCCAGTGGTGCACAGACCGCTGCTGCCACGACTGGTGGGATCAGTTGCAATGGATTTACGATCAGATTCGGAAACTGCAGTTTTGGCGTAACCACGAATTGCGCAATATTGGCCCCAACCGTATTCTGCCGCCAAGACATTGCCGTAAAGCCAACAAACTGCGCCGTCGTACCAATTGCCGCGGCAGCTGAGGAAACCGGATCAAGCATCAATGCTACTGCCAGTGCCGCTGAAGATGCAGGTGTCATCAAAAACAGCGCCCAAACCACCGAAATGCAGATTGAGCCAAGCACTGGGTTAACCGTCATTGACTTAGCAATGAAGGTACTAACAGCAATCAGTGCTGGCGTAACAACAGCTGCCAAACCCAAACCAGCCATCGTACCTACCATCGTTGCCGCAAATGGAACCAGAACCATATCCAAAGGCGTCTTACCCGAAAGGTACTTGCCGACCAACGCTGCTATTAGGGCCGCACAGACTGCCGAAACCGGCTGACCAGTACTAAAAACACCAGTCCCCGCGGCTTGAACGGCGGTTTGACCGGTTGCCGTCACGGTTGCCACCCCTTTGGCTGCTGTAACAAAATGAACTGCATTAGAACCAACCGTTGCTGCAATCATGGAGCTAAACATAACCAGCGTAGTCGTCTTCAGCTCAACGGCAACAGCAATTCCCAGTGCCGGTGCCAAAAGATCCTGCGCCAGTGTCCCGGCCATATACAGCGGTTGGAAGTGAACAAAACCTGCAATCGTCTGCATCAACAATCCCATCCCCAGCGTGACCAGAATGGCATTGGCAACCGCTGCAGAAATATTATAGGCATATTCCTTAACGGTTGTTTTGTGCACGGCTTTTTCACGTGCACTCATACTAAAATTCACTTGTTTGGTATTGGCTGCTTGCTCCATATGCATTACCTCTTTCCTCTCATACCTTTTTAATAAAACACATCCACTGCCGATTCAACAAGCAGTGGATGTCAAGCTAGGATCTAGATTGATGCTTGTCCACTACCGCGTTTCGGTTTTAGGCGCGCGTCGTGGACAGAAATCTCAATGCTAAAAAGCATGGATTCTTGATCGCACGATTCGCACGATAATAATGACCAGGATTAGGGAAATAATGGCTAGGACAATTGCTGATTGAATCATGGCGATCAAGCTCCTTTCTTAAAAATAAATGAGATTTCTTAATGGCTTTATAATATCAGATTATTGCAATAATACAAGACATTATTAATGTTTTGACTTTTATTAAGTCAGTTTATGCAATAAATACAAAAAAGAGCCGCTGTAAGCGACTCCTCTAACAATGCATATTATTTTTTTAATGTACTAAAACTTAATTAACTAACGCTGACCCCGATCACCATTGTTCTTGAGGCGTGGTACGTACTTATTCAAAGCAGCCAACAAGCGATCAACATCTTCAGTCGTATTGTAGATACCAAAGCTGAATCGCAATGTCTCCCAGACTCTAGGACTGCCCTTGCCATACATGGCTACCAAAACGTGGGAAGGATCCAGTGAACCAGACGTGCAGGCCGATCCCGCTGCCCCGACGATGCCATCCAGATCCAGATTGGTCAAAAGTGCATCATTGGGAACGTCTTTAAACCAGATACTGATAACCTGGGGAGCCATCCCCTCATTTAAGCGACCATTGATCTCAAATTCAATATTATTAGCCTTTAATCCATCAACCAGCCGTTGCTTAAGCTTTAGATAGCGCTTGGTCTGATCTGCCAGATCCGCCATGTGCAGTTCGATAGCCTTGGCAAAACCAGCTGCTGCCGGTACGTTTTCGGTCCCCGCACGCCGCTTGAGCTCCTGGTCGCCACCGCGAACAAACGACGGGAAATTGATGCCGCGTCGCCGGTACAAAAAGCCGATCATCTTTGGGCCATTCAATTTATGACCAGAAACCGAAAGCAGGTCGATCTGATCTTTTTGAACGTCAATCGGTACGGTCCCGTATGCCTGAACTGCATCCGTGTGGAACCAGGCGTTGGTTGGGGCCACGATCTCACCGATTTCATGAATTGGCAGATGGCTGCCGACCTCATTATTGACCATCATGACTGAAACCAGAATCGTATCGGGACGGATGGCCTGCTTTAATTCTTCCAAATCAATCTGACCATTTTCATCCACATTTAGGTAGGTTACCTCATACCCTTGTTTTTCCAGATCCTCTAATGGTCTTAAGATTGCCTCGTGCTCAAAGCGCGTGGTAATGATGTGATGTCCCTCGTTTTGTCGGGCTAGCGCCGTTTGCTTGATAGCGGTATTGTCGCTTTCCGTTCCGCCGCTGGTAATTACGATCTCATCATCATAGGCAGCATTAATCGATTCAGCCATTACGTGACGGCTGTCTTCTAAGACCTGTTTGGCAATCCGACCATAATAATTGGTTGTTGAAGCATTGCCAAAAACGTTGGTCATCTTATCAGTCATTTCTGAAACGACCTCTGGAGCCATTGGCGTGGTTCCGGCATTATCTATATATACTCGCTTGTCCAAAATTTTCGCTCCCATTTTTTGATTTGGTCAAGGTTCTTAATCTAGCGCATTCTTTAGTATACCCCTTGGCCACCGAGACGCAAAATAAAGCCGCTCAGCTTGGGGGAACTGAACGGCTTTATTTTTAAGTGCTTTATTCAATAATTGGGAGTATTTTTGAGAAAAAGTAGGGGATCATCAAATCAATCACCGTTGCTTGATTAATTTGATTGTCATTATCATACCGATTAAATGCAATTAAGCTGTGTCAGATTTATGAAGTAATTGCGAATAATGGTTAAGAAAGCATTTATCAAGTCTTGATTTTGGCTGAGCTGCCCGGTCTTAATTGAACAAATCGCAATTTCAGCGTACCTGACGACAGATTTTGGCCAATTGATGGCGCTGATCTTTAAAAAAACTATTTTTGGCCGTTACCAAATAAAGCGCGTGCCGAATTGAAAGTTCATTGAGATCCCATTCAAAAAGTTTTCCTGACTGTAGATCATCTTCAACCAAGGCCCGATACATAAAGCTGATCCCTACACCATCCTTTAGTAGGGTAATAATTGTCGCTGGACTGCCGATCTCAATTATCTGCTTAAAATCCGTTAAAGCGCTGCCCTGTGCCTGCAGCCATTTTTCTAGAATCTGCCGCGTTCCCGATCCCGATTCACGAATCAACAAGGGGTAGTCAAATAATTCTGGTAAAGCAACAGGCCGATCGATTGCCTGGCTGCCAAACAACGCAAATGGCTCTAAGCCAATTTCTTCCCAATCAAAGCGCTGATGGTCAAAGTCGCCTTCAACCAACGCTGCATCCAGCTCACCTCGTTGAATCTGGTTAAGCAGCGTTTGCGTATTGCCAATCTGAGTTGTGACCGGCCTGTTTTGGGCAATCATTTCCGTCAGCACCTGCGGTAGCAAAAAACTGCCGATCGAAAGTGTCGCGCCCAACCTTAATGGTGCGGTTTGCCTTTTTAGCTCATCCAGCATTTTTTGATTTTCATGCGCCAAAAAGTTCAAATAATCAACCAAACGCTTGGCAGCCGGTGTTAGAGTTACCTTTTTTCCTTGATGATCCAATAGTCGAAAACCAAGTTCTTTTTCCCAGGCATTCAACTGCTGAGAGACCGCTGGCTGTGTAATAAACAGCTGTTTGGCAGCCGCAGTCAGCGAGCCCGTTTTTGCTACGGCAAGCAGGGTTTGACCACGATAATCGAGTAATGGGTCTTTTTCCATGACTGATACCTCTCTTTTATAAGCAGAATTTTGGATTACTAATAAATACTAATTTTTATTTATTAATATATCATGATAGGCTTAAATCATCAGCAATCTGAGTTAAGAGAAAGGGTTTTGGATATGATTAAGACACTGTTTTCACGGCAGTTCATCGTCGCATTTTTTCTGACACTGCTGTGCTCTTTAGCTGGCTCGTTTTTAGGTGGACTTCCCTACCTGTCTGTTATCGGTGCCTTGGTGATTGCATTGATTTTAGGCATGTTGATGCAATTTGCCAAACCAGCTATCAGCTATGCCCAACCAGGAATCGGTCTGATCTCCAACAAGTTTTTGCGACTGGGGATTATTTTGCTAGGATTTAAGCTCAATTTAATTGCCTTGGCGCAAGCTGGCATCAAAACGATTTTACTGGCCGTTTTGATCGTTTCAGGCACGATTCTGCTGGTCTACAATCTAGCGCGGTATTTTGGCGTTGATCGGCATTTGGCAATCTTGGTGGCCAGCGGAACCGGAATTTGTGGTGCGGCGGCTGTCATGGGGATTTCGTCACAGTTTGACAATGCGGCTGATGAAACCGAAGCCGAGCGGCAACGAGAAAACAAGGTCGTTGCCGTTGCCATTGTTGCCATTTTAGGGACCTTGTTCACGCTTTTAGAGATCGGCATCAAGCCGCTTTTGCATATGTCAGCCGTTCAATTTGGCGTCATGACCGGGGGCTCGCTGCATGAAATCGCGCATGCCGTAGCTGCCGGTAGTGCTGGAGGTCCGGTCAGCCTGGATACTGCAATTATCACCAAGCTGTCACGGGTTTTGATGCTGGCTCCGGCTGCCATGATCATTGGCTGGTGGTACCAAAAACAAGGTATCAAGGATGGTTCAATCGTTTTGTCGGCTGACCAAAAACGCGTACCGATTCCATGGTTCATGGTCGGTTTCATTTTGGCCAGCGTCATCGGTACGTTTGTCCCACTTGGCAGTGCTGTTATTGCCGGGATGGTCAAACTGGCCTACCTGGTCTTGGGCATGGCCATGGCAGCATTGGGGATGAGCGTCAACTTCAAGGTTTTATTGACGCGGGGGCGTAATGCATTAATGGCTGCTGTTTTAGGTTCCCTGGTACTGTTGACGTTCGTGATTACTATGAGCAAACTGTTTTTCTAAAACAATCTAAAAAGAGCTAGGGATCTCCCCCCAGCTCTTTTTTAGTTGCTGACAACCGTATTATATTGCGCACCGTTTGGCAAGGTGAATTCCAGATTATTCACCCCATCGTAGCCATTTTGAACGGCATAGTTGTAAAGCTTGGTTTCCGTATTAACAACATGGATCGGCTTTTGACCAAGCGACTTGCGAATGGCCTTAGAAACCCGGTTGATTTCAGTTGGCGTAACGGCCTGGAACGAGGTGCCATCAATGGTAGCACTAAGCCCTTGTAAATGATCAATCTTAACGTTGCTCAAGGCTGGACTATACTTGGTATACAGCGTTGCCACGGCCTTGACTGGCAGGTCAGTCCGCACGCCATCGTCGGCTGCCTTTAAAAGCTTGTTGGCAACCGAGATGGAGCCGTTTTGCTTAAATTTATTGATTACAGCCTCCAGAATCTGCTGCTGACGATACTGACGGCCATAATCGCCGCGTGGATCATCATAGCGCATCCGAGCATATTTAAGTGCCTGGCTGCCATTCAAATGCTGCTTGCCCTTCTTGAAGTGGTGACCCTCATAGGTAAAGGCAAATGAATTATTGACCGTAACGCCGCCAACTGCATTGACGACTTTTTCCAAAACCCCCATATTGACTGAGGCATAGTAGTCGATCTTGATACCGAGTAAATCTTCAAGCTGTTTTTTGGTTTCCTTAACCCCACCTAATGAGTAGGCCGCATTTAGCTTAACATAGGTGTAGCCGCCATCAACCTTAACTTTGATCGGAATGTCACGCGAGATTGCCGTCATCCGCACCGTTTTCTTTTTGGGATTGACGGTAATAACCTCAATCGAATCGGTATTGCCGGCCCCCCAGTTTTTACGTCCCAAGGCACCGGAATCGATTCCCAAAGTCATAATCGTGATTGGCTTGCCCTCACGCAGTTTTTTATCAACTTTGGCACTATTGCTGAATACCTTAGAGGCCGTCTGATGAATCTGATAGTATTCATAACCGCCACCAGCTGCCAGCCCGATCACAATCAAGGCCAACAGCCATTTAAGCCAGCGCCATTTTTTCTTTTTTGGTTTAGGCGTTCTGGTTGGTTGTGTTTGTTCTTCCATGTTTTCGTTCGCATCTGTAATCAAGAATTCATTCAGATCATCAAACGATTCTCAATTTGCAGCATAATCCTCCCGTCACAGATTTGACAGTAAACTGACTGTTGCCATATTTAGCCTGACTAATTCAATTTAGCAGAGAAATCCAACAACAAGCTCAGTTTGCTTAAAAATTTAAAAAATTAATAATCTTCTTTAGCAAATTTTTAAGTAATTTCCAAAATAAAAACACCGTTCATAAAGAACGGTGACTAAATTACTGTTTTATTAATGTTTGATCTTAGTACCAGCCATTGCTCATCCAGAATTGTTGAGCATTGGTCCAAGAACCGTAACGACTGGCAACATAATTGTCAGCTACTCGTTCTTGGTTGGCAGCGGAGTAGTCGCCATTCAGGTAAGAAGCGCTCAATTGGTACTTACCGATGTATTGACCGTTACGAGCACCGTAGTTGTTGCCGGATTCACGAGCAGCAATCCATGCCTTGGCAGCTGCTTCGGAACCAGAAACTGATGAAGTGTAGCTGGAAGTGGTTTGTGAAGTTTGAGCAGCAGCTGATTGCGTCGTTGCTTGAGCGGCTGGCTGTGCCGTAGCAGCAGTTTGTGCAGCATCAGTACCTTGGCCATCCGTCTTAACAACCAGTTGTTGACCAACGTAGATCTTGTTGATGTCTTGAATGTTGTTTTGTTGAGCCAGGGTTTGAATCAAGCTGTTGTCGTTAGCGAACTTTTGAGAAATGCTGGACAGCGTGTCGCCGGATTGTACCGTGTAGGTCGTGTCAGCGTTGGCAACCGTAGCCGTAGCAGCAACGCCAAATGCAACGGCGCCCAAAGCAGCAGTAACTTTCTTGAAGTTCTTCTTCATAAAAATCAAAACCATCCTTTATCAATTATCAATTCGTTATTTATCATTTCCTTATCAACGGTCCCTATCATACACGCTCAATATTACCAACAGATAACAGAGCAATTGCGATTTAAGAGTTTTTTACGGCCGTTTTGTAATATTTTGTAACATAACCTTTATCGTTGAATCAGCAATTTGATTATAAATGTTGTTATAGCAATGTTTTTAGGTTTGGCAAACTTTTTATCTAAGTATTTTAAATATTGCAAAAAAAATCGTAAAAAGTCACACAAAAACCATTTTTCGGCTTTCGGCAGCTTTTTACGACCCTTTTTTAAGGCTTGACCATCGTCAATATTACATTAATGTTGCAAAATAATTTTCCAGATAGACAGCTACGCCATCCTCATCATTAGCAGCCGTCAGATGATCGGCAACTTTTTTGACGCTTGCCAATCCATTTGCCATGACCACGCCATCGCCGGCATCTCGAATCATCTCATAGTCATTGTCAGCATCACCAAACGTCATTAGATTCTCAAATCCCCAGCCATAGTGCTGCAGCAGTGCTGCCAAGCCAACGCTCTTGTTGACGCCGTTTGGCAAAAATTCCAAAACCATCGGCTGCGACTGGACGACATTGACTTGTTTTTTCAGCTCATCAGGTACGCTTGGCAAGACCTCACGACTCATTTTTTCTGCTGGAATTGCCATAATGGCTTTGGCATAAACATGATCATCACCAGGCAGATCACTAAAATCCGCATCCTCAAACTCAATATTTTTTAAGATCGTTTTGTAGATCGAACGCGGCATATCCATAATCTCATAGACACGATCAAAGTCCAAAACATCCAGTGAAAAGTCATGCTGCTTGGCAAAAACAAAAACAGCCTGCAGCTTATCTTTGGTGATACCATGTTCGCTGAGTGCGTTCCGAGTCTGATTATTGACGACCAAGCCACCATTAAAGGTAATCGTATAGTCATCAGCCGTGGTCAGCCCCAGCTGCTCGATATAAGGCCAGATAGCATTGATTGGCCGACCTGTACAAAGCACGACTTTGATACCTTGTTCGTGCAGTCGTTTCAAGACTTGCTCGTTTCTTTGGCTGATCTCCTTTTGACTGTTCAGCAACGTATTATCCATATCCAACGCAATCATTTTAATCATATTATTATCTCTTTTCTATTTATTTTTTAGAATGGTTTTGACGATTAAGCGCGTAAAGTAGGCATTCCCCTGCTCATTCATGTGCACCTTGTCTTGGCCAAACCACTCGGCATGACTGCTGGCAGCCTGATTCCAGTCAATCACATGCACATTGTTATGCTGCTTGGCAGTCTGCTTGATCTGATCACAAACCGTCTGTTCCCAGTCACGCGTTGGTACGTGCGGCGTAATCCAATATATCTGATGATCGCTGCCGATTGCATTTAAGATATCATCAATTGTCTGTGCATTCATTGCGCCATTGGTTCCAAGGTTTAGAATCACGATCTTTTGCAGCTGGCCTTTTGCCTTGAGATCTTTAATGACTCCAGGCGTGGCATTGCCCTGACGACCAACTTCAGCATCAACATAGGCATGCGGCATGATTTCTTGAATATCCTGGGAGGCATCCGCCATTACCGAGTCCCCAATTGCCGTGATCTTAAGCTGTGAAGCGGCTTTTAGCTGAGCTGAGGTCAAACCGTATTTTTTCTGCAGCGACTTGCTGTTGACGTTAACTTTAGTCGTTTTTCCTTTGGCAATTTGTTGATTTTTCTGCGCGGTGGCCTGCTTGCTTTTTTCAATCCGGGTCTGTTCCGCGCTCTTTTTAATCGGTCGACTCGGCAGCATCAATCCACACAAAGCGATAAAGCAGATGATCACACCAGGGCCGATCTTGACCCATTGCCGCCAGTCGTGCATCTTAAAATCGATCCAGTGTCGAATGCTGTTTGGCAGATGACGCCATTGATAATGGGCCAATGGCTGTTCAACAAAACGATAGGAAAGCTCGCTGATCACCATGATCAACCCACATTCAATCAGCGCATTGAGCAATGGATGCTGGCCAATCTCAACTACTCGCTCATAAAAGACCATTACCGGCAGCTGATAGACATAGATACCATATGAACGCTGACCGATCCAGGCAAAAATCGGATTGGTCAGCCACCGATTCATATGACTGCCGGGATGAACCACGGTCGCAATTAAAAGCATTCCGATCAGACTATAGAAAAACATGCCCCCACGATAGGTCCAGCTGCTCTGCCCTGGTAAGGTAAAAAAGCCCAGCAGCGTAATCAAAAGCGCACTGATCCCAACCCCATCCAAGATTTTGGCGGCCGGCGTCGTCAATTTGGCGTTTAGATGATCGATCGGCCAGCACAGCGCCAGCCAGGCACCCAAAAGCAGCGAAAAGGCCCGCGTATCAGTTCCATAATAGACGCGGTTCAGATTATTTGGATCAAATAAGACGGCCATCTCAATTGCTGAGGCAACGGCCAGGATAAAAACGGTCCATTTAATACGCGTGCGTTTTCTCAAGACCAAAAACAGCAAAAACAAGATCAATGGCCACAAGAAATAAAATTGTGCCTCCACGCCTAAGGTCCACAGATGCGTGAACGGCGACTCACCATTAAAACGGTCAAAGTATGACTGTCCATGACCAATTTCCCACCAGTTGTAAACCCAAAGCAGATTGGTAATGATCGTACTCTTTATGTTGTGCAATAGATCGCGGGCGAATACCGTAATATAGGCTGTTGTGACCGTCAGCATAACAATCAGCACCGGATAGAGTCGGCGCAGTCGCTTAAGATAAAACTGTGTCAAGCGAATGCCGCCTGTCTGATCCATTTGACGTACCAACTGCAAGGTCACGAAATACCCCGAGATCAAAAGAAACAGCGGTACGCCCAGATAGCCGCCCGGCAAGGTTGTTGGCAGCAAGTGATAGATGATTACGCCAAATACGGCCAGCGTCCTGACGCCATCGATTCCGGTCACGTATTGCTTGGATCGCATAAAAACTTCCCCCAAATTAAAAATACAATTTTCATTATAGTCACAGTTGTTCGTCAAGTCTCACCAATTGACGTTTTTTTACAAAATAAACGGCCAGGGCACCCTTATGCCCAAGCCGTTCATCAAAATTTTTAGTTTGCTGAATCAGCCGACCCGATTCTCCCGCAGAATGTCTTTAACCAGCTGGTCCGCCTCTGGGGTTCGTTTCCATTCTTCCCAGTGATCCATTGACTCATCCTGCATTTGATAATGCGTATTGATAAAATGCTCATATTTGATCACGTTTTGTGAGTGTGGGATATTAAGCTTTAAAATGCGAACTTCCTTAATAAAGCCCCGCTCGGCAGCCAGCTCGGCCCGACCGTTATGTACCATATTGCCGATTTCATAATACTTGGTACCGTCATTGCGCGTAATTTCTTCAATTAAGGTAAAGACTTCATGCTGTTCTTCCATTTAATAATCCCCCTTCATGTCTATTGTAGCAGAAAACAAAAATCATCGCCGTGGACCGACGATGATTGGCATAAGAGAGAAAGAGAATTGATTAGAAGGTAAATACTTAATACCTTGTGACTATATATTACAAAATTCTGTAAGCGCTGTCAACAATTAACGATAGATTTTTATGACTTTATGCATAAAAGAAGGTCTCGGCAATACCGAAACCTTCCTTTGATAATTTATTGTACCGTAACGGACTTAGCCAGGTTACGTGGCTTATCAACGTCCAGACCCTTGCCCAGACTGGTGTAGTAAGCCAGCAATTGAGCTGGAACGACACTAAGCAGCGGCGTCAGCAGTTCGTCAACGTCTGGAATAATGATATTGTCGTCTTCACGTGCCAGATGACGAGAAACAATCGTCAAAGCAGCGGCACCACGCGACTGCGTTTCTTCCAGGTTGCTGCGCGTCAAGCCAGCCGTACGATCCTGCGTAATGATGGCAATTACCGGCGTCTGGTTTTCGATCAGGGCAATCGTACCATGCTTGAGTTCCCCAGATGCAAAGCCTTCTGCCTGAACGTAAGAGATTTCCTTAAGCTTTAAGGCAGCTTCCAAAGAAACCGACCAGTCGATGCCACGACCAATGTAAAAGGCATTGCGTGGCTTAGAGAGGTAGCGTGATGCCAACGCCTCAATGTCTTCTTTGGAATCCGTGATTGACTGCATCCCGTTGGCAATCGTACCCAACTGGTGCTTTAAGTCAAAGTCCTGAGCAGCATCGCGACTCAAGTACTCGCCAAGTGCCTTAGCCAAGATAGCTTCAACGGCGATCTGTGCCGTGTAGGCCTTGGTTGAGGCAACGGCAATTTCTGGACCAGCGTACAAAAGCAGCGTAAACGTAGCCTCACGCGATAGCGTTGACTTGTCAACGTTAGTAATCGTCAGACTTGGCCAGTTGTGCTCATTAACGTGAACCAGCACCTCACGACTGTCGGCCGTTTCACCACTTTGCGAAAGGAACAAGAAGAATGGCTTTTCGCTCAGCAATGGCTGCTCGTAGGCGAATTCAGAAGAAATATGGACCGTCGTTGGTACGCCACAAAGCTTTTCAAACATCCGTGCCCCGATTAGACCGGCATGATAGCTGGTCCCGGCACCAATGATGTAAATATGGTCAGACTCAGCCATAGCCTTCAGCAGCTTTTCGCTGACCTTTGGCTGATCATCGCTGTCAAAGTATTCTTGAACCAGCTTGCGCATTACGGCAGGCTGTTCATCGATTTCCTTTAGCATGTAGAATGGATAGGTACCTTTATCGGCAGCGCTTGGATCCATGTCAACCTTAAAGGAATCGCGTTTCTTTTCCGTCCCATCGAATTCTTCGATCGTGACATTGTCTGGCTTAACGATAACCAGTTCATGGTCGTTGATTTCCATAAACTCGTTGGTCTCGTCAATCATTGACATAGCATCGGAACCAACCATGTTGTAGCCTTGGCACAAACCAACCAACAATGGGCTCTTGTTTTTGGCAACAAACAGCGTATCGGGCTGTTCACGATCCATTAAGGCAAAGGCATATGAAGAGTCCGGACTGATCAAGCGCAGTACTTTGAGCAGGGCATCTTTGGTATCCATCTTGTAGTCAACAACAAACTTGTCAACCAGTTGGACGATTACCTCAGTGTCGGTCTGGCTCTTGAATTCAACGCCCTGCAGGTATTCTTCTTTGAGCTGCAGATAGTTTTCGATCACACCGTTGTGAACCAGGTAGAAACGTTCATCATTGGAGTAGTGAGGGTGCGCGTTGGTTTCACTAGGAACACCGTGCGTAGCCCAGCGGGTGTGGCCAATCCCTGCCATCCCTTTGACTTCTGGCGTCAAAGCTGCCTCTAGGTTGCTGATGCGGCCTGGGCGCTTAACCAGGTAGTCATGTCCTTTTTCGTCGTTGACGTAGATGCCGGCTGAGTCGTAGCCGCGGTATTCCAGCCGCTTCAACCCGTCGATCAGAATGGAAACGCTGCGATCGTTTCCAGTAACACCAACAATTCCACACATAATATTTCCCATCCTTTAATAAAATTGGTATAGATAACTTTAAAAACAAGCTATTATTTAATAACACTATTGTATATTAATAATTGCCGGCCCCAATGTCAATCGATTAACCTCGATTGGTATAGAGTCGGCAATTTTTTAATGATACCAATGGCGTCACGACAACGATCGCACCTGCCTTGGCTTGTTCAAATATTTACTAAAATTATTTAACTTCCAATTCGCGACGGGCAACTTCGGCAATTTTTTCAACATAGCCATGTACCAGTTCTTTGGTTGGTGCCTCGGCCATGATCCGCAGCAATGGTTCCGTACCAGAAGGCCGTACCAGTACTCGGCCATCTCCATTCATTTCCTTTTCAACATCAGCAATCACGGACTTCAGTGCTGGATTTTCCATCGCCGACTGTTTGTCAGCCACGGTAATGTTGACCAGCTCTTGTGGATACGTCTTAACGTCTGAAGCCAGTTCCTTAAGGCTCTTGCCGGTTGCCTTGATAACCTGCAGCAATTGCAGTGCCGTCAGCATCCCGTCACCAGTCGTATTATGATCTAAGAAGATAATATGGCCGGACTGCTCGCCACCTAGGTTGTAGCCGGACTTCAGCATTTCTTCGACAACATAGCGATCGCCAACCTTGGTTTGAACGCTCTTCATACCGTGGGCTTCCATGGCCTTGTACATGCCCAGGTTGCTCATCACGGTCGTTACGATCGTATCCTTTTTCAGACGGCCATTTTCATTCAGATACTTGCCGCAAACATACATGATCTTGTCACCATCGACCAAGTTACCCTCATTATCGACGGCAATGCAGCGATCCCCGTCACCGTCAAAAGCCAGCCCCAGGTCAGCCTGATTTTCAACCACGGCTTTTTGCAGACTCTCTGGATGCGTGGAGCCACAGTCCAGGTTAGTATTCAGCCCATTTGGATTGGCATGAATTGGCGTAAAGTCAACGTTTAAATCGGCAAACAAATTGGAGACAAAACCGCTGGTAGCACCATTGGCCGCATCAACAACGACTTTGAGACCGGACAGATCCGTTGAAATCGTCTGTTCCAAAAACGATGTGTATTTCAAAGCTCCTTCATGATAGTCTTCAACCGTTCCCAAACCGGCATCGGATGGGCGGGGCAAGGTATCTTCTTTTGCATCCAAGAACTGTTCGATCTCATATTCCAGCTCATCGGAAAGCTTGAAGCCATCACTGCCGAAATACTTGATTCCATTATATTGAATCGGATTGTGGCTGGCCGTGATCATAACCCCGGCATCAGCACCTTGGGCCCGAACCAGGTAAGCCACGCCAGGCGTTGTTACAACCCCTAAGCGCAATACCTCGATGCCGACTGAAAGTAAGCCGGCAACCAGGGCATTTTCCAGCATCTGACCGGAAATTCGCGTATCATGGGAAACCAAGACTTGGGGCTGCTTGCGTTCTGAGTGCCGCGTCAAGACATAGCCCCCGGCACGGCCAACCTTAAAGGCCAACTCAGGACTCAGGTCGCGATTGGCCACACCACGAACGCCATCAGTTCCAAAATATTTCAACTTCATGTTTCTCCTCATTTCTGGGCTAAATAAGCTCCATTAAAATTCACTATGTTTGATTATACTACTTTGTACTGTTTTCGCTTGCCGAAACCGATGAATTATTTGCCTGGCTGCTGACAGACGAACTAGCAGAACTGCGCTTGGACGATGATAAGCTCTCAGAGTCAGCGTCACTGACCGTACTGGACTGCGTATCAGTTGAGCTGGCATCCGACGTGCTGCTTGAGTCTTTTGAGTTGCTTGCCGTCTGGCTGATCGGTACGGTTACGGAAACCGTATTTGGCATGATCACCACGTTCATGGTCTGACCAGCCTCATTGATTGCCTGCAGGGTTACCGTGCGATGCAGCGTACTTTGCGTATTCTTAGGCACGTTGACATAGGCAATAACCTTGGCAACCTGCTGCACCTCACTTTTGGCACCGGTAATCTGTACCTTTTCCAAGGCCGCTTTTGGCGTTCCGACTCGATAGCCGTCATTCAGACTTTTTGAGCTCAAGCGAACTTCAACCGGCACCGTTGCGGTATTGCGCGATTGGATATTAACCTTGATTTTGGCTGGATTGATCGAATAGCTTAATTCCTTATTCAAACCGGATGCCTTTAAGCGGACCTCATGCTTGCCCACACCTAGATTGGTCAGATCGGCAGTAACCTTGAAATTCTGCGTGTTGGCAGTCGTCGTCACCAAAGCGGAAGGGCCGGTGATCTTGATCTTGACGTATTGTGGATAGCCGGTGACTACATACTTTTCCGAATTCGACTCAACTTCAAGCGGAATCTTGAGCGTCTCAGTCTTATTGGCCATCAGCGCACTGTTTTGGCCGTTTTGTGACGATTGGCGCGTATCGCTGCTTTTACTGCCGGTAACGTAGACAAACAGCAGAATCGCCAGAATCAAAGAGACGATCCGCAGTACCCAGACATGGTCAAACAGACCTAACTTGTCATTTTTCATGCTGATCGCCTCCTTGCTTGCGGAAACGCCGCATTAGGCTGGTAAAAAAGTTCTCCGGTCGTGGATGCTGTGATTCCTCGGTATAGAGCTGCGCCCGCAAAAACTTCAGATAGTCCTTGCGCGACATACCACGCATCAGTTCATTATCTTTGGTAATCGAAACCTCGCCCGTTTCTTCAGATACCACAATCGTCAAAGCATCGGTGACCTCGCTGATTCCAACGGCTGCACGATGCCGTGTCCCAAGATCTTTGGGAATCAGTTTGGAGTCAGACAGTGGCAAATAGGCAGCTGCCACGGCTATGCGATTGTTTTTAATGATGACGGCACCATCATGCAGCGGCGTGTTAGGAATAAACGTATTGATCAAAAGCGCACCGGTTACCTCAGCATCCAATGGAATCCCGGTTTCGATATACTCCTCCAAACCGGTTTCCATTTCAATACAGATCAAGGCCCCGATTCTTCGCTTAGAAAGATACTGAATCGCTTGGTCCAGCTGCCTGATCAGATCCTCCTCTTTTTCATTGACCTTATGGGTGCGGGCAAACAAGGCGCCGCGTCCCAGATGCTCCAGCCCTCGTCTGATTTCTGGCTGAAAGATCACGACAATGGCAATGACCCCCCAGTTGATGACCTGATCCATGACCCAAGAAACCGTACTGAGTCCGATATACCAGCTGATCAGCTTAACCAAAATGATGATCAAAATCCCTTTGAACAGCTGTACGGCCTTGGTTCCGCGTACCAGCATCAGCAATTCGTAGATCAAAAACCAGATGACCAAAATATCAATCAGGTTGACCAGATTATGCCAGGTCAGGAGTGATGCAAGAAACTGCAATGATTTTCTCTCCCTTCTGCCTAAAACAAAATTCTTAAATATGATTATATCATCAAAAATATTCGTTATTTAGCCTATCTACCACGTTGTCTGTTATGCTAGGCATAAGAATTTTTTAAGAGGTGGTTTTTTGCCTAAACTATCCTATCAATGGAAGCTACGGCTTTATTTTCTGATTCTGCTGACGACTTTGCAGCTGCTGCTCAAGTCGCCATTTAACTTTATGGTTTTAAACGTTTTTTTGGCTTATTTGCCAATCGAGTTCAGCTTTTGGGTGCAGCATTTTGCTGATCGCCGCTCCTTGGCTTTTTGGGCACTGCTGGTCTTATGGCTGGTTTTTTATCCCAACACGCCCTATGTCATGACCGATCTTTTTCATCTCTCATGGCTGCATCCTCATACCAGTACAACCGGTATTTTACGCTCCGATCCTAAAATGTGGCTGGCCTTTGCATTAATGGTGCTTTCAGCATTCAGCTGTGCGATCTTTGGTACGGTTGAGATAACTCGCATCAGCCGGCTTTTGGAGAAAATGCTGACGCCTAAAATCACCGGCTTTCACTTAATCTGGATTGCGCTCTTCTCTTTTCTGGCCGGCGTTGGTATCTATATCGGCCGTTTTTTGCGGCTGCACTCAATCTACCTTTTCATCACGCCTTCATGGTTTTTTAAACAGCTTTTAAGCATCTGGAGCTGGCCAATGCTTGAGTTCGTATTGATCATAACTCTGTTGCAGCTGCTGATTTATTGGTGTCTGCAGATGATCAGTCGCACCGATTTTATGTGATTGGCCAAACGTTGATTTATCAGCGTTTGAATCGTCAGCCAGTACTGTGCTCAAGCATCATCATCTATACGTAGTTAGAGGCTGAGTTAATTTTTGAAGCTGGAAAAAACTAATTTTTCTGACAAAATAAAACAACTTTAATAATGGAAATGGCCGAAGATCAACGTTTTAAGCAACGCAATCTTCAGCCATTTTTCTGTTTTGAGACTTTATTCCCAGGCTCTTGAATAAATCAATTTATTAGGCTTCGCGGCCGATAATTCGAACCTCGGTTTCCAGACTGACGCCAAACTTTTCTTTAACGGTCTCTTGCACGTGATGGATCACGTTTAGGTAGTCCGTTGCCGTACCATGGTCGACATTAACTATAAAACCAGCATGCTTGGTTGAAACCTGAGCTCCGCCCGAAGTATATCCCTGCAATCCTGCATCATGAATTAATTTACCGGCAAAGTATCCCTCGGGGCGCTTAAAGACCGAGCCGCATGATGGCAGTTCCAGAGGCTGCTTGGCGGCACGCCGGGCGTTAAGATCATCCATCATTGCCGTAATCTCTGCTTGATTACCAGGCTTAAGTTCAAAAACAGCTTCCAAGACGATCCCGTGGTTGTCTTGAATTGAGCTGTGACGATAGCCAAAATCGAGTGCTTCGTTGTCATAGTGCTTGATCGTCCCATCAGGCAGCATTGCCGTAACCTCAGCAGCAACGTTTTTGGTCTCACCACCATAGGCACCGGCATTCATAAAAATGGCCCCACCAACACTGCCAGGGATGCCGGCAGCAAATTCCAGACCACTCAGTGAATGATCGCGAGCCACCTTGGTTGTCTCAATATATGAGGCCCCAGCCTGAGCAATGACGCGGTTGCCTTCAACTTGAATCCCATTCATTTGAGTCAAGATCATCGTTAGGCCTTCAATACCGCCATCACGGACGATTAGATTGCTGGCATTGCCGATTACCGTCAGCGGCATGGTATTTTGATCAGCATATTGAACCAGCTTTTCGACTTCATCAACGTTTTTGGGAAACGCCAGCCAGTCTGCCGGACCGCCTGTCTTGGTATTGGTATACTTTGACAGCGGTTCGTCTTTTAGAATTTGAATATCAGGAAATTCCTGCATCAGATTATTTGCCATAAATTTGTTCTCTCACTTTCTCAACAAAAATTCGTCAATCTTTTCTTATTGTAGCATTGTTTGTTTTGGATTTTAATGTTCTGAACCCTTACAATAAGATCAGATAATTTTTTGTGAGGTTGATTGCAATGACCAAATTTGTCTCATGGAACGTCAATGGCTTAAGAGCCGCGATCAGGCACGGCTTTATGCAAACTTTCAACGATCTGGATGCTGATTTTTTCTGCGTTCAAGAAACCAAACTAGCGCCTGGCCAATTGGATCTTGATTTGCCTGGCTATCACCAATACTGGAACTATGCCGAAAAAAAGGGCTATTCAGGTACGGCTATCTTTGCCAAGCAAACCCCGCTTAACATTAAATATGGCATCGGCGTACCGGAATTTGATCATGAAGGCCGCGTCATCACTTTAGAGTATCCTGATTTCTATCTGATTAATACCTATGTGCCCAATTCCGGTACTGAACTGAAGCGTTTGGATTTTCGGCGTGGCTTTAATGAAGCTTTTTATGGATACATTAATCAGCTCAGTCAGCAAAAAAGTATCGTTTGGTGTGGCGATCTCAACGTAGCTCATCAAGAAATCGACTTAAAAAATCCGCAGAGCAATCATCATCATCCTGGTTTCACCGATGCGGAGCGGCAAGATTTTTCCAAGCTGCTAAAAAGCGGTTTTACCGATACGTTCCGCTATTTCTATCCTGATCAAGAGCACAGCTATTCTTGGTGGAGCTATCGTTTCCACGCTCGTCAGCGCAATGCTGGTTGGCGGATTGATTATTTCGTTGCTTCAGCCGATCTTGACTCACATTTGGTTGATGCCAAGATCCATGATCAGATTCTTGGCAGTGATCACTGTCCCGTTGAATTGGACGTTCAGCTGCCCAGTCTTTAATCACAGGAGGAATTTTTATGAATTTTGTGGCAATGGACTTCGAAACCGCCAGCGGCAAGCGTTGGTCGGCTTGTTCGCTTTCTTTGGTAATCGTCCGGCAAAATCAAATCGTTGATGAATTCTATACCTTAATCAATCCCCAGACGCCTTTTTTCTGGCGCAACGTACAGATTCATGGCATTCATGAAAGCGAAGTTGCTAACGCCCCGATTTTCCCTGAGGTCTGGGATCACATCCAAACCTTCTTTGATGCCAACAAGCTGGTGATTGCCCATAACGCCGCCTTTGACAACAGCGTTCTCAAAAATACACTGACTCATTATGAACTGCCGGTACCGCGCTTTTTATCACTGGATACGTTAAAGACCAGCCGCCAGTTCTGGCCACAATTGCCCGATCACAAACTCAACACCATCTGTAACGCATTAAACATTGATCTGCATCATCATCACAACGCTCTTGATGATGCCCAGGCCTGTGCCAATATCTTGCTGACGCAAAATCACCAATTTGGTCCCGAAATGCTCAAACCATTTATTAAAAGCGTCTGATCATCTTCAATACAAAAAGCATCGTCAAAATTGGCGATGCTTTTTTGGATCGGCTGACTGCCGATCAAGGGAGTTTTAATGATGCCTTTAGAAAGGCTAGTCAGTCATGGTCCGTTTCAATATCTCAACGTCCCATGGCTTAAGCTGAGCTTTGGGTGCAGCCTGGGTCAAAATGTCGATAAATCCAGCCTGCTGCAACTCAACCGGCAAAGGTCTTGCTTCATTTCTCATATTAAGCACGAAATAGAGTTCCTGACCATTTCTAACGCGGCGGGTGATTTCCAGATCGGTCTTTTCTGTGCACAGGCGCTTAAGATCGGTCTTTTCAACAACCCGATCAATCACCTGACTAAGCCCGTCATGATCCAGCCGCGTGCCGACATACCAAGCCTGACCCTTGCCAAACGAGTTTTCGACCACGGCAGGCGTACCAGCATAAAACTCACTGGCATAATGAGCCAGCACCCGCGCTTTTGAACTGGTTAGATGAATCTGATCACAAAGCAGTCGTCCGTTAAAGCTGACTTTTGGGTTATTTTCAAAAGCGACCTGCACAGTCTGACCAGGCACCGTGGCATCAGTTTCTTCAACCCAGATTCCCAAAATCTCACTCAAAGGTCCCGGATAGCCGCCCAGATAAACATTATCAGATTCATCAACCATCCCAGATGCATAAGTAGTCAGCAATTGGCCGCCATTTTGAACATACGCACTGATTTTTTCACCCAGTCCCTTTTTTACCATATACAGAACCGGTGCCACAATCAGATCATATTGAGAAAAATCATCGTCCGTACCAATCACGTCAACCGGAATCTGGCGCTCATAAAACTGCTTGTAATAGTCCAGAATCAATGGCACGTATTTCAGATCTTGCGTAATACCGGCTACGTACTCAAACGCCCAAAAATTGCTCCAGTCAAACACAATGGCTGCTTTGGCGGGGATGGCGGCATCTTTAAAGGCCCTACCCGCTTTTTTCAGATCATGACCCAGCTGTGCAACTTCTTGAAAAGCCCTGGTATCGGTACGCTGCGAATGACTGATGACGGCGCCATGGAATTTCTCAGAGCCCCCTACGGCCTGCTTGAGCTGGAAATACTGAACGGTATCGGCCCCGTGTGCGACAGCTTGCAGCTCAGTTGCCCGCATTTGGTTGGGCCGTTTCAAAGGACTGTATGGCTGCCAATTGACTTGCGATGGCGTCGATTCCATCAGCATAAACGGCTGATGCTTTAACCCACGCATCAAATCGTAGCGAAACGCAGCTTCATAAGCAGGCTCATCATAGGCCGGATAGCTGTCATAGGCAATAATGTCTTGATCTTTGGCCCAGGCATGATAATCAATCCACTTATTTGGCGTCCCATGAAAATTGGTCAAAATCGGTGTTTGATCGTCATATTCTTCAATCGTCCGCTTTTCCAGATTATACAGATCCAACATGGCATCAGACTGAAAGCGCAGATAATCTACTGACAACCCCGCCACGATCGTATGCGTGCCCTCAGCTCCCCAGGCGTCGCCCAGCTCATTGGGCACTTGAATCTCATCCCAGTCATAGATCGTATGGCTCCAGACACTGTTGTCCCAGGCGCGATTTAGATTATCCAACGTCTGATAGCGCTGTTTGAGCCATTTTTGAAAGGCTAATCGGCAGTTTTCGCAATAGCAGTTGCCGCCATACTCGTTATTAACGTGCCAAGCCACGATATGCGAATTGTCGGCATAGCGTTTTGCCAATTGGTCAACCAGATTTTTTGCCAGTCGGCGATAGTTGGTCGAGCTGGGACAGAAATTATGGCGCTGGCCAAAGACATGCCGCCGTCCTTGATAGTCGACTCGTGCTACGTCTGGATATTTTTTAAACATCCAGGCCGGCATAGCTGCCGTTGACGTTGCCAAAACAATCTTAAAGTCGGCTTGACTTAGTTTTTCAATAACGCGATCCAGCTTTTCAAAATGATATTCACATTCACGTGGTTCCAAAAGTGCCCACGAAAAAACATTGATCGTTGCCGAATTGATATCGGCCTGTTTAAAAACTGCGATATCCTTATCCCAATCGTTTTCTGGCCACTGATCAGGATTGTAGTCACCACCATATAAAACAGTTGGCAGTCCTTTTTTCATAATCTCTCCTCCCAGCCTTTACTTTTTGATCTCCGCTTTGGCGATCGGCTGACCATGGACAACCTTGACGCCGGTCTTAAGTTCTTGCAGCTGTACTTTTTGTGGCTGGGTCAAGAACGTTACGACAATATCATCATAGCCGCTTTGTAAGATCAGGTCACGATTGAACTCTAACAGCAGCTCACCGGCATGTACCGTCTGTCCCTCCTGGAAGTGCGTATTGAATCCTTCGCCTCGCATGTTAACCGTACCGATACCAACATGAATGACTAGGCCAACGCCATTTTCAGCCTCAATTTCAAAAGCATGCCGAGTTGAAAAGGCAAAGCGGATCTTACCGTCAAATGGTGCATAGATGCGTCCATCAGCAGGCTTAATGGCAAAGCCACTGCCTGGAAAGCCTTTGGTGCCGTCCTCATTAGTGACGTTAGCTAAATCAACAACCTCACCATCAACCGGTGCCAACAGCGTCACCGCTGCCTGATTTTCGTCAACGACGGTTTCTTCGGCATCATTACCGGCTGCCAGTTCGGTCTTTAATTCTTCAACTACTTGGGCATGCTTCTTTTCGCTAAGCGTAACCTTGCTTAAGAAAATAACGATTGAAAGCAGCGCCAGTACCATTGGAATATAGAAAGCCATGCTGTCAAACGTCCGAATGCTTTTAGCAGTCATATCGGCTGCCGTGGCGCTGCCAGTCATACCACAGGCCAAAGCGATCCAACCAACCAGACCGTTTGAGATGGCCCCGGTTAATTTATCAATCATTGGTCGTACTGCCAACACAACGGCTTCGTTACGCTGACCGGTCTTAAGCTGACCATATTCAATTGCGTCCGTCAGCGTCAAAACGGTAACCAACTGCGCACAGTTGACGTTGAACAAAACCAGTCCCAAATCCATGACATAAACGTTGCTGCGGCCAAAGATAAAAATCAGATAGGCCACAACCATGCAGCACTGACCAATCGTAAACAGCCATTTTCTTGGTACGTACTTGTTAAAAATCGGGAACAGCGGACTGACAAAGAAGCCCACGATCGTAGCAATGACCCCAACAACCCAGAAATGACCAGGCTGACCGATTACAAACTTGTACAGATAGAACAAAACGCCATTGGTAATGACATAGGCACATGAATACATCAAATATGCTAGCGCTGGCCACATAATCTGATCATTATGAAAGATTGCGGAAAAGACGTCTTTGATTGACGTCTTTTGCTTGGCCGACTGCCGAATGATATTATCGTTTTCTTTAGTGCCAAGGCAGACTGCCAAAGCACTTAAAAGCGCCAGCACCGTTACGATCGCCGCAAAAGCAAACCAGCCGGCTGGACCCTCATTGCGGTGTCCAGTTGCCAGGTAGGGAAAGGTCGTTACAATCGGTACCACGATGATCGTCAAACCGTTCCAGCCGATCGTACCGGCAAAAGCTCCCAATGACGTATAGATACTGCGCTCATGTGAATCTTCACTCAGCGCTGGTACCATGCCCCAATATGACACATCGGAAAATGAATAAAAAATATCAAATGTAATGAAAATTACAACGAACAAAACGGCAAACAGTACCCAGTTTACCTTGGCCAGGCCAAAAATCCCGGTAAATAATACCAAGAGCAGTGCGCCGCTGACAATGTTGCCCCATAAAATCCAAGGCTTGAACTTCCCCCAGCGAGTGTGCGTGTTGTCGACAATATTACCCAGCAATGGATCAATCACCAACTCGATAATCCGCACGCCAACAATCAAACCGGTGATCAAGCCAATCAAACGGTCGGCAACTGATTTGCTTAGTCCGGCAAACATGCCGCTGGTAACGAAAATAATGAAATAATTGCTCATTACGCCATAAAAAGCAGAGTGGCCAACGTTTCCAAAACAAAATGCCGAGCGCGAAATCCACTGCTGCTTAGTTAAATGCTGCCGTGGTGCGGCAGCTTTGGTGGTAGTATCCACGATAATGCCCCCTTATTTACTCTCACTCAAATCCATCTCGTAATCGATCGTTTCAATCTAAATGCATTTATTTGAAATCGCTTACAGATTATATTGTACGCATTTAACGAGCAAAGTAAATAATTTATCAATAAAAATAAATCATTTACTTTATTTAGTAAATGATTTATCGGGATAGCTTAGCTAACCAGGGCATCTTTCAGTTTATTTCAATTTAAAACTTTCGCGCACGATTAAATTGGTATCGACCATTGCATGAACATGGGGACGCTTCGGATTGGCAATGGCATCTTTTAAAATATTCAGGGCCATGCGTGAGATTACCTGTTGATTAATGTTATAAGTCGATAATGGTGGCGAAACGTATTCAGAAATATCACTGTTGTTGATGCTGATGATACTGGTATCGCGTGGCACGATCACACCAGCATCGTTAAACGCCTGCAGCACTCCTACGCTCATGGTATCTGAAGCGATTAAAAAGCCTTCAGGCAATTGATCGCCATATTTTTTGACGGCTTTTTCTCCGAGCTGACGCCCATTCAGCACGCTAAACGCACCATCTGAAAAGACATCGGCCTGCTTAAAACCCATCTCTTCAGCTACGATTTTAAATGCCGCTTCTCGTGAGTCGCGCCGTCTTGGGTGCTTGCCGATTCGTGGACCAACCCCGCCAATAAAGGCAATTCGTTGATAGCCAGCATCAGCAAACTGCTCTAAGGCATCACGTACCGTCATGGTCAGATTGGGCTGAACCGAGTCAAAAAGATGTGGCAAGGGATCCGTATCAACAAATACCCCAGCTGGCAGCAAGCGATGCAGCCGCTTAAAAATGCTCAACTCAACCTGGTCATCACCAACACACAAAAAGCCTTGAAAGTCCTCGGCATTGTCAATCAGCTCCTCAGCATACTGAAAGACTTTTACGCGCATGCCGGCATCTTCGATTGTTTCCAACAATGCATCCTTTAAGCTGGCAAAATAAGAATCCTGCAGCTGCTCTTGATTGTTCATTCGAAACAGCAATGCGATTGAAGGCGCAATTGCTGGCTTTTTACGATCCTGCCAGTAGCCAAGCTGATTGGCGACTTTTAAAATCTTATTGCGCGTCGTCTGCGTAACCGAAAGCGTCTGATCATTGTTAAGCAGTCGTGAGACCGTAGCTGGAGAATAGCCGGATCGTTGGGCAATCTCTTTGATGGTAACCATATTTTCACCTCTTATACTGATTTGTGTACATTGATTATACCTTATTTAGTAAATATGAGTAAATAATAGGTAAATAAAAAGCATGAAATCGCCATTAAGCGTATTTCATGCCCTAGCAGACGTGAGTTAGTCATTTTTATTATCTGTTGACGAGCGATACTCCATCAAGACTGCCGAGCGGGGATGCTTGTTTTGGTCTTCAATCGTTGCATCACCCGTTTTGATGAAGCCATATTTTTGATACAGTCTGATTGCAGGTACGTTGTCGCTGAAAACGTCTAAAACCAGTTTTTCCAAGGTACTGTAGTTTTCAAACCAATATGTGGCCTCATCAACCAATAGGCTGCCAATCCCATTTTGCCAAAAATCTTTTAAGACGGCTACACCCAGCTCGCCGACTTGAGGCTGATCAGCCAGCCCCATGATCGTAACGATGCCAATTGGCTGATCTTGGTACTGAGCCAATAGAATCAATGAATCCGTACTTTCGCAGATATCATAAAGGCTGTATTCTTCCTGCTCAACCGTCAGCTTGTCTAAGTGCGGTACCAAGATAGCCTCGCTTTCCAAGGATAATTGCCTAAGCAGCTTCAAAATGGCCTGGGCATCTGCTGGCGTGGCTAGTTTGATTCCTACTGTTTCAGTCATGAGCAGTCACCATTTGATTAACGATTGTCTCAAAGCGCGCACCATGCGGCTCAAAGCTTAAAACGCGGGTCTTTTCGTCATCAGTACGTTTAAAGTTGATTGCCAAAAAATCAGCTGGCAGCTCATCTTCAATAAATTCTGCCCATTCAACCACGCTGATGCCATCACCATCAAAATATTCTTCCAATCCCAAATCTTCGGCACCGCCATTTTCCAGACGATAGATATCCATATGATAGAGCGGCAAGCGTCCTGATTGATATTCACGAATGATCGTAAACGTTGGGCTTTTGATTACGTCCTTAATACCAAGTCCGGCAGCCAGTCCTTTGGTGAAGGTCGTTTTACCGGCACCGAGGTCACCGTTTAAAACAATCACGTCACCAGCTTGTAAGTATGGTGCCAGCTTTTGTCCCATTGCCATCGTTGCTTCTCGATTGTGTAAGGTTAATTCAGTCATTATTATTGTCCTTTGCTGGAATTGGCCATTTTGATCAAATTACTGACCATGGCCTAACGCTTTCTATTTTAGCGTATCGACGTCATAAAGCCAAAAAAGGCCGCCTGACTTCTGCCAGACGACCTGGATTTTATAATGCCTGTGCTGCCGTAATCAAGGCAACCTTGTAGACGTCTTCTTCATTGCATCCCCTTGACAGGTCGGCAATTGGCGCGTTCAAGCCTTGCAGAACCGGTCCAATCGCTTCAAAGCCGCCCAAACGCTGGGCAATCTTGTAGCCAATATTGCCCGCTTCCAGACTTGGAAAAACAAAGACGTTGGCATGCCCAGCTACCTTAGAGACAGGGGCCTTTAATTCGGCCACGGCTGGTACGATGGCAGCATCAAACTGCAGCTCGCCATCAATTGCCAATTCTGGATCGGCAGCTTGAGCCAGCTTGGTTGCCTCAGCCACTTTAGTAACCATTTCACCCTTTGCCGATCCCTTGGTCGAAAAGCTCAGCATAGCAACACGAGGGTCAAGGCCAAATAATTTAGCCGTCTTGGCGCTTTCCACAGCAACCTCAGCCATCGTTGGCGCATCCAGCTCGATATTGATGGCACAGTCGGCAAAAATGTAGCGCTGATTGCCCTTTTGCATCAAAAAGGCTCCACTGATCCGCTTGATGCCTGGCTTGGTCTTAACGATCTGCAAAGCTGGCCGGACCGTGTCACCAGTTGAGTGAATGGCACCAGAAACCATTCCGTCAACCTTGCCCATGTAAACCAGCATCGTGGCAAAGTAGCTGACGTCTTTGAGCATGGCATCGACTTGTTCAGGCGTGTTCTTACCGTGACGCCGCTCTAAAAGTGCCGCATGCATTGCTTGGTAGTCAGCAGCTGGATAGGCAGCCGGGTCCATAATCTCAACACCAGTCAAATCAACGTCGTTTTGTGCTGCGGCTGCTTTGATCTTAGCCTCATTACCCAGCAGAATTGGCGTCAAGAGACCATCGTGTGCCAAACGGGCCGCGGCGCCAAAAACTCGCTCATCCGCGCCTTCTGGAAAAACGATCCGCTTGTTTGCTGATGAAAGCTGTGTCTTCAAATGTTCAAATACATCCATTATTCATAACCTCGCTTCTATGTCTGCATCTATTGAGCAACAAGATCAACATGTTCGGGCAGGCGCCAGTCAATTGGCGTCTCTCCCATTGCCACCAGAGCCTCATTGGTTTTTGAGAAAGGCTTTGAGCCAAAGAAGCCACGGTTGGCAGAAAAAGGACTGGGGTGCGGTGATTGTAAAACGATGTTGGTCTGCGTGTTGATCAAAGGAATCTTGGATTGGGCTGCCTTGCCCCAAAGAATAAATACCACTGGTCGCGGCCGTTCCGACAGCGCTTGAATCGCTGCATCCGTAAGCTGCTCCCAACCATGACCGCGATGCGAGAATGCTTGACCAGCCCGCACGGTAAGCACCGAGTTCAAAAGCAGTACGCCTTGATCGGCCCACTTCTTCAGATAACCGTGATTAACCGGTGGATAGCCAAGGTCACTTTGCAGCTCTTTATAGATATTTTGTAAGGAAGGCGGAATCTTGACCCCCGGCAAAACCGAAAAGCTGCAGCCATGTGCCTGATGCGGTCCATGGTAAGGATCCTGTCCTAAGATTACCACTTTTACCTTTGAAAATGGAGTCCATTCAAAAGCTTCAAAAATATGATGCATTTCAGGATAGATCGTCTGATGAGCATACTCATCGGCTAAAAAAGCGTGCAGCTGCGCATAATATGCAGATTCAAACTGGGGTTCCAAGACGCCCCACCAATCGTTATGGATAAGTTGTTTCAAAGTCAGCACCTCGTGAATATTTTAACATGATTATGATGATTACGATACGTTATTGACTGTTTTTATTGCCAACAGCTGTTAAAATAGTGATAGATACTTAAGAAAAGTGGTGATTTCTGTCATGCGGCAATTGTACATCCGCGACCGTTCAACCGATCTGAATGGCGCCACTGTCATTCACGATGAAAGCGGCCATTCATGCTATCTCTTAGCCGGTAAATGGGGCATTCGCTACGATGCACTTTCATTATATACGATGAGCGGTGAATTGTTGGCAGAAGCCAAGCAGCTGACACTTGGGCTGACGCCAAAGTTTGCCCTTTATTTGAATCAGCGACAAGTTGGCACGATCGGCAAATCACTGGGCTTTTTTCATGAACTAATCTATATTCGCGGCTTAAACTGGATTGTCGTTGGTTCGCTGATGAGCGGACACTTCAAGGTCTTTTGTGGCAGCCGGCTAATTTTTGAGGTTGAGCCGGTGCAAAATACCGGGGGCTTTTGTAGTCGATTAAGTGTCGTCAATCAGGCCGATGAGCCATTGGCAATTCTGACGGCAACAATCATCAATCGCTGGGCCAGACATCAAGATCGCCAGCCGCTGCGTGAAAAACTGAGTCAGCTGAACCCATTGTCTTCAACCGACAATGGCGATCTGAGTATGGGTTTTATGCAAAAGACAGTTCTCAAAGACCGTCAAAATCATTTTAAACGTCTTCATCAAACCATTTAAAAAGAGAGTGAGAAAAAACTCCGAAAATCAGCTTGCGACCGATTTTCAGAGTTTGTCTTCGAACCTCCGCAAGGATGGCTAGGCCAGCCAAATGCTGATTTATCAGCGTTTGAACTGCCAGCCAGCTACTGCACTGAGGCATTATTATCCATAGAGGTTGAGTTAATTCCCAGCCTTTTTATTTTACCCAAAATCAGTAATGTTTTAAGACCCGTTCAATCTGACGCTCCTGCTCACGTTTTTTGATCGATTCACGCTTGTCGTACTCATGCTTACCCTTGGCCAGACCAAGCAGCACCTTGGCATAACCGTGCTTGATGTACATTTTCAGTGGAATCAGCGTGATCCCTTTGGTGGACAGCTCACCTGCAATTTTTTTGATTTCTTTTTTATGCAGCAGCAGCTTGCGATTGCGCAGCGGATCATGGTTGAAAAAGGTACCATTGTCATATTGACTGATATGCACGTTCATTAGCCATAATTCGCCATTATGCAGCTGTGCAAAGCCATCCTTAAGGTTGACGCGGCGAGCCCGTACCGACTTGATCTCAGTTCCAGTCAGTGCGATGCCGGCCTCATAGGTTTCCAAAACCGCATAATCATGACGCGCTTTTTTATTTTGGGCAACCAGATTATCGTCTTTTTCGTGATGGGATTTTTTTGCCATCTTTTTCCCTCCCGTTAAAGCCTAACGCGAGCGCCGATCACCGTTATTGTGTCCACGCTGAGAACGTTTGCCACCGTCATGTCGATGCGATGGACCGCGGTCAAACAGATGATTGCTGCGCCGGCCGTTGCCATTGCCCTTACCGCGGTAGGAACGCTGGCTGCCATTTTTATCGCGACCATTACGACCAAACTTGCCATGCTTGTCATCTCGATTATTGCGCCCACGACTGTTAAAGCGACCATCGTTTTTACGCGGTACGCGCAGCTTGGTCGTTGGTGCGTCTTCAGGGTTGACCAGCTCAAAGTCGACTTCGCGCTGATCCTTGTCAACTCTAATCAATTTAACCTTAACCGGCTGACCAATCTGGAAGATGTGATGATGACGACGACCAACCAGGGCCATGTTGGATTCTAGGTACTCATAAAAGTCGTCATTCATAACGCTGATGTGAATGAGACCCTCAACGGTATTTTCCAAGGCCACGAACAGGCCAAATTTCATTACCGAGCTGACAACGGCATCAAACGTTTCGCCAACGTGATCTTCCATATATTCGGCCTTCTTCATGCTGTCAACATCCCGTTCGGTATCGATCCCACGTCGTTCGGTAACCGAGGTATGCTCAGCCACTTCTGGCAGCCAATCACGGTACTTAGACTTGGCTTTTTCAGTCGTGCCGTTTTCGGCATACCAGCTGATCAAACGGTGGACCATTTCATCAGGATAACGGCGAATCGGTGAGGTAAAGTGCGTATAGTATTGAGCACCCAGACCAAAGTGTCCGACCTCTTCATCGGCATATTTAGCCTGCTGCATGCTTCTGAGCATCATTACCTGAACCATCTGCTCTTCTGGCTTGCCTTCTACGCTCTTTAAGACGTCTTGCAGCATCTTTGGCTTGACGTTTTTCAGATCACCCTTCATCTCAATACCAAAGACACTGAGCAGCTCAGCAAAGCTCTTAATCCGGTCAGCATCCGGTGTTTCATGAATCCGGTATAAAAATGGCACGTGCAATTTATAGTAATGCTCAGCCACGGTTTCATTGGCTGCCAGCATAAATGATTCGATCATCCGTTCTGAAGTCCCCCGCTCCCGCAGCTGAATGTCAGTTGGATGCCCTTCTTCATCAACAATGATTTTGGCTTCTGGTGCGTCAAAATCGATCGCACCACGGTCATGTCGATGCTTTAAAAGAATCTGGTGCAATTCGCCCATCGTCTCAAACATTGGTACCAGTTCCTCATATTCTTTGATTACCTGCGGATCATGATCTTCTAAGATGGCATTGACTGCCTTGTAGGTCATTCGCGCATGTGAGCGCATTACGCTAGGGAAGATTTCGTGTTTGACGATATTGCCCTGCGGATCAATTTCCATCTCACAGCTCATTGCTAAACGCTCTTCATTTGGATTCAAAGAACAGATCCCATTTGACAATCGCTTTGGCAGCATCGGAATTACCCGGTCCGTTAAATAGACTGAAGTTCCACGCTTAAAAGCCTCTTTATCCAGTGCTGAGCCAAGCTTAACGTAGTGCGTAACGTCTGCAATGTGAACGCCCAGGTGATAATTGCCATTGTCTAATTTCCAGGCAACTACGGCATCGTCAAGGTCCTTTGATTCAATACTGTCGATGGTAACCAGCGGCTGAGCGGTAATGTCTTTGCGACCCTTCTTTTCTTCTGGCAAAACATGGTCTGGAATAGCGTTGGCCTCGTCCATAACTTCTTGCGGAAAGACGTGCGGAACGTCATGGGCATAAACGACGGAGAGAATATCGATACCGGGCTGATCCTTATCGCCGATTACTTCAGTTACCATCCCCGTCATGATTTGTGGCGATTCATCGCTTGGATAAGAAGAAATCGTGGCATTAACGATTTCGTTGTCTTCTGGGTGTAGACCATCATCTGTGACAAAAAACCGGAAATTACTGAGTTTTTTGTCCTTTAGAATAATCTCGCCAATGAAATGTCCCATCGTAATATTTTTAAACTCACCGACCACGTGCTCATAATGCCGCGTCAGAATCTCGGTAACCTGTCCTTCTGGTCCTTGATCGCTGCCTGGTTCTGGCATACGCAAAATCTTGACCTCAACCTCATCACCGCTCATTGCGTGCATAGTGTGATCGGGATTGACGTAGATATCAGGCTGTTCGGGATCGTAGGCCACAAAACCAAATCCCTTGGCATTTCCCCGAAAGACCCCACTGACCGTCTTTGACTTAATCACGGCCTTAAACTCGCCTTGATCCGTTACCATGACCTTTTTGTCACGTTCCAATTGAGCCAGTGCCTGCACGACCGGCGTAAATTGGTCAGCTCTGTTCATTCCCAGCTGCTGGGCGATTTTTTCAGCCGAAAAGCTGAGTTCTTGATGATCGAGTAAACGCTTGAGTATTTCAAGTTGTAATTGTGTCATCCATATACCTCTTTAATAAATAAAAAGCCCCCCGAGATTGGCAGGAGGCACTTAAACTAGTGTGAAGAAACATAGACCAGCGCCAGTGCCAAAATAAAGAAGAGGGCACCAAAGATGGTCGTAGCAATCTGCATAACCGCTTCAAAACCGCGAGCCTTGCGCCGACTGAACAGGTCGCCAGCACCCCCGGTCAAAGCGGACATGGCATCGTTGTCATTCTTGGCTGGCTGCATCATTACGCAAGCAATTAAAATGACGCAGACAATCAAGAAGAGGGTCATAATCGTATTATACAAAAAAGATTTCCTCCTATTTCACCCGCTATATCCGTTAAATCATACCATATTTCCAGTTATTTGGCTAATCATGCAACGATTGCCGAGCCGCGGCATTGATCCGTGCCTGGTTGGCAATGTGATTTTTACCGCGCAATTGAACGACCAGCGTATCACCAGCCTTTAATCTGGTATTGCCATGCGGAATCAGCTGGTTTTCACCACGATAGATGCAAGTGATCAGCGCCCCGGCTGGCCAGTCAAAATCCTTAATTAAGCAGCCATCCAGTACGGAACCCACAAAAATCGGCGTTGTCATCTGGGTCAGGCCCAACAGCTCTCTTTGCGGCTGTTTGTGCATCATGTTGGCAAACATCGCCGCATAAATCGGCGTGCCGCCCATCAGATCAACCACCAGCCAAGCCACAATCGAGACAATCGCCAGGGGCATCAGATGCGTCAGCGTCCCCACCATTTCCGTAATCAATAAAATCGCCGTAAAGGGGGCCTTGCTGATACAGGCAAAGTAGCCGGCCATAGCACAGATAACGTAATTTGGCAGATACTTGGCTGGAATCAATCCCCAATGGATCATGATCGCGCAATAGAGTGCCCCGATAATGCCACCCAGCGTTAGGATCGGCAAGAAAATCCCCCCGGGCAGCTCAGAAGCATAGCTGATCATGGAAAAAACAAAGCGTAAGATAAACAATCCCAGCATCACTTTAAACTCAGCCGGCATCTTAGGCAACGCCACGACCAGATTATTGCCGCCACCCAGCGTTATCGGCCACCACCAGGCAATTGGAATTACCAGTAAAAACGGAATCACCGGATACCAAGCTGGTTTTAAGAAATGCAGCTTGTGCATCCATTTTGGCAGCTGCAAAATCACAACCTGATACAGTCGCCCTAATAGCCCCAGTAAGATTCCCAGCAAGATTAGATGCCAGTACTGTGAAGCTGGAAGCAGCACCTCATGTGGCACATTCAGATCTGGCGCTAATCCAAAGAAAGCCATCGATACTAAATTAGCGGCCAAGGAACTGATAAACACCGACAGCCAGACTAACGGCGAAAAGTTATGATAAACCTCTTCTAAGATAAACATTGTACTGGCAATTGGAGCATTAAAGGCCGCTGAAAGTCCAGCCGCAGCCCCGCTGGCAATCCCAACGCGTCTTTCGATTTCAGTACCGGTATTTTTTTCGGCAATTCCTTGACCGATCGCGGCTCCTAGTTGAATCGAGGGACCTTCTCGCCCCAAGAACAGCCCCGAGCCAATACTGATAATGCCACCAAAAAACTTGCGCCACAGCACCGGCCACCATTTTTCATCAAACTGTCCTGTCAGCTGTCCCTCAACTTGAGGAATCCCAGAACCTTTAATATCCGGATTTTTCTGCACCAATCGTCCTAAAAAAAGCGCGACCAGTATGCTTGCCAAACTCCAAGGCAGCAGCCAAAATGGATGACCATGAAAATATCCAAATGCTCTGATGACCCCATTTAACAGATTCTGAATTGCCCAGCGAAACAAACTTACGACTAGTCCGGCAAGCAGGCCAATGATGGTGGCGCGGCCAAGCTGACGTAGATTTGCATACCTGAGTCTTGCAATTCTTGTAGTTTTCACTTTCTCTTCACACCCAAAAATTCTTGTTACTAAACTAGTCTAGCACAGATTTGCGGTCGCAAAAAAAAGCGTTTGGAAAAATCCAAACGCTTTAAAATCATTAATTGAAAAATTAACGGTTTTCGATGTCTTGACGAGCTTGTTCGCTCAGGTTGTAGAAGGAGTGAATCCCCTTGTATTGAGCAACGTCGCCCAGGTTGTCTTCGATCCGCATCAGTTGGTTGTACTTAGCAAGACGGTCAGTCCGGCTCATGGAACCAGTCTTGATTTGGCCGGCGTTAGTAGCAACAACCAGGTCAGCAATCGTCGTGTCTTCAGTTTCACCAGAACGGTGGGAAACGATAGCCGTGTAGCCGGCTTCCTTAGCCATTTCGATCGCTTCAACCGTTTCAGTCAGCGTACCGATTTGGTTCAGCTTGATCAGGATGGAGTTGGCAGCACCCATCTTGATACCCTTGCGCAGGTAGTCCGTGTTCGTAACGAAGAAGTCGTCACCAACCAGTTGAACCTTCTTACCCAGCTTGTTGGTAATCGTTACCCAGTCATCCCAGTTGTTTTCGTCGATTGGGTCTTCAACGGATACGATTGGGTACTTTTCAATGATACCAGTCAGGTATTCGATCCATTCTTCAGTAGTGTATTCTTCACCAGTGGACCAACGCAGCTTGTACTTCTTGTCTTCATCGTTCCAAAGTTCAGAAGCAGCAACGTCGCAAGCAATGGCAATGTCCTTACCTGGCTTGTAGCCAGCGTCTTCAATCGCCTTGATCAGGTATTGGAATGGTTCTTCGTTGTTGGCAAAGTCAGGAGCAAAACCACCTTCGTCACCAACTGAGGTAACCTTACCAGCAGCTTCCAGTTCCTTCTTCAGGGCGTGGAAAGTTTCCGCACCCCAACGGATAGCTTCACGAACAGTTGGTGCACCAACTGGCATGATCATGAATTCTTGGAAGTCAACCTTGTTGTCAGAGTGGGCACCACCATTGATAACGTTCATCATTGGCGTTGGCAGCAGATGAGCGTTGAAGCCGCCAAGGTAGTTGTACAGTGGCACTTGCAGTTCATCAGCAGCAGCCCGAGCAGCAGCCAGGGAAACGGCCAAGATGGCGTTGGCACCCAGCTTGCCCTTGTTAGGCGTACCGTCAAGCTTGATCATTGCCTTGTCGATTGCAACTTGGTCAGTAACTTCCATGCCGACGATTTCCTTGGCAATTACGTTGTTGACGTTAGCAACGGCCTTCAGAACGCCCTTGCCGCCAAAACGGTTCTTGTCGCCATCGCGAAGTTCAACCGCTTCGTGTTCACCAGTAGAAGCACCAGAAGGTACGATACCGCGGCCAACACCGCCAGCTTCAGTGTAGACTTCTGCTTCAACAGTTGGGTTACCACGTGAGTCCAGGACTTCACGAGCATAAATATCAGTAATGAGTGACATTGATGAATCTCTCCTCTGTCATTTTAAAATTGGAAAGTTCTTCCGCTTTCCATTGTATTATTCAGAACAATTTAAAACAAGCTTTATCTTAAGAGTTTACAAGCTTTAAGAATCGGTTGGGGTCCAGACTGGCGCCACCAACCAAAACGCCATCGATATCGTCATAGGCCATCAGCGCATTGATATTGGTCTCATTGACGCTGCCACCATAAAGAATTCGCACGGCATTGCCAATATCTTCGCCATACATATCGCGAATCGTCTGACGAATCAGGTAGCATCCTTCTGCCGCCTGCTCTGGGTCGGCGCTTTGCCCGGTACCGATTGCCCAGCTTGGCTCAAAGGCCATCGTAACCTTGGTAACGTCAATCGGTGACAGACCTTTTAAATCGGCCAGAATGCGGCTGACAACCCAGCGAACCTTCTTACCGGCAATTCGGCGTCCCATTGTATCATCACAGCAGACGATTGGGCACAGACCATTGCGCAAGGCCACCTGAACCTTTTGATTGATTAGTTCATCGGTCTCGTTAAACAGCCGCCGCCGCTCAGAATGCCCTAAGATGACATGATGAATGCCTGCTAAAGACAAAGAGCGTGGACTGGTTTCGCCGGTATAGGCCCCCGCAATTCGACTATAACAATTTTCAGCAGCGATTTTTAACGGCGTATCTTTCGCCGCTTGTACCATTGACGTTAAAGACAGCGTGGGTGCAGCCAGAATGGTTTCACGCTCACTAGGGTCTGGAAGATCGTTTTTAACGTAATTAACAAATTCAACGGCCTCTGAAACCGTCTTATTCATCTTCCAGTTGCCCGCAACAATTGGTACGCGCATGCAAAAGCCTCCTTTAATTATTTTTCCGCTGCTTTTATTTTATCAAAAAAAGCGATTGAATCGCTACTATGCTAATCAATCGCTTAAATATCTTTACTTTTCGGAAATTGCTGCAATCCCTGGCAGTTCCTTACCTTCCAAGTAAGTCAATGAGGCACCGCCACCAGTTGAGATGTGGCTCAGACGGTCGGCAATCCCCAATTGCTTAGCAGCGGCCGTAGAGTCCCCGCCACCAACAATCGTCGTAGCATCCGTCAGCGTGCCCAGGAACTTGCCGATTTCCAGCGTACCCTTGGCAAAGTTGCTCATTTCAAAGACACCCATTGGACCGTTCCATACAACCGTCTTAGCATCAGCCAATACGCTCTTGTACAGTTCAATCGTCTTAGGGCCAATATCCAGGGCCATCCAGCCATCGTCAATGTCGCCTTCGACTACCTTGGTGTTGGCATCGTTCTTGAAGGCATCGGCAACTACATTGTCAACTGGCAGTACCAGCTTGTCACCGGCTTTGTCCATAATTTGCTTGGCAACGTCGATCTTGTCTTTTTCAACCAGTGAGTTACCAGTCTTGATGCCCTTAGCTGCGTAGAACGTGTAGGCCATACCGCCACCGATGATGATCTTGTCGGCCTTATCCAACAGGTGATCGATAACGCCAATCTTGTCAGAAACCTTGGCACCACCCAGGATGGCAACAAAAGGACGAACCGGGTTGTCAACGGCATCACCCAAGAACTTGATTTCCTTTTCCATCAAGAAGCCAACACCTGACTTGCCTTCGCCGATCGCTTGCGCAATCCCGACGTTGGAAGCGTGGGCACGGTGAGCCGTACCAAAGGCATCGTTGACAAAGACATCGCCCAAGGAAGCCCAGTACTTACCCAGTTCAGGGTCGTTACCAGATTCACGCTTGACGTATTCGCCATCCTTAACGTCTTCGTAACGCGTGTTTTGAACCAGCAGTACGTCGCCGTTGTTCATTTGGTTGATGGCATCTTCCAATTGCTTACCTTCCGTTACTGGAACGAAGGTAACCGGCTTGTTCAACAGGTTGGAAAGCCGTTCTGCAACTGGACGCAGTGACAGACCTGGCTTGTCTTCTTCCTTCTTGATTCGACCAAGGTGGGAGAACAGAATTGCCCGACCACCATGATCGATTACATGGTTGATCGTTGGCAGTGCAGCCACGATTCGATTGTCGTCACCAACGACACCGTCTTTGATTGGCACGTTGAAGTCAACACGCATCAAAACCTTTTTGCCTTCCAATGGAAGATCTTCAACAGTCATTTTAGCCATAATTGACCAATTCCTCCTTAATTTGAAAAGAAGGCGGGCGGAGTTTCCTCCTCCCGCCTTCCTAATTGGTACTATTCAGTTCGCATTACAGAGTAGCGAAGTGAAGCAGCGTACGGATCATGTTGCAAGTGAAGCCGTATTCGTTGTCGTACCAAGCAACCGTCTTAACCAGTTGTGCGCCTTCGCCATCAGACATGATTTCAGTTTGAGATGGGTCGAAGACAGAACCGTAAGTAGAACCAATGATGTCAGAAGATACGATTGGGTCTTCAGTGTAACCAAAGGCTTCGTTGCCTTCAGTTGCCTTCTTCATAGCAGCGTTGACTTCATCAACCGTAACTTCCTTGTCCAGGATGGAAACAAGTTCAGTCAGGGAACCGTCAACGACACCAACACGTTGTGCGTGACCGGACAGCTTACCGTTCAGTTCTGGGATAACCAGACCGATAGCCTTGGCAGCACCAGAAGAGTGAGGAATCGTGTTCGTGCTTGCAGTACGGTTGTTACGCATCTTCTTGCCACGAGGGCCGTCCAGGATAGCTTGCGTGGAAGTAAATGCGTGGATCGTAGTCATGGTACCAACCTTAACGCCGAATTCCTTGTTCAGGAAGTAAGCCATTGGAGCCAGGCAGCTGGTCGTGCAAGAACCAGCAGAAACGATCTTGTCGTCAGCCTTCAGCGTGTCCAGGTTAACACCAGGAACAACAGTTGGGATGTTACCAGCAGGTGCAGAAATCAGCACACGCTTTGCGCCAGCGTCCAGGTGTGCTTGTGACTTTTCTGCAGAAGTGTAGAAACCAGTACATTCCAGAACGAAGTCAACACCATCGTTCTTAACCCAAGGAATGTTCCGTGCGTCGCGTTCAGCGTATACAGGGTATTCCTTGCCATCAACAACGATGCCCTTGTCAGTGGAAGAAACTTCGCCAGGGAACTTGCCGTGAGTAGAGTCGTACTTCAGCAGGTAGGCCAGCATTGAAGGAGTAGTCAAATCGTTGATTGCAACAACTTCAATGTCCTTGGAGCCCAGTTCGTGGATCCGACGGAAAGCCAAACGACCAATACGGCCAAAGCCATTAATACCAATTTTTACAGTCATACTGCAATTTCCTCCTTTAGGAAAATAATTCAATGTTCTTGTTTAGTTTACCACAACTTTTCATCCAAAATTGCCAAATTTAAGGAAAAAATCGGCAATTTTGTCTGCTAGCTAAACAATCACACTAACCTACGTTGTTTATGATACTCAAAACCGACTAACTTGTCCATGGAAATGTATTTAGTTTTCATCAAATTGGATCCATCCAATATTTTTGTAAAAATATTCATTTTCCTCTTGCATTTTGGTGCTGCAAAGGATATTATAATAAACGTTCGTGTTATTTATGCGAACTCATCTAAACAAGATGCGCCCTTAGTGTAATGGATCGCACGTGAGATTCCGGTTCTCGAGATCCGGGTTCGACTCCCGGGGGGCGCATTTAGGTACATCAAAGCACTGGTCAGGCTGATCAGTGCTTTTATTATACTTAAATGATCTTAATTAAAAATCAGCATAAAAAAGACCTCATCACAGTCAGCCTGGATGAGGTCTTTTTTTAATGGAAAAGCAAATTACTTTTCTTCAGCTGGCTTTTGCTTAGCCCACTTACGAATAGCTTCGATTTTCTTTTCCTTCTTAGCCCGCGTGTAACGGTCTGCGACTGGGCGACGGCCTTGTACGCCGTATGGATGTGCTTTACGCATAGCAATATGCCTCCTTTATATCTAACGTAAATAATCAACATTCCAATTATAAGGGTCAGGGTATCAAAAATCAACAACTATTATTACAACCAAGCTGTCATCAATAAAATTCAAAAAAATTTTTTGATTATCTGACTGATTTTGGGCATCTTGCTCATTTTTTAATTTCTAAGCTGGAAAGCCGGTCTGCGTTGACCTTTGGAAACGTTAGCACTGTTTTCACAATAAAAAATTGATAAACGTTTTCTGTCAATTTGACCTATACCAATTTGGGTATAAAAACCAAAAATCGCTTAAAACAGGCACTTGTCAATAATACCAATTTGGTGTATAGTCTTAGACATCACAGAGGTTAACAATTAATTCATTCACAAATCCATATTATTCGGGGAGATGAAATCTATGTTTAAAAAGAACATGCACGAATTGAACGAACTTAAGAAATTGATCGAAAATGACGATCGGGCCATGCTGGATGCCGAAATCGCCGATCAAGAACTGAGCATGATCTCAGCTGACTTGAAATAATTCTACCTATTATAAGGTTAGAAAGCGCTGTCATTGACGACATTTAGGTCGTACTTGGCAGCGCCTTTTTTGTGACAAAACATTTGACCTTTTCTGACCTATCGAGTATAGTATTCACATAAGTTAGCAATCGAAGCTGACTACTGCTAATTAAGAGGGAGGCCAAAGCATGAACTTAGTTCCAACGGTCATTGAACAGTCATCACGCGGCGAACGCGCTTATGACATTTATTCACGTCTGTTGAAGGACCGCATCATTATGCTGTCCGGTCCGATTGAAGATGACATGGCAAACTCAATCGTTGCGCAGCTGCTATTCTTGGATGCGCAAGATTCAACCAAAGATATTTACCTTTACATTAACTCACCCGGTGGTGTCGTAACCTCTGGGATGGCCATCTATGACACGATGAACTTCATCAAAGCCGATGTTCAGACCATCGTAATCGGTATGGCCGCATCAATGGCCAGCGTGCTGGTATCATCTGGTGCCAAGGGCAAGCGTTTCGGTTTGCCACACTCAACGGTTATGATTCACCAACCATCTGGTGGTGCTCAAGGTCAACAAACCGAGATTCAGATCGCAGCTGAAGAAATCTTGAAGACGCGTAAGATGATCAATGGCATTTTGGCAGAAAATTCCGGCCAGCCAATTGAGCAAATCGAACGTGATACTGAACGCGACCACTACTTAACGGCCCAGGAAGCCGTTGACTACGGTCTGCTTGACGGCATCATGGAAAACAGTGCCAAGTTGAAGTAATCACTCGCTTTTAAATATTTAAAAACCACGACTGCATGACACATGACAGCCGTGGTTTTTTTAGTTGGTTTTAGCCTGCCGTAATTCATCGGCATAGGCATTTAATTTACGCAATCGGTGGTTAACCCCTGATTTCGAGATTGGACCACCTGGCACCAAAACGCCGAGCTCTTTTAGACTGACTTCTTGATGAGCCAGACGGGTTTCGGCAATAGCGCGCAGCTTTTCTGGCAGACTGTCCAAACCAACCATTGAATCAATCAGACGGATATTTTCGATTTGGCGATTGGATGCATTGGCAACCTTATCCATATTGGCATTCTCGCAGTTGACCAGTCGATTGACGGAATTGCGCATGTCACGTACGATTCGAATATTTTCAAATTTGAGCATGCCATTGGTAGCACCGATTAATTGAAGAAACTCGGCAATCTTTTCGGCTTCTTTCAGATAGACGATGTAGCCGCTGCGGCGAGCCGTGGTTCGGGCATTCAGATGATAGCGATTGATCATCTGGGCAATCATTTCATTATGTTCTTCATATAAAGAATAAATTTCCAGATGATAGCGCGATGTCTCAGGATTATTGACTGAACCACCCGCCAAAAACGCCCCACGCAGATACGAACGAATCATCAAATCATCCTTAAGCAATGCCATTGGAACCTTTTCTTTGATCTGAAAACCTTCCAAAATTCCCAGATCACTGAGAATCTCTTGGGCGTGATAGCGCAGGCGTACCACGTATTGATTGTTCTTTTTAAGCTTCATCTTACGCCGGACGACGATCTCACTTTCAACTTGATAAAACTGCTTTAAAAGCGAGTAGATTCTGCGAGCAATCGCCGGGCTTTCCGTTTGAACGTTTAAAACCAGATTGCGATTGGCAATTCCTAAAGCGCCATTCATCCGAATCAGCGCCATCAGTTCGGCCTTGGCATTATCCAAGTGCACCTGCAGCCCCGTCAGCTCTTTTTTTACCTCGCTGGCATATGACATGCGCGATTCCCCCTCTTGTTAATAATGGACGCCATGTAGACGATTCAGCAGTTCAGCCACCACCTTGTCGCGATCATGAAACGCCCCATTGTCTCTTAAACGCAAGAAATTACTGGAGATTACCCGACAGCCCATATCACGCAAGCCTTGAAAGTCATGCTTGACAGGCTGAGAGATCTCGTTCCATTCTTGAAAATCAATATAGTCTTTTGGCACCGGCTGAATATTTACCAAAACGGTATCAATGAAATTTTGCTTTAAGTGCGAGTTGAGCACGCGCACATGATCAGCATCTGAGAAATTGTCGGTTTCACCCTTTTGTGTCATGATGTTGCAGATATAGACAACTTCAGCTTTGGTTTCACAGACGGCCCGACCAACGTTTTCGATCATCAGGTTGGGCAAGATGCTGGTAAACAGACTCCCTGGTCCCAATACGATTTGATCGGCATCCATAATGGCATCAATAACCTGCTTGACGGCTTTTGCCTGGTGATGATTCTCATTATTGGACGGCGTGATCCAGACCCGCTGAATTCGCTTATGTGCTGCCGTAATCTCGGATTCACCACTCAATGTCGAACCGTCAGTAAACTCGGCATTTAAGGTCAGCGGCTCATCGGTAACTGGATAGATGTGTCCTTTAATCTTCATCAATGACGACAGTTCCTGCACGGCAGCGAAAATATCGCCGCCTTTCATCTCAGCCAAAGCTGAAATAATCAGATTACCAATCGCATGGCCAGCCAGAAACTGGTCAGTACTGTTGAAACGATATTGAAAAATTGACAGCTCTAGTTCCGATAATTCCGATAAGGCAACCAGTGCATTGCGAATATCACCAGGCGGCACCACATTGACATAGTTGCGTAAGATTCCTGATGAGCCGCCGTCATCGGCTACCGTCACGATTGCTGTAACGTCAACGTCTTTGTCCCTAAGACCATGTAGAATCTCAGGAAGTCCCGTCCCCCCACCGATCATGACGATTTTAGGTTTGTGGATCATTTGAATACCTCCTTATTTTGCCTTATCGACGTCACGATGATGCAAATTGACCGTATAGCCATCCTGACGCAGATCATGATTTAACCGGTTGGCAATCGTTACTGAACGATGCTGACCGCCAGTACAGCCAATGGCAATCGTCAGGCTGCTTTTGCCTTCTTGAATATAGCCAGGTAAGGTTACCTTTAACAGGGCCTTGAGGTGTGAATAAAAATCTTGGGCCAACTGACTCTTCATCACATAGTCTTGGACTGGCTGATCGTTGCCGGTTAAATGCTTGAGCTCAGGCAGATAGAATGGGTTGGGCAAAAAACGAGCATCAATAACGATATCAGCATCTAATGGCAATCCATATTTAAAGCCAAATGACATAACCTCAACAAAAAAGCTGCTGGTCTGACCATTGCCAAAGTAGTCATCAATCCGCAGCCGCAGATTGCGCGGCGTCAGGTTAGTGGTGTCAATAACAACGTCGGCTTGACTCTTCAGATCACTCAAAAGCGTCCGTTCCTTTTGAATTCCTTCTAAAACGCCACCTTGCCGTGACAGTGGGTGCGAGCGCCGCGTTTCCTTATAGCGTGATACCAGCTCAACATCACTGGCATCCAAAAACAAAACTTCAACTTTTAGATCAGTCCGATTCTTCAAGCGCTGAATGCAAGGCAGAATCTGGTCATAGAACGCTTGTGATCGCGAGTCCATTACCATCGCCATCTGGTCGAATTCAGCAGCGTTTTGGATCACGTCGGCAAATTTTTCCGCCAGATTAGGCAGCATGTTATCAATTACAAAATAGCCTAGATCCTCAAAGCTTTGAACGGCAACCGTCTTACCGGCGCCACTCATCCCAGTAATGATCACGACTTGTAGTGGTTTTGCCACGGAGCTATCACCTCAATTCAAAATACGCTTCTCATTGTATCACACCCGGGCGTGTCTTTTAATTTTAATGACTTTTCATTAAAAAAGCATGAGAGTGAGAAAAAACTCCGAAAATCAGCTTGCGACCGATTTTCGGAGTTTGTCTTCGAACCTCCTCAATTATGGCTAGGTCGGTCAAATGCTGATTTATCAGCGTTTGAACTGCCAGCCAGCTACTGCGCTGAGGCATTACTATCCATAAAATAGTTAAGAGGTTGAGTTAATTCCCAGCCTCATGCTTTTAAGATCAATTATCTTAAATTTTTAAATTATCCAGTGCCCTTCTTAATTCGGCAATGCTTAGCTGACCGGGGGCTGAGGCCTTTTCAACGGCACCAAACGTCAATGCTGAGCCAAAGACCTCACCGGCTATGCGCGTTACCTTCCCTAGATCGCCCATGGCCATGGTGATCAATGGCAAATCCAGTTGTGCATGTGCTTGAGCAGTCGCTTGCAAAAGTGTCAAAACATCATTTGAGTTTTGCGGCATAACGGCAATCTTAGCCACATCGGCACCAAGATCAGCCATCACGTGCAAGCGATAATAGATCTCTTCAGCAGCTGGCGTTCGGGCAAAATCGTGGCTGCTCATAATTACCTTAATACCATGAGTGTTTGCCAGTGCTACGATTCGCTCAATCTGAGATCTTTGATGAAACAGCTCAAGATCAATGGCATCCGTCAGCTCATTTTCAATTACAAAATGTACGATCTGAAAATACTTTGCTTCATCAAGCTTTCGACTGCCACCTTCTTCAATCGTGCGAAACGTGGTTAAAAGCGGCAGCTCAGCCAGTATTTTTCTCAATTTAAGGGCTGCTGAGCGTAGTTTTTCAAAATCCAGGACATCATCAAAAAAATCAATTCGCCATTCAACAACGTCTGGCTGCGCATTTACGATGGCTTGTGCCTGCTTTTCAATGGACATTTGATCATCAGCAACGATTGGAACGGCAATTTTAGGTCTGCCATTGCCCAAGACGATATTTCTAAGCTTAACCTCTTTCATCTAATCTTCCTCTTTGAAAAGCAGATTGCGAATGTATTCAACCGGCATGTTCTGACCAGTCCAAAGCTTAAAAGCTGCGGCTCCTTGCTCCAGCATCATGCCCAGTCCGTTGAAGACGTGATTGACGCCTGCTTGCTGGGCCACCTTCATCAACTTGGTCTCACGTGGAGAGTAGACCGTATCGTAGACAATCATGTCCTCATGGAACCAGCTTGGATCCTCAACCAAAGTCATATCTTCCAGTGGCTTCATACCGACACCGGTTGCATCAACATAGATATCACAATCGGTCAGCTCTTTTTTAAAGTCATCCTGGTCCTCTAAACGATGCAGCGTAGCATGGGCACCGGTCTTTTCATTGATGATCTTGACGTTGCGCTCGGCATTTGGCCATTTGTCATCGGCAATGTTAAACAGCGAAAGCTCACTAACGCCATCAATTGCTGCTTGCATGGCAATCGGTGTCCCAGCACCGCCTGCTCCGGTCAGCACCATCTTTTTGCCACTAATATCCAGCCCCTCGTCTCGCAACGATTGCATAAAGCCGATTCCGTCGGTTGTGTAGCCCGTCAAGACGCCATGATCGTTAACAATGGTATTGACGGCCTGACAAAGTTCAGCCGATTCATCCAGCTTGTCTAGGTATGGAATTACTTTTTGCTTGTTGGGCATTGAGATATTGGAGCCGCGCATATCCAACGTTCTGATGGCATCAATAGCTTTGGGCAGCTTTTGATTATCAATCTCAAAACAAAGGTAGGCGTAGTTTAGACCCAATTTAGCAAAAGCATTGTTATGCATCGTTGGCGACATTGAGTGACGAATCGGATCCGCCATCAAGCCAATTAAAATCGTGTGTCCATTAAGCGAAATGTTTTTCCCGGTATGAATATTGTTCAGATCCATCAGCCAGACCTCCGTTTTTATTTTTAATTAAAATATAATATTCTAATCTTAATATAACGATTATAGAATTTCAATCTTTAATTAAAAAGTCCAGCGGATCAAAACCCGCTGGACTAGTAGCATTCAAATCAAAATCATTTTATCTTTCATGCTGAGCAGCCCATTTGCGGTCACGCTCCAGCATCGGCTTGAGGTATTGTCCCGTATAGCTTTCTGACACTTCAGCAATTGTTTCTGGCGTTCCGGTGGCCACGACATAGCCGCCAGCCTCGCCGCCTTCTGGCCCCAGATCAATCAGCCAGTCCGCTGATTTAACCACATCCAGGTCATGTTCGATTACCAAGACGGTATTGCCGGTATCAACCAGACGCTGCAAAACACCCAAGAGCCGCTTGATATCAGCCATGTGCAGACCGGTTGTCGGCTCATCGAGAATATAAAAGCTCTTGCCATGCGACTGCCGGTGCAATTCACTGGCCAGTTTCATCCGCTGGGCCTCACCACCCGAAAGCGTCGTTGCCGGCTGACCCAACTGCACGTAGCCCAGCCCAACGTCTTCAATAGTCTGCAGCTTGCGCCGGATCTTCGGAATGGCACTGAAGAATTCCAGTGCTTCAGAAACCGTCATCTTAAGGACTTCAGCAATGTTTTTGCCTTTATATTCAACTTCCAGCGTTTCGGAATTATAACGCGTGCCATGACAGACCTCACATGGTACATAGACATCAGGCAAAAAGTTCATCTCGATTTTTAAGATCCCATCGCCGCGGCAGGCCTCACAGCGACCGCCCTTGACGTTAAAACTGAAGCGTCCTTTGGTATAGCCGCGTAATTTAGCCTCATTGGTCTGTGCGAACAGATCACGAATATCGTCAAAGACCCCGGTATAGGTTGCCGGATTGCTGCGCGGCGTCCGACCGATTGGCGATTGATCAATATCAATGACTTTTTCGATATTTTCCAGACCACTGATCGAAGCATAGCGTCCTGGCTTGGCTGATGCACCATTAAGCTTTTGAGCCAGGATGCGCTTGAGGATCAGATTGACCAGCGTTGACTTGCCAGATCCGGAAACGCCGGTTACGCAAATAAACTCACCCAACGGGAATTTAACGTCGATATTTTTCAGATTATTGGCCTGGGCGCCTTTTAGTTCGATAAAGTTTCCGTTGCCGCTACGCCGTTTTTCAGGTACAGGAATCAGCTGTTTGCCGGAAAGATATTGACCAGTCAGCGACTTGCGTGAACGCATGATCTGTTTTGGCGTTCCAGCGGCCATGACTTGACCACCGTTTTCGCCGGCGCCGGGGCCAATGTCGATAATGTAGTCAGCTGCCCGCATGGTATCCTCATCGTGTTCAACGACGATCAGCGTATTACCCAGATCACGCATCTTCTTGAGTGAAGCGATCAGTCGATCATTGTCGCGCTGATGCAGGCCAATTGATGGTTCATCCAAGACATACATGACGCCGGAAAGGTTTGAGCCAATCTGAGTAGCCAACCGAATTCGCTGCGCCTCACCACCCGAAAGCGTCCGTGCGGCTCGACTCAGCGTCAGGTATTCAACGCCAACGTTAGCCATAAACGTCAGGCGATCCAAAATTTCTTTTAGAATCGGCTTGGCAATCTTGGCCTTGGCTGGTGACAACTCGACATCTTTAAAGAATGGGATGGCTTGGCTGATTGGCAGTTCAGAGACCTCGCCAATGTTTTTACCCATGATCTTAACGGCCAAAGCCTTTTCGTTCAAACGATAGCCATGACAGGCCGGACATGGCAGCTCAGTCATATACTTGCGCATCTGCTCACGGGTAAAGTCAGAGTTGGTTTCATGGTAACGCCGCTTGACATTGTTGATGACGCCTTCAAACGGTACGTCAACATCACGCACCCCGCCAAAGTCGTTTTCATAATGAAAATGAAACGTCGTCTCACCATTGCCATAAAGAACCTGCTTTTGCTGCTTGGCTGGCAGCTTTTCAAATGGTACGTCCATATCAATGCCAACCGAGTCACAGAACTGTTCCAGCATTTTTGGATAGTACTGAGACGAGATTGGATTCCATGGCAGCATGGCACCTTCACGCAGTGTTTTTTGTCGATCTGGCACGACTAATTCTTCGTCAACCTCTAATTTACTGCCCAGGCCTTCACACTCAGGGCAGGCCCCCAGCGGTGCGTTGAATGAAAACAGTCGTGGTTCTAATTCGCCAACCGTAAAGCCGCAGACTGGACAGGCATACTGCTCAGAAAACATCAATGGCGTTCCGCCAATCACGTCCGCCGTTGCATAACCATCGCTTAAACGCAGCGCAGCCTCAAACGAGTCGAATAGGCGCGAGCGGATACCATCTTTGATGATGATTCGATCAACCACCACGTCAACGGTATGCTTTTTATTTTTATCCAGCTCTGGAACCTCTTCAAGATCATAGGTCTCGCCATCGACTTGGACACGGACGAAACCGGCCTTCTTGATTTTTTCAAAGACCGCTTTTTGTGTTCCCTTCTTATCACGAACGACCGGAGCCAAGACCTGCAGCCGCGTGCGTTTTGGCAATTCCAATACACGGTCAACCATCTGCTCGACGGACTGACTGGCAATCACGCTGCCATCATTAGGACAGATTGGCGTCCCAACTCTTGCCCACAGCAGCCGCAAAAAGTCATTGATCTCAGTAACCGTGCCGACCGTAGAACGCGGATTGTGCGAAGTTGTTTTTTGATCGATCGAAATTGCCGGTGACAGGCCATCGATCGAGTCAACATCGGGTTTGTCCATCTGCCCCAAGAACTGCCGCGCATAGGCAGAAAGGCTCTCAACATAGCGACGCTGTCCTTCAGCATACAGTGTATCAAAGGCCAGTGAGCTCTTGCCTGATCCGGAAAGCCCCGTGATCACGACCAGCTTGTTTTTAGGAATCGTTACGTCTATATTTTTTAAGTTGTGGGCACGTGCACCATGCACCACGATTTTATCGTTGGCCATTGCCAAATCCCCCTAGTCTCAGTGCTTAGCCTGTTTGGTTTTCTGATGCTTGATTGCGGCATTGAGTTCCATGATCGTATCGCGCAGCGTGGCCGCCTGTTCAAAATCAAGTCGCTTGGCAGCTGAGCGCATCTGCTCGGTCAGCTCAGCCAAAAGATTTGCCTGCTCGTCTTTAGCCAGGGCCTTAAAGTCCTTGACCGTAAATTCAGTATCATGCTCAACCTTACCAGTATCTTCGGCTGGCTTAACGGCACTAATCGCTTCTTGAATCGGCTTGATGATGGTTTTGGGCACGATATGATGGGCCTGATTGTAAGCTTCTTGAATCTCACGCCGCCGCTTGGTCTCATCGATGGCAGCCTGCATTGAATCGGTAATCGTATCGGCGTACATGATAACCTGACCGTTAGCATTACGGGCAGCCCGCCCAATGGTTTGAATCAAGGAGCGTTCATTGCGCAGAAAGCCTTCCTTATCCGCATCTAAAATTGCGACCAGCGAAACTTCCGGAATATCCAGACCTTCCCGCAACAGGTTGATTCCGACTAAAACATCAAACTTGCCTAACCGGAGCTCACGAATAATCTGAGTTCGCTCCAATGTCTTAATGTCACTGTGCAGATATTTGACTTTTAAGCCCAGATCCTTTAGATAGTCGGTCAGATCCTCTGACATTTTTTTAGTCAGAGTCGTAATCAAGACGCGTTCGTTCTTTTCAATCCGCTGGTTGATCTCACCCACCAAATCATCAATCTGCCCCATAACTGGCCGGACCTCAACCTTAGGATCCAAAAGTCCGGTTGGCCGGATAATCTGTTGAACGACATGATCAGTCTGGGCCAGTTCATAAGGGCCTGGTGTGGCTGACATGTAGATAACCTGATTGATTCGTTCTTCAAACTCGCTTAGTTTCAGTGGCCGGTTGTCTAAAGCACTTGGCAGCCGGAATCCATAATCGATCAGCTGCTGCTTACGAGCGCGGTCACCATTATACATCCCACGTACTTGTGGCATGGTCTGATGTGATTCGTCAACGACCAGCAGAAAATCCTTAGGGAAAAAGTCCAACAGCGTAAATGGCGGCTCGCCGGGCTTTCTGCCATCCATGAAGCGCGAATAGTTTTCAATACCGTTGGTGTAGCCCATCTCGCGCATCATTTCAATATCATAGGTCGTCCGTTGCTGAATCCGTTCCGCTTCCAACGGCTTGCCTTCTTTAGTAAATTTTGCAACCTGCTCTTTCATCTCAGCTTCAATCTGTGGTAAGGCAGTATCCATAATATCGTCACTGGTTAAAAAGTGCGTAGCCGGGAAAATCGAAACCTGTTCACGATCACCGATAATCTCGCCAGTCAAAGCATCAACTTCACGAATTCGATCGATCTCATCGCCAAAAAACTCAACGCGCAGTGCTCGCTCGCCACGCGAAGCTGGAAAGATCTCGACAACGTCGCCATGAACGCGAAAACGGCCACGCTGAAAATCAATATCGTTGCGATCAAACTGAATCTCGACCAGGTCTCTAAGCAGCTGGTTACGCTCGATTTCTTGACCAACGTGCAGCGACAAGACATGATCACGATATTCGCGCGGATCACCCAAACCAAAAATACTGGAAACCGAAGCGACAACGATTACGTCATTGCGTTCCAAAAGCGCGCTGGTGGCTGCATGCCGCAATTTATCGATCTCATCATTAATTGAGGCATCCTTTTCAATATAGGTGTCACTGGATGGTACATAGGCTTCCGGCTGATAGTAGTCATAATAGGAAACAAAATACTCAACTGCATTGTTGGGAAAGAACTTTTTCATCTCACCATACAGCTGACCGGCCAGAGTCTTGTTGTGCGACAAAATCAGTGTTGGCTTGTTGTTTTGGGCAATGACGTTTGAGATCGTAAACGTCTTGCCAGTCCCGGTTGCCCCCAGCAGAATCTGGGCATGCTCGCCTTCTTTAAGACCTTGCGTCAACTGAGCAATGGCCTCGGGCTGATCACCGGTTGGCCGGTAGTCAGAAACCAGTTCAAATGGTCGATCAGGCTGACGATAAATCAAAAGAATTCCTCCTTGTTGACGACAGCAGGATTCGCTGATTCTGCCGTCGCATAAAATCGGTACAAGTTTAGCACACGAACGTTTATTCGTCTAACGATTTGCTCCTGCCTTAAAAATAAAAAGCCGCCTGATTTGGCAGCTTAAGCTCTTTAGTTTGATTGGCGCGCAGCTCGTTCCTCCATATCTGGCGCAACGCGGGCAATATAGTCTGGCAGCTTCTCTAAGGTTGGCAGCGCCTTATTGTGCTTGTACATCCGTGAGTTGGCCATTCCTTGCCGATTGATCCAAACGTTATGCCAAGACCGATCAGCAGCTGGCTTGATATCTTGCCAATAATCACTGCCGATATGTGCATGAGCCTGTTGGTCAAGGTTGAGCTTTTCGCTGACCAGATCAAATAAGGCTGCCTGTGGCTGGTAAGCCTGTACTTGTTCAGCAGTCAAGATGCCATCCAGCCATTCATTCAATTCCTGCAGCTGAGCTTGAGCAATATCATTGTCGGTATTGGCAATCGCATACAGTTTATTATGACGCTTTAATACCGGCAGCGCCTTTAAAGCATCGTTGAATGGATGCAATTCTTTTTGGGCGGCCAGCAGCTCGTCATAGTGACGACCAAACCAGCCGCGGTCATTAAATTGCACGTCCATCAGCATTAAGGTCTGCTTTAAGATCGTCTTTTGATCCTGGTATGCCTGGCCATACTGTAAGCGTGCCTGGTAGAAGCGGTAAGCCGAAACAACCTGTTCTTCATCCAGTTCTGGCTCTTTGGCAAGTGCTTTTAATGCATCAAAAAATAGCGTTTCATCCAATAGCGTGCCATTAACGGCAAAAGTCAAAATCATTGGCAATTGACCCCTTTTTAAATTATTCTTCACTTAGTATAGCGCATTTTTAATCATCATGACGCTGTTGGGTAGCTAATTTACCCATCAGATAAAACTGCAGTCCCGTAGCTGCCAGATAAATCAGCAGCATGGCCGCCATCCAGCCCATATGACGACCGGCCAGACAAAAGCCGCCGACAAACATGGCAAAATTAGCCAGGCCCGACAGTAGAATCTGACCATCAATTCGACGGCGCGTTGGCTTATCCATTTAAAATCCCCCTTGCAGTAGCGTTGAACTAAATTATAGGCGATCAAGTTCAAAAATGCATTTATTTGTCAAATCAGAAAAAACGTGAAAAAATTAATTATATCTATTCAGTATCGGAAAGGAAGTTGGCCATGTTTGTTACGCCAGCCATGTGCAAAGGATTGGAGCGTGAGTATCTGACCTACCGCTTTAATCGGCATACCAATTATCTAACCGGATTCTTTCGCTCACCACTTTTAAAGCCCGGACAGACCGAGTTTATCTTTCGGCCCACTAAAACAACCATCGCAGCTTATGATCAAGCACGGATGGAACTGAATCAGCGCTCACTGATGATGCAAAAAAAGCGCGGCATTCCGGAGAAATTTCAGCAGCTGGCCTTTTCTCAAAGTTTCAGCCAGGACTTTAACGAAAGCGACTATCGCTATTCAACGGCTCAGGCCACGCGCTGGATGGAAGAGCTGACTGGTCAGCCAATTCATATCTGGCGAGTCAGCGCCCAGTTATTGGATCATGTGGGAACGACATCATTGGATCATGCCTTACTGTGCTTTTTCGGTACTGACCCAATGCATCATGACTATCAGATGTTTACCGCCGGCTTTGCACCTTTATATCATTTAGCCCACTCAATGGAAAATGCCTTTAACTTCTCGGCTGATGATTTATTTTCAACCAATTATCATCAGTTTGATCAATGGGTTTTTACCTTATTTCATGCCTTAGCACTGGAAATGACCGAGCAGCCTGACCTTGGCGAGGCCGCTGCTAGCGACACCTTGTTTTTACAGCCGGATCGCCATTTCGAGCACTGGACGCTGCAAAATGAGTTTCCTACACGCGCGGATTATTGGAATCTGCATGGTCGCGTCATTATGGCCATGTCTTTGAATGCCGATTTGGCCAGTGAGGATCATGATTAGAAAGGATGATGCTGATGATCCCAGATGAGTTGTTTGAACTATTATTGCAGGAGTTTTCCAGCGACCCAGTCCATGACTACATTTTAAAGACATTTTCATCGTCACCATTAAAACCGGGTGAGACGGAATTTTACTATTCACCGCTGGGACTGAACACGTTTACCGTTTTTGATGAGCAGCGCGAGCGCATTGCCGCCCAGAGACTTCATCATGTAATTCCTTCATTTACCGAAGAGTTCATGGCCAATCCCTGGCGCTTTGCCGGCTCGACCAGCCTTGCCGATCAAATGATGACCAGCTATGCCAATTCATTGCGACCCGCTTCTGAACAGACCGTCGTTCAGACTATAGAAGTTGTAGCAGCTCTGCTTGACGTCATCGGCACTCAGCAGTCCTGGCAGGCCCTGCAGCTTTATCACGGTCAGTCACATGATAGAAACGACTATTTTCTGCTACAGACCGGCATCGTACCGCTGCTTGCCCTGGCTAGAGATCTGGCCCATGATCATGAGATTTTGGATTACGATGCTGAACTGGCTCATTTTAATAACGTTGCAGACTTTGTCGGTGCTTTAAGCAATATTGCCATGGCACTAGTCCATCGCTGGTTTAGCGAGGTTGTTATTAATTTTTCCATGACCTCAAGAATTCAAGCAGCTTGGCCTTATCTTTTGGTACCCACTCAAAATAGCTGGCATAATGAGCCCTTAACTCAAGATTCATTTAAATCACTGCCGCTTGCAAACGTCAATTCAAGACATGTCCAGCTGCTGTTGCCATTTTCCATATAACAAAAAGATTCTGCATTTCGGCAGAATCTTTTTATTTTAATTTTAACGTTGAATAATCTGCGTGGTAACAACGGCCAATTGCGTCTGACTTTGCGTCCCCGCATTGTCTTTTAAGAGTTCAGGCAGAATCCTTTTTAAGAAATACTTAACGCTGGCCATCTCATGAAACTCCATGATCGATTCTAGACTGGAGCGATAAATATCCATGTAGACCGGCTCTGGATTGCCTTTTTGAATTTCGCCAAACGACTCATACATCAGATCGATCTTATCAGCCACGGATAAAATTCGTCCTTCAATCGTATCATCTTTACCTTCGCTAAAGCGTCGCCGATAGGCCTTACGAAACTCTAGCGGAATTTCAGTTTCAATAAAGTTTTCCGTCAATGAGTCATCAACTTTGGCCAGCATCTCACGCAGCTCTGGCGTGGCATACTTGACCGGCGTCTTGATATCACCGATGAAGCGTTCCGTATAGTCATGATTCAAGGCCTTTTCATAAAGCGAGCGCCAATCAATCTCATTGCCAGCCTGCTCTTCAATATCGCCCAGCATCTGTGCCGCCTGGGTAACCTTAAACGAATGAGCTGCAACGTTATGCTGCTCAAATTTAAAATATCCCGGTGCACGGTTGATCATCTCAAGATCACTCAGACTTTTTAAGTATTCATGCATTCCCATTTGATCACCTGCTTTCTTAAAATAATAATAAAAACGGCTTGTGGTTTCCCGCAAGTCGTTTTCAGCTTGGCTAGGCTTCAGCAAATTCTTGCAGTGCCTTTTCAAAGTCAACCAGCTTTTGCTTGGCGCCATCCAAAGTGTCGGCACTCGTACCAATGTAGTACTTAAGTTTTGGTTCCGTACCAGAAGGACGAATAGCAATCCAGGTACCATCAGCCAAAACATAGCGCAGTACGTTTGATTCTGGAATGCCCAGTTCTTCAACCGTACCATCGGCCAGCGTCTTGGTATTGTTGGAGAAGTCTTCGGTAGCTGCAACCTTTTGACCGGCAAAGTCCTTTGGTGCCTCTTCACGGAACTTCTTCATCAAGCCCTTGATCTTAGCAGGTCCCTCAACCCCGGCATAAGTATTGGCAATCGTCTTTTCTTGGAAGTAGCCATACTTTTGGAACAGTTCCTGCAGACCATCGTACAGCGTCATATTGCGGCTCCGGTAATAGGCAGCTACTTCAGCCAGCAGCGTCAGCGTTTGAATGGCATCCTTGTCGCGGACGAATGGCTTGATCAGATAGCCGAAACTTTCTTCAAAACCAAACATAAACGTGTGGTTGTGCTTGGTCTCATATTGGTGAATCTGATCGGCAATCCACTTAAAGCCGGTTAAGACGTTGACCATCTTGACTCCGTAATCTTCAGCAATCTTGGTGGCAAACTCAGTCGAAACGATCGATTTAACAGCAGCTGCATTTTCTGGCAGCGTACCAGCCTGTTTGTGGGCTTCCAAAATGTAGTGCAGCATGATTGAGGCAATCTGGTTACCAGTCAAGAGCAGGTATTCACCATCTGGCTGACGAATTGCACATCCCAGACGGTCGGCATCAGGGTCAGTAGCGATCAGAATATCGGCATTAACCTGCTTACCCAGCTTTTCAGAACGAACGAAGGCTTCAGGGAATTCTGGATTTGGATGTTCCAAGCCAGGGAAATCACCATTTGGCTGACCTTCAAATGGTTCTACCTCATAGTTGGTAAAGCCGGCTTGACGCAGGGCCCGTTCGCCAAGCATTCGACCGGTTCCGCACAGCGGCGTGAAGACAAACTTCATTTCCTTACCGTACTTTTTGGCCAGCTCATGGTCGATCGTAACCGTCTTGGCATTTTCAAGGTAAGCGGCGTCCACGTCTTCGCCCATGATGTTTTCAATACCGTTATCCAGCATTTCCTGCTCGTCAGCCAGCTTGATATCAAAAATATCATCAATCTTGCGAATATAGCTGGTCATCAGATCAGATTCCTTAGGTGGCATCTGACCGCCGTCTTCACCGTAGATCTTGTAGCCGTTGTATTCCTTAGGGTTATGGCTGGCCGTAATCATAATACCGGCATAAGTGTGCTTGTAGCGTACGGCAAACGACAGCTCAGGGGTTGGCCGCAGATTATCGTAGATGTAGACCTTAATGTTGTGGGCTCCCAGAACACGGGCAGCGTCGTGTGCAAACAGACGCGAGTTGTGACGGGAGTCGTAGCTGATGGCAACCCCGCGCTGCTTGATTTCTTCGCCCAGCGTGTCCATAAATTGAGCCAGACCTTCCGTAGCCTGCCGAACCGTGTAAACGTTCATTCGATTGATGCCCGGACCCATCAATCCCCGCATGCCGGCCGTTCCAAACGAAAGCGGACCATAAAAGGCATCCTCAATTTCTTTTTCGTCCTTCATTGCTGCCAATTGACGCTTCAAGCCAGGTTCCAGATCTTTACGATCGAGCCAGGTTTGGTAGGTATCTTTCCAACTCACAATGACATCTCCTTAAATTATAATCACCTGTATCACAGTAACTTAAGTATACCGCACTTGGTCCTTGTTTGGTGCAATTCGTTCAATAATTTGGGCTATACCATCTTTTTCGTTGCTTAAAGCAATTATCTCAGCGCTTTCCTTAACGTTTTGACTGGCATTTGCCATGGCAACCGGATGAGAGACGCTTTTAAGCAACGGCAGATCGTTTTCATCGTCGCCAAATGCCATCAACTGATCATAACTGGCTAGGCCATGATTGATCAAATAATGCGCAGCCTGACTCTTATCGGCACTGGCTGCGTTAATCGTCAAATAGCCATCACCGGCTTCATGTACTGCAATCTCAGCTGACTGCAGACTTAGGATTGCTGATTTGACCTTTTTTAAAAGGATGGGATCTTCAATGATCAAAAGCATTTGCAGTGCGTTTTGGATTGGGCGATTATGCACATCATAGACTGGCTTGATGCCAGTATAAAAGATCTCATTGGCTACCCCTTGGTCATAAGTTGAGACATGCCAAGCAAAAGCATCCATCCAGGTAAGATTGAGCTGAGGAAACACCGATTCAATCAATTCTTGCACCTTTTGCGCGGCTGGATCAGGAATCGCATGCTGGTTTAAGATTTCAAATTTATCCTGATTTGGCTGAAAAACAACCGCGCCATTTAAGGCTGTCTGTGGTCCCTTCAGTTGCAGCTGATTGATGACATCCAGCATCTGAGCCGGCATTCTTGCTGAGGCCAGCATCAGTGAAAGACCGCTAGAAACGACGGCATGAATCGTTCTTTGACTCAATCTGCCTTGTTCATTGAGCAGCGTATGGTCCAGATCGCTGATTAGATAATATTGCATGCCCACTGTTAAATCATTCCTCCTTAAAGATGGTATTTTTCTAATCTTAGCATGGTCGACTCGCAAAAAGTTTGCCATTTTCAGCAAACTTTTCATGGACATTTATAAAAAATAGCGTTAAGATTAAAAAAACATTAAAAAATAAGTTTTAATTCTAATTTTAAGGGAGATGTCCGTATGAGTCGAAAAGTTGCTGTTATCGGAATGGGAAACGTTGGTGCCGCAGTTGCTCACTATATTGTCGCCTGTGGATTTGTTGACGACCTGGTGCTGATTGACAAAAACGAAGCTAAAGTCAAAGCTGACGCATTGGACTTCTACGACGCAATGCCAAACCTTAAGAACCACACCAACATCTTCGTTAACGACTACTCACAGTTGGAAGATGCTGACGTTGTGGTTTCCGCGCTTGGCAATATCAAGCTGCAGGACAACAAAGATGATGACCGCTTTGCCGAACTGCCATTTACGCGCGTTCAAGTCCGTGAGGTTGCTCAAAAGATCAAAGAATCTGGCTTCCATGGCAAGATGGTGGTAATTACCAACCCAGTTGACGTGATTACTTCAATTTACCAAGAAGTTACTGGTCTGCCAAAGAACCATGTCATTGGTACCGGGACGCTGCTTGACTCTGCACGGATGAAGCGGGCTGTGGCTCAGCGTCTACATCTGGATCCTCGTTCCGTTACCGGCTATAACCTTGGCGAACACGGTAACTCACAATTTACGGCTTGGTCAACGGTTCGCGTTTTGGATCAGCCAATTACTGAACTGGCCAAGGATCGCGGCCTTGATCTGGACAGTCTGGACCAAGAAGCACGGGTTGGCGGTTTTACCGTTTTCCGTGGCAAGAAGTACACTAACTACGGGGTCGCAACGGCTGCCGTTCGTCTGGTCAACACGATTCTTTCCGATGCCCACACGGAACTGCCAGTTTCCAACTATCGTGAAGAATACGGCACCTATCTTTCCTACCCTGCCGTGGTTGGTCGCGATGGCATCTTGGAACAGGTTCAACTGGATCTGACTGATGAAGAACTGGAAAAGCTGCAGACCTCTGCCAACTACATCAAGCAAAAGTATGCCGAAAGTCAAGAAGCCGCCAAAGAAGGCAAATAAGCATACCAAGGCAATAAAAAAGGATGGGTTATCACCCATCCTTTTTTGGCTTAAAGACTTCTTAGGTATTGGTAAACCTGTTGACCGGCAATCGCACCATCACCAACTGCTGTTGCTACTTGGCGCAGTGGCGTCTCACGCACATCACCAATGGCAAAGATGCCTGGTACATCGGCAGCCATCAGATCATTGGTCTTAACATAGCCCTGCTCATTTAGGATACCCAGATTCTTAAACGGCGCCGTCATTGGCAGGCTGCCAACGTAGATAAAGACACCGTCTGCTTGTAGCTGCTCATCCGCACCGATTTGCGAATTGTGTACCTTAACGCCGGTAACTTTGTTTTCATCGCCAAGCACTTCGGTAACGCTGGTGTTGAAGACAAACTCCATCTTGTTATTTTGCTTGGCCTGTTCTTGAATCAATGGCTGAGCCCGCAGCTGATCACGACGAACGACAACCGTTACCTTATCGGCCAGCTGAGTCAGATACATTCCTTCCTCAACGGCAGAGTCGCCACCACCAACAACGATAACATGCTTGTTTTTAAAGAAGGCACCATCGCATACCGCGCAGTAGGATACGCCGCGGCCACCATATTCTTCTTCACCTGGGACGCCCATATGACGCTGCTGGGTTCCCGTTGCAATTACCAGGGCCTTGGTTTCAAAAACATCGCCCATGTCAGTCGTCAGACGCTTTAGATCACCATCAAGCTCAACTTTTTCCACCGTTCCGTAGGCATACTGAGCACCGAACTGGGTTGCTCCTTGGTACATATCCTGGGCCAGTTCAGGTCCTTGGATTGACTTGAAGCCAGGATAGTTTTCGATTGCCGCCGTGTTGTTCAGATTACCGCCATAGATACCGCGATCCAGCATCAACACGGACAAATTGGCCCGTGAGGCATACAAGGCCGCAGTCATGCCGGCAGGCCCAGCACCAACCACGATTACGTCATAACTGGTTTGTTTTTCTTCTGCCATGTTGTTCCTCCGTATAATTTATGATTAATGCCATCTTACTTGGTTTAATTTTATTTGTCCACAACTTTGCTTACTTTTTGTTAGTTAATAAAAATGGGGCGCTGATAACGGCGTCCCATTTTTATGTTATTTCTTGGCTTTGTCCTCAGCAGTCATTTTGGCACCGAGTTCTTTAATGTATTCGCGCAGCTCGTCTTTGACTTCTGGGTGGTTCAGACCATATTCAATGTTGGTTTCGATCCAGCCAAACTTGTTGCCGACATCGTAGCGGTCGCCTTTGTATTCGTGGGCAAAGACCCGTTGCGTTTTGTTCAGCGTATTGATGGCATCCGTCAGTTGAATCTCATTGCCCTTGCCTGGCTTGGTCTTAGCCAGTACGTCAAAGATTTCTGGCGTAAAGACGTAACGGCCAATAATTGCCAGATCGCTTGGTGCATCTTTTGGATCTGGTTTTTCAACGAAGCTCGTGACGTTGAACAGCCCTGGCTTGACTTCCTGACTTGGATTGATCACACCGTATTTTGAAGTATCCTCATGTGGCACGCGCATAACGGCTAAAGTAGAGGCACCCGTCTCTTGATAGCTGTCGATCAGTTCCTTGGTCAGCGGCGTACCGTTGTTGTTGATGTCGTTTAAATCGTCACCAAGCATTACAACGAATGGCTCATCACCAATAAAGTCACGCGCCGTCAAAACAGCATCTCCCAAACCACGTGGGTGAGATTGACGAATAAAGTAAATGTTGATGTCAGTGGTTTCTTGAACCAGCTTGAGCATCTCGTCCTTATGCTTGTCACGCAGGTTGTCTTCCAGCTCTGGGTTGGAATCAAAGTGATCTTCAATCGAGCGCTTGTTTTTGCCATCAACAACGACGATGTCTTGAATGCCTGACTTGCGGGCTTCTTCAACGATAAATTGAATCGTTGGTTTGTCAACGATTGGCAGCATTTCCTTAGCTAAAGCCTTGGTAGCCGGTAAGAACCGCGTCCCCAGACCAGCTGCAGGAATAATTGCTTTACGAACTTGTTTCATTATCAAAAAATCCTTTCAGCTTCATAGCAGAATAGTTACACGCTTACATTCTACCATACTTATGGCAGATTATTCCATTTCAGATGTGGCCTTTCGACTCATCAGATTGGTAATCGCCGTTTCAATGTCTTCTCCTTCATAAAGAACCCGGTAGAGTGCCTCGGTAATCGGCATTTTGACATTGCGTTTTTGGGCCAGTTCATAGGCTGCCTTGGCCGTGTAGATTCCTTCAATAACCATACCCATGTTGCTGATGACATCCTCTAACTGGCGTCCTTGCCCCAGCTGATAGCCGGCTCGCCAGTTACGTGAGTTTTTACTGGTAGCCGTTACGACCAGGTCACCAACACCAGAAAGGCCAATAAACGTGAATGGATTAGCACCAAAGGCCACGCCTAAGCGCCGAATCTCAGCCAGTCCCCGCGTAATCAGAGCTGCCCGTGCATTGTCCTTGTAGCCCAGTCCCTGCAGTGCACCGGCACCGATTGCAATAATGTTTTTTAAGGCTCCACCAAATTCAGCGCCGATGACGTCATCATTGGTGTAAACCCGGAAGAAGTTGTTGGAGAACAGTTTTTGAACGCGCTCAGCTGCCGCCAGGTTGGCACAGGCGGCCGTAACCGCCGTCATATCTTGGATAGCAACGTCTTCGGCATGGCTTGGGCCGGAAAGCACGACAATGTCTTGACGATGGTTTTCATCAATTTCTTCGGCCAGCATTTGAGAAGGACGCTTGTAGGTTTCCTGTTCCAGACCCTTAGTGGCGTGAATCAAAAGTGGCTTTTGGTTCAGCTTAACCAGAATCTGATTCAGGTTACCGGCAACTTCGCGCAAGCCCTTGGTTGGAATGACCATCAAAATATATTCGGCACCCCGCACAGCTTCTTCCATGTCATCAGTCGCCTTTAGATCTGGGGAGTACTTAAAGTCCTTCATGTATTGAGGATTGATGTGCCAGCGATTCATCGTAACCACCTGTTCGGAGTCACGTGACCAAAGCATTACTTCTTGATTGTTGCCAACCAAAAGATTAGCTAAGACACTGCCCCATGATCCGGCACCTAAAACAGCAATTTTGTTACTCATATTTTTCTCCTTTCAACGATGCGGCATACCATGGTAATTGTTTTGAATGACGCCGCGTGATCCAAATTATTAGTGCACCAATAAAGAAGACGGCAGATAAGACTTGCGAGATGCGCAAGGGGCCGATCATCAGGCTGTCCGTGCGCATTCCTTCAATAAAGAATCTGCCAAATGCATACCACATAACGTAGGTCAAAAAGATTTCACCCTGCTTAAACAAATGTGGGCGATGGCGCAGGCTCACCAATAGCAAAAAGCCTGTCAGATCCCACAATGATTCGTATAGAAAAGTCGGCACGTGATAATGACCGCCAATATACATTTGATTAATGATAAAAGCAGGTAGGTGCTGAGCCTTTAAGGCAACCAGCGTCGTGATTTTCCCAAAGGCTTCTTGGTTGAAAAAGTTTCCCCAGCGTCCCATCGCCTGAGCCATAATCACGGTTGGCGCAATGACGTCCAGCATCGTCCAAGTCGATATTCTTCTCGCCCGGCAAAAAAGCCACAGGGTCAAAAAGCCACCCAGAATCGCGCCATAAATAGCGATCCCACCATCCCAGACTGCAATGATCTCACCAGGAAAACGAGAGTAATACGACCACTGAAACGCCACGTAATAAATGCGAGCACAGATTACAGCAATTGGCAGCGCCCATAAAAGATAGTCGTAAAAGTAATCCTCATCGAGTCCCTTGCGCTGGCCCTCACGAATCGAAAGCCACAGTGCCAAAACGACACCAGTTGCAATAATGATACCATACCAGTGAACCTTGATTGCCCCCAGGCGAAAGGCAATCGGATCCAAACTCAAGAGTGTATCAGTCATGCTCTTGACCCTGTTTTTGTTCCTTTGCCTGTGTGTCGTGAACCGAATTTTGTTGAATCAGCCGGTTTAAGTTGTCATCAAAAGTCTTGGTGGCATCGTATCCCATCGTTTCAGCACGATAGTTCATCGCTGCTGATTCAATAATAATAGCCAAGTTACGACCGGTTTTGACCGGAATTGATACCTTAGGAATGATAACGCCTTGAATCGTCTGGGTGTCACCACGGTCGCCAAGCCTGTCAAACTGTGCATCGGGCGTCCATGTTTCCAGGTGTACGATGAAGTTGATGATGTCGCTTTCCATAATGGCCCCGGCACCATACAGGTTCATCACATCAATAATCCCGATGCCCCGAATTTCCATTAAGTGATCAAGAATTGCCGGTGCTGAGCCAACCAGCGTCTGTTCGTCTCTGGCGTAAACCTCAACACGATCATCGGCAACCAGCCGATGACCACGCCGAACCAGCTCCAGCGCCGTTTCTGATTTACCGACCCCTGAGTCACCGGTAATCAGAACCCCAATTCCGTTGATGTCAACCAAAACCCCGTGCAGTGACTGCCGTTTGGCCAGACAGCCAACCAAATATGAGGTCATGTTGCTTAGAATTCGCGAAGAGGTCAGATGCGTACCCAAAATTGGAATATGAGCCTCTTCGGCAGCTTTTGACAGTTCTACTGGAATTGGCAGATCCGTTGAGATAACGAAGCATGGCGTCTGTGGCATGCACATCTTGGTCATATATTCCGTTCGGTGCTCTTGAGTCATGTCCTTGGCAAAAGAGGTTTCCGTAATTCCCAAGAGCTGAATTCGCTCAGCTGGATAATGAGTAAAGTAGCCGGCAAATTCCAATGCTGGCCGACAGATGTCACTGGTGACGATTGGCCGCTGCAGATAGTCTTCACCCTGCAGCACTTTGAGTCGGACGTTTTTGACCAACTCTTCAACAGTTACGCTTTCTGGCATTTTTATTCACTTCCTGATAATTAGCTTTCAAAGTGATTGGCAATAATCGTATTGCATACTGACATAATTAAGGCAATCAGCATGGCTGACCACAGCGATGAAAAGTAAAATGCGCTTTTACCAACTACGCTCGAGGTCATAATCAACATCAAGCCATTGATTACAATGCTGAAAAGTCCTAGCGTCAAGACGTTGATTGGCAAGGAGATCAGCATCAAAAAGGGTTTTACCAAAGCATTCAGAACTGCTAGCACCAGGCTGGCCAGCAAAGCTGCACCAACGCTGGAGACATAAAACATTCCGGTCTGAGCAAATATGCCCGCTAAGGCGATAAATAAAACGGCATCAATCAAAATGCTCTTAAAAAAGCCCATTAATCTTTCCTTCCTGATTTAACATCATGCTCTTCGACGTTATGCAATACTCGTCGTGATTCTTTTGGCTCCGGTTCGCCTTTTTTGGTATGGCTCAGCCAGTCAAAAAAATTGAAAGGTTGTGGGTCTGCTGGAATGATGATTGCCATCAGCAGATAGATCAAAACCCCTGGGACGATCGAAGTCAAAATCGTCAGCACCGCATAGCCGATTCGCAGCCATTTAGGATCGATCTTAAAATAACGACCCAAGCCGCCAAACACACCGGCAATATAACGATCGCTTGCTGATCGAGTCAGGCGACGATTTGGTTTATAACGCTGTTCTCTGGTCAAGATTTTCCCTTCCTTTCCTTATCTATCTTACTTTGTTTTCGCTTTCATCACAATCTGCTTTAACGTGGATTTTTCTTGCTGAGCCGCCATTGCAGATAGGCATTGATAAATGGGTCCAAATCGCCATCCATTACGCCCTGCACGTCATGGGTCTCATAGCCGCTGCGATTATCTTTGACCATCGTGTATGGTTGGAAGACATATGAACGAATCTGTGAGCCCCAGCCAATATCCAGCTGTACTCCTTCGATCTCAGCACGCTGCTTGGCCTGTTTTTCTTCTTCCAGTTCATAGAGCTTGGATTTCAGCATACTCATCGCCGTCTGACGGTTCTGCAGCTGTGAACGCTCAGCCTGCGAAGCCACCACGATCCCAGTTGGCAAGTGAGTGATCCGGACGGCCGATTCGGTCTTATTGATATGCTGACCACCGGCACCTGATGAACGGAAGGTATCAACGCGCAGATCAGATGGATCGATGTCGATTTGAACACTGTCATCAAGTTCAGGCATGACGTCAACACTGGCAAATGACGTATGACGGCGCTTGGCTGCGTCAAATGGCGAGATTCTAACCAGACGATGAACGCCTTTTTCACTGCGCAGCATGCCATAGGCGTTGCGGCCCTTAATCAATAGACTGACACTCTTGATACCGGCTTCTTCACCAGCTTCATAGTTGGCCGTCTCCACGACAAAGCCATGCCGCTCTGCCCAACGGACATACATGCGCAAAAGCATTGCCCCCCAGTCTTGAGCTTCGGTACCGCCAGCACCAGGATGAATTTCTAAAATTGCGTTTTTGTCATCGTATGGGCCATCCAAAAGCTGCGTCAGTCGATATTCACGCAGTTCTTTTTGCGTGGCCTCATAGTCATGGTCAAACGCTTCTTTAAGCTCATCATCGGGCTCAACGCTTAACAGTTCAATCGTCGTCTGCAGGTTCTCAAGCTGTTCTTTTAGATGCACGTAGGTGTCGCGTTTGGCCTTTAAGTCATTGTTTTCATTGATGACTTTTTGAGCAGTCTCATTGTCGTTCCAAAAATCAGGAGCGGTCATTTGATGCTCGTTTTCAGCGATACGCTCATTTAATGCATCCAGGTCAAAGAGACCTCCCGAAGCGTGCAACCTCAGCCTGCATTGCTTCTAAATTCTTTTTGGCTTCACTTAGTTCCAAAGTGACTCTTCCTTTCAATAATCAAAAATACGGCAGCGGTACCGTGCTTGGCGCCTTGCTGCCGTACCTGTTTGGTTTTATCGTTCAACGTTGTGTCTGATTTCCGACTTCATGAAAAGACGCGTTGTTTCATATTCAATATCGGCAATCATCTGTTCAAACATATGGTAGCCAGCCGTCTGATACTCAACCAATGGATTAAGCTGACCATAGCCACGCAGGCCAACTGACTGCCGGAACTGATCCATCACATCGATATGATCGGTCCAGTGAGAGTCCACGACCCGCAGGATAACAACCTTTTCAAACTCAAGCATCTGTGCTGGATCATAAAGCTGGCGCTGCTTGTCTTTATAGACGCCATTGGCCAGACTCATCAAATGTTTGGTAATCTCTTCTTGAGACTTTCCTTCAAGATCCTTGATACTGATCTGCTCTGGCTTGACCAGCGTTTCAACGGCAAAGTCAACAATCTCTTGGAGTTTCCAGTCCTTTTGATCACCCAGCGTGTGCTGATCAACCTCACGTTGAATCGTACGTTCAACCATTGGCATCAAAACCCACTTTAAGGACTTCTCTTCAGTAATAACCTGCTGACGCTCCTTGTAGATGATCTCACGCTGCTCACGCATTACATCGTCATATTGAAGCACGTTTTTACGCGAGTCGTAGTTGTTCCCTTCAACCCGCTTTTGAGCTGATTCAACCTGACGCGTTAAAAAGCGGCTCTTGATGACGGCATCCTCATCTTCAACCTTCATCCGTTCCAAGAAGGCCTTGATGCGATCGCCACCAAAACGACGCATCAGATCATCCTCCAGTGACAGATAGAACTGCGAAATCCCAGGATCACCCTGACGACCAGAACGGCCTCGCAGCTGGTTGTCGATTCGGCGACTTTCATGACGTTCAGTCCCAATTACCGCCAAGCCGCCCAACTCACGCACACCGGGTCCCAGCTTGATGTCAGTACCACGACCAGCCATGTTGGTAGCAATCGTAACGGCACCAACTTGTCCGGCATTCTTGATGATGTCGGCTTCTTTGGCATGGTTCTTAGCGTTTAAGACAACGTGCGGAATATGCTCTTTGTCCAGCATTTCAGACAGGTATTCTGACGTTTCAACAGCCACCGTACCAACCAAAACGGGCTGGCCCTTTTCGTGTAATGCCTTAATCCGCTTGACGACGGCCTTAAACTTGCTTTCCAAAGTTGGGTAGAGCAGGTCTGGCTCGTCAATCCGGGCTACGGGACGGTTGGTTGGAATCGAGATGGTTTCCATGTTGTAGATCTCACGGAACTCTTCTTGTTCGGTCTTGGCCGTTCCCGTCATCCCGGCAAGTTTTTTGTACATCCGGAACAGGTTTTGGTAGGTGATGTTGGCCATCGTCTTGTTTTCTTCTTGAATCGGCACGTGCTCTTTGGCTTCAATTGCCTGATGCAGACCATCTGAAAAGCGCCGACCCTGCATGATCCGTCCAGTAAATGAATCCACGATCAAGACTTCTTTATCCTTTGAAACCACGTAGTCCTTATCACGCAACATGATGTAGTTGGCCCGCAGCGCTTGATCCAGGTGGTGCGTCAAAGCCGTGTTCTCTGGGTTGTAAAGGTTATCCAGATTAAAGTACTTATCAGCTTTTTTGATTCCTTCATCAGTCAGCGAAACCGTCTTGGATTCCAAATCAATCTTGTAGTCGACGTCTTTTTTCAGTTTCTTGACGAAGCGGTCGGTCTGTTGATAAAGCTTTGACGTTCCCGTACCCGGTCCTGAGATAATCAATGGCGTCCGTGCCTCATCAATCAAGATTGAGTCAACCTCATCGACAATGGCAAAATTCAAGCCACGCTGAACCTGATCTTCTTTGTAGACAGCCATATTGTCACGCAAGTAGTCAAAACCAATCTCGCTGTTGGTTGAATACATGATGTCGCACTGGTAGGCCTTACGCTTTTCGTCAGGATCCATCTCAGAGTTGTTGACCCCAACCGAGCAGCCAAGCCAATTGTACAGCTGTCCCATTTCCGTTGCGTCACGCTTGGAAAGATATTCATTAACGGTAATAACGTGTACACCTTCACCAGAAATCGCATTAAGGTAGACCGGCATTGTGGCCGTCAGCGTCTTACCTTCACCAGTTTTCATTTCTGCGATGTTACCTTCGTGAAGAACGATGCCCCCCATGATCTGGACGTGGAAGGGATACAGTCCCAAAACCCGCTTAGCTGCCTCACGAGCAACGGCAAAGGCTTCTGGCAGCATATCGTCAAGCGACTCGCCTTTTTGGTAGCGCTGCCGAAATTCTGGCGTTTTGGCCTGCAGCTGCTCATCAGTCAGCTTGCTCATTTGATCAGCATAGCTCTCTACCCGATTGGCAATCTTATCAATCCGGCGCAGCTCGCGTCGATCGCTTTCAATCCACTTTTTCAGTATGTTCGCCATTAAGCGTCATTTCCTCCATTACAATGATTCTAAAAAGCTAAATCGCCAAGTGCGGTCTAACCCATTATCATTTTATTTTCATATTTTCCATTTTAACATGGAACCAGCGACATGAACACGAAACTGTTCAACGACCCTTAATCAATGCCGGCTTTTTTGTAACTAAAAAAGGAATGGCCAAAATTGCCATTCCTTTTCCTTTGATTACGGACTAGTTGATTTCAATCAGACCGTAGCGACCATCCTTACGACGGTATACGACGCTGGTACCATTGGTTTCAGCATCTTCAAAGACAAAGAAGTCATGTCCCAGCATGTCCATTTGCAAAACTGCCTCTTCTGGGTCCATTGGCTTCAAGGAGATTTGCTTGGTCCGAACGATCTTTAAGTCGTCACTGACTGGTTCGTCTTCAACATCAGGTACAAAGTCCATGTTCTTGTAGCCCTTTTCACGGGACTTACGGTTAACCTTGGTCTTGTACTTACGGATTTGACGTTCCAGTTTATCGGTAACCAGGTCAATGCTACCGTACATGTCGCTAGAGGTTTCTTCCGCCCGCAGCGTCAAGTATGGAAGTGGAATCGTTACTTCAACCTTGAAAGTCTTGTTAGGGTAGACCTTCAGATTAACGTGCGCGTTTGCTTCAACGTTATCTTCGAAGAACTTTTCCAGCTTGCTGATCCGCTTGATGACGTAGTCGCGAATCGATTCGGTAACTTCGACGTTTTCACCACGAATATTGAATTTTAGCATTGCACTTCTCTGTCGCTCAAAAATGACGAGATTTGATTATTTACCCACTATGCTTACCGTCACAGATTAATCTGAAAAGACGGCACCCAAGACCACTGCCCTTGCCTCAAGCAGCAGTCTACGGTGATAGCCACAACCGCAATTTTTCCAATAAATCAGCTATAAGACTTATTGGGTTGCTATTGCATAGTGCTCGCCAGATCTGCCGACAGAAATTCATCTCCTTCCAGTCCAAGCAAAAAGCTTGTTCTGATTGATATCAGAAGGACCACTCTTCTCATATCCTGATTCTATTATAGATTACTTTGCCTTAATAGACAAATTCATTTTGTAATCGTTTACAGAATTTTAACTGACCAAGGTGGCACTCTTGACTTCAAGACAACCGGCCTGATGGCATAAAACCGCTGCATGATATAGTGTCCGGCCGGTCGTATAGACATCATCAACCAATAAAACCCGCTGATGAATGATTTTTTGTGGTTGCGTCAGGCGAAAAATCTGTGGCGTTTTTAGACGTTCTTGCCGTGTTTTGGATGATTGTTTCTGTTTATTATTCGCAATTGTCGTCAAGGCCGTGGTATAGGGCAGTGTCAAAAGAGCCGTTGTCTGATTAAAGCCGCGCGTCTGCCATGTATGCGGCGCTATCGGAATGGGGACCAATACATCATAGTCAAATTCTTTTAAAAATTGGTTGAATTCAGCCTGAAAAGCCAAGCGCAGTCCATAGTCTCCTTGAAACTTATATCTTTTCATATATTCACGCATCATGTCATTATATGCGTAAAGACTTTGATTGGCCAATAGCCAGCCATACTGATGCTGCCATTGTTGACATTCCCAGCATATCGTTTCCGATGCCAGTAGCTTTCGACCGCATCCTGGACATGGATGAGTACTTTTCCTTAAAACAAGGCGACTTTGACACTTGATACATATTTTAGGCTGTGGGATTCGACCTGGCAGCAGCAATTGTTTTAGGCTGAGACGCTTTTCAATCGTCGCGCCGCAAAGCAGGCATTTTAGCAAGTAGACGCGCCCCCTTTTGATTCATATAGGCAATCTGATACAAAGCCTCGCGAACCCGGCGGCTCATTGCCCCAACGTAAAACCAGACGCTGCCAGTAGGACGCTTTTGTGAACGCCCCGCTCGGCCCGCCATTTGAACCAGCGCGGATGCTGAAAAAACCTCATCATCGGCACCCAGAATTATGACATCAATTTCTGGAAACGTAACGCCGCGTTCCAAAATTGACGTCGTAACCAAAAAAAATACTTTTGATCACGCATCGCCTGTACTTTTTCCAGACGCTTTGGATCACTGGCATAGACAGTCGCAAAATCCATCGTTTCCAAATCATTATGCAAAGCAAGCTTGACTGCCGGCAGATCCTTAACGTGTGGTACAAAAAGCAAAAAACGCTGGCCAGTCGCAAGCTCATGCTGCAGTGTTTGTCTGACTTTGGGCGGCAAATGACCTTTTTGCAGCTGAAGACGCCAGTTTAAGGTCAACTCAACTCTTGGTACTGGCAATAAATGGCCATGATAGCGCAACGGCAGATAACTGACTTGCAGTTGACCTCGCTTTACGGACTGCAGCAATGCTTTACCAGGCGTAGCCGTTAAAAAAGTCATCCCACCATCAGGCTTAACGGCATTTTGGGCAGCAAAGTACAGCTGGGGGTTAGTCGCAAATGGAAAGGCATCGACCTCATCAATGATCAGATTATCAAAGGCATGATAAAATCTCAGTAGCTGATGGGTGGTGCAGACGGTCAGCTGTCGATAGTGATACGGTTCTTGGGCTTTGCCGTACAACAGTGCAATCTCGCAGTTTTTAAATGCTTTTTTTAAACGCGGATAAATCTCTAGGCAAACATCAACGCGCGGCGAGGCCCAAGCGATTCGCTCACCTTGCTGCAGCCGCTCAGCCAGTCCTTTAAACATCATTTCTGTCTTGCCAGCTCCCGTAACCGCCCAGATCAATCGTCTTTCATGATGGCACATGCTCACCTGGACCTCTTTTGCTACCTGCTCTTGCAGCAATGAAAGCTGACCTTGCCAAATCAGCTGCGGATATGGCGGACAAAATTGATTTGGCTCGGCAACATGGTAAAATTTACTCAGCGTATCAACTCGACCTAGATTCAGGCAAATGGGGCAATAAAATTCATGATTGGGCAGCGCTGCGGCACTTAAACTGATTCTTGCACCGCAGCGCTGACAGATGATTGTACTTTTGGCAACTTTCATCGTTGGCAGTACCTTGATTTTTGCTGGCAGTGTTTTTGGCATATCAACGATTGGTACCAAGATCCGACGGCCAAAATAGTCTTCTATCATTTCAAATCCCCTCCTGAGATACTCTATGCCAATTAGATCATGTTCACATTAAATTAAGCGATAAAATAATAAAGAGGAATTTTTATGACTGCGCCATTTTTAACTATTGCTCAAGATGTCACCCATGAAATCATCATTAAAAAATCACGCTTTATCTGCAGCCTGTTTCGCGTTGAGTCTGAAGAGCAGGCGCAAGCGGCAATTACCCAGATTAATAAGCTTCACCGCAAGGCAACCCACAACTGCTTTGCCTACCTGATCGGCGAACACGACCAGATTCAGCGTGAAAGCGACAACGGCGAGCCCAGTGGAACCGCCGGCGTACCAATGCTGGAAGCTTTAAAGGCCAATCAGCTGCATAACGTTTTAGCCGTCGTCACCCGCTATTTTGGCGGCATCAAGCTGGGAGCTGGCGGCTTGATTCGTGCCTACAGCAATTCGGTATCGCAGGCTATCGAACAGGCCGGACTGGTCGAACGTGTCGAGCAGGCCGTTTTAAAAGTCAATGTTTCCTATTCACAGCATGACTCACTACTTTATTTTTTAAAGCAAAACAACCTTGAGATTGCCGCTGAAGATTACGGTGCCAGTGTCATCGTCAGCATATATGTTGATGAAGATCAGCTAAGTGAACGGCTAAAGCAACTGACTGATCGTTTCAACAACCAGCTGACAATTGAAAAAGGCCCGACGCGCATTCACGAGATTCCATATTCCAAGGCATAATTAAAAGAGAGTGAGAAAAAACTCCGAGAATCAGTTTGCGACCGATTTTCGGAGTTTGTCTTCGAACCTCCGCAAGGATGGCTAGGTCGGTCAAATGCTGATTTATCAGCATTTGAACTGCCAGCCAGCTACTGCGCTGAGGCATTATTATCCATACATAGTTAAGAGGTTGAGTTAATTCCCAGCTTCTTTGTTTATTTATTTTTCCTTTGGCACGCTCTTAAAGTAGCTCAGCCAAACGATCAGACTAAAAATCAACAGCATGATAAAGGCATGCTGCGTACCGATTGCCGTAGCTTTAGCCGTTCCAACATGCAGATGGTATTGACTCTGTGCCACTACGGTAGCCGAAAGCGAGGTCCCCATCGCACCAGCAAACTGCTGCAGCGTGTTCATAATCGCATTCCCTTGAGTTCGCTCCTTAACTTGCAAAGTATTTAAGGCACTGGTCATAACACAGCCCATACACGCACCCATGCCGCCCATATACAAAATATAGATCAGCATAATAAACATATTGCTTAGCTGTCGGCTGAAGGCTGCAAACAGCACCAATGAGATCACACAGCTGGTAAAGCCGGCTAAAATCGGCTTGCGCGGACCATATTGGTCCAGCAGCTTGCCACCAAACGGACCAAAAAATGCTCCCATAAAGCCAGCCGGTAAGACCAATAGCCCAGCCAGCAGCGCTGAGTTGCCATTGACCAGCTGAATATAATTTGGCAACAAAAAGGCAAAGCCCAATGAGATGATCTGCGTCAAAAAGAAGCCCAGTACGTGTCCAGCAAAAGCTTGGTTATTAAACAGTCTTAGATTCAAGATTGGCACCGCAATCTTTAGTGAGCGCACAATCAAAACAATCATGCCAATCAGTCCAAACAAAAGTGCGCCACCAACTTGCCAGCTTAAGAATTGACCACTGCTGAGGTTGCTGAAGCCAAAAATCAAGCCGGAAAACATCATGGCAATACCAGCAAAGCTGATGCCATCGATTTTTTGCCGCTCAATAGCCGATTTTTGCTCAATACCCCAGATTCCCAAGAGCAAAGAGATTACCAATAGTGGTAATAAAAAGTAAAAGACCCAACGCCAGCCAAAACTGCTGACGACGATTCCGCCAAAGGTTGGACCGATTGCTGGCGCGATCCCGGTAATCATATTGGCCAGTCCCATCATAAAACCAATTTTACTTTGCGGTACCTGTTCCAAAATAATATTGAACATCAATGGTAAGGCAATCCCCGTTCCAATTCCTTGAATTGCTCGCCCCATCAGCAAAAAGGCAAAGCTGCCCGCCAAAGCATCAATCAAAGCCCCAGTAATAAACAGCAGATTGGCACATAAAAATAATTTTTTGGTTGCAAACGACTTCTTTAAGATGGCTGACAGTGGCACGATAATTGCCACGATCAATAGATAGATCGATGTCATCCACTGAACCATGTTTGTTGTAATATCAAATTCCTTCATCAATGTGGGGAAGGTTATGTTCATTGCCGTTTCCACAATCACACCGCTAAACGACATCAGTCCCGTTGCTAGAATCGCTGCGTAGACCCGCTTATCGATTCGATCCGTTTGATTCACTAATCATCACTCTTTTCTTGCAGATATGCCAAAACTTCTTCAAAGTCTGCCAGCTGTTGAGAAGAAAAACGATTTTCCAAACGCTGCTGACGCATGTCAAGATACTGACGAGCAGTCTTGGCAAACACCCTGGCCTGCGGTGTTAATGAAACGATCTTGCTGCGCCGGTCATTGCTGGCAGTTTTTCTGGTAACCAACCTTGCTTTTTCCATTCGCTGCAGCATCTTGGCCGTCGTCGACCGTTTGATGTTGAATTCCAATTCAATCGCATGCTGCGTACTTTGCCATTGTGGCTGGTTGGCCAAAAAATCAATCGTTGACAGCTGCTGTCCGGTCAATCCATATTCATTTGCAAAATGATCAAACTTCCAGGCCAGATAGTTGGCAGTTTGGTGTAGTTCTTTTTCCAGATAGCTCATGTTTTTCTCCTTTTTGTTAGCTGGCTAACATTAATATGCTAAGGCATGTCTCATTGCCTGTCAAAACAAAAAAGACTGACATTGATTTTCATCAATGTCAGTCTTTTGTTTAAATTAACCAAGCAATGATTGAACTACTTCCAAACCGATCAAAACGATAACTAAAACTAAGATCAATCGCACCGAAGCAATGGTTTTTCGATCATGACTCTTAATCTTTGTCCAATTAAAGCCCAAATACGCGCCAACCAGCAGTACGCAGCCCAAAAAGCCGCCTAGATCAGAAACAAAGTGCTGATGCCGAATTGAAAAGCTCGAAATCAAAAAGATACCGACTGCTCCTAATGCAGCCCAGAGCCATTGACGATGCTTCAAAAATTTTTCCATAGTTCAAAATTGCTCCTATTGGCTATTCATGCAAGTGATAGTTGTAACTGGAAACGACGATGTTTTCCCGTGAGTTCAAAGCAGCTCGCAGTCTGACACTGGTCTGGTTGTGCAGTGCCATCTGCCATGGCTTATTGGGAATAAACTGCGGTACCAGAACCGTTGTTGAATAGTTTCTGGCTGCCGCTCGCTTGGCAACGACATCAACAAAGCGTAGCGTTGGCTTGGCAATTGAGCGATATGACGAATGAATATCGACAAACCGTACGTCTGGATACTCTGCTTTAAACTCATTGGCCGTCTTGTGTTCTTTACCAGGGTTTTCATCAAATGAGACGTGCATGGCAATGACATAGTCACCGATTGAACGCGCATAATTGATGGCTCCCTTGGTAACCCGGGTCACGTTACCAATCAAGACGATCACGGTCGAACCATCATAGTCATGCAGCTGAACCTTGGTCTTTTCGGCAATCCGCAGCTGCATGCCGACCTTGATATAGTGGTTGTGAATCTTGTAGAACATAAACAGCAGAGCAGGCATGATGATCAAGTATGGCCATACGTTGCCAAAATGCTGCCAGAACAAGAAGACAACCAGGCATGCCGAGATCAAGGCCCCGACCAGATTGATCGTGGACTTGCCCAGCCAGTGTCCCTGGCGATGTCTAAACCAGTGAATGATCATCCCGGACTGAGAAAGCGTAAATGGCACAAAAACACCAACCGCATACAGTGGAATTAACATGTTGGTCTTACCATGGAAGATCAAAATCATGACGATGGCACCAACGGCCAGAGCAATGATCCCATTGGAATATCCCAAACGGTCCCCACGATCCATAAAGGCATGTGGTAGATACTTGTCCTTGGCCATGTTAAACGCCAGAATTGGAAAGGCCGAAAAACCAGTATTGGCAGCAACGGCTAAGATCATGGCCGTAGAAAGCTGCAGCAGGTAAAAGCCGATTCCATGACCGTCAAAGATTACGGCACCAATCTGTGAAAGCACGGTGGCATGTGAGTTTGGCACAATTCCAAAGTAGTAGCTAAAGAACGTGATTCCGCCAAAGAAGGCAGCCAGAATTAGACTCATGATCGCCAGCGTATTGGCCGCGTTCTTCTTTTTAGGTTCATTAAAGTTTGGCACGGCATTGCTGATCGCCTCAACCCCGGTCAATGAGGATGAACCGGCTGAAAAAGCCCGAATAAACAGCACTGCCGACATTCCGGCAACCGGTGTTCCAAACGATGCCGTCGCATGATAGGTCAAGTGGCCCGTGGCAATATTGATAAAGCCCCAAACAATCATGGCCGTGATCATAACGATAAAGAAATAAACCGGAACCGTTAAGAAATTGGCACTATCACTCAATCCCCGCAGGTTCAAAATCATAATCAGCAAGACGATAATGACTGAAATCGGCACCGAATACTTATAAAGCTGCGGGACCGCAGAAACGATCGCTTCAGTGCCGGAAGTCGTTGAAACCGCGACCGTCAGCATATAGTCAACCAAAAGTGAGCCACCAGCCAACAAGCCACCGGTGCGGCCCCAGTTTTCGGTAGCAACGACATAGGCACCACCACCGCTTGGATAGGCATTGATGATCTGTCGATAGGAAAGGGTAATTGCCACCAGCAGAATCAAAACCATCGCTGCAATCGGCAGTGAGTACCAGATCGCAGCCGCTGACAAGGTTACCAAAACAGTCGTAATCTGTTCAGTACCATAGGCAACGGATGATAAAGCATCCGACGATAACAAGGCCAATGCCTTAAACTTGGTCAAATGGGCCTGGCCTTCATCCAGCGTCTTCAATGGCTTACCAATGAGAACGCGTTTTAAATACCGCCACATATTCTTTTTCTCCTTCACTCTATTAAGATATAAAGTCAATAGTTATTCTACACCACTAAAATGGTTAATACCACCCACCCGCAATTGGCGGATCGGCGGTTTAAAAGACTTTATCAAAGCTGCGCTATTCATCGATGCGCGCGTTGACGGCCCGTCCCAATTCAAGATCCTGGCCAGCAACGCTGCTATTGATCCCCCACCAGTAAAATACTAGTGAACATAAAATGATTACAACAAAGTCAAAAGGATATTCAATCCAGTTCTGACCACCAAAGCCATCACTACCCAGATAAGACATAATTGATATGAACACCAGATAGCCCAACAGCCAGCCGCATCCTTTCAGCTGCATCTTCCAAGAAACGTGATGGTAACGAATCTCATAATAGGCATAGATTGGCAGACCGAGACAAATGACAAAAATCACCTCAATCGTCGTCGGCCACATTGCCCAATAGATTGCAAGACTGGTCAGTACAAACGACAATGGTGCCATCCAGCTTAAAGAACGTGGCTTAAATGGCCGCTTCAAATCAGGCGCAATTTTTCTAAGTGCTACGGCAGCTACCGGTCCCGTCAAATAGGCAATCAGCGTTGAGGCGGAAATTACACTTGCCAAGGCACTCCAATTGCGGAAAATGCAGACCAAAACAGCCGCCAAAATCAGATTCACCACCATGGCAAAACGCGGTACCATATAACGGCGCTGCAGTCTCCCCAGCCAAGCTGGCAGATGATCGCCACGCGCCATTGCCGCCAGCGTTCGTGAAGCATTGGTAACAAAAGCCACCCCGGTACCAAACGGCGACACAAAAGCATCAATATACAAAAGAATCGTCAGCCAGTTGATCCCCATCAAAATGGCCAGATCTGCAAACGGCGAAGCAAAATTAATCCCGTGCCAGCCATGCACAGACAAAAGTGATGGCTTAACGGCACCAATAAAAGTAATCTGCAACAGAATATATAGCACAGCTGTAATCGTCAGTGAGATCACGACCCCACGATAGATGTTTTTTTGTGGATCCTTCATCTCGCCACCCAAATTGACGACCGTTTGAAAGGCATCGTATGAAAAAATAATTCCGGCTACCGTTGTCGCCTCAAAAATCGAACGGCTGCCATAGGGCATAAAGCCTTGAACGCTGTGACCAAAGTTGCCGGTATGAAAACCACTCAGCATCAAAACAACAATCGTCAAAGTCGGCATCAGCAGCTTAAAAATCGAGATCAAGCCCGTAAAATGAGTTAAGATCTTAACTGACCAGAAATTGATCAGCGTAAAAACGATCATAAACGCAAAGACCACCAGCAGCCCTTGATTGGTAATGCTGCCATGGCTGACAAAGCTGCGCGTCCAGTTGGCCCAGCTCCATGGCCATGAGCTCATGTATTGAACCGAGGCTACAGCTTCAATCGGAATCAGTGTAATCAAAGAGACCCAATTAGCCCAAGCAGCTACGAATCCCAACAACGGGCCGTGACTGTATTGAGCATAGCGGCTCATGCCCCCGCTTTCTGGAAACATCGCCCCTAATTCTACGTAGTTAAAGGCAATCACCATGATGATGATCGCCCCTAAAATCCAGGAAATAACCGCTGCCGGCCCCGCAATTCTAGCCGCTTCGCCAGCCCCAAACAGCCATCCGGATCCAATTAATGAATTCAGAGCCAGTAAAATGACGGAAGTTAAAGACATTTTCTGACTAGGTATTTTTGATGACATAAAAATTACTCCACTAAATAAGTTAGCGCCCATCATTTTAATGGACATAACTAACAGAATACCACTAAGTGGCCATTAAACGCAAAAAAGCGTCTCAACTTAAAGTCGAGACGCTTTTTATTCATCCAATAAGGATTACATCATGCCGGCGCCGCCTTGAGGAGCAGCTGGCTGATCATTCTTTGGTTCTGGCTTGTCAGCAACAACGGCTTCCGTAGTCAGCAGCATTGCAGATACTGAAGCAGCGTTTTGCAGAGCCGAGCGCGTAACCTTGGTTGGGTCAACGATACCAGCGGCAACCATATCTTCAAACTTGTCAATGGCAGCGTTGTAGCCAATACCAGGCTTTTCGCTCTTCAAACGGTTAACGATGATTGAGCCTTCAACCCCGGCGTTTTCAGCGATTTGACGAACTGGAGCCTCAAGAGCCTTCTTAACGATGTTGACACCAGTTTCTTCATCGTCACTTTCGGTTTCAACGTTTTCCAGGGCTGGAATAACGTTGATCAGTGCCGTACCACCACCAGGTACGAAACCTTCTTGAACGGCAGCCCGCGTAGCGTTCAAGGCATCTTCAACACGGTACTTCTTTTCCTTAAGCTCAGTTTCCGTAGCGGCACCAACCTTGATTACGGCAACCCCGCCCGACAGCTTGGCCAGACGTTCTTGAAGCTTTTCCTTGTCAAATTCAGAAGTCGTGTTGGCAATGGCCTGCTTGATTTGTTCAACCCGTTCGGCAATAGCGTCCTTGGCACCGTTACCGTCAACGATGGTCGTGTTGTCCTTGGTTACGGTAACCTTGTTGGCAGAGCCAAGTTGAGCCACCGTAGCATCCTTTAAGCTCATGCCCAGGTCGTCAGAAATAACCGTACCGCCAGTCAGAATGGCAATATCTTGCAATTGAGCCTTACGACGGTCACCAAAACCAGGCGCCTTAACAGCGCAAACGTTGAACGTCCCACGGATCTTGTTCAAAACCAGCGTTGGCAGAGCTTCACCAGTAATGTCGTCAGCAATGATCAGAAGCGAGCGGCCTTCTTGAACGACTGCTTGCAGCAATGGCAAAATATCTTGAATGTTGCTGATCTTCTTGTCAGTAATCAGAATGTATGGGTTATCCAGGTCGGATTCCATCTTGTCCGTGTCAGTTACCATGTATTGAGACATGTAGCCGCGGTCAAAGCTCATCCCTTCAACCACGTCAACCGTCGTGTCAACGCCACGGCTGTCTTCAATCGTGATAACGCCATCGTGACCAACCTTTTCCATAGCATCGGCAATCAGTTCACCGACTTCTGGGTTGGCAGCCGAGATCGAAGCGATTTGAGCAATGTCATCTTTGCTTTGAACTTCGTGGCTCATCTTGTGCAGTTCTTCAACGGCTGCCTTGGTAGCCTTGTCAATCCCGCGACGAATGCCGACCGGGTTGGCACCGGCGGCAACGTTTTTCATACCGGCGTTAACGATAGCTTGCGTCAAAACGGTTGCAGTCGTCGTACCGTCACCGGCGTTGTCGTTGGTCTTGGAAGCAACTTCAGAAACCAGCTTGGCACCCATGTTTTCAAAGTGGTCTTCCAGTTCAATGTTCTTGGCAATCGTAACCCCGTCGTTGGTAATCGTAGGAGCACCGTAGCTTTGTTCCAAAACGACGTTGCGACCCTTAGGACCAATCGTCGTCTTAACGGTATTGGCCAGCTTGTCTACCCCACGCAGCATTGCCTTGCGTGCATCTTCAGAAAATTTGATTTCTTTTGCCATTTTAGATTTTCACCTCATTAATATTGATCGAATGCGAAAACAAGTCTACTTAGTCAACAATGGCAACCAGGTCTTTTTCACGAACGACCAGGTACTTTTCACCCTTGTATTCAACTTCATTGCCTGCGTACTTGTCAAACAGGACGCGGTCGCCTTCCTTAACGGCTGGAGCAACTTTTTGACCATTGTCCAGGTAGCGGCCTTCGCCAACTGCGACAACCGTACCCGTCGTTGGCTTATCCTTGGCATTGTTAGCCAATACGATTCCGCCAACCGTCTTTTCTTCAGCTTGTTCCGCTTTAAGAACAACGCGATCTCCTAATGGTTTTAACACGTTAATCCCTCCATCAATCATCATTAATAATTCAGATATTTATTTAGCACTCTTATCACCTAAGTGCTAATTACATGATCTACTATATCATGATCTTGCCAAAATGCAACAATTATTTTGACCAATTTTGACTATTAGACTTTTAAAAACGCTTTAGTTGCTGATATCAAGGCATTTTGACTTTTTGATCAATAATTAAAAAAACACGGCGATTGCTCGCCGTGCGTTACACTATTTTTGACCATCTTTGGCATTGTTGTTTTCAATAAAGTAGATCAGCGTCTGCAGCTCATTGGTCAGGTCAATGTTTTGCACCTGAACGTCTTTTGGCACTGACAGGCGTACCGGCGTAAAGTTCAAGATACCGTGTACACCGGCCTCAACCAGCTCATCAGTAACTGCTTGTGACTTTTCACCGGGAACCGTTAAAATGACAACGTCAATCTGCTGTTCCTTCAGCTGCTTTTTCATCTCACCGACTGGGTAGACAGGAATCCCACTCTTAACGGTATTGGCCAGAGCAGGTTTAGGATCAAAGGCGGCACTGATCCGCAGATTGGTACTTTGATGAAAGTTATAGTTCATCAGGGCACTGCCCAAGCTGCCGACCCCGACCAACGCCACACTGGTCAGCTTGTCTTGATTCAGGATACCCTTGAAAAAGTTTAAAAGCTTTTCCACATCATAGCCATAGCCTCGTTTGCCCAATTCGCCAAAATAGGAAAAGTCGCGTCGAATCGTTGCTGAGTCAACCTTGACTGCTTCTGACAGTTCAGTTGATGAAACCCGCCGCTTGTTGGCATTAAGCAAAACGTTCAGATACCGATAGTAGACCGGCAACCGCTTAGCCGTGGCACGGGGAATTTTACGCGTTGCCATTAATAGATTCCTCCAATTCAGATTCTAGTTTGTGAAAATTATTCCTTTATTATTTTAGCAACTCAGCCAGACTTTGTGAACTATTTTCCAAGAAAAGAATCTTTTTTTCATACTTAACGTGCCTTTTATTATGCTACAGGGATCGATGCTTGTCCATGAGGAATTTGTGAAAAACCGATTGCTGTTTTGATTATGCGCATCTGATCATTTGCTCTCGAACCGATTTTTTACACACTAAATTAAATGCTTAACATTGTCGTCACTCGGCTCAATCTCGCCAGTCCACTCAATCTTGTGCTACAATCTTACTGATTATCTACAATAAAAATGAGGTTGAACTATGCTCTTATTGCAAACCAATAACGTTGAGCGTCGTTTTGGCAGCGATGTCTTGTTTCACAATATGAATATGCAGATCCAAGATCACGGCCGTACTGCCCTGGTTGGCCGTAACGGTGCCGGTAAAACGACTTTCTTAAAGATCGTTGCTGGCCTGACCGAGCCCGATGAAGGCACGGTCACTCATGCTCGTGATCTCACGATTGGCTACTTAGCCCAAAATCAAGGACTCGACAGTCAAAACTCAATCTGGGCTGAATTAGACAGCGTTTTTGCTCCCCTACACGATCTAGAACGTCAGCTGCATGATCTGGAAGAACGATTAGGAACGCTTGCTCCTGACGATGCTGACTATCAAGAAATACTAGCCAGCTATGATCGACTGTCGGAACAGTTTAAAAAGCAAGGCGGCTATGAATATGCCTCCCGGATGCGGGGTGTTTTGCATGGTTTTGGCTTTGGCGAAGAAATGTATGACACCTCAGTCAATGCGCTTTCTGGCGGTCAAAAGACCAAGCTGGCCCTAGCCAAGATTTTGCTACAGTCGCCTAATCTTTTAATCTTAGACGAACCGACCAATCACTTGGATATGGGTGTTTTAAGTTGGTTGGAAGATTATCTTAAAAGCTACCAGGGTGCGCTCTTGATCGTCTCTCACGACCGTTACTTTTTGGATCGCGTCGTTACCGATGTTTATGATCTGGACAACCGGACCCTGATTCACTATACCGGCAACTACACTCAGTTTGTTACCCATAAGCGTGAACGACTGCAAGCGGAATGGAAGCACTATGAGCAGCAGCAAAAAGAAATCGCCAAACTGGAGGATTTCGTCAATCGCAATATCGTGCGCGCATCAACAACCAAACGAGCTCAGGCCCGGCGCAAACAGCTGGAGAAAATGGATCGCCTGGAGCGTCCAGTGACTGATGATGCCTCGATTCACTTTCAGTTTCACAGTGATCATGACTCTGGCAACGAGGTCTTAGATGTTTTTGATCTCAACATTGGCTATCAGGATCAAAAACTGGCTGGACCATTATCGTTTAAGGTCCGCAAAGGCCAGCGCATCGGTATCATCGGACCAAACGGAATTGGCAAGTCCACATTGTTAAAAACGCTTTTGAAAAAGATTCCCAAACTCAGTGGCACGATCAAGTTTGGCGCCAACTTAGAGATTGGCTATTACGACCAGGAACAACAGCAGCTGCACCCCGAAAAAACCGTTTTAGAAGAAGTCTGGGACGATCATCCCGAAGTTTCTGAAAAAGATATTCGCTCGCTTTTAGGCAGCTTCTTGTTTGTTGGCGATGACGTCTACAAACCGGTCAGTGCTCTTTCTGGTGGTGAAAAGGCACGTCTTGAGCTGACCAAGCTGTCATTTATGCCGATCAACTTCTTGATCCTTGATGAACCAACCAATCACTTGGACATCGACAGTCGTGAGGTCTTGGAAACTGCTATCAATGAGTTTGACGGTACCGTCTTATTCATCTCGCATGACCGCTACTTCTTAAATCAAGTAGCTACTGACATCCTGCACATGACGGCTGATGGCATGACCCATTATGAGGGCAACTATGACGACTATCTAACCCAGCAGGCCAAAACATCAGCTGCCATTCAGCCTACAGTCAAGACCAAACAGTCAGCGGGTCAAGCCTCCTATCAGCAGAGCAAAGAAACCCAGCGTGCCCGGCGCAAACTGCAGCGTCAGGTCGACCAATTGGAGACTCAGATGGGCGAGTTGGAAGACAAACAAGCGACCATCGAAGCCCAGATGGCTCAACCAGAGATTGCTACCGATATTGCCAAGCTGACTGATCTGCAAAAAGAACTGGATGCTTTAAAAGCGCAAAGTGAGGAAATCGAGCTGCAATGGACTGAGGCAGCTGAAGCTTTGGAGAAATTTAACCAAGAAAATCCTGAATAATAAAAGACCGCCGAATCTGTCTTAATTCAGCGGTCTTTTGTTGTTTGTAACTATTGACGGAACTTACGGGTATTTTCAGCTAAATGAACCAGCCCCCGCAAGAAATCATGAGTCGTGGCCTCATAATCATACTTTTTGCCCAGTTCGTAGATGTAGCCATTGATGTAGTCGACTTCGGTGTTACGGCCATTGTGCATGTCTTGATACATTGAAGGATAATGTAATGGATTACCAACCCGGCTGACGTATTCAACCGTCTTCCATTCGGTTTCGCGATCATTAAGCAGCTTGATACCGGCTCGTTCGGTCACATCATAAGCCTCATTGATCAATTGCTTGCTCAAGCGTTCGGCACCTGGGTAGTCGATGAATTGACCCATTTGAATCTCAAACAGCGTGCAGATCGTGTTGACAACTGAATTAAAGACAACCTTGGTCATCAACGTTCCCAAAAAGTTGGTCGTCAGTGTTGGATTTAAGTTGGCAGCCTTAAAGTCGGCGATAATCTCATGCGTGCGTTCGTCTGGTTCTTCGGTCTCATTGGCAACATTGATCGATCCGGCACCCGGCTTGCCGATAAAGTCAACGTCACCAGCCTTGTTTAAGACGGTCCCGATCAGACACGTACCGGCCAAGACATGTTCTTTAGGGAAATATTTGTTCAGTTTTTTAATGTGGCCCATCCCGTTCATACCAGAAAAGACGTACTGTTTTTCAGGCTTAAAGAAGTGAGCCGAACGTTCCAGGAGGTCTTGCAGCGTCATCTGCTTAGCAAAAACGATAAACACGTCGGGCTCACCTTGGTATTCTTCTGGTGAATAGATGTTGACCGGTACCAGATGGCGGTTTTCATGATCACGGGAAACATAGACCCCGCCTTGTTTTTTGATGGTCTCAACTTCTGGTGCCCAGTTGTCGACAAAATCAACCTGTGCCCCCGCATTTTCCTGCAGCAGCACCCCAAAGCGCAATCCCATTGCACCTGCACCTAAAACCGTATATCGCAGTGTCATTTTTATCACTGATCCTTTCGTAACCTTAATTAAAATATGTTATTGGGCTTAAATCATTATTCATCTTAATCAACGCCTCATATTCTAATCTTGTTTTAATTAAAAATCAATGATAAAAAGTGATTTATTTAAAATAGATCTGGCCATGCAGACTGCATTTTGGATTAAAAGCATGCCCACAGCGCGGACAGGTTCCCAACTGATATTGATCGAATCTCATCAGACAGCCACAGATACCGCACATAACCGGCCAATCATCTTTATTGCTGGCGGCAAAACGATGGTTCTCCAGTGCATCATGGCACTGATAACAGGCATAGTATCTTTGACAGCGCGCGCATTTCATTGCTGCCACGTCAACTGACAGGTGGTAATGGATACAGCGACCCGCCTGATCCAGATCCAAGCCATAAATCCTCATCATGACATCATCCCTGGCAGATTAACCTTGGTAACCTCGCCACTGATAAATGATTGCTTGGTTCCATCGGCAAGCTCTACTACCAGGCCACCTTGCTCATCAATATCAATTGCTGTTCCAACGACCTGACGATTGCCAATTTTGAGTTCGACTGGCCGATTCAAGACCAGTGAATGATCACGATACTCCGGCAAAAACTTTCCAGAATCATACTCGTGATAGATGCTCATGATCTCTACCAACAGTTCAGCAGCCAAACGATTACGATCAACGGTCTGGCCAGGAACAATGCTGCCGGCCTTTTGGGCAAATTCATTTGGGAAATCTGCTGTCGATAGATTGATGCCAATACCGACAATCAATGCTGCCGACGAGGCTGATTCAAGCTCCAGCGTAGCTTCGGTCAAAATGCCGCAGACTTTGTGACCATTCATGTAAATATCGTTGACCCATTTATATGAAAAATCATGATCGGGAAAAGTCCGTTTAAGCACGTGACCGACCGCAACGGCGACCCCAGTTGTCAAAAGACCGATCTTAGGCAAGGCACTCATTGGGTTGTGCGGCAACACCAGACTGAAATAAAGCCCGGTTTTTTGCGGCGAATAGAACTGACGCCCCCGTCTGCCATAACCAGCTGTCTGCTGATCAGCCAAAAAAGCAACCGGTCGATCGGGCTGATGGCTGCTGAGATACTGCTTAGCCCAGTTTTGCGTTGAGTCAATCGATCTGGCAGTATGAATCTCACCTGCAAAGCGGCCCTTGGTCTGCATTTTAATTACAGCACTATCCAAGTGATCAGATCCCAAATAGCGATAGCCAAGCGAACGCTGACTTTCAATCCGATGTCCTTGTTTACGCAAGGCATCGACGCCTTTCCAAATGCTTTCGCGACTAATGCTCAGCTTTTGGGCCAACTGACTGCCTGAAACCCACTGATTTTCATTAAGCAAAAAAATCTTCAGCAGCTCATCTTTGGTACTCATCGTTATTCCCCCTAGTCTAGGTTCAGCGTTGGTACGCTGCGCAGCTGACGAGCAATGGCAACGGCAACGCCTGCTTTAATCAAATCACCGGGAATAAAGGCCAGGTTAGACATCAAAGCGGCTGCCAGCGTCATATGCGACTGCCAGCTGAGCCAGACCGAGCCCGTAACATCAATAAACACCACGCCAGCAACGATCACCATTAAAAATTCCTGCCACCAGTTCCAGCTGCCGCCAAAATGTCTCCGCAGACTACCAATCAAAAGCGGCGTAAACAGCCATGCCAAAAGATAGCCACCGGTTGGCCCGGCAAAAACGGCAATACCACCGCTGCCACCAGTCAAAAATGGAAAACCAACCGCTACCAAAAACAGCAGCAATGCAACTGAGGTCGTTCCCTCTTTGGGACCAAGCAGCTCACCAGCCATCATGACTCCCATATTTTGCAAAACGATTGGTACTGGAATAAAACCCAATGGAATTCCTGGAATCATGCCTAAAACGATCAACATGGCCGTCATCAAAGCAGTCTGTGTTAAATGAACTATATTTTGTCGTTTCATTTTATCCCTCTTTTTCTTGTCACCCACTTTTTTAAAAATGGGTGACAATATTTTTAAAACAAGAGCTCAGCTCGCATTGAACTGAGCTCAGTAATTGACGATTAATTATTTTTGATGGTTGGCCATAAAGGCTTGAATCCGCTGTACGGCTTCTTTCAAAACATCCATGCTGGTTGCATAGCTGATCCGTACATGATTTTCCATCCCAAAGGCGGCGCCGGGAACGACTGCCACATGGGCCTCTTCAAGCAGGGCATTGACAAACTCGTCAGTTGAGGCAAATCCGGTCAGCTTAACTGCCTCGCTGACGTCTGGAAAGGCATAGAAGGCACCGGCTGGCTTAACGTCCAACTTAAAGCCAGGAATCTCATTTAATAATGGATAAAGCGTGTTGATGCGTTCTTCGTAAGTAGCGCGCATTTCTTCAACACAGGACTGGTCACCAGTAATAGCTGCCAGAGCTGCATATTGACTAACAGCGGCCATGTTGCCGGCTGCATGACTCAAGAACGTCTTCAATCCCTTGACTACGTCAGCATCAGCAATTGCGTAGCCAACGCGCCAGCCGGTCATTGAATAGGTCTTGGACATTCCGTTGACCAGAATCGTCTGCTGGCGAATCTCAGGCGACAGATCCAACAGTGAAACAAACTTGGTACCATTGTAAACCAGCTTGCCATAGATATCGTCGGCAATCACGATCACGTTATGCTCAACGGCCCAATCACCAATTGCCTGCAGCTGCTCACGCGTATAGACGGCACCAGATGGGTTGTTTGGCGTATTTAAAATCATGGCCTTGGTCTTAGGCGTGCGAGCGGCTTCCAGTTCTTCTGGCGCAACCGTCAGACGGCTTGCTGCCGGCTTGACGAACACCGGCTTGGCACCGGCCAGCTTGACTTGTTCGCCATAAGTTACCCAGTAAGGCAATGGGATCAAAACTTCATCGCCTTCGTTAAACAGTGCTTGTCCCAGGGCGTACAGCGTCATTTTGGCACCATTCATTACTACTACGTTGTCGGCTGTGAAATTGGTGCCATGATCAGCGTTTTCCTTATCGGCAATTGCTTTTCGCAAAGGCTCGATACCGACTGCCGCGGTGTAGAAGTCAACGTCACCGGATTCAATTGCCTTGATAGCGGCCTGACCGATATGTTTTGGCGTATTGAAGTCTGGCTGACCAATCGAAAGGTTTAAGACGTCAATACCTTGTGCCTTCATCGCCTTGGCCTTGCCGGACAAAGCCAGCGTTGCTGAGGGTTGAATGTTGCTTACGCGTTCTGAAATTTCCACTGTTTTAACCTCGCTTTACAAATCAATGCTGCTAAATCTGATTAGCTTAAAGGACTCATCTGAATCAAAAGATCTTGACTTTCCATCGTTGAACCAGCCTTGGCGTAGACTTTGTCGATCTTGCCGTCAAATGAAGCCTTGATCGTTGTTTCCATCTTCATGGCCTCAGTTACGACCAGCGTCTGGCCCTTCTTGACCTCATCACCGTTTTCGACCATCACGTCAACGACCGTTCCGTTAAGCGGCATCCCAATCTGACCTGGATCGTGCGGATCGGCTTTTGGTACGCTAACCTTGGCCGTAGCGGCATGCGTTTGATCCTTGACCGTCAAGACCAGCTGCTGGCCGTTTTCAGAGAACAGCAGTTGACGGTTACCATCAACGTCCATGTCTGAAACGGTATTAAGCTGCAAAATTTCGGTCCGCCCTGGCCGCAGGTTGACGTAGATCTTTTCTCCTGGCCGCATGCCTTGGTAAAACGTGTTCGTATCCAGGACGCCAATCTGGCCATACTGGCGATTGCGCTTGACGTAATCCAAAAAGACGTCTGGATAAAGCACGTAGCTGATGACCTCTTCGGCAGTTGGCTGACGCTTCAGCTGTTCAGCCAATTCCTTGGTCGTCTGATCAAAGTCAACTGGCTTGGCCAGACTGCCGGGACGTACTGTAATGGCAGGATGATCCTTTAAGACAACTTGCTGCAGCTGCTTTGGAAAGCCACCATATGGCTGTCCCAAATCACCAGCAAAGAAGTTGACGACTGATTCTGGGAAGTCCAGCGTCTTGCCACGTTCCAAGATATTACTGCTGTCCAGACCATTTTGAATCATAAAGATGGCCATATCGCCAACCACCTTGGAACTTGGCGTAACCTTAACGATGTCGCCGAGCAGGGCGTTAACTTCACGATACTTGGCCTTGACCTCATCAAAGTCGTCCAGTCCCAGTGACTTGGCCTGCTGCTGCAGATTGGAGTACTGACCACCAGGCATTTCCGTCTGGTAGATATCGGTCTGTGGCGACGTGATGCCGTTCATGAAGTCTTGATACAATGGCTTGACCTGAGCCCAGTAATCATTGATCTTTTCAACCGTTTCAATATCCAGTTCTGGTTGCCGCTCATTGCCAGCCAGAGCATAGTAGAAGCTGCTCATGCTTGGCTGACTCGTAGTCCCAGAAAGTGCGCTGGAAGCCACGTCAACCACGTCAACTCCGGCTCTGGTAGCCTGAACGTAGGTTGCAACCCCATTGCCGGTCGTGTCATGCGTATGCAGGTGAACCGGTACGTCATACTTGCTCTTCAGCTCACCAACCAGCTCATAGGCTGCCTGTGGCTTGAGCAGACCGGCCATGTCCTTGATCCCGATGATCTGGGCGCCGGCATCAACCAATTGACCAGCCAGCGTCTTGTAGTAGTCCAGCGTGTACTTGTGCTCGTCAGGACTAAGCAGGTCACCAGTGTAGCACATCGTTCCTTCCGCAATCTTACCGGTTTGACGAACGTATTCAATGCTTTTTTGCATCTGTTCAATCCAGTTCAGACTGTCAAAGATCCGAAAGACGTCAACGCCATCTTCAGCACTCTTGTCGATAAACTTCTTTAAGGCGTTATCTGGATAGTTCTTGTAGCCAACCGCGTTTGATCCCCGCAAGAGCATCTGCAGCATGGTATGTGGCATCTTTTCACGCAGAATCTTCAGACGTTCCCAAGGATCCTCACCCAAGAAGCGATAGGCCACGTCAAAGGTTGCGCCACCCCATACCTCAGCAGAGAAGACGTTTGGCATGGCACGATCATAAAGATCTGCAATTGGCAGCATGTCCTTGGTCCGCATCCGCGTGGCAAACAGACTCTGGTGGGCATCCCGCATCGTCGTATCAGTAATCAAAACGCGCTTTTGATCACTAACCCACTTCATAGCAGCCTCAGCCCCGTCACGATCCAAGATGTCCTTGGCATTGACGATTGGCAGGCCATTGTGACGTTCCAAATTGATCTTTGGTGCCTTCAATTCAGCAGCATGGACCTGTTCGCGTGCCTTAACGCCATTAAAGCCATTAACGGTAACGTCACCAACGTAGGTCAGCAATTGCTTGGCTGAGTCTGGCTTTTCGTGCTTAAAGTCAAATAATTCTGGTGTCTGATCAATAAACGTCGTGTGGGCCTGCCCAGCCTCAAAGACTGGATGGTGCAGCACGTTTAGCATAAATGGAATGTTGGTCTTAATCCCGCGAATCTGGAACTCATGCAGTACCCGAATCATACGACGGACGGCTGACTTAAACGTCCGTGCATGAACGCAGGCCTTAACCAGCAGTGAGTCAAAGTATGGCGTGATTACGGCTCCCGCATAGGCATTGCCCCCGTCAAGCCGCACGCCCATCCCACCAGGTGAACGATACGTTTCAATGCGACCCGTGTCTGGCATAAAGTTGTTTTCAGGGTCTTCGGTCGTAACCCGACATTGGATCCCATAGCCGTTGTGCTCCAATTGATCTTGAGCCGGCAGCTCGAGATCCTTATATAAATCAGCACCATCGGCAATCAGGATCTGTGACTGCACAATGTCGATATCGGTAATCAATTCCGTAACAGTGTGCTCAACTTGAATCCGCGGATTGACCTCAATAAAGTAAAAGTCATCATCGGTTACCAGAAATTCAACCGTCCCGGCATTTTGATAGTGTACGCTTTCCATCAGCTTAACGGCTGCCTGGCAGATTGCCTGGCGCCGTTCTTCATTTAGAGCCAGGCTGGGCGCAAACTCGATCACTTTTTGATTCCGCCGCTGAACCGAACAGTCTCGCTCAAACAGATGCATGACGTGCCCGTGTTGGTCAGCCAGAATCTGAACTTCAATATGTTTAGGATTCTTCAGATACTTTTCAACGTAGAGCTCATCATCGCCAAATGACTGCTTGGCCTCGCTGCGAGCTCGGTCGTAGGCGCCATCAAGCTCATCATCATTATGAACGATCCGCATCCCGCGGCCACCGCCACCCATGGCTGCCTTGATCATAATCGGATAGCCATGCGTATGAGCAAATTTGCGAACCTCATCAATTGACTGAACTGGCTCATCCGTACCGGGAATCGTCTTCAAGCCAGCCTTGACCGCAACTTCCTTAGCCGCAACCTTGTCACCAAACAGCTGCAGCTGACGAACGGTTGGGCCGATAAAGATAATGCCGTTGTCCGCACATTTTTGTGCAAACTCTTCATTTTCAGCTAAAAAGCCGTAACCGGGATGCACCGCATCGGCACCGGTCTGCTTAGCGACCCGAATAATGTCATCCATGTCCAGGTAGGCTTCGATTGGCTTTTTGCCGGCACCAATCTGATAAGCCTCATCCGCACGGAAACGATGGACGCCATATTCATCTTCCTTGGCGTAAACGGCAACCGTCTTCAGACCCAATTCATGACAGGCCCGTATGATCCGGACTGCTATTTCACCACGATTGGCAATTAAAACTTTCTTCACGAAATACACCACCTTGAACAATCGTCAACAGTAACGAACTTTCTCCCTACCTCAAGGCAAAATTATATCATAAATTTTTAGCTTGATTGTCTAAAAAATGAGAAATCAATAAGATTTATCGAGCAAAAACGAACCATTTTTTTATTTTTAAAACTGCCTAGCAATTTTTCGCAAAATTAAAAGGATTCAGAGCGCTGAATCCTTTTAATTAGTTAGATTAAATGAACACCTTTGTCAACGTAAATGACATCGCCGGCGATTCCTTTTGAAAGATCACTCATCAAAAAGGCACAGGTACCGCCGATCTCTTCCAAAGTCACAGATTGACCATCAGTCGTCCGATCCTGCGACATCTTTAAAAGATCGCTATGGTTGTCGATTCCAGTAACGGCCAGCGTCTTCATGGCCCCTGCAGAAATAGCGTTTACTCGTACACCCATTGAACCCATGTCGCGAGCCAAATAGCGAACACTGGCCTCCAGTGCCGCCTTGGCTACTCCCATAACGTTATAGTTTGGAATTGCCCGCTCCGAGCCAAAGTAGGTCAGAGTCGCAATGCTGGCCGGATCATTAAGCAGATCCAGTTCATGAGCAGCCTTGGCAACGGCAATCAGTGAATAGGCCGAAACATTTTGAGCCAGGGCATATCCTTCACGACTGACGTTTAGAATCGAGCCACTCAGTTCTTCTTTTTTTGCATAGGCAATTGCATGCACCAAACCATCAACCTTGCCAAATCGCTTCTTAATGGCCTTAAAAGCTGTCTGAATGCTGTCATCGTTGGCAACGTCGCATTCAATCAGGCGCTGTTCGTCATTTACCAAACGACTGATGCTTTTTTTCATGCGTTCATTTTGGTAGGTATAAATGACGGTTGCCCCTTGTTTTTCCATTTCCTGGGCACATCCCCACGCAATTGAGCGCTTATTGGCCACGCCCATGACAATGATTCGCTTATTGCTTAAAATTCCTTCCATTATTTTCTTCCCTCACTAAAACTTTCTAAATCGCTGCTGACGACGCTGTAACAGCTCAGTAGGCGTTAACTGCTGCAAAGCTGCCAATTCACGAGTCAAGACTTCATCCAGATTGGCAATTACGGCTTGATGATCAGCCGGTTCAGCAATGATCCCTTCTATGATCCCTTGCTTTTTTAGAGCCTGAGGCGTCAGCTGCATGATTTCAGCGGCCTCAGCTGCCCGTGAACTGTCTTTCCACAGAATCGATGCAAAACCTTCTGGTGAAAGAATCGAATAGGTACTGTTCTCAAGCATCCAAACCTCATCACCGCATGCCAAGGCCAGCGCCCCGCCACTGCCGCCTTCACCAAAAACGACCGTAATAATTGGAATGGCCAGCTGGCTGATTTCCAAGAGATTCTGAGCGATTGCCGCACCCTGACCGTTTTCTTCGGCTGATTGCCCCGGATAGGCACCTGGTGTATTGACAAAGCAAAAGACCGGCCGTTTGAATTTTTCAGCCTGCTTAATCAAGCGCAGCGATTTTCGATAGCCGCCTGGTTCCGGACAGCCAAAATGGCATGCCATGCGTTCTTCAATGGTCTGGCCGCGATCAGTAGCAATCACGGTGACTGGCTGACCATGAAAATCGGCAATTCCGCCTTTAATGGCCGGATCATCAGTGCCATTGCGATCACCGTGCAGTTCAATAAAATCAGAAAATAATTGCGTTAAAATCTCGGCACTGGTGATCTTTTCCTCGCTGCGGGCAGCTTTAACAATCTCAACAGCTGTTTTTTCAGACACGCATGGCACCTCCCATCTTAAGCAGGCGCTTTAGGACTGCCTTTTCATCGGACCGCTTGACGATTGCATCAACAAAGCCATGTTTGAGCAGGTTCTCAGCTGCCTGCAGGTCATCAGGAATCTTTTGGTGCATCGTCTGTTCAATCACTCGCCGACCGGCAAAGCCAACCAATGCATGCGGCTCAGCCAAGGTAACGTCGCCTTGCATAGCAAAGCTTGCTGTCACCCCACCAGTCGTCGGGCCCGTTAAGACAACCGTGTAGAGCAGGCCGGCCTGATCATGAATAGCGACGGCATTGCTGATCTTGGCCATCTGCATCAGCGAATGAATTCCTTCTTGCATCCGTGCCCCGCCAGAAGCCGTAACAATGATGACCGGCAGCTGATGTTTGGTTGCATATTCAAACAACCGCGTAATCTTTTCGCCGGCTACGGTCCCCAAAGATCCCATGATAAAACCAGGATCCATGATGCCTAAAGCCACTCGATAGCTGCCAATTTCAGCCACGCCGGTTAAGACGGCATCATTGAGTGCTGTCTTTTCCTGGGCGGCTTTTAACTTGGACTGATAGCCAGGAAACGATAATGGATCCTTGGTCTGCAGATCATTATCCATTTCCTCAAACTCATCAACCAGCCATTTGAGACGCTGTCTGGCACCAATTCGAAAGCCATAATAACATTGAGGACATTGAGCATAGCAGTCCAACTGACGACTGACGATCGTCAAGCCGCACTGCGGGCACTTGCGCAACAGGTCATCGGGAACCTTGGCATCGGCTTTGCGATCAGCTTTGACGTGGCGTTCGCTAAGCGTATTCTTTTTTTGAACGTAAAGCTTCACTTGCCGTCCTCTCCTTTCCAACACGGCATGAAGTCCTGCTCCAGATAATTGGTTGTCATCGTCCCTTGCAAAAATTCAGAATCATTTAAGATTGCCAGATGAAAATTCTGATTGGTCGTAATCCCGGTAATCACCATCTCACCAAGCAACCGCTTAAGTTTTTCAATCGCCTCAATTCGATCATGTCCCAAGGCAATTACCTTGGCAATCATCGAGTCGTAATAAGGCGTTACCTTTGCTTGCGGATAGAGTGCGGTATCGATTCGCATCCCCAGATTGCCGACTGGCAGATATAGATAATTGATTGTGCCAGTCGAAGGCATAAAGTCTTTTTGTGGATCCTCAGCATTGATGCGACATTCAATTGCCACCCCATGCAGCTTGATGTCGTCTTGCTTAAAAGGCAGCTGCTCACCGGCGGCAACCATCACCTGCGCTTTAACCAGATCAATACCGGTTACCATTTCCGTAACGGTGTGCTCAACTTGAATACGCGTATTCATTTCCATGAAATAAAAATGATGCGTCTGATCCATTAAAAACTCCAAGGTTCCGGTATTCCGATAGTCGATTGCTCGCACTGCCTTGAGTGCCAGTTGTCCTAAATACTGTCGCTCATTTTGAGTAATCAGCGAACAGGGACTTTCCTCGATTACCTTTTGCTTATTGCGCTGCAAAGAGCAGTCACGCTCTGGAAACCAGACGGCATGGCCAAAGTCGTCACAAAAGACTTGAACCTCAATATGCTTGACGTTTTCTAAAATCTTCTCCAGATACATTCGGTCATCATTAAATGATATCCTGGCCTCGCTTTGCGCCTCATCAAACGCACGCTGCATCTGCTGCTCATCTTCTATGCGCCGAATTCCCTTGCCACCACCACCAGCAGCGGCCTTTAGCAAAACCGGATAGCCGATCTTTTCAGCTACTGCTCTGGCACTGGCTGCATCGCTAAGATAACCATCACTGCCGGGAATTACCGGAACGCCGCTTTTTTTCATCTGTTCTCTGGCATGTTCCTTGTTGCCCATCAGATCAATCGTTTGCGCCTTAGGACCAATAAAGACGATTCCACAGGCTTCACACATCTCAGCAAAAGCCGCATTTTCCGAAAGAAAGCCAAAGCCAGGGTGAATTGCCTGGGCACCCGTACCGATTGCGGCCGCTAAGATATTCTGCATATTCAAATACGAATCCTGGGGCCGAGCACTGCCAACACAGACAGCCTCATCAGCCAACTGAACGTGCAGACTGTCGCGATCTGCTGTTGAATATACGGCTACGGATTTGATCCCTAGTTCCCGTAAAGAGCGAATGATCCGCACTGCGATCTCGCCACGATTGGCTACCAATACTTTCGAAAACATACTCTTCACCTAGCCAATCAAAAAGGTAAGCTCTGCTGTGCAGGCCTTTTTCCCGTCAACCGTTGCAATTCCCTTGCCAAGTCCCACGTGACCACGAACCTTTTCCAGCTCTACTTCCAATCTCAGCGTATCTCCGGGCCGCACAACCTTACGAAACTCGGCGGACTTGATGCCGCCAAAATAAGCCGTTTTGCCCTTAAACTCCGGCTCAGACAAAAGCGCTACAGCTCCAGTCTGTGCCAGCGACTCAACGATCAGCGCACCCGGCAGCACCGGATTTTTTGGAAAGTGGCCATTAAAGACCTCCTCATTGATCGTAACGTTGCGAATTGCTGTCGCCTTCTTGCCTGGTTCCAGCTCAACCACACGATCGATCAAAAGCATCGGATAACGATGTGGAATAATCTTTTGAATCGCATTTGAATCCAAAATCGTTTCAGTCATTGACTAATCCTCCGTAACTTCAAACAAGGGCTGATCAACCTCTACCAGTTCGCCATTTTTAACCTTGACTGCACTAATGACGCCATCCTGATCGCTTTTAACCTCGGTCATCATCTTCATCGCCTCAATAATGCAGACGATATCACCCTTATGCACGCGATCACCGACTTTAACATAGGCCGGCTGCTCTGGCTTGGCCTGCAGATAGACCGTACCGACCAGCGGTGCTTTGATCTGCTGAGCAGCTGCAGTAGTTGCTTGCGCCGGATACTCAACGGGCGGGATCGTTGCCGCACTTGTAGCCGTCGTGCTGACTGCCTGCTGATTCTTGCTTAGGTAAAGATGAAAGGATCCGTCATCGATTTTTAGTTCTCTGGTGTCAGAGGCTTCAAACGCCTTCATTAAGTGTTGAACGTCTTTTAATTCCAATTAAAAATCACTTCCATTTTCGAAAAGCCAATACGGCATTATGTCCACCAAAACCAAATGAGTTGCTCAGCGCATATTCGGCTTCTGGCTGGTTTTGATTGGTTTGATCAACCAGATTGACCTGGCAATCCGGATCTTGATTTTCACAGCCAATGTTTGGCGGCAAGATGCCTTTTTGCAATGCTGCAACGGTAATTACTGCCTCAATAGCTCCAGCTGCCCCCAGCAGATGACCTGTCATTCCTTTGATTGAGCTGACCATTACCTTGCTTTGATCGCCAAAGACCTTGTTGATTGCCAAGGCCTCACCGGCATCATTGGCATGCGTAGCCGTACCGTGTGCATTAATGTAGTCGACCTTGTCTGGTTCAATTCGGGCCTCGTCGATTGCCTGCTGCATGGCTCTTGCCGCACCACGACCTTCTGGATCAGGAGAAGTAATGTGATAGGCATCGCCAGTCGCACCATAGCCAACAATCTCGCCCAAGATTTTAGCACCGCGCTTTTGGGCATGCTCAAGGCTTTCCAAGACCATCGCAGCACCGCCTTCACCAAGAACGAATCCATTACGATCCTTGTCAAATGGTCGCGAAGCTTTCATTGGGTCAGTCGTTGTACTAAGGGCCGTTAAAGCCGCAAAGCCAGCAATGCCAATCTCGTTGACGGAAGCTTCCGAACCGCCCGCAATCATGACTTGGGCGCGCCCTTCCTTAACTTGACGATAGGCCTCACCAATCGAGTTCGTTCCTGTTGCACAGGCCGTCACGATTGACGTACATATATTTTGGGCATTAAAGCGGATGGCAATGTTGCCGGCTGCCATATTGGCAATCGCCATTGGCACAAACATTGGCGAAACCCGCTTAGGACCCTTGTCGTGCATCTTGATCACTTGTTCTTGGATCGTGGTCAGGCCACCGATCCCCGATCCATAAATAACGCCCAGATCCTCAGGGGCCGTATTTTCCTCATTGATACCAGCCATCGCAACTGCCTCAGCTGCTGTTTGAATGGCATATTGTGAATAAAGATCCATCCGCCGCGCGGCTTTTTTGCCAACAACTGCGCCGGGATCAAAATCGTCAATCTGACCGGCTACCGTAATGCCAGTTGGCTCTGCGTCAAACTTGGTGATTGGCTTGATGCCGATCTTACCAGCTAAGGTGTTCTCAACAAACTTATCAAAGCCATTGCCGTTTGGGGAAACAGCCCCCATACCTGTAATTACAACTCTTGTCATAAGCTTCTCCTAAATCGTCATCCCGCCATCAACTACGATCGTCTGCCCGGTTACATAATCATTCTGGGCTAAAAACAAAGCCGTCTGCGCGATTTCTGCCGGTTCGCCAAAACGCTTTAAAGGCAGGCTCTCTAAAATCTGGTCCTGCGCTTTTTGCGGCATAGCAGCCGTCATGTCGCTGGCAATCATCCCCGGTGCAATGGCATTACAGCGAATCCCTCGCAGTGCGCCTTCTCTAGCTACCGTCTTAGTTAAGCCAATGATTCCCGCCTTGCTGGCTGCGTAGTTGGCCTGACCAGCATTACCATGCAGACCAACAACGCTGGCCAGATTGATAATGACACCGTGCCGTTGCTTATACATCTTTTTGAGCAGCGACTGAATCATCAAAAATGGTCCTCTTAGATTAACTTGCAAGACCTCATCAAAATCAGTCGTTTTCATGCCAATCAAGAGCTTGTCGCGTGTAATGCCGGCATTATTGATTAATACGTCAATACCGTCAAATTTCTCCCACGCAGTCTTGGTCAGTTCCTTGACGACCTTTTCATCACTGACATCGCCAGGTAAAAAGGCGTATTCAGCACCCAGTTCATCCAGCTGCTGTTTTAAAGAATCTGGCAGCTCATGTCTGGCATTTAAGATCACGCGGCTGCCAGCCTTAGCAAATGCCAGGGCCGTGGCAGCACCGATTCCTCTTGAACTGCCAGTAATCAGTACCGTCTTGTCGGTTAGCTCCATTGGGCATGCTCCTTTACAAAGTTCTCATAGTCCTGACGCGTTTCAATATGCTCTCTTGTCAGCCCCGCAGCAACTTGCTTGGCAAACTTGCTAAGCGTCTTGCCAGGACCAATTTCTAACGTCCCATCGATTTGAAAGTGATCGATCAGATACTGCAGATCCTCACCAAAATGCGTTGGCACAGCCAATTGACGCTCCAAAATTGCAACCGTTGCTTCAGGTTGAAAAGGTGCAATGATCGTATTGCTGATAACGGGTAGCTTAGGCTGAGCAAACCCAACCCCTTGCAGGCGCGTCTTCATTTTTTGGCGCGCCCCATTAAATAATGGCGTATGGAAGGCCCCGCTGACGTTTAATTTGATGACCCGCTTGGCTGCTTGATGCTCATTTAAAAGATCAACGACTTCTGCAATCCCTGCTTGCTTTCCACCAATTACCAATTGCCGTGGCGAGTTGTAGTTGGCGACCCAAGCATTTGCAGCTTGTTCACAGATCTTTTCAACTTTTTCAACGTCAGGATCGATTACGGCAGCTAAGGTACTTGAAACCTCATCCGCATCTGCTTGCATGTATTCACCGCGATCCTTGAGCAGTGCAAAGCCAGCATCGATTGACAAGGATTCAGCCGCCATCAAGGCTGGATATTCACCTAATGAAAGTCCGATCATGCCGGTTGCTGGCAAGTTGGGCAAATCTCGCTGCAACATGCGCCAGATTCCCAGACTGAAAGCTGCCAAAGCTGGCTGGACGTATCTGGTCTGGTTCAACTCGCCATGCTCGCTTTTCAAGAGCTTGATGATATCAAGGCCTGCAGCCTCACTAGCTTGACTGAGCGTCTGTGAAAACGTCGCGTCTTCAAGCAGGTCGCAACCCATCTGCGGCTTTTGTGCTCCTTGACCGCTAAACAGAATCCCCAGTCGCATCCTAGTCTTCCTTAGCTGCCAATTGCTTAGCTACCAGTTCAACGACATCGTTGATCGTTTCGGCACCGTCTTCAACGTCCAGTTCAATGTCAAACTTGTCTTCCAGTTCGTTCATGATTTCAAAAACATCCAGGCTGTCGGCTTCCAAGTCTTCTTTGATCTTGGCATCCAGCACGATCTTAGCTTCGTCGATGTCCAGTTCTTCAGCTGCGATTTCTTGTACCGTTGCAAAAATTTCTTCTTTAGTCATTTGTTTGTCCTCATTTCTTTTGTTAGTTAATTGTTAAAAACTAATATCTCAAAATAATCGTTCCCGTCGTCAGACCGCCGCCAAAACCACTCAAGGCTAAAATATCGCCTCGTTTGATCATTCCTTTTTCAATACATTCGTCTAAAAGAATCGGTTCGCTGGCGGCAGAAGTATTGCCATATTCAGCAATGTTGATGGGAAACTTTTCTAAAGGCTGATCGAGGCGCTTGGCTACCTGCTTAATAATGCGGGCATTGGCCTGATGCAGCAAAAAAACATCAATCTGATCCAGCGTCAGACCGCTTTGTGAGCTGGCAGCCAAAATCGATTTGGGAACCTCATGCGTGGCAAAACGGTAGACCTCTCGTCCATTCATCTTAAACGGCGTCAGTCTCGTCAGCTGCTTGGGAAAATCACATCCTGACGTCGTATTGCCAGCACTGAGCTCATCGCTGAACTCACCAAACGTCTTGAGGTGGGTACCAAGCAGCGTTGGTGTCTCAACCAGCGTCTGTTCCAGTAAAACGCCACCGGCTCCATCCCCGAATAAAACAGCCGTCGTGCGATCCTGCCAGTCAATCAGCTTGCTTAAGACCTCACTGCCGATCACCATAGCCTTTTTAACCATTCCTGAACTCATCATCCGACTGGCAATCGTCAGTCCATAGACAAATCCCGAACAAGCTGCTGAAATATCAAAGGCGATTGCATTTTCTGCCTGCAGCCGTCCTTGAACAATCGCCGCCGTTGAAGGCGTATAGGCATCTGGCGACATGGTGGCAACCAGAATCAAATCAAGATCCCTTGCCTGCCAGCCGCTTTTTTCCAAGAGCAGCTGACCAGTCTTAAAAGCCAAATCAGCCGTATTTTCACCGGTACTGATATGACGCCTTTTGATCCCCGTTCTCGATTGAATCCATTCATCAGACGTATCCATGATTTTGCTCAAGTCGTCGTTTTCAACGATTTGATTGGGAACCCAGCTGGCCGTCTGTACGATTCTTAAGTCTTCCAAAGGCTTTCTCATCCTCTCAGGCATGTTCATCCAGAAAATCTTCCAAGTTGCGTAACGCCTTGCGAACGACTTTCAGTTCTTCATCGTTCATATCTTTTAAAAAGCCCTTAACCATCATGTTGTGAAAGGCACGGTGCGCACGAAACAGCACGCGGCCCTTATGAGTCAAGCCAAGCCGAATCACGCGCCGATCCTCTTCATCACGGTAGCGTTCCACATAGCCCTTTTTCACCAATCGATCAGCCGTTGCCGTCATCGTGCCTGGTGATACATGCAACCTGTGAAACGGTCTGGTGATTGTACATGGTGATTGCATCGATTGCGTGCATTTCCTTGATCGTCAAATCACGAAACATGCTTTTACGCAGCTCGTGTTCTTCAACCCACAAGATTCCGTTATAGGCCCGCACCAATGCCTGATTAATTTCTTGGTAGTCGTCATTCATAATGTATTTTTCTCCTTTGCTTATCAGCTCAAATAGTTTGATTATCAAAATACATTATAGACTAAACCGCGGCTAAATCTTAGCTTGGCGATCCGCCACAATAAAGACTAATTCAGCGCTGCAGACCTTTTTGCCCAAGACCTTGGCTACTGCCTTGACAATTCCCATTTGCCGCCGCTTTTTAATCATTTCGATCTCAAGCTTCACTACATCGCCGGGGCGAACCATCTGGCGAAACTTAGCATTGTGAATTGCTCCCAGATAGGCCGTTTTCTTGAAAAACTCTGGTGATTTCAGAATCAGAATCGAAGCCGCCTGGGCCAGCGTTTCAATTATCAAGACCCCCGGCATGACCGGATTGCCAGGAAAGTGACCTTGGAAAAACGATTCATTGATCGTAACGTTTTTGGTTGCGATAATGCTTTTTCCAGGTTCCATGGCATCGACATAATCGATATAGCAAATCGGGTAGCGATTGGGAATCAGATCCATGATTTCTTGTGCCGTCATCAGTGCCAATTTTGTCACCTGCCTTCAAAAAAGTATTTCGAGTATCAAAGTATTCGATATTCGAATTATATGTCATTCAAATTTTTAGTCAACCGTTTTCGAATTAATGTAAGCGTTTGCTAGATATGTAATAATATCTTTTGATGTCTCAAAATACCGTTGTTGATGACAGTCTGGGGGCTTAATAAGGAATATGAGAACAAAATCATATCTTGTGGAAAACTTTTTAAAAAATATTTCGAATATCAAAATTTTATCATTAAAAAAACTCGTGTTCAGATCAAGAACACGAGCTTTTGATTTTCGATCATCTATTCGCTTAACGCAAGATCCGGATTGGCATTTTTTCTAGCAAACGACAGACCGGGAACCGCGTTAAGATCCCAGTCGGCTCGATCACCATGCTGATAATCCACCCAACCGGCTGCTCCAATCATCGCCGCATTGTCGCCACAAAGCTTCAATGGTGCCATCAAGAGTTCAACATCTGGATGCTGAGTCTTAAGATCTTGTTCTAATCTTGTGCGCAGTCCGTGATTGGCCGCCACGCCGCCAGCCAAAATCAGCTGCTTAACCGGATAGTCGCTTAATGCCCGCATCGTCTTTTCTGCTAGCACATCAACTACGCTCTGCTGGAAGCTGGCTGCCAGATCATATTTATCCAGCTCCTGTCCACGTTGTTTGGCATTGTGAACGGTATTGATAAAGGCGCTCTTTAAACCACTAAAGCTGAAATCGTAATTATCCTCTTTTTCCATTGCCCGCGGAAAATGAAAGGTATCTGATCCCTTGGCTGCCCATTCATCAATCGTCTTACCGGCCGGATAGTTGACGCCCAGCACCCGACCAATCTTGTCATAGGCTTCACCGGCTGCGTCATCACGCGTTTCGCCAATAATCTCATATTCATGCTCGCTGGCCATATAGACCAGTTCGGTATGCCCGCCTGAAACCAAAAGCGCCAGCTGTGGGTATGCAAACTCGCTTTCAAAACGAGCCGCATACAAGTGCCCTGCCATATGATTGACCGGCACCAATGGCAGATGATGCGCCCAAGCAACCATTTTGGCAGCCGTTACGCCAACCAAAAGCGAGCCGACCAGCCCTGGTCCATATGTAACGGCAACTGCACTCAGCTCATCATAATCAACTCCTGATTCAACCAGCGCCTTATCAATGCATTTGGTAATCTGTTCAATATGATGGCGACTGGCAACTTCAGGTACAACACCACCAAAGCGCTGATGACTCAAAATCTGGGTTGCTACGATATTGCTCAAGATCTTTTGTCCATCCTCTACGACGGCCACGCTGGTTTCGTCACAGCTGCTCTCAAATGCCAAAATCAAGTTTCTCTTTGCCACTTTTATTCTATTCCTTTCAAATTTTCCAGCTGAGCGACCATGTCCAATGCATCTTCATGATCGTCCAGATAATAATGCCGTTTGATCTCACCATCGATAAAGCCCATCTGCCGATAGAGCCGCTGAGCCTGGTAATTTGATACTCTAACCTCCAGGCTCAGCGTTTTCATTTTCTGAGCTAAGGCAAGCTGTCTAATCGTTTGCAGCAGATAGGTACCAATACCTTGCCTTTGATAAGCCGGATGGACGGCAAAATTGGTGATATGCGCATCGGCTTTATCCTGATCAAAGGCACAGCCAATAAAACCCAGCACATCGGCTTCAGCGTTTTTCAACACCAGATATAGCCGATCATTACGCTTCAGATCCGCGGCAAACGCGGCTCGATTCCACGGTGCCACGCCATAAATCAGTTCTTCGATATGGACCATGGCGGCAATATCGGCTTCTTTGGCCTGACAGATCATCCCTGGCTTTTGATTGATACTGATTGAACGGCTGGCAAACGTCATTGGTACCCGGTCAATACCGTTAATCTGCTCTAGCCAATTTTTAAACTTCTCGAACATAGTCCTGCTTGGGTGCATCTGGATGCTGATGCTGCCAGACTGCTTCAGCCTCTGTAATTCTCAGATATTGTGGCACAAAGTCGTCGATATCTTGGACCGGAGTTTCTTTTGCGCCCAGCAGTGCCAGCTGATAGGTTGACGGAATCGCAAATGCAGACGGTAAAAACTGCATTTGTTTAGGGACAGCGGTCAGCTGTTTTTTGAGACGATCAGTCAGCTCCCCTGCCAATAAGACCGGTTTTTCAAATTTTACCAATTGCTCCAGTAAATCCTGCATTGAAAGGTGCTGATCATTAAGCACACTGATCAGCTGACCATCCTTCCATTGATAGGCCCCGGCAAAAACGTTTCCGCGCCGAGCATCAAAAAATGGTACGATCAAGGCATTCGTACCTGGATTAACGTTGGCAGCTACCGTCTTGAGACTGGAAATACCAACCAATTCGATTTTTAGTGTATCGGCCAATACCTTGGCACTGGTAACTGCGATTCGAATTCCAGTATATGATCCGGGACCCTGGGCAACGACAATACGATCCAAGTCTTGCGGCTGCCATTGTACTTTTTGGAATAGATCGTCAATTACCGGTAAAAGAAAAATGCTGTGATTACGTACCATGTTTAAAGTCGTCGTGGCCAAGAGCTGATCGTTTTCTACCAGGGCCACACTCATGGGATGATTAGAGGTATCAATTGCAAGTATTTTCATGTCATTCTCGTTCCTTTCATACTTAGCAATTTTATCACACTACTAAAAAATGAGTGAGCCAAGCATTGCAAGTCTTGTCACACTCATTTTAATAATCAATCAAAGATTAGTTGTTACGGTCATCGTAGCCCTTTGGATGAGTGGAATGCCACTTCCAGGCTGTTGCAATGATATCGTGCACGTCATCGAACTTTGGCTTCCATCCCAAAACCTCACGTGCCTTTTCACTGGCTGCAACCAAAGAGTCTGGGTCACCAGGACGACGAGGTGCCATCTTGGCAGGAATCTCCTTGCCCGTAACCTCACGCGCAGCTTCTAGCATCTGCTTGTTGGAAAAACCAGTTGACGAGCCCAGGTTGAACTGGTTGGACTGGTTGTTCTTCTTTAAGTACTGCAGTGCCAAAATGTGGGCATCGGCCAGGTCCATAACATGAACGTAGTCACGCACGTTGGTACCATCCGGCGTGTTGTAGTCATCACCAAAGATGCTCAGTTCCTTGCGCTTGCCTTGAGCAACCTGCATGATGATTGGAACCAAGTGCGTTTCTGGTCCATGGTCTTCACCAATCGTGCCATCAGGAGCCGCACCAGCCACGTTGAAGTAGCGCAGAGCTACGAACTTAATGCCATAAGCCTTGTCAGCCCAAGCCATCATTTGTTCCATCATCAGCTTGGACAGGCCGTATGGGTTGATTGGCTTTTGTGGATCGGTTTCCTTGATTGGCATGTGTTCTGGCGTACCGTAAGTAGCTGCCGTTGAGCTGAAGACGATGTACTTAACGCCAAAGTCACGCATCGCTTCCAACAGCGTAACCATACCACTCGTGTTGTTGTCAAAGTACTTCAAAGGCTCACTCATTGATTCGGGAACGATTGAAAAGGCCGCAAAGTGAACAACGGCTTCAATGTCTTCGTTGACAAAGATCCGGTCCAAAAAGGCGCGGTCGCGAATGTCGCCATAGTAGAACTTAGCCTTTGGATTGATTGCTTTTTTGTGTCCAGTTGAAAGGTTGTCTGCTACGACAACGTCATAACCATGTTCAATTAAATCTTTAACCATGTGTGAGCCAATGTATCCGGCCCCACCTGCAACTAAAATAGCCAAAGTGTTTTCCTCCCTTAACTTGACAGGTTTACCTCATCGTTTCTCTCTTGGTAAAATTATAACATAAAATTTTAGTAAAACCCTAGTCTAATTCAAACTTTAAAAATTTTAATCATTTAATGGCTGCACAATGCTGCTCATAATCTCGTGATCCAAAAACTTGAACAACAATCCTTCTCTAAGCCCATTGTTGCTAAAAGTCAGCTCCTTGACATCCAATTGACGCAAAATTGCCATCAATGGCAGCAAGCCCCCAACAATAACGTCTGCACGTTCAGAGGCAATGCCGTGGACGCTGGCACGCTGCTTTTTGTCCATCGCCAACAGCGAGTGCATAATCCGGTTGGCATCATCAGTCGACATTTTCAAACCATGAACCGGCAACCGTCCTTTGCCCTGTGATTCCAGCTGCCAGCGATAGATCTTAGCCAGGGCCCGATTGCTGCCGCCTAGTGCCACGACTTCTTGATGCCGTGCTCGCTGCAGCCAGTGCTGAGGTCCCAAGGCGTGATCGACTCTGACGATGGCATCGAACAGATCGGCTGAGTTGATGCGATCATCAAGATGATACTTTTGAGAAAGCAGCACTGAACCAATTGGTAGACTGATAATCTCTTCAGCCTGCCCGTCATCGACATAGATCAGCTCCATGCTGGCCCCGCCCGTATCAATAATCAGACCATTTTTAATTGGCAAGGTTCTGGTGACGCCAACATAGTCTAGATAAGCCTCTCGCTCACCAGAGATTACTTTAATGTTAAAACCGGTTTCTTCTTTAACCCGCTTTAAAAACTCGATCTGATTGGCTGCTTGACGAACCGCGGCCGTCGCCACTGCGATTACGCGGACGTTTTCCAGTACCATGCAGATCTGCTTGAAGTCTTTAAGAGCTGCAATCGTTCGTTCCATCGGCGTCGGCTTAAGCATTTTTTCTGGGCCCATATTTTCCGAGAGTCGAACGTATTCTTTTTCGTAGCGCACCAGATTATAGTTGCCGGACTCATCAATTTCAGTAACTCGCAGTCGAACCGAATTCGAGCCCAGATCGATAACCGCCAGATTAATCATTAGTTTCGCCTTTCTTATCGTCGCTCAAGTGCAGATTGGAATCATGACGCATCATTGGCTGGAAAGCACTGGCTGCTTGATGCTGCTCGGTTTCCTTCTTGTCAGCTCGGTTGGCTGCTTGAGCCTGCTTAATAAAGTACTCCTGGCAGCTGAATGGCTGTGCCTTGCCGCGATCAATGCGGTCATATTTGTTGCCATGCAAAATCCGTGTTTTGACATTGTCTTGCCACATCTTGTCAAAAATATCAATTGCTCGGGCCTTGGTATCACTTTCCAAAACTGGGAACAGCTCCTCAACGCGCCGGTTTAAGTTCCGCGTCATCATATCGGCACTGGCCAGATAAATCTCTTCATGACCGTTGCCTTTGAAGTAGTAGATTCGTGAGTGCTCCAAAAAACGTCCAACGATTGAGTGCACCTCAATGTTTTCGTGCAGCTGTGGCAGATCGTTACGCAGACAAGTAATCCCACGAATCAGCAGCTGAATCTTAACGCCAGCCGCAGCCGCTTCATAAAGTCGTGCAATAATCTGCTTATCAGACAGCGAATTCATCTTCATGCGGATCAAAGCTGGGCTGCCGGCCTTGGCGATTTTGATCTGTTCATCGATCTTGGTGTCGATAAACTCACGAATGCCATCAGGCGAGACACGTAGCTTGTGGAAATATCTTGGCCGTGCAAAACCCGAAAGCATGTTGAACAGGTTGGTCATATCCTCACCCAGCTCGTAGTCGCATGTAAACAGTCCCATATCGGTGTAGAAATGAGCCGTAACATCATTGTAGTTACCAGTTCCTAGATGCATGTAGCGCCGGATGCCATCCTCGTCACGCCGAATAACCAATGCCAGCTTACAGTGCGTCTTTAAGCCAACCAGCCCGTAGATGACATGACAGCCCATTCTTTCCAGCCGTCGTGCCCAGCGAACGTTGTTTTGTTCATCAAAGCGTGCCTTGACTTCAACCAAAACCGTTACCTGCTTGCCTTGCTGAGCAGCCATCCCCAGATACTTGATGATTGGCGAGTTGCCCGAGACCCGATACAGCGTCATCTTGATGGCCAGTACTTGATCATCGGTAGCTGCTTGATGAATGAAATTGACGACTGACTGGAAATCATCATAAGGATGCTGAACCAGATGATCCTTGTTTCTAATCGCAGCAAAAATATTGTGATCCATATCAAAGCAAGGAGCAAGATGTGCTTTGAATGGTTGGTAGCGCAAGTCATCGTGTCCCTTAACCATGCCGGAAAGCTTCTTTAAAAACGTCAGGTCGACTGGTCCGTTGACGCGATAGACTGCTGTTTCATTGACATGCAGGTTCTTAATCAGATGATTTTCCAACCATGGATCGATGTCGCGCTCAACTTCCAGACGCATGACGTGCCCATGCTCACGTTCCCGTAATTGATGCTGAACCGCCCGCAAAAGATCTGAGGTATCTTCTTCGGCAACGTCTAAATCCATGTCTCGCATGACCCGATAAGTACCAGATGAGATGATCCGGTATCCTGGGAACAGCACCGACAAAAACTCTTTAATCAGCTCATCCAATAAAACGAATTGATTTTCGCCCGGCAGCTTGACCAAGCGTTTGTAGATCTCAGGTACCCGCACCGTGGCAAACTTTTCCTCATTTTCGGTATTTTCGTCATGCGGCTCTTGCGAACGACCTTGAATCTCTTGATCGCCTTCCAAAATCTCGTGCTCTTTGACGTGTAGGCTTTCAGGATCGCGTTCCAGTTTGATGGCAATGTTGAGCGAGTTGTTGGAAATAAATGGAAATGGTCGTGACGTATCATCGGCCATTGGCGTCAAAACCGGCATCAATTCCTCATTAAAGTAGCGACGCACGTATTCGTACTGTTCTGCTCCCAGCTCTCTGATGTGCAGAATCCGAATGTCTTGGGCCGCTAATTCTGGTAGCAGTTTTTCATTATAGACCTGATAGCGCTGCTCGACCATGCCATGCTCTTTTTGATTAACCGCATCCAGCTGCTCTTTGGGCGTCATCCCCGAAGCATCGGTAGTCGTAACATTGGCAGCCGAAAGCTTATGCAGTGAGGCTACCCGTACCATGAAAAACTCATCAACGTTGCTTTGCGTAATCCCCAAAAAATTGGCCCGTTCCAGCAATGGATTTTCAGATGCCAAAGCTTCCTCTAAGACTCGGCCATTAAAGTCGATCCAGGAAAGCTCACGGTTGACGTAGTTTTGTGGTTGATAGAAATCTTTGTACATCATATTACTCCCCTTCCTTGGCAATCAATTCCGGCTTAAGGCCATATACATCGGTAAACAGCTGATTCTTGCGCTGAAAGGCCCATTTTTCCAAGACCAGATCATCATTGGCATGTGCCGTAATCAACAGACGATCATCCTGCAGCTTTAACTCAATTCGCGAAATCTTTTGCAGACGCGAATCGTCCAATGAGTCGGCCACCCTTAAAATTGCCGCCAGCTTGGCTACGGGCATCTGAATGTCATCATCCATATACCGATAGTGAGCCTGAGCAACATCGGGACTTTCCGAGCTATGATAGCGGGCAACTTCGGCAATCGTGCGGTTGTCATCAGCCGAAAGCCCAATCAGCGGATTGGCTTCTAAAATATATTGCGAATGCCGATAGTGTCCTTGTGGATTGATAAAATTACCAATGTCTTCAATCTTGCAGGCAATCTCCAACAACAAGCGATCATGCCGATCAAGGCGATGAATTGGCTGCAGCGCATCAAACAGCTGCAAAGCAACGTGCGTAACAAACGTCGAATGTGCCGTATCGGCTCCATAGCGCTGGGCCATGTTGGCAGCCGAGGTTCGAATCATGTTGTCAACCAGTGAATGATCCCCCAGCTGCATGATCGTTAGACCATCAAGAATATGCAGACTGGTAGCATAAATCTTTTGTGCATCCAACAGGTGAATCGTCCGCGAGATAACCAGATAGTTTGGCAGCACCCAATTGACGCTTTGCTCATCGACGTTATAGTGATTGATGATGAACTGATTGGATGAGCTGACGATTCGCTGATAGCGTTTTTCAAAATCTTCTCGTGGCACCTTGCCCAGCATTTCACCAGGCTTAACATAGCTTTGTGCCATTGTGCCAACGTTATGAATCAGCAGGTTGGAGTTTTTAACGTGGCGCAGTTCTGGTACCAGGTACTCTAACTTGCTTGAGATGTAGTCTAAGATGATCTCACTTGGCGTCGTCGTGGTCTGACGCAATGTCTGTGCCAAATGATTGACGTGCGCCTCGCCTAGATCGATATCCCATGACGTTTGAAACTTGCCATGGCGGAAATAGGAAAGGCGCGTAGTATTCAGGCCGATCGTCAAAACGTACAGGGCCTTTTTGCTTAATTCATTGAAACGCGGCATCCGTGCCATTACGGCTGCCAATGCACTGGCCATCAATTGATCGTTGCTGAGCCACTTGATGTCAAGATTAGTGCGAACCTTCAGTTGATCAGCAATGTAGCGGGCCTCAACCAGATTCAGATCTTCTAAGGATCCATAAAAAGTGAATTTTTCAACTTGATATTCATGCAGAATCCGTTGAAATCCCTGCAGATTATCAACGATTGCCTGCATGTTTTGCGCATAGTTGGCAACGTTGTGGCTGCCAACGATCAAGGCTCCTGATTGAACCTCAGTAATAATCTTAAGGGTTGGGAGCTCTATAATCCGAAGCGTCAAGCGATCCGGCTCTAGGAAAATAATCCCAAATAACGAATTTTTCAAGATAACACTCCTCACATGATTTTATTCATTTGAATGCCCTTTTTTCTATTATATGTTTAAGAATACCACCAATTCCAGACCGTTTGGGCCTTAAACGTTTTTTGCACGACAAATAAAACAAAATCTCCACTTTGCACTGAATAAAACAGCGGAAAAATAAAAGAGGCTGGGAATTAACTCAACCTCTTAACTACGTATAGATAACAATGCCTCAGCGCAGTAGCTGGCTGGCAGTTCAAACACTGATAAATCAGCATTTGACCGACCTAGCCATCCTTGCGGAGGTTCGAAGACAAACTTCGAAAATCGGTTGCAAGCTGATTTTCGGAGTTTTTTCTTACTCTCTTTTTGATTTATTCATGCCAGATCATTGTTGAGGCAGCTGCCAGTTGACCGTCAAAAACAATCCGGTGATCAGTAGCCAGCTCACCATTTTCATTATAATATGGGCTGCTGATCTCACTGGTAATGGTTTGACCATAGCGAACCTCTTTTTCATAGCTCATGGTCATGTGCTTGAGCCGATGACTGCTTAAAAACTCAGCCCCCAGTGGATCCTGCATCCAATCAAAGTAGCGAGCATTATTGACGTGACGATTTGAATCGATGTCAAAGAAGCGGACGTGATAGTCGTTTTTAAACTTAACGTCTTTCAACTCGCACGCCTTGGCCAGCCTTGGCAACCGCTTTTTTTCTGGACCATGGTAAGGCTCAATGATTGCTGAAGGAATCGACATCAAATGACGAGTCTTGAGATTCATATAGACAAACAAGCCTGTCAAGTGTGCGTATTCAATTTTATGATCCGCTGATTGAATCCAAAATTCACGCAAGGCAAAAAAACGATTATTGGCAATTGCTCGCGTACCAAGAATTATTTCTTCACCATTGACCGGCTGCTGCTTGGCAAAACTGCCTTCGTAGCTGGTAATCACCCAGCCACCGCCATAACTCTGCACGACTGCCGTATCCAGTCCTAGTAAATTACCATGATCTTCTGATACCTGCACGGCCATGCTAATTAGCATGCTCAGGCTGGGATGGCCGGTAGCATCACATTCATAGTAGCTTAAACGATGCCTGGCTTCATATACCAATGGAGATTCCAACGTCATTTCACCTCTTTTAGCGTTTTAAAGCTCGTGATACTGTTTATAAAGATCCTGACGCTTGATCTGATTGCGTTTGGCAACCAGCTTAATGGCTGCATTGGTGGAAAGACCATGCTGAATCTCTTGATCGATCTGCTCTTTTAAGCTTAGCTCAGCTGATGCTTCAACTGGCTGATCAGGATTATCGTTGCCCGCCACCAACACGACGAATTCACCACGCATCTGATTTTCAGCAGCCCATTGACTGAGCTCTTTTAACGAACCACGACAAAATTCCTCGTAGCGCTTGGTCAGCTCACGAGCCAAAACTGCCTGTCGACTCTCGCCAAAGACCTCGACCATCGACGCCAGCGTCTTGGCCAAACGATGTGGTGCCTCATAAAAGATCATCGTTTCCTCATGTCGATTCAAAGGCGTCAATTCCGCGATCTGCTGTTGATGCTTACGGCTTAAGAAACCATAGAAATAAAACGGCTGTGGCGCAAGGCCAGAAGCAATCAGCGCCGTCAACCCAGCATTGGCTCCCGGCAGCGCTACAACTTGCAGGCCTTCTTTCACTGCGGCTGCCACTAACTCTTTGCCTGGGTCAGAAATCGATGGCATTCCGGCATCACTGCATTGGGCAATTGATTGACCCTGTTTTAAAAGCGCAATCAGCTGTGGAATTCGCTGCTCGGTATTATGCTCATGAAAGCTGATCTGTCTGGTATCGATCTGAAAATGATTCAACAGCATCTGCGTGTGCCGCGTATCCTCAGAAGCAATCAGGTCTACGTCTGCCAGCGTCTTGACCGCCCGAAACGTCATATCGTCAAGATTGCCGATTGGCGTAGGTACTAAGTAGAGACGACCCGTTTCGTTTTCAGTAAAGCTTCGAATCTGTTGCATAGATATCACCCTTATTTTTGCGGCTGATCATGACGTCCATAAATTGCATCCAGACAAAACGCACATGAGTCATCCTCATCCAGGCGTTTGCCATAGTACTCGTTGCAGACGTGGAATCCCTCTTGATACAGTTTCTGCAGATTGCGCCGTGAATCGGTCAAACCATCCTTGGTTGCCTGCTGGTGCTTTTGCTTGAGCATTTGATGCAGATGCTCGTTTTCAATCGACAGTTCGGCATTTTCTTCCAAAACCGCCGTCATCATCGCCTGCAGTTCTTCCATACTGTCGACCAGATCCTTGGTCTGTTTGGTAACCCTGGTAAATCGTTCGTAAATCTTGCTTTTGTCTACTCGCTCGCTCATTTGTGTCTTTCCCCATTTCTATCGCTGCAAGACATTAATAATGCGCAGTGAAAGCTGCTCGGCCGTATTCTGAAATGAAACGTTCTGATCCATTAGATGTCTGGTCTCAAGCGTCAGCTCACTGACTTGCAGCAGCTGATCCAATCGATAGCGTTGTGCAGTTTCTTGAATGATTGCCAATTGATCGATAAAGTGCAGACTGTCGTTTTCGCTGATGCCACTAGCCACCATCAAAGTATCACGCCAGATCAAAGCCATCAGATCCAGGAGCACCATTTGTCTTTCCCGATCAGCAGCTGTTTTTAAAAGCGTGGTCTGAACCATAACGAAAGCAATCAGATCCGTGCGGCTGCACTCCTTGTACCACTGGATGACGGCTTGAACCGCTTGATTGAACCAGTCGTCTGCCATCCACTCTTCGATCTGCTCGGTTGAATCAGTCAGTCCCAGTGCGATCGCCTGTAGACCGGTGGGAATTTTTATTTGATTCAGCTTCTCTTTTAGAATCTTTTTGGGCAATGGCTGCAGCTCGATAATCTGCGTTCGGGAACGAATCGTTGGCAAAACGGCACTCTTGTTGGTCGTCAGCAGCAGAATATAAATGCCGGGCAGCGGCTCTTCAATAAATTTTAACAGACTATTGGCAGCACTTGTCGTCATTTTTTCAGCATCTTCAATTATAAACAGCTTTTGACTGCCTTCCATAGCACTTTTGCCAAACTCGGCCTTTAAGCGTCGAATCGTATCCACTTTAATCTGGCGGCCTTCTGGAGCGGCAACGACAACATCCGGGTGGTTACCGGACAAGATACGCTGACATTCGCTGCAGGTTCCATCCGGCTCACCAGCCTCTGAATGCTCACAAAAAAGGCGCAGGGCCATCCACTGCGCCAAAGCTTTTTTCCCTGATCCAGACGGGCCAGCAAATAGATAGGCATGGGCCAGCTCGCTTTGCGCCATGGTTTTTTTGAGACGCTGACTGATTGCCGGCTGCAGCTGCTCAGCTTGCCACTCTGATTGTGTGGCATGTTCCATTTTGAATCACCTCGTCTTGATCGGTCTGCTAATTTGCTAAAACTGTAAAAACTTTTCGACTGGGAGAATAAAGACCGTAGCACCACCAATTTGAACATTAATTGGAATGGCCGATGAACCGTTGTCGATCTGAGCCGCTGGTGTCATGTACTGTTCACGCGACTTGGCATTATGCTTAATGATTTCCAATACCTCGTCAACGCGTTCGTCTTCTACAACCACCATAAAGGTCGTATTGCCTTCTCTTAAAAAGCCACCGGTTGATGATAGCTTGGTTGCTCCAATGTTGTTGTCGATAAATGCATCGCGCAGCTTACCGGCATCTTTTGGTTGAACGATTGCCATAATCATTTTCATAATGAATTCCCCCTTTAAGGTCACGCTAAGTCATTTAAAACAATTGCGAAAATCGCTGATGAATTGCCTGTTGAACCTGCAAAATTACCTGGTCCAATGGCTGGCTGGCATCAATAGTAACGATTCGCTGCGGGTTTTCTTGAGCCAGTTTCTGATAGGCACTTCTTACCTTGCGATGAAAGGATAGTTTTTCCTCATCCAAGCGATTGACCTCATCGGCTCGATTTTGTGCAATCCGCTGCAGGCCCAGTTCTGAATCAATATCCAGATAAATCGTCAGTTCCGGCATCAAGCCATCAATGGCAAACTGATTGATCTGCCAGATATTTTCTTCTCCAAGACCGCGCCCGGCACCTTGATAGGCTATTGAGCTGTCAACGTAACGATCACAAAGAATCACCTTGCCGTTTTGGAGCGCTGGCAAAATATCAGCAATCAGATGCTGCCGCCGGGCCGCTGCAAATAACAAAGCCTCCGTTCGTGGATCCATGTCAGTATTATCGGCATCAAACAAGACATCGCGAATCTGTTCGGCAATATGGTTGCCACCCGGCTCTCTGGTGTATACAACGCCATCGCTTCCCAGCTGCTCTTTAAGATCGGCTGTAATCTGCCGCATCACGCTGGTCTTGCCTGCTCCATCCGGTCCTTCAAACGAAATAAATTTACCATCCATTGCTATTCCTCGATTACTGCTTGATCACGCTGTCGTTTAGATAGCCATGCAGATGACCGCGCCGCGCCTTGCCATAAAGATACAGATATTTTTGCTCCTGCAGCTTGGTACGACTGTAGAGCTCGTTGTCAACCTGGCCTTCATAGACGGCATGCTCGGTTTCTTTGGCATGATCCCAGCTGTCTTTGACGTTATAGATCAATTCCAGCAGGTTCTGGTTGCCAAGCTCTTCAACTGCATGGGGATTACGATGCTTAAAAAACATAGTCTTCACCTACATTTCCGTTCGACCCTGAACTGCTCTGAACAAGGTTACCTCATCGGTATAGTCGATATTGGCACCGGCTGACAGTCCATGGGCCAGCCGTGTAACTCTGATTCCGGCTGGCTTAATCAGTTTGGCTAAGTATTGGGCCGTTGTCTCACCATCCAATGAGGCATTGGTGGCCACAATGATCTCCTTGACCGTTGTATCTTGCTGCAGTCGTTTAAGCAAGGCCGGAATATTGATATCCATTGGTCCGGTTCCCTCACTTGGCGAAATTGAGCCATGTAAAACATGGTAGAGACCATGGTATTCATGCATACGCTCCATGGCCATAATATCTTGAGAGTGCTCAACCACCAAAATCGTTGAGCGATCACGTGACTTATCTCTGCAAATTGGACATGGATCGTCTTCGGTAATAAAACCGCAGATGCTGCAATAGTGCAGATCCTTTTTTACGCTGAGCAGCGACTTGGCAAAATCCTCAACGTCGCTTTGATCCATCCCCAGCGTATAAAAGGCCAGGCGAGTCGCGGTCTTTTCACCAATTCCCGGCAGTTTCATGTAACTGTCGATTAGTTTGGCGATTGGCTCAGGATACTGCATCGCCAAGCCTCCTTAAATATTCAATCCCTTGGCATACTTACCGAATTTCTGCTGCGTTGCGGCATCGACTTTTTCCAGTCCATCGTTGACGGCTGCCAAGACCAGGTCTGCCAGCATGTCAACGTCATCTGGGTCAACGGCTTGTGGGTCAATCTGCAGGTCAGTCAGTTTCTTGTCACCGGTAAAGGTTGCCTTGACCAGCTCATCAGGTGAAACGCCTACAAATTCTTCTTTGGCCAGATTTTGCTGTTCTTCCATCATCTTTTGCTGCATCTTCTTGGCTTGCTTCATCATCTGCTGCATGTTCATTCCGCGCATCATAGTATCATCCATCCTTTATCTATTATTATGGTTTAATTATCTTCTATTTTTACCAGATCGCCAAACATTTGCCTAGCTTTATCAACGATGGGATCTTTTTTCTCATTAGCTGTCGACTGAACCGGAGCTGCTTTTTTATCGGTTCCGGTTGTTTTGCCCTTATTCAAGTAGCCATGCTCAACCAGATAGTTGTGTCGGATTTTTGGCCATTGATCCATCGGTACGAAAGCCACGCGCATCTCATTGCCAGACAAACGCTGCAGGCCGGCTTCCATATCAGCCGCCAGACTGCCGCTATTGGCTCGCTGCAGTAAAAAGCTGCTGTCAAATGAGACGACGACGCCTTCTGGACTGGCGGCAACTGGCTGCGACGTATTGATTAAAGCTCTTTGCGGCGTATCCAGCATATTGAGCAGATCGCCCCAGATTTCCTGGAGACTGCGCAGATTCTGTTTGGTAGCATGTTCCAGAATCGGGTAAACACGATCCAGCTTTAGAACTGTCTTAGGCTGCGATCTGACTCCAGCCGCACTGTTTTGACGCCGGGCCGCTCGTGGCTGAGTTGCGACGCCATTTTGTCTTAGGTTGGCAATCGTTGACTGCAGCTGTTGAATCTCTTGCTGGAGATGACCGATTGTCTGGCTGATCTGCGGATCTACTTCACCGGTTTGAGCGGTCTTAGGTTGAATCTGACTTAATTTAACGGTCAGAACCTCCAAATAGACGTCCGGATGCGTCGTAAAGCGCATCTCTTCTTGAATCTCGTTTAACTCGTCAATCATTTGGTAAAGCTCATCGGCACTGGCTGACTGGCTTAATTGCTGAAAATCGGCTTCCTTGAGTCCAGAACCGGCGACATTGACCAGCTGCGGTGATTCTTGATACAGCAGCACATCGCGAATAAACGAGATCAGATCTTCAATAAAGCGCTGACCATCTTTGCCCTGGTCCAAAATTTCTTTCATGGTGTGCAGAGCCGCTGCACTTTGATGCTCAGTAATCTCATCAAAATATTTTTTCAACAGCTGCTTGGTGACGCTGCCGGTAACCAAAAGCGCGTCATCCAGTTTGACTTGATTATCGCTAAACGACAGAACCTGATCCAAAATACTTAATGCATCACGCATCCCGCCCTCGGCCGCATTGGCAATCACCCAGAGTGCGTCTTCTTCATACTGGGCATGCTTTTGATCCAGAATGTACCGCATTCTTTCAAAGGCATCCTGCGCTGAGATGCGGCGAAAGTCAAACCGCTGCACTCGACTGATGATCGTCAACGGAATCTTATGCGGCTCAGTGGTGGCCAAAATAAAGATTACATTGGCTGGCGGCTCTTCCAAAGTCTTTAACAGCGCGTTGAAGGCACCAGTTGAAAGCATATGCACCTCATCAATAATATAGACCTTATAGTCGGCTTGGGTCGGTGCATACTTGGCCTTATCGCGAATATCGCGAATTTCTTCAACCCCATTATTGGAAGCAGCATCGATTTCAATAACGTCTCCCAGCTGCCCGTTGGTGATTGCCCGACAGATCTCACATTCATTGCAAGGCTCACCGTCTTTTTGATGATGACAGTTGATGGCCTTGGCAAAGATCTTGGCAGCAGAGGTCTTACCAGTTCCTCGTGGCCCGGCAAACAGATAGGCATGACTGATCTGATTGGTTATAATTGCGTTTTTAAGCGTCTGGGTAACCACCTGCTGACCGACAATCTCGTCAAATCGCTGTGGCCGCCAGACCCGATAAAGCGCCTGATAGCTCATCTTATCTGCTCCCTTTCTGATAAAAGTCCATATTGTTTTTATTATACTAGCAAAAGCGTGCCAATTCGATTTAAAAAACGTTCAATGCATAAAAAAAGCTGTGCGAGACAAGCCACACAGCGGTTGATTTTTCAAAAAAACATGGGGCACAAGCTGTAGCGAACTTAGTGCTGCTTCCTTCCGGACCTGACACGATTCGTAGGCACAACCTTGCCCCATGACCTTACGGCAAATAATATCTTACACTATTTTGAATTTAAATGCCAGTCTTCAATTAATTCTTTTGCTGAGCAGCTTTTTTTGCAGCCTTGCGCTCTTTACGAACACGTTTAAAGAACCGCTTCAGCATCTGCTGGCATTCGGTTTCCTTGACGCCTGACACAATCTCGACTTGATGATTAAGCCTTGAATCACTCAGCAGATGATACAGACTGTCGACCGTTCCGGCTTTAGGATTTTTGGCTCCATAATATAACGATCGGATTCTAGAGTTCATGATTGCGCCACTGCACATCATGCATGGCTCCAGCGTTACGTACAGATCACATTCTTCCAGCCGCCAGCTCTTAAGATGCTCACAAGCTTCCATGATTGCCAGCATCTCAGCATGATAGGCAGCGTTTTGAAATCTTTCCCGCATGTTGTGACCAGCCCCGATTACCTCACCATGGTAAACGACTACCGCTCCGATCGGTACCTCATTTAATAATTCGGCTTGGTGAGCCTCAGCCAGTGCCATTTCCATATAATCTTCCGGTTGCAAAATTTTTCTCCCTTATCAATTGTTATTAATCAGTGTATAATGGTTTTTGTGATTTTGCTACTGCATGAGTTATGAAGCAATCATCATTGAAAATAAAAATTTCCGCAGCATGTAGTAATGCCTCAATCCCTTATCAGCTAGCCACTACATGTTGTGCTAACATTTTGTAAGCATACATCATATGGTGCGTCAATGCTTGTAATTTCTTTATAACCCGCTATACTAGAAAACATTAAATCACGAAAAGCTAAAGGGGATTGAGATTCATGATTACCGTTTTTTCTAAAAACAACTGCATTCAATGCAAGATGACCAAAATGTTTTTAACGCAGCACCACGTTGACTTTATTGAGCACAACATCGATGAGCATCCAGAATACGTTGATCAATTGAAAGCTGATGGTTTTAAGGCCACGCCTGTCATCAAGCTGCCAGATGGTCAATCCTTTACTGGTTTCCGTCCCGACATGCTCAAGCAATTGGCCTAACAGTCAATTATACTGCGTTATCTCCGGGGATCGTTCAATTATTTTGCGCGATGCCCGCTTTTTATTGCACTGAAAAGGAGTTATTCAATGGCATTATCAGACATCGACCTTACCAAGGTAAAGTACTACGACCTCAACAATGAGCTCAACATTCCTAAAAACGGCCAGATTCAACTGGACAAGGATCGCGAGGCATTAGAAGACTTCATCAAAGAAAACGTCGTGCCAAACACCAAGCATTTTTCCTCATTAAAGGAACGCTTTGACTGGCTGGAAGCAAATGACTACATCGAAACCGGCTTTATGCATAAGTATCGTTTCGAGTTTATCGAAGAGCTTTATGCCTATTTAAAGGCTCAGGATTTTCACTTCCATTCATTTATGGCTGCCTATAAGTTCTATGCCCAATACGCGCTGCGGACCAATGACAAGGAATACTATCTGGAAAACTACATTGATCGCGTTGCCATGAATGCGCTGTTTTTGGCAGACGGCAATGAACAATTGGCCATGCAGCTGGCCGATGAACTGATTCACCAACGCTATCAGCCTGCCACGCCAACGTTTTTAAACGCTGGCCGCAAGCGTCGTGGCGAATTCGTCTCCTGTTTTGAGATTCAGGCAACTGATGACATGAACTCAATTGGCCGCACGATTAACTCTGCTCTGCAGCTTTCCAAAATCGGCGGTGGGGTCGGCATCAATCTTTCAAACCTGCGTGAGGCCGGTGCTCCAATCAAAAAGATCAAAGGCGCTGCCAGTGGGGTCGTTCCGGTTATGAAGCTTTTGGAAGACTCATTCTCTTATTCCAATCAGCTTGGCCAGCGACAAGGTGCCGGTGTGGTTTACCTTAGCGTCTTCCACCCTGATATCGTGGCTTTTTTGTCTGCTAAGAAAGAAAACGCCGACGAAAAGATTCGGATCAAGACGCTATCGCTTGGAATTACCGTCCCTGACAAGTTTTATGAGCTGGTCGAAAGCAATCAGGACATGTATCTGTTCAGTCCTTATGATGTTGAACGAGTCTACGGCGTTCCTTTCTCATATGTTGATATTACTGCTGAATATGAAAACATGGTCGTAAACGATGCGATTACCAAATACAAGGTTAACGCGCGTGATCTGGAAGATGAGATCTCCAAGCTGCAACAAGAATCAGGCTACCCATATATCGTCAATCTGGATACCGTCAACCGTGCCAACCCAATTGATGGCAAGATCGTCATGAGCAACCTTTGTTCTGAGATTGCTCAGGTTCAACGCCCATCAATTGTCAACGATGACCAGACGTTTGCCAAGCTGGGTACTGACGTCTCATGCAACCTGGGATCCACCAATATCGCCAACATGATGGAGTCACCAGACTTTGGCCGTTCCGTCAGTGCCATGGTACGTGGTTTGACCCATATTAGCGATATCGAGCATCTTGACGTTGTACCATCAATCAAGCACGGTAACGATATGGCCCATGCAATCGGTCTGGGGGCTATGGGACTGCATGGCTATCTGGCAAAACACCATATCCAATACGGCTCGCCAGTCGCCCTTGAGTTTACCAGCGTCTACTTCATGTTGCTCAATTATTGGACAATCAAGGCTTCAAACGATATTGCCCGTGAGCGTCATGAAACGTTTGCCGAGTTTGAAAAGAGTACGTACGCAGATGGTTCTTATTTTGACAAGTACGTCAGCCAAGACTGGGGTCCAAAGTCGGATGCCGTCAAGGAACTGTTTGATGGTATCTTCATCCCTGGCATTGAGGACTGGCAAGCACTTAAGGCTGCCGTTCAAAAAGATGGTCTTTACAATGCCTATCGTCTGGCCGTTGCTCCTAATGGCTCAACTTCATATATCGGCGACTCAACTTCCAGCCTGCACCCAATCATTAACCGGATTGAGGAACGTCAAGAAAAGATGATTGGTAAGATCTACTACCCTGCGCCATACCTCAGCAACGATACCATGCCATACTACAAGTCAGCCTACGACACTGATATGCGCAGCGTCATCGACACCTACGCAGCGGCTCAAGAACACATCGATCAATCGTTGGCTATGACGCTGTTTATGCGTTCAACGATTCCAGCTGGGATGTATGAATGGAAAAACGGCCGCACTGATAAAATGACTACACGCGACTTAAACATTCTACGCCATTATGCCTACCAAAAAGGCATCAAGTCCATCTACTACATTCGGACGTTTACCGATGATCAAGATGAGATCGGTGCCAACCAATGCGAAAGCTGCGTTATCTAATTTTTACTACCTCAATTAAGACTAAAGGAGTCCAATTTAACAATGAAGATTGAAAATTTCGTGCCGATCAAAAACTATAAGGCAATCAATTGGAATGAAGTCTCTGACATGATCGACAAAGCCACTTGGGAAAAACTGACTGAACAGTTCTGGCTAGATACGCGAATCCCGGTTTCCAACGATATGGACGACTGGCGTGAACTCGATGTTGATCATCAATGGGTCGTTGGTCACGTATTTGGTGGTCTGACGCTTTTGGATACGCTGCAGTCCGAAGCTGGTCTGACCGCATTGAAAGAAAACGTCAAGACACCACATGAAACAGCTGTCTTAAACAACATTCAATTTATGGAGTCCGTACACGCCAAGTCCTACTCTACAATTTTTTCAACGCTGAATACGCCAGAAGAAATCGATGAGATCTTTGACTGGTCTGATACCGAAGAATATCTGCAAAACAAGGCCACGCGGATTGGCAACATCTACCTTGATCCAAGCGTCAATCCATTGAAGAAAAAGGTTGCCAACGTCTTTTTGGAAACGTTCCTTTTCTACTCAGGCTTTTACACGCCACTTTACTATTTGGGCCACAACAAGCTCAACAACGTAGCCGAAATCATTAAGCTGATTTTGCGTGATGAGTCAGTCCATGGTACCTACATCGGCTACAAGTTCCAAGTCGGCATGAAGTCTCTGACTGAAAAACAGCAACAGGATATGAAAGATTGGATGTACAACTTCTTGTACGAGCTCTACGACAACGAAGAAAAGTACACTCATCTGCTGTACGACCAGGTTGGCTGGACTGATGATGTCTTGACCTTTATTCGCTACAATGCCAACAAGGCTTTGATGAACCTGGGTCAAGATCCACTGTTCCCTGATACGGCCAGCGACGTTAACCCCGTTGTAATGAACGGAATCTCAACGACGACTTCCAACCATGACTTCTTTAGTCAAGTCGGCAACGGCTATCGACTGGGTGAAGTTGAAGCCATGAGCGACAGTGACTATCACGTTGCTGATCCAAACGCCGGCAAGAGCCTTAACGACAAAGACTAGTTTTTACCAATCAAAAAACGTGTGAATGCTGAATGCATCCCGCACGTTTTTTATTTATACGTTTATTGCTAATCTTCACTGATTGCTGGAGAGGTCATCCATTCCTTGGCAAAATGGATAATCAAACCTAATGCCAGACCAGCGATGCCAAATGAAAGCCAGCCAAAGCCCAGACTGAAGAATGGGAAGAACTTGGCAGCAAAGCCAATCATTGCTTGAACGGCAGCCGTATTATGCAAAATAGCCGGCGTTGCGTTCATCATATCAAAGAAGGCTGGAATCAAAGTAAAGCCAGTCGTAATCCGGTAAACCAACGGATCGTTCTTAAAGAGCGGCGACATGATGCCCATGATGATCAAGGTAATTGCCAGCGGGTACAGGAACATCAAGATTGGCGTTGACCAGGCAATAATCTGGTCCAGACCCAAGTTGGCAACCAAGAAAGAAAGGCCACAGTTAAAGCGCAAGAAGGCCTTGTAGGAAATCTTAGGGAAGCGACGATGGAAGTCTTGTGAGAAAGCAACAACCAGTCCCATTGCACTGGTCATGCAGGTCGTTGTTGCCAAAACAGCCAGAATTGCATCACCCGCCGTACCCAGGTAGTAATTGGCAATCTGTTCCAGCGTCGTACCACCGTTGTCTGCCATTTTAAAATGGGCCAAACTGGTAGCACCAAGCCAGATTAAAGCAATGTAGATCAAAGCAATCCCCGCAATTCCCAGTGCGCCACCTTTAGCAGTTGCCCAGGAAACGTCACGCTGACGCTTGATGCCCAGGCCCTTGATGGCCGTGATAACCGTAATGCCGAATGCCAAAGAAGCCAAGCAGTCCATCGTGTTGTAACCTTGCAGAAAGCCATTGGTAAACGATGCATGACGGTAGGCAGAAGTGATAGCGGCCGTGCCAGCGTGTCCCATTGGGCTGATAAATGCCATAAAGAAGATGATGAACATCAAGCCTAAAAACAGTGGATTAAGCATCTTACCGATCATGTCGGTGATTTTACCTTCACGAGTGGAGAAGTAGTAGGTCAGACCAAAGAAGGCGGCTGAATAGATTAAGATTCCCCATTTATTGGCACCAGCTGAAAGATGTGGTGCAATGCCGATTGCATAGGAAACGGTTGCCGTTCGTGGGGTTGCAAACAGTGGTCCCAACGTTGCATGAACCAAAATCAAGAAAATAAGTGCATACCAGGCACCGTTGGGACGCGCCAGATCATAGATACCATTAGATCGCGTAATACTGATTGCCAATAAGGCCATCAATGGCAGCAGCACCCCTGAGATCAAAAAGCCACTTGCGGCACTAAACCAATGTGCACCAGCCATTTGTCCCAGGTGAACCGGAAAAATCAGATTGCCAGCCCCAAAGAGCATCCCAAAAATCAAGGATCCAATCAATAGCGTATTGCGAAAAGTCAGTTTGTTCGTATTCATAAAAGTCAATCCCCTTTCAATCAGTAAATAAGTTTTAAAAAGAGATCTTAGCTAAGATTTCGTGATCAACGGAAAATAAAAAGCGCCTTTTTCAAATCATAATTTGATTTGAAAAGGACGCTTTTGCGTGTTACCACCTTTTTTTGCTCAACCGTCACCAATTGAGCCTCAACGCGTACGTGTTCATACGCTGGCGCGATCACGGGCGCACCCGTCCGACACTTCTTACGTCGCATCGGCCACTCACCGGCTACTTTCCAGTTATGGCTCCTGTCCCCGCTCACACTTCATCGGGGTCGCTGATCAGTCAGCCATAACCTTACTCTCCGGATCACTGTGTTTTGTTCCGTTGATTAACTTGTTTAATACTCTAAGGCATAGCTGAGAATTTGTCAACCTATTTCTCATGCTTTTTTAATTATAATCAAAAAAGACGGTCGTGGATCCGCGACCGTCTTTTAAAGTTGAGAATTTAAGTTGAGAAAATTAATTGAGGATAACCAGAAAACTTTAAACTATTCTTCCGTTTCAACGCCGGTACCATCGTAGCAGCGTTCCAGCAGTTCTTTGAGCTGGCTGACCAGTGGTTCGACTGGGTTAGCCGTCGTACATTGATCTTCATAAGCCAATACAGCCAATTGATCAACGACCTTGTCAAAGTCTTCACGCTTGACGCCATTAGCCTTCAAGCTCAGCGTTACACCACACTTGTGAGCCAGTTCGATGATCTTTTGAACGTAGGCTTCGACCAGCTCTTCAGTCGTGTTACCCTTCAAGCCTAAGAAGCGAGCGATTTCGGCGTAATCCTTATCAGCACGGTAGTCTTCGTAATGTGGCCACATTGCCAGCTTGGTTGGGCGCTTAGCGTTGAAGCGGATAACCTGTGGCAGTGCAATAGCAATTACCAGACCATGAGGCAGATCAAAGGCACCACCCATCTTGTGGGCCAAAGAGTGCGTAATCCCTAAGAAAGCGTTGGCAAAGGCCAGACCGGCAATCGTGGAGCTGTCGTGCATCTTCTTGCGGGCCAGCTTATCACCCTTGACAGATGCCTCCAGATTTTCCATAACGCCCTTGATGGCTTCCAGCGACCAGCCACGCGTGTAGTCAGTTGCCATTACGGAAACATACGATTCAGTAGCGTGTGTCAAAACATCCAGACCAGTCCATGCCGTCGTGTTGGCAGGCACGGATTCAACGAATTGCGAGTCAACGATAGCAATATCTGGCGTCAGAGCGTAGTCAGCCAGTGGGTACTTAACGTGCGTCTTAGAGTTGGTAATAACTGCAAATGGCGTAACTTCAGAACCCGTACCGGAAGTCGTAGGAATCCCGATAAATTGTGCCTTCTTTGGCCGACCGATCTTGTAAGCCCGCTTACGGATATCAAGATACTTTTGCCGAACCCCATTCCAAGTCGTGTCTGGGTGCTCATAGAACATCCACATTGCCTTGGCAGCGTCCATTGGCGAACCACCACCCAGTGCGATAATCGTATCAGGCTGGAAGTCATTCATCCAAGCTACACCCTTGTCAACCGTATCCGTCGATGGGTCTGGTTCGATATCAGAGAAGATCTCGTATTGAACCCGATTGTTACGCAGCCGCAGCTGGTCAATAACCCGTTGAATATAGCCACGCTTAACCATTCCTGGACCGGTAACGATAAATGCCTTGTTGATGTTTGGAATTTCTTTCAGGTACTTCAGTGAGTTCCGTTGGAAGTATACCTTTGGCGGAATCTGTACCCATTGTGGATTTTCACGACGCATAGCAACCTTCTTAATGTTCAGCAGATCCCAGTCAGAAACGTTGTGTGAGATCGAGTTGCTGCCGTATGAACCCGTCCCCAGCGTAAATGATGGCGTCATGTTGTTGTAGACGTTACCAATACCGCCCAGACCAGATGGTGAGTTGACGATGATCCGAGAAGCCTTCATCTTAAGTGAGTATTCTTTAATCAATTCATCGTCATTAGTGTGAATAGCGGCCGTGTGACCTTCACCACCATATGCCAGCAGCTCGCTACAGATACGGAAGGCATCTTCACGATCCTTGGCACGGTACATCGTCAACACTGGTGAAAGTTTTTCAGCAGACAATGGATACTTAGGACCAACGCCATCCAATTCGGCAATCAGGACCTTAGTGTTAGCCGGAACGTTCTTCAAGCCACACATTTCGGCAATATCATTGGCAGAACGACCAGCAATTGGGCCACGGACCTGGTGACGATCTGAGTCAATAAAGCCGTTGGTAAAGGTTGGAATTTCGCTTGGCTTCAAGAAGTAGCAGTTCCACTTCTTGAATGCTTCCTTAACCTGGTCGTAGATTTCGTCATCGACAACAACCGAGTTTTCAGTAGCACAGATCATCCCGTTATCGAAAGTCTTTGAAAGGACGACGTCGTAGATCGAACGATCGATATTGGCGCTCTTTTCAATGTAGGCCGGACCGTTACCAGGACCGACACCCAGTGCAGGATTACCAGAACTGTAAGCTGCCTTAACCAGGCCAGGGCCACCAGTAGCCAGAATCGTAGCAATGCGTGGATTCTGCAGCAATGCCGTTGTATTTTCACGGCTGCATTGTGGAATCCATTGAATAACGTCCTTTGGTGCACCGGCAGCTTCAGCAGCGGCTTCCAGAATCTGACCAGTCTTTACACATGACTTGAAGGCTTGTGGGTGGAACGAGAAGATGATTGTGTTCCGCGTCTTCAAGGCAATGATTGACTTGAAAATTACCGTTGACGTTGGGTTGGTAACCGGTACGACCCCAGCAATTACCCCCAGCGGATCAGCAATCGTAATCATTTGGTTTTCATCATCTTCATCAATGATCCCAACCGTCTTGTCGTTGCGAATGTTGTTCCAGATGTATTCACTGGCGTAGATGTTCTTGATGGCCTTGTCTTCAGCAACCCCACGGCCGGTTTCGTTAGCAGCAGAAACCGCCAGATCCATGTGGTGTTCCTCAGCAGCCAGCGCCAGGTTTTGACAGATCTTGTCGACTTGCTCCTGGCTAAATGTGCGTAATTGATCAAGTGCCTTTTCACTCTTGTCAATCAATCCATTAATCAGTTCTTCAGCAGTTTTTTCCTTGTCTTTAGGCTTTTCAGTGGCCTTAACAGTGGCTTTGGCTTTAACTGTCATTGCACTTACTCCTTCTCAGTTAATTACTTTTCAACAACTTTGTTATCCTTTGAACAATTATTACTATACTCCTTTTTCTAGATTTGTAAACACCTTTTGTGAAATTAATAACAATTGCTGGATTTTGGAAAGCGATTACAACATGATCTCTTCAAGCCTTGTAGCAGTAAGAAAAAGTTTTGATTATTTTTAAAAGCAGTTCGTTGTTTCCTACTTTCATCGTCCTTTATTCGGCGTTTATTGTATTCTGATTCACAGATTCAAACCACTAAATTTTGGATTAATGTTAATTATAATAGTCAAATTAACGGATTTTTGTATGATAAATTTAAAACTTAGCTCAATGATGAACTAAGTTTTTGTAAGCAAAAGCCTCTAATCAGTTTCTTGCCAAGTCCGTTCATCACAAAGATGATCAATGCCGTCAGGAAAAACGAGAACGTAACGTCAGAGAAGAAATGGGCTCCTACAATTACGCGGCTCAGTCCGATCAAGACACCATAGACGATCCCACCAATAAAGAATCCCTTGCGCTTGACTTTGGAGACGAACCATAAAAAGACGATGCAAAGCGTTGCCGCCATCGTATGTCTTGATGGGAACGACTTATGCCCATTAACGCCATTGATGGTCAGCCAGTTGGTAAACTCATGATTGCCAGCCGTCAGTTCATAAGGGCGATAGCGTCCTCACAGTTCCTTTAAGGTCAGATTAACTTCCAGAGCAAACCAGACCGTAAAGGATGCCAGTACAGCAATCTGCATATAGCGCGTCAGTTGGCCTTGCGTCTTATTCTTCAACCACCATTGCGCCAGCAGCGTAAAGGCAGCAAAAAACAATATCCAGACGGTGATGATTACCGATTCTGAAAAGCCACCCGTTGCCGAGTCGCTGTTGGCCATTGCAATCGCCGTACCATTTTTGAGATTAGTATGAGCTGAATAAAGATAGTCCAAGAACTCATTAACGTATTGCTTGCTTTGCTAAAGTGACAATGTCAGCCCACCGACAAACAATGGTACTGTCATCAGTTTTTCAAAACCGCCCCGCCAAGCATAAGTCATCGCAATTTGGCCACATAAGGCAAAAATCAGATAAACTGGAAATTCCCCGAACGTCTGGCAGATGATGCCGACCCAGCTGTGATAGTTGATTAATGTATTGCTGATGGCTAAATCGCCAAAATAGGCATTCGCTAATAAAATAATGCAGATAATTGCTGAAATGCCAAACAGTTTCTTTTGATTTTCTTTACAAAGAAATTAATCCATAAAAACATCAATATTTACATATACAAAAAAGACGACCGCTAACAGCGATCGTCTTTTTGTTATTTAAGCTGAGACTACTTAAGGGTAACAGTAGCACCTGCGGCTTCAAGCTTTTCCTTGATGTCGTTGGCTTCGTCTTCCTTAACGTCTTCCTTGACAGCGGATGGTGCGTTGTCAACCAGGTCCTTAGCGTCCTTCAGACCCAGACCAGTAATGTCCTTAACAGCCTTGATGACCTTAACCTTTGCAGAACCTGCAGAAGTCAGTTCAACAGTGAAGCTGTCCTTAGCAGCAGCGTCGCCACCGGCAGCACCGGCAACAGCAACTGGAGCAGCTGCAGAAACGTCGAATTCTTCTTCGATAGCCTTAACCAGGTCGTTAAGGTCAGAGATTGATGCTTCCTTCAGAGAAGCAATGATAGCATCCTTATCAAAAGCCATGTTAATTTTCCTCCAATATTTCGGTTTATGCGCTCAGGCGCAGATTTTTAAAATTAGCGGGTACGCTATAAAGCTTAGGCAGCTTCTTCTTCGCTCTTCTTGTCGGCAACAGCCTTGACTGCACGGGCAATCTTCCGCATTGGATCTTGCAGAGCACTTGCCAGCATGGACAGCAGGTCTTCGCGACTTGGCATCGTAGCGTATTCGTTGATCTTGTCGAGGGTTTGAACCTTCTTTTCGATGAAGCCACCCTTGATTTCCAGAGCTTCGTGGTCGTCAGCAAACTTCTTCAGAATCTTTGCTGGGGCAATAGCATCTTCGTCTGAGAATGCTACGGCCGTTGGGCCAACGAACGTGCTCTTCAGATCTTCGTAGTCCGTACCTTCAACGGCACGTTCCAGAATCTTGTTCTTGATAACCATCATCTTGATGCCTGCATCACGCAGCTGCTTACGCAGATCCGTAACTTCAGCAACCGTCAGACCACGGTAGTCAACAACAATGGCCGTTTCAGCGTTCGTCAGCATTTCATTGACGTTCTTAACTACTTCAGCCTTCTTAGCAATCGTTGCTTCGCTCATGAATTTCACCTCCTGCGATGTATTTTGATCGGATTTAAAAAAATCCCTATGACCGGCAGACATAGAGAAGGAACATTTCATTTCTTCCTCGGCAGGCATTCATTAAGGCTTACGCCACCTGAGTCTTAGGCAGAGTCATATTTAATCAACTTTGCCAGTATAACAGGATTGAGCCGAGATTGCAAGGATGTTTTTTGAATTTATTTTCATTGATAATTTGTTGCGTTTAATTTTTTCTCATGTTATTGTAAGAATCGTAAAATTTTCCAGCGTCTGGAGGAGCGATTTAATGACTCTGCATTATTTCAAACTTCATCAATCTTCATCCTCAGCTTCAATCTGAAAGCAGTTGAGGATCTTTGACGCGCTCAAATTACCAGCGACACCGAGCATGCCCGACTGCTTTTGAACCTTCTTGGCAGTTGGACGGCTCGGTTTTTTGTTGGACTAATGAATGGAGGAAATTCCTATGGAAAAACAGCCGCAAACAGAGCTTAAACGCTCGTTAGGCTTCGGTTCGGCGCTTTCAATCGTAATTGGTACCATCATCGGCTCCGGTATCTTTTTTAAGCAAGGTTCAGTCCTGGACAGTGCAGGATCTTCAACCATGGCCATTCTCGCCTGGGTTCTGGGTGGTATCATCACGCTGACGGCTGGCTTGACGATTGCTGAGATTGGCTCACAAATGCCATATACCGGTGGTCTGTATGTCTATATCGAAAACCTTTATGGACGCATTTGGGGCTTTTTAGCTGGCTGGATGCAGATCATTGTCTATGGTCCCGCAATTATTGCCTCAGTTGCCGGCTTTATGAGCATTCTGATGGCCAACCTTTTTGGGCTTAGTGCTGCCTGGCGCATTCCGTTGGCTGTAATCACAATCCTAGCCATTGGTGCCATGAACATGCTGGAAAATCGCGTTGGTGCGGCATTTTCCGTGATCACTACGATTGGAAAAATGGTGCCAATTGCCGCTATTATCATCTTTGGTCTATTCTGGGGCCACCAAGATGCTTTTGGCCAAACGCTCAGTCAGGTTCATCAATCGGCCGGAAATTTTGGTGTTGCTATCTTAGCAACCTTGTTCGGTTATGATGGCTGGATTTTGATTGCCAACTTGGGCGGTGAGATGAAAAATCCCCAAAAACTGCTGCCAAAAGCGATCATCCTGGGAATCAGTGCGGTTTTGCTAATCTATACTTTGATTACAATTGGCGTTTTACGCTTTTTGCCAGTTCAAACGATTCATCGGCTCGGCGAAAATACCACTGCCTATCTTGCCGTCAAAGCATTCGGTACGATTGGCGGCAAGCTCTTATCTGCCGGTATCATTATTTCAATGATGGGAACGATCAACGGTAAGATGCTGACGTTCCCAAGAATCGTCTATGCAATGGCCAAACGACGTGATATTCCATTTTCACGTACGCTTTCCTATCTAACGCCAAAAGGTAAGTCGCCGGTAGCAGCAACTTTGTTTATCATTATTTTGGCTACAATCATGATGATGTTCTTTGATCCAGATCATTTATCCGATTTGTGCGTCTTCACCGTTTATTGTTTTTACATTCTGGCGTTCTTTGGTATCTTTATTCTGCGCAAGACCAATGAAGCACCACGACCATTTTCCACCCCACTTTACCCATGGATTCCGATTATTGCCATTGCTGGTGGCATCTTCGTTTTGGTCAGCGAAATCATCAATGATCCGGCCGGCGTAATGCTTTTTGCCGGTGTCGTGATTATCGGCTTGCCAGTCTTTTGGATCGTCAAAAAGCTCGACCAGCCAGCAAAATAGTTTACGACATAACAAAAGAAGCGACCGTGTTTTGATTTCACGATCGCTTTTTTGTTTCAATTTCTTTTATCATATTGATTTTTATTAATTTATCGATTTGCCAGCCATCTTGCGTTGTTCAAATTATGGTGGTTTATACATAAGATCGCCCCATTTTAAATGGTCATCAGCGCCAAATATTGAACCTGACTAACTAAATTCACTGCCCATCGGTATCAGCTCCATTCATTTGACCATGCGACGAGGCTATTTTGTTACTGCGCGAATCATCTTAACCATTAGGCATCACCTCAGATCTTCATCCAAAGCGTCTAGTTAAATTCACTGCCCATCGGTATCAGCCCCATTCATTTGACCATGCAACGAAGCTATTTTATTACTGCTCGAATCATCTTAACCATTAGGCATCACCTCGTTTGGTTCTTACCTTTGCTACATCTATATTATAGCACATGTTGTTAGCGCTTACATAGATTTCGAATAAAAAAAGTCATCAAAATCAATTGATGACTTTTTTATCGATTTTAAACCGTCAGCTTAGAAGCTAGCCAGGTCAATCGTTACGCTAGGACCAAAAGTCGAAGCTACAGAAACGTGCTTGATGTAAGCACCACGAACGGCGGCTGGACGAACCTTAACGATCGTTTCTTCGATCGTCTTCAGGTTTTCAACCAGCTTGTCCGTGTCAAAGGATGCCTTACCGAATGGAACGGCAACGTTGCCGTCACGGTCAGTCCGGTAGGTAACCTTGCCGGCCTTAGATTCAGAAACGGCCTTGGCTACATCCATCGTAACCGTACCCGTCTTAGGGTTTGGCATCAAGCCCTTAGGACCCAATACACGACCCAGACGACCAACCAGTGGCATCATGTCAGGCGTTGCAATGGCAACGTCAAAGTCCAGCCAGCCATCTTGAATCTTGTCAACCAGGTCTTGGTCGCCAACGAAGTCTGCACCAGCAGCTTCGGCTTCCTTAGCCTTTTCACCCTTAGCAAACACAACAACGGTTTGGTCTTTACCAGTACCGTTTGGCAGCACAACGGCACCACGCAATTGTTGGTCCGCTTGCTTCGTGTCTACGTTTAAGTTAAATGCAACTTCGAGGGTTGAGTCGAAGTTTGCAAAGTCAATGTCTTTTACTAATTGTACCGCGTCGCTGACAGCGTATTCCTTCTTGGAATCAACCTTCTTCAGGGCGTCTTGGTACTTCTTACCGCGATGTTTAGCCATGTTGATGTTTTCCTCCTTGCAAATGTGGTCTAACGGAGTGTATACCTCCCACTAGGACTGTTCACTTTCATGAATCAGCCCGGTACGAGAAAGCTTAGCCTTCAACGACGAAGCCCATGCTCCGTGCCGTACCTTCGATCATGCGCATCGCTGCTTCAACGTCAGCGGCGTTAAGATCTTGCATCTTAGTTTCGGCGATTTGCTTAACTTGATCCTTGGTTACAGTAGCAACCTTCTTCGTGTTAGGTTCACCGGAACCGTGTTCAACACCAGCAGCCTTCTTCAGCAGTACTGCAGCAGGTGGCGTCTTCGTAATGAATTCGAACGAACGGTCTTCGTACACCGTGATAACAACAGGGATAATCATACCCTTTTGATCAGCAGTCCGTGCGTTGAACTCCTTAGTGAAGCCCATGATGTTAATACCTGCCTGACCAAGTGCAGGACCCACTGGAGGAGCCGGCGTAGCGGCACCTGCAGGGATTTGCAACTTGACAATGTTAGCTACTTTTTTTGCCACGAGACAAAACCTCCTTAGTCCGTGTTGTGGTAATGATGGGGTAGTAAGATTTGCCCCTCCCACTGTATGCCTTTAACAGCACACTCGAGAAGAATACCACTAAATTAATGTTTTTTCAATAGTCAGTCTCAAAAAAACATTTTGACTATTATTCAACAGAATCAATTTGGTCAAAGCCAACCTCAGCAGAGGTCAAGCGACCAAACATTTCAATTTCGGCACGCAGTTTCAGCTTATCATGATCAACTTCGGTAACCTTACCGACCATATCAGCAAACGGCCCCGCAATAATCTTGACCGTGTCGCCGACTTTAACGTCGATATCAGTACGTGGTGCTTCTTCAGAGTCGTCCATCCGCTTTAAGATCCGGTCAACTTCTTCAGGCAGCAGAGGAGTTGGCTTGGAGCCACCACCATGAGAACCCAAAAAGCCGGTTACGCCTGGGGTATTCCGAGCGATGTACCATGCCTGATCAGTCATAACCATTTCAACCAAAACATAACCAGGGAAAGTCTTTTCTTCAATTTCCTTGGCTTCGCCGTCTTTAACCTGGCGAACCTTTTCTTCAGGTACGACGACCCGGAAAATGTAGTCTTGCATGCCCATTGACTGAGCCCGGGATTCCAAATTGCTCTTAACTCGGTTTTCGTAGCCAGAATACGTGTGCAGCACGTACCAGCGCTTTTCAGTTGATTCCACGTTGTTCCTCCATTTGTGTAAAACCAAAAAAGTTCAAAATAAAAAACCTCGCCCAAAGCGAAGTTTTTTCAACCAAACAGCAGTATACCAGATTCTGCATGATTTGACCAATAATTAGCCAACGATCAGTAGCATAAACTGGTGCAGCAGCCAGTCGATAATCGCAAAAAAGATAATAAAGAAAATCGTCAGCGAAACTACCGTAGTCGTGTCCCGTCGCGTTTCCTTAGCTGTTGGCCAGACCACCTTATGCATTTCAGCATTGACGCTTTTTACAAATTTTGTAAGTTTCATTGAAATCGTCCCTTATTTAGTTTCTCGATGCAGAGTATATTCACCGCAGTGCTTGCAGAATTTACTTAATTCTAGGCGCGACTCACGATCAGGCTTAACTGTTACCGTGTAGTTGCGTGCACCGCATTTGGTACATTCCAGTGCCGCTTTTTTTTGAGTCATTTTATGCCTCCAATATACTTGTCTAGCCTATCATGGACTTGGGATAAAAAGCAACTCACTTAAGCTTGCAAAGCCAAAATCAGTTTTTTGCGACAACGCGACAATGCTGATTGGATCGTTCGCTGACTGCAGTTGAATCTCTGACAAAGTGCCGGCATATCAATAAACAGGCTTGCGACCAGCACCTCACGCTCAAATTTTGAAAGATCATCAATCAAGAATCTTTCAAAAATCAAGCGACAACAAATCTGATCTTCCAATGATTCTTGACAAGCAACCGGCAATTGATCACTCAAGCTCACTAGACAATCAGCTGGGATTCTTTTCTTGGCTCGACATCTGCGATATTGACCCTTAGCCAGATTTTCCAGCGAACGATACAGATAATGACCAAACGAAGCACCCTGGCTGCCGTCATAATGTAAGGCAGCCTGATAGAGCAGTTGATACATGTTTGAAAGCCAGTCATGCAAAGATACGTCTGCTGGATGATACTTTTGCCATGCGTAACAAAAAAGTCCCTGATAATTAACGAACAGCTTTTGAATTGCTAGTGGGTTGCCACTTTTCGCCTCACGTAAAATTGCTTTTTCAGCGGTCAGCGCTTGAAAATCAGCACTGCCGATTCTTGCTTTCGCCATTTTCTTCCTCTCGCTAGCGAATAGATTTGGGTTGCCATGACTGATCAGTAAACTGATAGAAAAGCAGCACGCCTTTACCTGATGCACTGCTCCGGCGGTTTTCGTCTAAGGTCTGCACCCCTGTTTGTCATTTTTAATATACACGAGAAGTAAAACGGTTACAAGCAGTAACTATACTTTCATAAATTTACATTTAAGGCGAATTTGCTTACGAATAAAAAGCAATGTTCAATTATTTTGAAAGTGTCGGCAACCGCAAAAAGATCAGCAGACCAATTGCAAACAAGATTGCCAGCGAGCCCGCCCCAATGGTTGACTTGCCGGTCAATTGCGTTACGATGCCGACTAGAATCGGACCGATAATCGCTGAAAACTTGCCCAAGATATTGTAAAAGCCAAAAAATTCACTGCTGTTTTCTTTAGGGATCAGCTTGCCAAAATAAGAACGGCTCAATGCCTGGATCCCGCCTTGACTGGTACCGACCAATATCGCCAAAACCCAAAAATCATGCAGTGTCTTTAAATGCAGCGCCTGTAGACAAATGAACAAATATATGCAGATTCCTAGGAGCAATGCCTTACGCGTCGAGGTGCGATTAGCCAGCCAGCCATACCAGATTGAAAATGGAAAGGCGATCAGCTGCACAACCAACAAGACAACCATCAGCATCGTGGTACTAATCCCCATATCCGCTCCAATCGAAGTAGCCATTGTAAAAATCGTATCTACGCCATCAATATAAAAGAAATATGCCACCAAGAACCAAAATGCATCCCGATAGCGACGAATGTGCTGCAAAGTTCTTATGACACGAATCAGACTAGCTTTAAATGGGTGTGCCTCGGCAGGAACGCTGTAATGCTGCTGAGCATTTTTCAAAAATGGCATGCCAAAAACAAGCCACCATAATCCTGCCAAAATAAAACTGAACCGGGCAATCCCATAATCATTCAACCAGCCAAAGCCGTGTCCCAGCTCAACAATCAAAAAGATCAAAAAAGCCACTACGCCGCCTAAATAGCCCATCCCATAGCCAGTCGATGACAGCGCGTCGATCTGACGACGGTCGGCTACATCAGTTAAAAAACTGTCATAAAACAAATTACCACCAGAATAGCCGACTGCTGATATCACATAAACAACCAACAGCCATTGCCAGTTACTTGGTGAAAGAATTCCCAAAATCAGCGTCATGACAATCCCGAGACCAGCAAACCAGTTCAGCCAGCGTCGCTTAGCATGCGGATAGTCGGCCATCGCTCCCAAAAACGGTGCTAAAAGCGAAACGACCAAAGTCCCCGCGCTGTTGGCATAACCCCACAAGGCCGTTGACGTTGCTGCTGAGACCCCATTCTGGTGAGCAACGGCCTTAAAATAAACCGGTAAGACGGCCGTGACGACTAAAATTCCATAGCCAGAATTGGCCCAGTCATAAAAAATCCATTGCCACTGCTGTTTATTGAATCGCATGTTTCACTTCCTTAAGATTCCCTTGATCGGTTTACCCGCAGTTGGTTTTGGATAGTGCAGTCCCAAAAGCTGCGCAAATGTCGGACCCTCATCTACCAATGCGGCATGTTCTACTGCAGCCCCTGATTTAATATCAGGACCATAAAAAACCGCGGTCGTAAAATAATTAGGCTTATCGGCACCATAGCCATGAACGCCACGGTAGCGATCTGGCTGACCCATCATTGCTGGCAGGACTGGTTCAACGACTGCTGGCCGCTGTGATTCATCCGTAAAGTAATAGCCTGCTTTAGCTTCAACCAAAAATGCACAGTACGGATCGGTCCCCAACTTGACGGTCTGCGCGCCATCATAGATTTTTTCGATCCCCTTGACTCCAGCAATTGCTCGTCTGATTTCGTCTTGATCAACGCCTGGTTTTACGTAGACGTAGGTTTCGCCATCACACGTCTTAGCCATTACCCGCCAGTCGTTTTTAAAAGTCTGCTGATCTTTGATTGGCCTTAGCCAGCCTTTTTGTGCAAACAGCGTATTGAGATGAATCATCTGGTCAACATCAATCTGATAATGATCACCCAGACAAACAAAATCAGTCTGATCAAACGTTCCAGCATCCCGCGTTGCCTGAATGATTCTGCCGACACGAGCATCTAGTCGCTGCAGTGCTTCTTTTGCCTGCTTTGATCGAACGCCATAGCGATGCCGCATGCTGTCCATATCAACCAGATGAATCAAAGTCAGATCCGGTTGCTTGTGTTGAAGCGTCCAAGTCGCCATTGCCGTGACAAAATCATCCAGCCAGGGCTGCTTGATGCCGTGACGCAGGTGGCCAAATTTGCGATTCATCTGATATAAAAACCATGGTGAGCTGGCTTTTAAGGATACCAGTACCTGGTTGGTCCAAATTCGATTGGGAAAAATCTCAGCAACGTTCCAATCGATTTTACTGCCAGCAGTTACCGGCCATAAAAAGGCTGCCGTCTTTAATCCAGCCTGGTGTGCAACATCATATAGCGTTGCTGCCTTGATCTCTTTTCTTTGATACCAGTACCAGTCTGGCGATTTTCGCGTTGGCTGCAGCTTGGTGTTGTTAACAATACCATGAACGGCTGGATACTGCCCAGTAATAATTGACGTGTGTGATGGATAGGTCAGCGTTGGAAAAATCCCCCGCACTTTTTTAACCCAGGTTCCTTGGGCAATCAGCCGATTTAAATTGGGCGTCAGATCACGTTGTTCATTTAGATCGGCAAAGCCCAGTGAATCCAGTGAGATCACCACTAGTCGGCGTTGTTTCATAAATAATCACCTCTAAATAGTAAAACCGCAGCGCGAAGTGACGCTGCGGCATTGTTTTAAAGCGGGTGCCGTGAATTGAATCCTTGATAGATCAACAGGCTGGCCGCAACACTGGCATTCAGGCTCTGCACGTGGCCGATCATTGGAATCGTCAGCATCTCGTCACAGGTCTTTTTCAGCAATGGCGAAATGCCCTTGCCCTCATTGCCAATTACCAAGGCCACTGGTCCCTTGGCATCCCAGCGGCGGTAGTCGGTTCCCTTCATATCCGTACCAAAAAGCCATAAACCACGTTCCTTTAGTTCGTTGGCCGTCTGGACCAGATTGGTTACCCGTGCGACCGGAACGTGTTCAATGGCACCAGTCGACGTCTTGGCAACTACCGAGGTCAGCCCCACTGAACGCCGCTTGGGAATAATCAGACCGTGAACCCCAGCAGCATCGGCGGTTCTAAGAATTGACCCTAGATTATGCGGATCTGCCAGCTCATCTAAAATCAAAAAGAATGGTGCCTCATCATGCTTGGCCGCATTTTCAAACAGGTCATCAATCGTAGCGTAGCGATAGGCAGCAATTGCCAGGGCAACCCCTTGGTGATTTTGGTGGTTGGTCATCTGATCCAGCTTGTTTTTAGGTACGTTTGAGATCACTAAATGCCGTTCCTTGGCCAATTTTACGATTTGACCAATAATATCGGCTTTAAGATCTTTTTGAATGAAAACCTTGTTGATTTCTTGATCGGATTTTAAAGCCATGACCGCAGGATGGCGGCCAATAATAAATTCTGGTTCGTCAGTCTTCATGTTTTGTTCTTCCTGTCTCTACTTGCTTAATACACCATTGCGCTAGTTCACTGATTCGTTCATTTTGACCCGAAAGCTGCAGATAGCCAAACAGAGCCTCAAAGCCAGTTGACATACGATACGTCAAAACCGAGGTGTGCTTGGCATGCGTGTAGCTGTTGGCGTTGCGACCACGTTTAAAATAGCTCCACTCCTCTTCAGACAACAGGTTATCTTCTTTCATCAATTCAATCAGTGCCGCCTGCGCCTTAGCTGAAACGTAATGCGTTGCTTGATGCTGCAGACGATTGGGCTTGCTCATCCCAAGTGCCAATAAGTGTTGGCGAATAAATACCTCATAGACGGCATCCCCCAGATAAGCCAGGGCAATTCCATTCAGTTGCTGATAGTCGGCTTTTTCCATTTTATTCCTTTCTGTAGCGCGTTCCTTGTGGGGTATCTTCCAAAATGATCCCTTGTGCTTTTAAATCATCACGAATCTGATCGCTTAAGGCGAAATTCTTGGCAGTGCGGGCCTCATTGCGCTTATTGATCAGGTCCTTGATGGCTTGATCATCAATCTCGCAGTTGGACGTTTCCAGCTTGACTCCAAAGATTCCCAGCAGATTTTCCAGTTCCTGTTTTAAGGTTCTGAGTGCCTCAGCTTTTACGACCGGCTGCTGGGCATAGACGTTGGCATACTTAACCAGCTCATAGACAGTAGCAATCCCATTTTGAACATTGATGTCATCATCCATCGCCGTAATAAACTGTTGCGTAAATGCTGCTACCCGTTGTGCCACGTCTTCGTCATTACCATCTTGAGCATCACGCTGCCGATAGGTCAGATTGTCATAGGTATTGCGAATATGTTCCAGATTGTTTTGGGCATCCTGCAGATTGGCCTCGCTGTATTGAATTGGCCGCCGGTACTGCGTAGTTGCCATAAAGAATCGCAGTACCTGTGGATCAACATGCTTGATAATGTCATGAACCGTAATAAAGTTGTGCAAAGATTTGCTCATCTTTTCATTGTCCTTGCCAATCGTGACAAAACCATTGTGCATCCAATAACGAACAAACTTTTGACCGGTTTCGGCCTCGCTTTGGGCAATCTCATTTTCATGATGAGGGAACTGCAGATCCTGTCCCCCGGCATGAATATCAATCGTTTTGCCCAGATAGCGCGTTGACATGACCGAACATTCAATGTGCCAGCCAGGGCGTCCCTGTCCCCATGGCGAGTCCCAGTTGATCTCACCGGGCTTGGCTGCCTTCCACAAAGCAAAGTCAAGCGGATCTTCTTTTTGCTGAATTTCTTCGGCAGTAACGTGCTCGCTGGCACCGGTTTCCAAATCATCGATTGATTGGCCGGAAAGCTCACCATAGTGTTTAAACTTACGCGTTCGATAATAGACGTTGCCATCGACAACATAGGCATAGTCCTTTTCAATCAGGACTTTGATAAAGTCGATGATTTCAGGGATGCTTTCCGTTGCACGTGGCCGCTTGGTAGCTGGTTCAATATTTAAGGCAGCCGTGTCCTCCATGAAAGCCTTGATAAATTTGTCGGCCAGCTGAGGAACCGTAATTCCCTGTTCAGCAGCGGCCTTGATCATTTTGTCGTCAACATCGGTAAAATTGGAGACGTAATTGACCTGGTAGCCTTTAAACTCCAGATAGCGCCGAACGGTATCAAATGCGATGGCACTGCGCGCATTGCCGATGTGGATGTAATTGTAGACCGTGGGACCACAGACGTACATGTTAACAACTCCAGGATGCAATGGCTTGAATTCTTCTTTTTTACGGGTAAGCGTATTATAAATAGTCAACATAACGCCGTAATCCTCCTTGTAAAAGTAGTTGCAATAACAGTATTTTACCACAATTCACTGCGATTCCTGATTGACGTATTAAAAATAAATTGTTAAGCCTTTGTTCATACTTTTTTCATAAAAGGGTGCTAGTATTACAGATGTAGTCAAACGAGATAGCTTGGCTGCAATCAATTTAACCGAAACCTATTATTTTTCAATTACTCCTCCCAATAGTAACCGAAAAATACACATTTTACGAAATCTCCCCCAAGATCTTCGTAATACTCCTCAAGCAGTGGCTCCCCCGGCCGCTGCTTTTTCTGTTTCAAAATAATCTGATCAGCCAATCGACCATTGGCGCATACATTCTTCTAAATAGCGCTACCCAGCCAGCAGCCATAACCATTGTACTGAAGACGTCGCTTGGATAATGGGCTCTTAAAACCAGGCGGGAAACAACCACCAACAACAGCCAGATCAGGCCTGCCATTCCAATTAAAGGCGTTGGCCAAAGTGTCCAAATCATCAGCACCAAAACCGTCGTTCCCAAAACATGGCCGCTTGGAAAACTGTAGCCATCGTCTATTGACAGGTGACATTGGGGACGCTGGCGCTTAAAGAATCTCTTAACGCCAATTCCAATTGCATCCAAGCTGCCCAAAGTCGCCAGTACCCAGAGTGCCGTTATCGAATCAGCCGTTAAATCAACCAGTCCCGCTAAAATAAAGGCATAGCCAACCGTCAGTTTAGGTTGACCAATAAATGCCACCGCGCGCCAAAAAAGACTGTTCTGCCGATTGGGAATCTGATTATGCAGCCTTTGATCAAAGCGATGAAAAGCTGGCCAGCATTTTAACGACCACCCCATAAAAATCAGCGTGACCAAGGCTGCCAGCATCTGCAGCACGTCGTTTTGTGCCGGAATGATTCGCATTTTCTTTTCCTTTCGTTTTCAGCATCAATGATTCCAACAAGCAAAATGGGACCCTTATTCGGTTAAGCCGAATATTGGATCCCATTTTTTATTTAATCTGACTTTGGATCGTCTGCTGATCGTTAAAGCTTAAAGCTTGCCGTTTTCAACTCGGTCGATCATGTCATCCAAACGAGCCAGCGTTTCTTTTTGACCAATCAGCTCGATGCTTTCTGGCAGCTGTGGACCGTGCGTTTCGTGCGTAATTGCGATTCGCAGTGGCATCCAAAGCTTGCGACCCTTAACCTTGGTATCGTTTTGCACGCTCTTGATGCAGTGCAGAATAGACGTAGCATCCATGAAGTCCAAAGCAGCAATCTTGTCACGGAAGTCGCGTAATACAACGGCCACCGTTTCGGCACTCATTTCTTCCTTGGCTTCATCAGTCAGAATTTGTGGCTCTTCAACAAATGGCTTGGCGTATTGCAGGATTTCCTCACCATAAGAGATTTCGCGCTTGAAGATCTCAACGATTCGACGCATCCATTCAATCTTGTATGGATCAGCGTGCTTTTCGATCAGCCCAGCATTGATCAGTAATGGCATAGCAACGTTGAAGACCTCATCAACTGCGGAGTTCTTCATGTACTGGTTGTTGATCCAGCGCAGCTTCTTACGGTCAAAGGCAGCTGGTGACTTGGACAGCCGCGTTTCATCGTACATCTTGACAAATTCTTTGAGTGAGAAGATTTCATCTTCACCAACTGGCGACCAGCCCAGCAGAATAATGAAGTTATCCATGGCTTCTGGCAAGTAGCCCAGGTCGCGGTACTGTTCGATAAACTGCAACACGGATTCGTCACGCTTGGAAAGCTTCTTGCCCGTTTCGTTGTTGATGATCAGAGCCATATGACCAAACTTTGGTGCTTCCCAACCCAGTGCCTCGTAGATCATCATTTGCTTAGGCGTGTTGGAGACATGGTCGTCACCACGAAAGACGTGACTGATCTTCATCAGGTGGTCATCGATAACTACGGCAAAGTTGTAGGTTGGCATGCCATCCCGCTTCATAATTACGAAGTCGCCGCCAACTGAAGCCGAGTCAAACGACAGTGGACCCTTGACGATGTCGTCCCAGGCGTACGTGTGGTCTTTTGGTACACGGAACCGAATAACCGGCTTTAAGCCTTTTGCTTCGGCATCAGCTTGAGCTTGTTTGATTTCTTCATCAGTCATGCCGGCATATTCGTATTCGTAGTGTGGCATCTGGTGAGCTGCTTTTTGACGCTCACGCTGGGCAGCCAGTTCTTCTTCAGTCATGTATGACTTGTAGGCCAGATCCTTGTCCATCAGTTCTTGAACGTACTTTTCATAGATGTCCTTGCGTTCTGATTGACGATATGGACCGTAATCGCCGCCAATGTCAGGACCTTCATCCCAGTCCAGTCCCATCCATTTCAGATTGTCCAGCTGACTGCGTTCACCATCCGCGATGTTACGCTTCGTATCAGTATCTTCAATCCGAATGATGAATTTGCCATGGTAGTGTCGAGCAAACAAATAATTGAACAGTGCCGTCCGTGCATTACCAATGTGCAGGTGTCCAGTCGGGCTAGGTGCATAGCGAACCCGAATTTCGTTTTTTGACAAGTTGTTCCGCCTCTTTCATAAAAATTGAAAATATTTCTATTCTAGTGTACCGTGCAATGCTTAAATTGCAAATACTAGTTTTTGTGATTATTGTGATCGTTATTCTTATGATCTGTCTTTTTGGTTGATTCTGCCAAACGTTTTTGACCTTGACTTTCATTGCCATTGATGCCATGAGTTGAGTGCAGTGGCCGCGCAAAAATCATTCGTCCGGCATCAGTCTGCAATGCACTGGTTACCTCAACATCCAGCTGCTCATTCATGTAGTAGCGACCATCCTCAACTACGACCATCGTACCATCATCGAGGTAGGCAACCCCTTGCTGACGCTCCGTACCTTTTTTGACAACGACAACCGTCAGCTGTTCACCAGGAATTACGCGTGGCCGCAATGACTTGGCCAAGTTGTTGATATTGAGCACCTGGACGTTTTGAAACTGGATGACCTTGTTTAAATTGTAGTCGTTGGTAACGATCACGCCATCGACTTTTTTAGCCAGCGCGATCAATTTTTCATCGACTTCTTTAATATCTTCAAAGTCACCTTTGTACATTTCAACCGGCACGATTTTTTCACTGCGCAGCTTATTTAAAATGTCCAGACCGCGCCGCCCTCGTACGCGCTTGATACTTTCGCCGGCATCCGCAATGTATTGCAGCTCGTAAAGCACAAAATTCGGCACCAAAAGCGTTCCTTCCAAAAAGCCGGTCTTGACCAGGTCATAGATACGACCATCAATCAAAATATTGGTATCTAAGATCTTGTAATGATGATAGTTTTCATCTTGACGCTTAATCACCTGAGCATCCTGATCGTCGCGACCACGCCGCATTAAAAGTTTGCGCCATTCATCTTGACGCGTGGTTCCCAGATGAAAGCCCAGATAACTGAACAAAATCATCAAGAGTACCGGCAAGACGTTGTTAACGACTGGAATACTCAGACGCCACAGCGGAATTGAGATCAAAATTGCTAATATCAGGCCAAAAATCGTTGAGATGGCCCCAAAGAGCAGATAGGTCACGCTTTTTTTAGTCAGGGCGTTTTCAACCTGTTTGAGCATCTTAATCGTCCAGTTGGTCAACGGCAGCGAGATCAGCCAAAAAACAAGTGCTCCAACCAAAAAATCAATTACTGACTCGATTGGCCGTACCAACTGAATGCTAAACTGATTGCGCATTGCAATCCAGATTGGCGGTAGATAATAAAAGCCAACCGCTGCCCCAACAATTACGAACAGCAGTCTGATAATCTTCTTTCTCACCGACAGTCCCCCTTTATTTAATTATTGCTGAGCTGCAGGTACTATTTTACGCTAATGCCAGCCGTAATGCTTCATTTATAGTCGCCACCCCGACAACTTCAATATTTTTTGGTGGATTCCAGCCCTGCAGATTATTCTTTGGTACCAAGATGCGCTTAAAGCCCAGCTTGGCCGCCTCGGCAACCCGCTGCTCAATCCGGCTGACGCGGCGAATCTCACCGGTCAGACCAACCTCGCCAACAAAAGCATCATCAGGGCGCGTCCCCTTATCACGGTAGCTGGATGCAATCGCAATGGCAATTGCCAAATCAATCGCCGGCTCATCTAATTTAACGCCCCCGGCTGCCTTAAGATAGGCATCTTGATTTTGCAGCATAAGATTGGCGCGCTTTTCTAAAACTGCCATAATCAAAGAGACCCGATTCCGATTCAAGCCCGTCGCCGTTCGCTGAGCATTGCCAAAGACAGTCGGCGTAACCAAGGCTTGGATCTCGACCAGGATTGGCCGCGTCCCTTCCAATGAAACTACGACTGCTGAGCCAGTAGCATCCTGAAGTCGTTCCTCTAAAAAGATCTCAGATGGATTTTTAACCTCCGCCAGCCCCGCCGTACGCATTTCAAAGATGCCCAGTTCATTGGTCGAGCCGAAACGATTCTTGACCGCCCGTAAGATTCGATAGGTATGATGCAGATCACCTTCAAAGTACAAAACAGTATCAACCATATGCTCCAAGATTTTAGGTCCTGCCAGCGCGCCACCTTTAGTAACGTGACCAACGACAAAAATCGTAATGTTCTTGCTTTTGGCAATCTGCATCAGCTGCGCGGTAACCTCTCTGATCTGTGACACGCTCCCAATCGCACTGTTGACATCGGTTGCCTGCATGGTCTGCACCGAATCAATCACCACGTATTCAAGATTCAGATCATCAATCGTTGCTCGAATGCTGTCCATGCTGGTTTCTGGGTAGATATAAAAATCATCGCCAGAAACCGATAGCCGCTCAGCACGCATCTTGATCTGAGCACCGCTTTCCTCTCCGGAAACATACAGCACCGAGTGACCCTCGCTGCTGAGCTGGCCAGAAACCTGCAGTAAAAGCGTGGACTTGCCAATCCCAGGATCCCCACCAATCAGGATTAATGAACCAGGCACAATGCCGCCACCGAGGACGCGATTGAGCTCGTTTAGCCGGGTTTTGACGCGGGGCAGTTTTTGGGCATCAATGTCTTTGACTCGCTGTGGCTTGGCAACGATACCGGTCAAAGTCGAAGCATGGCGTGCCGTAGTCTGCGTTCCGGCTGTCTCAACGCGTTCTTCAACCAGCGTGTTCCATTGACCACAGTTGGGACAACGCCCCAGATAGCGAGGCGAATTATAGCCGCAGTTTTGGCAGATGTATTGGGTTTTAATCTTTGCCATATGCAACCTTCTTTCCTAATCGTAAGAACTTGTTCCGTAGCTATTTTTGAGTTGAGCCAAAGCCGCCTGCTCGATCGTTTTTAGGCATTGATTCATCATCAGCCGTTAAATAAGGCATAAAGATCCCTTGAGCAATCCGCTCGCCTTTTTTAACGTGGTAGTCAAACAAGCCATAATTAATCAGCTGTACAAAGATCTCGCCTTCATTGGCTGGATTATCATAATAGTCGGCGTCAATGATGCCAACGCCATTGGGCAGAATCAAGCGCCGTTTCAACGGACCGCTGGAACGATTAACCAGCACCAAAACCTCATCTGGCTGCATATAGGCCTTAATGCCAGTCGGTACCAAGACCGGCTTTAAAGCTTGGTCGCCAGCTTTTTTTTCAGCTTCTTCCAGCTTGCCAACATGCTTTAGGACATGCAGCGCCTTGAACAGTCCTTGTTTCCAGATTGAAGGCACCACAAAATCAGCAGCGGCCTCAAAGTCATAGCCGGCTGCCTGCTTGGTCTGACGCTGTGGCAGATTTAAATTTTCGTTGGCATATTTGGAGACGATCTCAAATCCTCTTTTTTTCATTATTTTCACCTCTAAGGTTTTTAATCTTAATTTTTTAACTGTCATTATCTTCATTAATTAGTCTAGCATTTAATTGTAGCATGTTAATCCTTGACAATCATTTCAGAAACACGGAAAATCAAGGAGGATTAAATTTATTAATGATGGAGGGGACAAAAATGCAATTTGTAACGGAACCGCATCGCATCAGTGCTATCGATGACAATGGTAAATGGATCGGCGACATCAGCTTCCCGCCGGTTGCCGGCTATCCTGACCGCGTCGTGGCAGAGCGTGTTTTTGTCGCTCCAGAAGGTCGTGGCCATGGACTGGCAGCCGAGCTTACCAAGCGCTTCGTTGATTATGCCCATGAACGCCATCTGACGGTTAAACTGATGTGTCCATATGTTAAAGCGGCATTCCGTGATCATCCGGAATACCAGGATCTGCTATTGCCGGATGATCGCTTTAATCAATAAAGGAGCGTTCTATATGGACCAAAATGAATTGAAATCACTGGTTGGACGTGCTGCCGTTAAGTACATCAAAGACGGCATGATCGTTGGCCTTGGTACTGGATCGACTGTTCGCTACATGGTTGACGCGTTGGGCGAACGCGTTAAAAACGAAGGCTTGAACATTGTCGGCGTTACTACTTCCAACCGCACGACCAAGCAAGCACAAAGTCTTGGCATTACGATCAAAGACATTGATGAGGTCGACCACATCGATTTGACAATTGACGGTGCCGACGAAATCAGTGACGATTTCCAAGGCATCAAGGGTGGTGGCGGTGCCCTGCTTTGGGAAAAGATCGTTGCCGATATTTCTGATCATTACATGTGGATCGTCGATGAAAGCAAGATGGTTCACCAACTGGGGGCCTTCCCGCTGCCAGTTGAGGTTATTCCATTTGGTGCCCAGCACGTTTTTGACAAGCTGGCTGCCAAGGGTTATCAGCCAACCTGGCGCATGGATGGCGATCAGCGCTACCGAACCGATGAAAACGACTATATCATCGATCTGCACTTGCAAAAGATTGATGACCCTAAAGCCATGGCGGAAGAATTGATTCACATGGTTGGGGTCGTTGAGCACGGTCTGTTCTTAAACCGAGTTAATGACGTAATCGTTGGTCGGCAAAACGGACCAGAGATTCTGCACGCGCGTTAGTCACCTTAAAAGGCTCAATCAGGCAATTGTCTGATTGGGTCTTTTTTGATCAGTTTTTTGGCGCGAATCAGACATTCGATTATAATAAAATCAATATTATAAAGGAGTGATTTTTTTGAGTTTTGTCATTAACGCCGATCAATTAAAAGATTTTAAGCAAGACTATGCCAATCGTCATGATGCCCGTATTCTGGAGCGTACCGTAGCCAAAAACGGGGTTAAGGCTGCCAGCTTTGACTGGCATTCCATTGCGGATAACGATCAGCACTTCTCTATCGACCTGGCAACCGGTGACGTTGCCGATCAAAAGCAGTCGGGACGCTGCTGGCTGTTTGCCGCTTTAAATACGATGCGTCACAATATGCAAGCACGCTTCAATCTGCCGGATGATTTTGAGCTATCGCAGTCATATGCCTTCTTTTGGGACAAGTTCGAAAAGGCCAACTGGTTCTATGAAAACATCATCAAAACTGCTGACTTGGACATTGATGATCGCAAGGTTGCCTGGCTTTTGGACGCTCCGCAATCTGATGGTGGTCAATGGGACATGCTGTGTGCACTGATTGAAAAATACGGGGTCGTACCAAAGTCAGCACAACCCGAAACCTACAATTCAAGCCGCTCCAACGAGATCAATGCCGTTTTGAACAACCAGCTGCGTCATGATGCCGTGATCCTGCGACAGCTGGTTTCCAATCAAGCCAGCGAAGATCAGCTCAATGCCAAACGCAAAGAAATGCTTAATACCATCTACCGCATGCTGGCCTATGCCTTTGGCGAGCCGGTGCAAACGTTTGACTTTGAGTACCGTACCAAAAAGGACAAGCAGTTCCATCGCGACAGCAATCTGACGCCGGTTGAGTTCTTTGACAAATACGTTGGCTGGGATCTGAGCGAATACGTCTCAATCATTCAAGCACCAACCAAAGACAAAGCCTACCACAAGACCTACACTATCGATATGCTGGGCAATGTGGTCGGCGGTCGTCAGGTTAAGCACTTGAACCTTTCGATGGCAGAGTTAAAGGAACTGGCCATCAAGCAACTGCAAAACGGCGAAAGCGTCTGGTTTGGCTCGGATGTCATCAAGTACTCCGAAACCAAGCTGGGAATTTTAGCACTTAACACCTATGGCTACGAAGATCTGTTTGATACCAAGCTGACCATGACCAAGGCCGATATGCTGGACTATCACCAGTCAATGATGGATCACGCCATGGTCTTGACCGGAGTTGACCTGGTAGATGGCAAGCCAACCAAATGGAAAGTTGAGAACTCATGGGGGCCCAAAGTCGGTGAAAAAGGTTATTTCGTTATGAGTGATGAATGGATGGATCAATACGTCTACCAGATCGTCGTCAATAAAAAATATCTCAGTGATGAGCTCAAGGCTGACCAGGCTCAAGAACCAATCGTCCTCAAGCCATGGGATCCAATGGGAACGTTGGCTTAAAATTTATGGCAATCAAAAACTCATTGTCCAGCCGGGCAATGAGTTTTTTGATTATTTTGACTTAACGTTGCGATCCAAGAAATCTTGGGCAATATCATAGATCTGCTGACTCCAGAAGTCGCGCTCGTGAACGGCCCTATGCACACGGTAGGCCTCAACTGACGCATCATGTTTTTCCAGTTCATGATACATGTCTTCCATTTCATGATATGGCACGGTCTTGTCAGCATCCCCATGCATCAGTAGAAATGGTGGGTACTGCTGGCCATCCTTAACTTGATACAGTGGGCTCATTTCTTTTTTGATCGCCGGCCATTTTGCTGGATCGGTACCAAACAGACACAGCTGCATGGCGTCTGCACCTGGAACGCTCTTGGAAAACTTAAAGGTATCATCAACATCCGTTGGAGCAAAGCAGCTGATCACGGCATCAACGGCATCCGATTGGTCAACATAATCAGCCGTTTTATAGCGCGGATCATTTGGCGTTAGGGCAACCAAAAGCGCGGCATTGGCACCCGAAGAGGTTCCCCAGATACCAACGCGCTCTGGATCGATCTGATATTCAGCCGCGTGAGCTCGCAGATAGCGAATTGCCGTCTTGACGTCTTGCAAAAATGCTGGAAAAGCATGACCATCCAAGGCGCTGCGATGCTGGACGGTCGCGACGATATAGCCAGCATGAACAAACTGAACCAGCTGAGGGATCTTTTCACCCAAAGTTGGCGTCGTCCAAGAACTGCCCTGCACAAAAACCAGCAGTGGGCGTTTTTCCTGTGGCAGATCCTTATAGCGCTGCGTCCATGGTGCCAGAATCGACATTTTCTGTGCCTCACCGTCAGCAGCTGAATAGACGATATCTTCAATCAGTCTGACTTGACCGGCCAGCGTAGGATTGTTGGAAATTTCTTTAATTGACATGCTGTTCACCATCCGTAATAAATTTTTTCTCAATAACGTTCAAATGATCGTCAAACCGGTACAGGATCGGCTCACCATTAGGAACTTCGACGTGATCAATTTGATCATCGGCAATGCCATCCAAATATTTGATTAAGGCTCTTAATGAACTGCCGTGAGCTACAATCAATTGGTTTTTACCATCTAAAAGTCGTGGCGCAATTTGATCCTGCCAGTATGGCAAAAGCCGTTCTTGGGTCATCTGCAGACTTTCACTCAATGGCTCTTTGACTCCCAAGCGATCATAGCGGCGTTCATGACCGCGATTTTTAAGCATTGGTGGACGCTCTACAAAACCGCGTCGCCAGCGATGTAAAGTTGCCGCACCGACTTCTTTTTTGACTGCATCTTTGTTCAGACCGCTCAAGGCTCCATAATGCCGCTCATTTAATCGCCACGTTTTGTGAATTGGAATCCAAAGCTGATCGATAGCCTCTAAGATCAGATCAGCCGTCACGATGGCTCGCTGCATATAAGAAACATGCACGTCATTAAAATTTAGTCCCAGCCTGGCCAAGTGCTTGCCGACCAGCTTACCCTGCTCGACTCCAAGGGGCGTAAGCGGCACATCGCTCCATCCCGTAAAAACATTGTCTTGGTTGGCCTGACTCTGACCGTGCCTAACGATTACCAGTGTTGCCGTCATCACTAACCTTCCCCCTTATGCTGCTTCTTTAACTATAACGCAAATCACCAATTGAAACGACTAATCAGACCAATAAAACTTTTTCTTAAAGATAAATGCCAAACGGCCAGCCTGTCTAGACTCGACAGGCTGACCGCTCATTTTTATCTATGCTTAAAAGATTCAGCGACTTGATTCATTAATGGACCAAAGTTTTAATTGCTACCATTAAAATTGGAATCACAATGATTGAAAGCGTGGTAGTCTCAGTTACCATAATCGCGGCATAGTTATAGTCAGCATGATACATTCTGGAAACAACCGGTGCATTGGTCATGACCGGCATTGCCGCCTGCAGAATAAAGACCTGCTTCATCATTACCGGCATATTGCTTGGCAACACCAAAATCGTCATTAGAATTGGTGCCAATAAGAACCGGCCCAGCAAAATCCCCCAGGCATCGCGCGTAAAACGAATTCTTGACAGGCCGGCATTAGACAGCACGATACCAATAAACAGCATCGACATTGGAATCGTTAAATTGCCCAGATAAGCGCAGGTACTGATGATAAATTTCGGTAGCTTAATATGCAGTGCCACTAAAATCACAGCTAGGATAAAGCCTAATAGTGGCGGTGAGAACAATTTGCCCAGGGCCTGTTTGAAATCAATTTTGGCTTCTTTCATACCATCGTGTTGAATCAGCCAAACACCCAGCGTCCAAAAGAAAGTCGTATTGGCCATGTAGTAGACCAGTACATATGGAACTGAACGCGCCCCAAACAGAGCCAGGTTGATCGGCAGGCCGATAAAAACCGTATTGGAATTAAAAAACATCGAACTGAACAGACCAATGTGGCTCTTTTTGATAGCCAATGCTCTAGCGACGGCAAATGACAATGCAAACAGGATCAGCATTGATAAAACCGGGTAGCGCAAGTCAGGCAAAAGCGTCTTTAACTCGGTAGCCGTAAATTTGGTTGTAATCGTACTGATCATATATGTTGGCAAGGCAACCTGGGTCACAATCTTTGAAATAACCTTGGGCGAGTTGGGCGTAAACCAGTGCCGCTCGTTCATGACAAATCCAGCTGCAATCATGATTAAAATGATCAAGACCCCCGACAGACTTGACCAGAATATGCTTAACATCTCTATAGCCTCTCTTTATGCAAAATAAACACCGTTAATTTTACACCCGTTAGTCACTTTACAAAATAAAAAATGGGAACTTCTTTAATCAAATTCCCATTTTTCTCAAATCTATTCAATTGTCTCCGGTTCAATTTCAAAACTGAACTGATAGTCGCGATCAGAAGGCAGCTGATACTGATCCTCAACATCAGCACCCCAGCTGTCGATCCCACCAACACCACGTACGGCTCCAGCCACAACCAAAACCGTGCGGCGCTTGAGTGGCAATTCTTCAATATGGGTTGCGTTTTCCAGTTCCAGCGACGTATATGGCAACATGCTGAAATTGAATGGCTGCTCGGTCTGCTTGATGGTCAAGGCAAACGGCGTCTTATCATGATCGGCATTGTTTTGCGTTTGATTGCGAACAATCTTTAGACGTGAATTTTGCATGTGCATGCCCATTTCCTGTGGCGTTAGGTAAGGCGTTACCGGAACCCCATCAACGTGCCAGGTCCCCTTGATGCCACCTGCCATTCGATCTGGATAAGTTTCACCAGACAGACCGTCGTATTCAAACTCAGTCGCCAGCGTTGGCATGATCAGCCGGACCCCAAAAACCGGTAGTTCCGGCAAACCTTTTTGACCCAAGAAATGGGCAGCGATTTGACAGTGCCCACTGGCATCGACCGTGTAGGCAACTTTAGCCTGAGCCGCTGGATTAGTCGGTGTTTCATAAGTGAATACGATTTTGACTTGGTCGGCAAACTCATGATTGGTAAACTGATTGGTCAGTGGTGCGATTGGCAGCTGATCAAAGTGATGATCATCAACGGTCAGATCAATGTTGATGCACTTTGGCGCCAGATCCGCTCCCAGCCACTGAGCACTTCGATAGTTGAAGCCATTGCCGCGATCATTATCCGTAGTTGCTCGCCAATAGGTTGGATAGATTGGGCGGTACAGCCATTCTTTGTCGTTGAATCGCATCGACTCCAGGCTGCCTTTTTCATAACTGAACAAATACTGATAACCCTTGCCGTTTAATCCCAACATCCCATCATCATAAACTACGTGAATTTTATTTGTGCAGTCCATAGTAGTATCTTACCTCCTGCATTGCTGGCTTAGGCGTCCGGTCGGCAAACATCAGACCATCGCCGGAAAATTCATTGTCACTGTGGCGGTCATCAAAATCGCCACCATAGCGCATGACGTCTTGTCCGCTGATTTCATCATGAACCAATAGGGCCTGGTCAATAAAGTCCCAGATAAAGCCACCGACATATTGTGGATACTTGTCGATCAGCTCAATGTATGACCCCATGCCACCATCTGAGTTGCCCATGTCATGCATGTACTCACATTCGATAAACGGCTTGTCAGGATTGTTCTGCAAATATTTTTCAACGTCTTTTGGCGGCAGGTACATCCAGCTTTCCAGATCCGAGATTTTGTCGCGGTAATCTGGTGTGTGCACGACACCTTCATAGTGAACCAAACGGCTGTCATCATGCTCTTTGTAAAATTTCTGCATAAAGACCAGATTGTCACCGGCATATGATTCATTCCCCAAAGACCAGAACAGAATCGAAACGTGGTTTTTAAACGTTTCATAGTTGGTACGTGCCCGATCAACAACCACGTCTTTCCATTGCGGAACCGAGCCTGGTACGTTAAACGATGGCTCGTCTTGCCCCATCTTTTGCCAGGTGGCATGCGTTTCCAGATTGTTTTCGGCCATCATGTAGATTCCGTTTTGATCACACATAGAGTACCAAGGCAGCTGATCTGGATAATGACACGTTCGTACCGCATTGATATTGTTTTCCTTAAACGTGGCCATATCCTGTTCCATGTCCTGCATCGTTACGCAGCGTCCCGTTTTACAGTTCCACTCATGACGGTTGACACCGTTAATGATCAAACGCTGGCCATTAAGCAAAACGACGTGATCGGCATTGATCTCAATTTTACGGAACCCAAATTGATAAGGAACGACTTCCAGCAACTGACCATCTTGATCATGCAGTTCAATAAACAGCTGATACAGGTATGGATGGTGGTTGTCCCAAAGATGCACGTTTTGCACCTTAACGCCATGAACGGCCACATGCTCGGCTGCCGGCTGAACTTCATCAACGATTGAATTTCCTTGGGCATCAAAAGCCTTGATATGAACCTGGCCGCCATTGCCCTGTAATTTAAGGTCAACGTTAAAGATCCCGTCTTTAAAGTCATCAGAAACACGTGGCGTAAGATCCAGATCCTCAAGATGCAGCTTTGGCTGACCCAAGAGCTCAACGCTTCTAAAGATGCCCGAGAAACGGAACATATCTTGATCTTCAAGATAAGAGGCCGTGCTGTGCTTGTATACACGGACGGCCAATACGTTGTTGACGTCTTTTAAATAAGGCGTCAGATCAAACTCGCTTGGCGTAAAGCTGTCTTCTGCATAGCCGATAAAATGACCGTTGATCCAGACGTACATTGCGCGCTCAACACCTTCAAAGCGAACGCGTACGTTTTGATTGCGCAAGGCTGGCTTTAAATCAAAGTGCTTGACGTAAGAGCCATTGGTATTGTCAATGCCTTGGCTAAATGAGCCTTCCTGTTGATCATCTGGACTCAATCCATAGGCTGGACGACGAAAAATCTTGCCAGCCCATGGATACCAGATATTAGTATATTGATTCTGAGCATAGTCATTGAGCTCAATCATACTTGGAACCTTGATCAAATCCCAGTCGGCAGTGTCAAAATCTGGTTGATAAAAGTCCTTGATCCGTGCCTGCGGATCCTTGGCAAAGGCAAAGCGCCATTGACCATTCAGGCTCTGAACAAAGCTGCTGTTTTTTTGATCAGCTTCGGCATAGTCGCGATACCATTGATGATCACTGTGAGCGGGCAGCTGATTGACCCGGAACGTCTGTGGATCATCCAGCCATTTTAAATCTGCTTGCATTAAAAAAACGCCTCCTCAAATCAAATGCTTCTCTGTCATTTAAGTATAGCGCTTTCACGATTGATAAAACAGTGTTATTTAACTAAAAAATTTACTAAAGTAATTGAAAAGATGGCCCTGTTCCTATGGTGATGGGACTGAATTAAATAACAAAAAAGTTCGGGTTTTGATCATTCAGCCCTCGAACTTTTAAAATTTAGTACAAAAAAAAGCACCTGACTATCGCCAGGTGCAATCGTAGTGCGGCAAAGAGGACTCGAACCTCCACGGTCTAAAACGACCACAAGATCCTTAATCTTGCGCGTCTGCCAATTCCGCCACTGCCGCATCAACAAATAACATTCTACCAGAAATGCTACCTGTTGGCAAACTATTTTTTGATTAAAAGCTTAAAACGACTATTGCAGCGACGGCAGACAAACCGCTGCACGTTAAAACGCCGCATACGACCGATCTTGATGCCGCAGCCACGGCACTGATAGACCCACTTAAAACGTGTTTTCTTTTGACTGGTTACTGGAGCGTATCGTAAGCCACCTACTTGATTCAGCAATGCTTTAAACTCCGACGTATGATGACAGTCATGGCCCGCTAAATGCAAGTGATAATGACACAGCTCATGCAAGACAACGCCGCGCAGGGTTGCCAGATCAAACTCTTCATACATCAATGGATTGATATCGATATGGTGATCTTTTAAATGATAGCGACCACCCGTAGTCTTGAGGCGCCGATTGAACCAGATGCGATGTTTAAATGGACGTTCAAACGCCTGTTGTGACCATTTTTCAGTCAGTTGCTGCAGCTCTTCATCACTCATTTTTCCTGACTGATCCATAACTGTTTTATCCTTTTGGCGCAACCATCGTCAGCTGTACGCGCTGGCGTTTGAGATCCACGCTTAGTACCCACACGTCAACGATATCGCCAACGGCCACGACTTGTCGCGGATCCTTGATAAACTTTTTGGTCAGATGCGAGACATGGACCAGACCATCATGCTTGATGCCGATATCAACAAACGCACCAAAGTCCACAACGTTGCGGACCGTTCCTTGCAGCTGCATCCCCGGTTTGAGATCCTCAATCGTTAAAACGTCCTGTCTTAAAAGTGGTGCCGGCAAAGAATCACGCAGATCCCGACCTGGTTCGCAAAGTGAGTCGACAATGTCTTTTAGCGTTGCCAGCCCGGCATTTTCACTGACAAATGCCTTAAGATCCAATTGTCTTAATCGCTGGACAGCCGTTTTTGAGCCCAGTTTACCATCAATTTTGGCAACCTTCATTAATTGACGAGCGATGGCATAGCTTTCGGGATGAATATCAGTATTATCCAACGGCTCATCGCCATCCACGATTCTCAAAAAACCTGCTGCTTGCTGATATGCCTTTGGTCCTAGGCGCGGTACTGATTTAAGCTGGGTACGGCTGGTAAAGCGGCCATTTTCATTACGATACTGAACGATATTTTTGGCTAAGGTGGCATTTAAGCCGGCAATGTGGGCCAGCAGCTGATAACTGGCGGTATTGAGATTGACCCCGACTCGATTGACGGCCCGCTCAACGACAGCATCCAATTCAATTTTGAGTGCCGTCTTAGGCAGATCATGCTGATACTGACCGACTCCGATGGCTTCTGGACTGATCTTGACCAGTTCAGCCAATGGGTCTTGCAAACGGCGGCCAATACTGATAGCACTGCGCTTTTCTACCGTCAGATCGGGAAACTCGTCACGCGCATCCTGACTAGCCGAATATACCGAAGCCCCTGATTCATTAACGATCACGTAATAGACCGGTCGCTTGATTTTTTTGATAGCTTGAGCCACGAAACGCTCTGATTCACGACTGGCCGTACCATTACCAATTGCAATCATCTCAACTTGATAATCCTCAATCAACTGCAGCAGCTGTCCTTCAGCCTGCTGACGCTGATTTTCTGGCGCTGGTTGATGCGGATAGATAACGGCAACCTTGAGCAGCTTGCCGCTTGGATCAAGCACTGCCAATTTACAGCCGGTCCGATATGCCGGATCAAAGCCTAAAACAACCTTGCCTTTGATTGGTGCCTGCATTAAGAGATTATAAAGATTTTCGCCAAACACCTTGATGGCCTGCTCATCTGCTTGTTCAGTCAATTCGCGCCGCAGTTCCCGTTCGATTGCTGGCCCCAAGAAACGTTTGTAGGCATCGGCAGCCGCGTTTTTGACAAACTCAGCGGCCTTTTGGGCACTGCCTTTTTTGACCAGCCGGAAATTCAGATAGTTCTGCACGATCTGCTCATCAGCAAGAATCTTGACGCTTAAAATCTTGGCCTTTTCTCCACGATTAATGGCTAGGACACGATAGGAGTTCATTGCGGATAATGGCGCGGAAAAATCATAATATTGTTGATAGACGCCTTCTGAATCAAGTTCTTGGCCGTCTTTTTTTACTGTCGCGATCAATTCGCCATGCTGTTTGGTATAGCTGCGCAGCCAGGCGCGAATCGTGCTGCTTTCACTGATCGTTTCGGCCAGAATCTCATGGGCCCCTTCCAAGGCTGTCTGAACGTTGGAAACGTCTTGGCTGATAAACTCAGCAGCCTTCCCGTCCAGATCATCACCCTTAGCCATAAAAATCCAGTTGGCAAGTGGCTGCAGGCCTTGTTCACGCGCAATCTGGGCCTTGGTGCGACGCTTTTTCTTATAAGGCAGGTAGAGGTCTTCGACAACGTTTATCTCAGTAGCTGACTCAATCTGTGTTCTTAAAGTTGATGTCAGCTTGCCCTGTTCTTCAATTGCCTTGATCACGGTCTGCTGACGATCGCGCAGATTCTTTACCCGATGCCACTGCTCTTGAATCCCCTGCAGCTGAACTTCATCAAGACTGCCGGTTGCCTCTTTTCGATAACGGGCAATGAATGGAATCGTATTGCCCGCTTCCAAAAGGCTCAAAGCGGCTTCAATTTGCCGATCTCTTAATTCTGGCAGCTGCTGGCTCATTAATTTAAGATCATTTTTTTCCATAAAAAACTTAAAAACCTTTCTTAAGTCCATCGTATCTTAACGTCAGACTTATTGCTTCATGATCAATTAATTAAGGTCCGGTGTTCGGCAATTGCCGATCCTGGACCCTATTTAAACTAATTCTTCCACCAAGTATCCAAGGGACTGACTGGCAGATGACGCTTGTGGCCGGTCTTAAGATACCATCCTTCGATTTTTTCGGCCGCCGTATCGGAAACGTTTCGTCCTTCAAGATAGTCGTCAATTTCTTGATAGGTGACGCCTAGTGCCTCTTCATCGGGCAATGCTGGTCGATCTTCTTCCAGATCAGCAGTTGGCGTTTTTTCATACAAGGCCTTTGGTGCTCCTAGATATTCCAGGATTTGCCGACCTTGACGCTTATCCAGCTGTGACAGCGGCGTAATGTCGGCACCGCCATCGCCAAACTTGGTGTAAAAACCGGTTACCGCTTCGGCAGCATGGTCGGTACCAACAACCGCCCCGCCAAACTCGCCAGCAATTGCATACTGAGCAATCATTCGCTCCCGTGCCTTGACGTTGCCCTTGTTAAAGTCGCTGATTTTCAAATCATTTTGCTCAACTGAGGCAACCATAGCATCAACGGCTGGCTTGATGTTGACGCGCATGGTTTGATCCGGTTTGATGAACTCATTGATTGAAAGCATCGCATCGTCTTCATCGGCCTGTTCACCATAAGGCAGTCGTACGGCAATAAACCGATAAGCCACATCTTTGGTCTCTTCTCGCAGGCTTTCAACGGCCAATTGTGAAAGTCGCCCTGCCAGACTGGAGTCTTGTCCACCAGAAATACCGAGCACCAGCGTTTTTAGTCCTGTTTTTTTCAAGTAGTCCTTTAAAAACTCTACACGTCGCTTGACTTCGACTGCCGGATCGATTTCCGGCGTTACGGCCAAGGTATTGATGATTTCTTCCTGCAGCTTACGCATAACTCTTTCCCTCTTTTTATTAATTCAAATGCTTAATGTAGTCCTTGACGTCTTTAATGATTTTCATCTTATTGTCGTAGCACTTTTGCGATAAGTCAACTGGGTATACTTCTGGATTAAGGTTACGCTTATATTCTTCCCATAGCCGATCCAGGTGCCGCTGCCGCGCTTGGCGAATCTCGCTCATACTTGGCTCTTGGTAAACCTGCTGGCCATCAACGAAAATATCCTTCAAAAGCGGCCGGGCAATGAAGTCCTCAACCGTTTTGTTTAAGAATGGGTAGTTAGGATCAAACATATACAGCGAATCCAATTGGCGCGGATCCTCGTCAGCCAGCGTTACGTAGTCACCCTCGCTTTTTTCACTGCCACGATCGGTAATTCGCCAAACCTGATGCTTGCCCGGCGTGGACATCTTGGCTGCATTGTTGGAAAGCTTGATCGTGTCAACCATCTGGCCATTCTCGTCTTCTAAAGAGACCATCTTGTAAACGGCCCCCAGCGTTGGCTGATCATAGCTGGTAATCAACTTAGTACCAATGCCCCAGACATCGATCTTGGCTCCTTGGCGTTGCAGATCCATGATTGTACGCTCGTCCAGATTGTTGGAGGCAAAAATTTTGGCATTTGGATAACCAGCCTCATCCAGCATTTGGCGAACCTGCTTGGAAAGATAGGCCATATCGCCAGAATCAATGCGGACTCCTTGGAAGTTGATCTTATCGCCGAATTCATTGGCGACCTTAATAGCGTTTGGCACCCCGCTTTTTAGCGTATCAAAGGTATCAACCAGGAACACACAGTCATGGTGCGTTTGTGCATAAGCCTTAAAGGCATCATAGTCGTTGCGATATGCCTGAACCAGTGCGTGAGCATGCGTACCAGAAACCGGAATGCCAAACAGCTTGCCAGCTCTCAGATTGCTGGTGGCATCAAAGCCGCCAATATAGGCTGCCCGCGTTCCCCAGATGGCCGCATCAAACTCTTGGGCACGCCGCGAGCCAAATTCCATCACAGGTTGATCGCCAACAATCGATTTAATACGCGAGGCCTTGGTAGCAATCATAATCTGATAGTTGATGATATTAAGCAGCGCCGTTTCCACCAACTGGCATTCCAAAAGCGTACCCTCGACTTGAATAATTGGCTCATGACTGTATACCAGATCACCTTCAACGGCACTGCGCAGCGTTCCCTTAAATCTAAAGTCGCGCAGATACTCGACAAAGTCAGGATCAAACTGCTGCGTGGATTTTAAATATTCAATATCAGAATCCGAAAAGTGCAAAGCGTTTAGGTAGCGGATAATATGGCTCAAACCGGCAAAAACCGCATAGCCATTGCCAAACGGCATCTTACGGAAAAAGGCTTCAAAGACAACGTGACGATTGCCAATCCCTTTTTGCCAATAAGTCTGCATCATCGTTAGTTGGTAGGCATCGGTGTGTAGTGCGATGCTGTCATCTGGATAATCAAACTTCATAAATATTTCCTCTTATTTTTCTAGCACGAACTCAAAGCGGCTGCCGACATATTGGGTATGCACATATTCAAAAGGCCGGCCATCCTGTAGATAAGAAAGCTGAGTCAACCGTAGCAGTGCATCCCCGCGCCGAATTTTCAGATACTCGGCAATCTTTTCCGTTGCATTGGTAGCTGAGACCCATTGCATGGCATGACCAGGATATAAATTGGCCTTTTTCTCCAGGGTACGATAAAACGATGAAGTGATCTCGGCCTTGCTGAAGTTTTCCACCAGCTTAGCCGGCACGGTTGCCACCTCATAACAGATTGGAATCTCATTACCATAGCGAATACGCTCCATTCTTAAGACGCGCTCATCAGGCTCCAGCTTGAGTCGCTCGATTTCGCTTTGCGAAGGAATCGTTAAATGATAAGAAATCGTTTTGCTGGAAGGTTTTTTGCCTGCTGCCAGCATCAGTTCGGTAAAACTGGTCACGCCGGTCATTTTGTCTTGGACCTTGCGGCTGGCGACAAACGTTCCTGAGCCAACGCGCCGCTCCAAGACTCCTTCATCAACCAGCGTTTGAATCGCTTGCCGCAGCGTCATGCGGCTGACGCCAAACTCGGCCGCCAATTCACGTTCAGCTGGTATTTTTTGGCCGACTTTCCAATGACCATTTTCAATATTTTCCCGTAATTGGTTATGAATTTGAATATATACCGGTGATCCCATATCTTTTTCCTCTCTTCAGACCAGTCGTCCATAATTTATCTTTTTTTATTTTAACACGATTGTTAGCTTGCCTAGACCAATTTAACCTACAAAAATAAAACGACAGCCCATGCTGCATGGCCTGTCGCTTTAAATTGTCAATTATTGTTGTTTTGATTACGAATTGCCAAGGCCCGCTCCAAAGAACGATCAACGATGACCGATTGTGAATCGGCAACCGGAAATTCAGTCTCTGGGTTCATCTCATTGGCATAGGAAAGCTCGGTACAGCCTAAGATTACCACATCACACTTTTGATCCTCAATCATCGTCCGTACCAACTCATGAAATTTTTTGCCATCAGAATGACCCGCCTCTTTGATGTCATGATAGATCAAATCTTCCGTGGCATCCAGAATCTCAGGGGTTGGCTTGACCTCTTCATAGCCCGCATTTTGAATGTAGGAGTCGTATAGACCTGATGCAATCGTGCCTCGCGTAGCCAAAACGCCAACTCGCTTGGCATTTGGAGCAATGTTTTTGATTTCATTGACCGTTTCTTGTAGCATGTTCAAAATCGGAATCGAAGTAGCTGCCTGTAGACGATCAAATGCATAATGAGCCGTATTGCAGATTAAAACGAAAAATTCCGGCTGTAGCGGCGTAATCTGCTGGATGTCTTCGATCAACAGCGGATTATAGTCTGGCTTGCTGTGATCCAAAATCCATTCCGTTCGATCGGGAACCGTTGCATGATTCAAAACCATGTAATCAAGATAATCCTGGTCGCGGTGCGTTGGCGTACGCTCATCCAACAGCCGACAATAGCTTTCGGTTGCCAGCGTACCCATCCCGCCTAAAACGGTAAAGAATTGTTTCATAAAAATTCAACCTTTCTGATAATGACCATCATGACAAAACTGCAACAAACAAAGGTCCCAATAGCGTAATACCTATATTACCAACAACAAATGCTGGCGTAAATGCAGAAGCGATATAAGCGCCACCTTCCAAACCGGCTTGCTCAGCCAGATCATTCATCGCAGCCGCCACGGTTCCTGATCCGCACAGCGCCCCTAAAAGCGCAAGCGGCTCAACATGCAGCACAAAGCGGCCAAACAATAACGTCAGCAGATGCGGAGCCACTGAAACGATTGCTCCAATCAGCAAAATACCCAACCCCAGCGATTTGATGGCGCCGGTAAAAGCTTGTGCAGATTCCAGTCCTACACTGCCGACAAATACGGTCAGACCAAAGCTTTGCCAAAACGACGTTACCGTGGGTGGAATCGAGTGATAATCGCGATGTCGATCAATCCAGTTGCTAAGCAAAAGGCCCATGATCAAAGCAGCCGTTCCATTACCCAGCTGCAGCGGCATGCCATTGAGCTTAAAACCAGCCAGCCCCAGCAGTGATGCGCCAGCGATTCCCAGTGAAAAGACCGTATAATTGATGGCTTGCTCACTGGTATGCCAACGACCGATCTTTTTGAGCAATGGTGCTGATTTGCTGGTATTACCAGTCAAAGAGATTACATCACCTGGCTTCAGTTGATTGATCAGATGCTCTTGACCGCTCAGCGGATCATGGATATTTACAAATACACCATTTTGTCTGATTCTAGCCAGATCACTGGGATTAAAGTTTTTGCCCAGCACAAATTTTCGCTCTCGCGGTGCATTGGTTGGCGTTAAGACCTCGGTGAGCCCCGCCACGCCAGTCAAATCATCAAAATGCAGAGCATATCCAATCAACGTCAGGCGATCACCTGGCTGCAGCACATATTCCAGCTTATCAGTCATCCGGTCTTGATGAAATGCCGCGAGTGCAATTAAACGCAAATCAAAGAATTCATTGACTTCGCGAATCTTTTTGCCAACCAGCGGCGATTTTACCGACAGACGATAGGTCCGGCGCCAGGTTGGGTCAGGATCGGGAGCATGAAAGTGATACTTTCTTGCCATCCGGTCTCCTTGTCTGGCAACATCGATTTTTAGCAGACGCGGTGCTACATCACGCAATAAAATGATCACGCCCAGCGTGCCAAAGACATACGTCAAGGCGTAGGCGACCGGTAACTGTGCCTCATAGGACAGCCGCACTGACTTGCCAATTGGCAGGTTTTCCAATGCCTGCAGTGAACTGGCCACTGTGGCTGACTGCGTTAAAGAACCGGCAATCGTTCCGGCAGCAACACCAGGTCCGATATGAAACAGTACAAAACAGCCCCACGCGGTAAAAAAAGCTGCCAACAGCCAAAATAAACTAACGGCAATCATTCGGCCACCGAATAGCTTCATGCTGACCAGAAATGATGGTCCAATCCGGTAGCCGATTGAAAACATAAAAGCACCAAAAAAAATCGTCCCCAGCATCTTATCGCGTGGAAAACTTCCTGCCTGACCAATAACCAGCGCCACGGCCAGCGTGCCAACGGTTGAGCCCAATGTAAAGCTGGAGCCAAACAGTCTGATATTTCCCAGGACATAACCAATCGCCAGGCAGATGAACAACGTAAAAATCTGCTGACTAACCAAAAAATGCTGAATCTGCGCAATCATGACATTGTCTTCTTTCTGGCAAATATTTGCCGATTAAGTGTCAATCAAGATTATATCATTTTGCAGATCATCACGCGAACGGCTTGGCCATTTTATCAACAGGTCATTTTTCAGTCTGAGTTTGTAGTCTTCGCTGTAAAGCAAAGTTGCACCAGATCGCAATCAATGCACCCAATGCCAGCACCACCAATATTACAAAGTCAACTCGGCTGCCTTTAAACGTTTTAAGCGTCATCGACCCATGACCCTTATTTTGACTAAGCGCAATCAAAGCCGTCATAATGCCGACACCCAGTGAGCCGGCAAACTGCTGCGTCATGTTGAAAATTGAATTGACATCAGTTGATTTTTCTTTTGACACCAAAGTTGAAGCATTGGCAATCGTGTTGGAAAATGCTGCATTAAAGCCCAGTCGCATTATGATAAACAGGCCCATAACGAGCAGTGGCGTCAGATTGGATTGAAAAATAAACAGTCCCGCAGTTCCCAAAACGATCAAAATACTGCCTAGCCGCGTTGGCAATCCATAGCCATATCGATCAGCCAAAAAGCCAGCAGCCGGTGCCATTGCTGCCCCTAAAAGCGAACCTGGCAGCAGCACTATCCCGGCAACCAGTGACGAGGCATGCAAAACGTATTCACAATAAATCGGCAGTGCCAAAGAGGCGCCGATGTTAATGAACTGCAGACTGAAATAGGTCCATTCCGCAAGCCGCACCGTTGATATTGAAAAAATGCTCAGATCAAACAGTCGGGTTTTTCCATGCTGATTTTGCCAGATAAATGCAATCAACAAAATCAGCCCCAACAACATCAATAACCAACACGAACTTGTCCAACCTGCCTTACCAAATCTTGCAACGCCAATGACAAAACTGGTCAAACTGGCAGCCAATAGAATCAATGCAAAAAAACTGAATGGCTGTGAGTTTCCAAATGGTTGATTGCGAATCGTCAACTGACCAACGATCAGACTCCAAAACGCAATCGGCAAGAGCAGCCAAAAGATCAAGTGCCAGGAACCAGCTGCCAAAACAGCGCCACCATACGTTGGTCCAAGCGCTGGTGCCAAAGAAATCACCATACCAGCCACGCCGTTCATTACACCCAGACGCTCGCGCGGAAGCTGAGTGAAGATCAAAAAGAACATCATTGGCGTTGAAAAGCCGGTTGCAACAGCTTGAATCATTCTTCCAGCCAGCAGCATTGGAAAATCGATTGCCAAGGCACCGATCAAATCACCAATTATAAAGGCCAAAACCGCTGCCAGATGCAGCCAGCGAGCCGGCCACTGTCTCAGACAATAAGCCGTAGTTCCCATCACGATCGTTACCATCAGTAGATAGCCACCGGTAATCCATTGCACAACGTCAAGCGAAACACCAAAGTCCTTAGCCAGGATTGGATAGGCGACGTTCATGGAAGTCTCGTTTAAAACGCCGACAAAAGTCATTAATGCTACCGAAAAGATCGCCCAGTATGGATGTCTGCTATGCAAAAAAATCCCTCCTAAAACTTAAAAAAGCACGCAAAAAGGGCTATGGCAATCAGCTCCGCCACAGCCCTTTATTAACTTACTTTAAATTAGTGAAAATATTATAACTCATCCGGTCTCAAAATGCACGCTTTTTTATAATGCTGCCAGATCCTGCAGCCATTGTCTGGTTGTTTCATCAAGACCGTCGTTGGGCACAAATCCAAACGGTACCAATAATTTTCGTACCTTGATCCAGCTCAAATGTGCTCCTTCATATAGGCTCGGTATCATCATATCAGTCAGCTGTTTGACCTTGTGCTGATCAACTCGTCCTTGCCCCAGCACCATTGCCATTGCGATTTTTTGAGCCAACGCTCGTGCCAGCAAAGCGTCTAAAGCGGCTTGATCAAGCGTCTGTTTGATCAGAATGCGTGATTTAAGCGGTACGGCCGGCACTTCTTTTTGTAAAAACCTTTGTACCAACGGCCAAAATTCATTGAGCTGCCAAAAGAACTGCCAAGGCGTCTTGGCATTGAGCTCATTAATCAGCTCAGCCATCAAGTCTGGTAGCTGGCCATCAAAAGAACGCAGCCTTGGTACAACTTCTTGAAGCAAACGCTGCGCCGACTCACGCTGGGTTAACGGCAGCTTTTTCTTGGTTGTCAAGGCAAAACGAACCGTCAAGAAATCCGTCAGCTGCGACTCATCAATTACCGTTCCTTGATCATGACGCTTAACTTTAAAATCATTCAGTCGTTTTTGACGCACGGATTTGGCAAACTGTCCTTGTTTTGGCATCAATATCCTCTTTTCTGGCAATCTAAAAAAGCATACAAAAAAAGCACCGCCAGCGCGATGCTTTATCAGTTGGGCTAGCTGGGTTCGAACCAGCGCATGACGGTACCAAAAACCGTTGCCTTACCACTTGGCTATAGCCCAATAATAATGGAGGAGGGTGGATTCGAACCGCCGAACCCGAAGGAACGGTTTTACAGACCGTCGCGTTTAGCCACTTCGCTACTCCTCCATAAGAGCTTAACTGTTAATGAAAACAATCAGTAACAATCAACAATAATTATAATAACTAATTTAGCCAATAAAAGCAAGCCCTTTTTTAATTATTTAACTCGATTATCTTCAAACGATGTTCCCATTGCTCCGCAAACTTATCATACTGCCACTCGGTTCGCTTGGCTTTTTTGACGCCAACCGCCTGATTAAGATAAACCAGATTGGCTGCTTTTAATGGATCATGAATGCCATGCAGATGACCATAAAAGACATACTTTACGCTCGGAGTCTTTTCCAACAGCTCGCCTAAACGCTCGCTGCCCATCATTGCATTGATCATCTGGTAGGTTCTCAGCTGTCGTTGGCTTTGGACAAATGAAGGTTTGGGACTCAGCAAAGCTTTTCTAGGTGCGAAATGCGTTAAAAAAATCACTTTTTTGCCAGCCGCCTGGGCCATTGCCAGCTGCTGCTCAACCTGATTCAGCACCAACCCCATTCTTTGCGAATCAGGCATGGGCTGTTTGACTGCAGCATCAACCCAGTAGACCTTTTTCCATTGAGCTACTTTCTGTGGCTGCTGAGCATAGTCAGAAAATGAGTAGTCATACCAGCCATTATTGCCGATTAAGCGCCAGTCTGTCCCTGGCAGATCAACGTATTGATTGTGCAGATACATTGGATCCGCTAGGTGCTCAACGTCTTGGTATGACGCGTGCGACAGCATATCATGATTTCCCAGGACATAATAGATCTGAACCCGTTCGCCAACCAATCGCTGCAGCGCAGAAAAATAGCGGCGCGTGCGCGAAAAGCTATTGTAAAGATCACCAGCATATAGATAGTAGTCAATATCATGCCTTAACAGCCAGCTTGCTTGAATATGCAAAGCCCGCGTAGACAAGATTCGATTGACATCCAGGTGATTATCGCTGCTGATTGCCAGCTTAACCATTCTTGATCCCTCCTTGAAAGTAAGGATAACATAATCCTAGATAAATTAAAAAACGTCCGCGAAGCAAATCGCGAACGCTAATTAATTTTATTAGTCAACGCCTTCCATCAAGCCGTGGATTCGCTTAACAAAGAAGCACAGCACAATCCCAAAGACGATTGCTACGCCACCAACGATCAGGAAGTATTGGATTTCCGTACCTGGCGTGTAGAACTTAACGATTTGTGCGTTGACGGCTTGACCAGCTGAGTCGGCCAAGAACCACATACTCATCATTTGTGAGCGGAAGGCAACTGGTGCCAACTTGGTCGTAATCGACAGACCAATTGGCGAGATCAGCATTTCGGCAATTTCACAGATGAACCATGAGCCAACCAGCCATAATGGACTGACCTTACCAGAAGTCGTGCCATGAATAATCCCTGGCAGTGCCATCCAGGCAAATGAGAGACCAACGATGACCAGACCAGCGGCAAACTTACCAGGAGCACTTGGCTGATTCTTCCAACGGCTCCACAGTTGAACGAAGAATGGCGTCAAGATCATGATAAACAGTGGGTTCAAAGTCTGGAAGTTTGCTGCAGCAAAGTGCCAGCCGCCAATGTGCAGAACCGTCCGCTGAGCAGCAAACAGTGCCAGAACAACTGAACCAGATTCTTCAATGGCCCAGAAGATTGCAGCGGCGATAAACAGCGGAATGTAGGCAACAACCCGTGATTTTTCAACCTTGGTAACCTTCTTGGAGTTCAGCATCATGATGAAGTAGATGATTGGCAGTGCAATAGCAATAACCGTAATCAGGTTGATGATACCATTGATGTTCAGCTGACCCATGGCGCCCATCAAACCAAGAACAATTGCCAACACGACTACGGCAACAATCGTCCAGTTGATGATTGGCTTAAGATCTTCTTTGTCAATTGGATCATCTGGGTACAGACTGTCTTTTGGCAGGTACTTCTTACCATCAATGTAGTATTGCAACAGACCAAAGAACATCCCAATGGCAGCCAGTGAAAAACCAGCGTGGAAGTTCATTTCGTTGCCAAACAGGTGCAGGCCAAAGCCATTGGCAGCCCAAGGAACCGCAATTGGCGAGATAGCGGCCCCGAAGTTGATCCCAAAGACAAACATCGAGAAACCGGCATCCCGGCGCCGGTCTTCTTCACTGTAAAGACCACCGACCATTTCAGAGACGTTTGGCTTCAAAAGACCAGTCCCGATAACGATCAGGATAATCGAAGCATACAGCGCCGTCGTACCGGCCGGCAGTGACAAGGCAATGTGACCAAACATGATCAAAACACCACCAATAAAGACGGTCTTACGTGGCCCCCAAAGCCGGTCAGACAGCCAGCCGCCGATTACACCAGAAAGGTATACCAGCGAACCATAGATCGACATGATTGAAGCAGCCGTTGCCTGATCCATGCCCAAACCGCCCTTATTAACGGCATAGTACATGTAGAACAGCAGGATGGCACGCATCCCGTAGTAACTGAACCGTTCCCACATTTCAGTGAAGAACAGCGTAGCCAGTCCTCTTGGTTGCCCAAAGAAGGACGTGTCTAATTGTTTTTGCTTATCCATTCCATTTCCTCCAAATTTTGATTGAATCTAATAAAAGTTCAATCAAATTATTGAAAAAGTCAAAAAGATTAAAGGAAGGTAATAAATTCCTTAAAATAACGTTTACTATTATATACTGATCATCTACATTCCGTCAAACCAGCAGCCGCGTTTTAGTGCCTTAAATCGCTATTTCAAGGCATTTTGAAACCGCTTGCACAAGATCTTAAAAAGCTATCAGCGTTCACAAAATTTTAAAATCGTATGCTAATTTACACTCCAAGTTAATAAAATAATTATTATAGCTCAATGTAAGCGATAACAATTATTTATTGAGATTTTCGCTAAAAAAAAGCCTTAAAATCATGCAGATGCACAATTTCAAGACTGCTTTTTTACTTTTCGTTAAATGGATCCCACTCATACTTTGCTCGCGGCCCGCCGATGTATTTTGGCCGCGAGCGCAGGTAGGTCACATGAGCCTGACCAATTTCTTTGACTGATGTGCGTACCGGCACCTGAACAAACTTGACGTGCATGCCAATAAACGTATCACCAATATCCATACCGGCATTAGCCACGACATGCTCAACTTCAACCGGATCAGCAAAGTTTTCAAATGCTGCAATCTGTCCAGCCCCACCGGCATTGATCTGTGGAAAAACATTGACGATCTCAAATCCTTTTTCTTTGGCGACGGATTTTTCGACTACCAATGCTCGGTTTAGATGCTCACAACCCTGCACGGCTAAATGAATCCCCATTGGCGTTAGCGTTTCTAGCATTGTTTTGACGATCGTACGGCCAATTTCGATGTTGGAATGCTTACCGATCATCTTGCCCTGAACCTCACTGGTACTCAATCCCAAGACAAACAAATCACCAGACTCCAGTTTAGCCTGTTCCAACAGCTCATTGAGTCCTCTTTGCGTCAGCTGGCGGATCTCTTCAATATCCACATCCACGTTGCTCATTAGTTTCGCCCCTCTTATGTCTTTTAGGTGATTATATCATCAAAATTTAATTTGATTAAGAAAGACATCTTGAGGATTTCATAATTCAAAAGTAGCGCTTAGCAGACTGCTACTAGTTGCCAATGACCAGCAGCTACTTGATGGCCTGGCGCTGATCCATGGCAGCATAAGCGTCAGCTACGTGGTCGAGATCAAAACTCTTGGTAAAGACTTTGCCTGGGTTGATCTGACCATCCAAAACGGCTTTGAGCAACACTTCTTTGTCTGGCTTGGTTACCGAAGCAATGCCGCCTCGCAAACCAATGTTTTTCCAGAACAGCAGGTTGGATTTGGGTTCGGCATGCGGCACGCCTACACGACCAATCACTGCCCCAGGGCGCGCAATTTGGCCGGCCTGTTCAATAGAGCTGTCAGCACCTACGCATTCCAAACCGGCATCGGCACCTGCATTTTCTTTAGTCAGTGCCAAAACATGCTTGACGGCATCCTCACCTTTTTCAGCAACAATTTCATCAGCACCAAATTCCTTGCCTAGTGACGCGCGATCTTCATGGTGACTGAGTAAGATTATTTTTTCAGCTCCCAGCAGCTTGGCACCAATCACGCCGCACAGACCAACTGCGCCATCACCAATTACCGCAACCGTATCGCCTGGCTTAACCTCGGCACTCTTAGCTGCATGAAAGCCGGTTGCCATAACATCGGAAAGCGTCTGCAAAGAAGCCAACTGATCATCGGTATAGCTGGCTGGCGTACCTGGAATCTTGACCAATCCAGAATCAGCTGATTCATACTTCATGAATTCTGCTTGGTAGCCACCAGATCACGATGATCAAAAAATTTATTTTTATTAAGATTTGCCATCAGTTTCATACACAAAGCGAATAGTACTCCTGCTAAAAAATCCTTACTATCGTTGCTGATAGCAAGGATTACTCAAATTATATTTCAACGCTACACCACCACTACAGCCATTGATGGCATATTTCTAACCGTCCTCTTTTTCTATTTTTTTCAATAAGGCCGATTCAATCTGCATTTCTTGGTGATAGAACCGACGATCATGAGCCCCAATTTCTCGTACCACATGACATGGTGTTCCAAATGCTACGACATTTGCCGGAATATCTTTGGTAACCACGCTGCCGGCACCAATTACGGAATTATCACCGATCGTTACGCCAGGCAGCACTGTAACGTTAGCGCCTAGCCAGCAGTTTTTTCCGATATGAATTGGTAGGTTATACTGATAGCCATTCTCACGCAATTCGGGCAGAATCGGATGTGCTGCCGTCGCCAAAGTAACGTTTGGGCCAAACATGGTATGGCTACCAACAAAAATCTCACCATCATCAACCATGGTCAGATGAAAGTTGACATAGATATGGTCGCCAAAATGAACGTGTCGTCCGCCCCAGTTGGCGTAAAATGGCGCTTCAATATAGCACCCTTCGCCACATTCGGCTAACATCTGCTGTAGCAATTCAGCACGTTTTTCTCCCTCATCGGCTCGCGTGGCGTTATATGTATACATCAAGCGGGCTGCTTTGCTTTGTACCTTAAGCAGATCCGGACTGTCTGGCTGGTACAGCTTACCGGAGAAAAGCATCTCTTCAAAGTTTTCAGTCATGTTGATTCCACCTCTCAATTTTAATAATTGATATTAATTTCATCACATTAAATAAAAACGTTTTTTATTCGCTTTACCTATACACAATCGATTTGATAGACAAAATTTCAAATAAAAAACAAAAGGCTTGATGCATCAACATTTGATACATCAAGCCTTATTAATTATGCCAACTATAGGAGTCGAACCTACGACCTTCTCTTTACGAGGGAGATGCTCTACCAGCTGAGCTAAGTTGGCAAAAGAAATACCGGTAAGTATTTCAATGACTCCGGCAGTCAGACTCGAACTGACGACAACCTGATTAACAGTCAGGTGCTCTACCAACTGAGCTATGCCGGAATAACGCATGGCAATGCCCTATCCTCGCAGGGAGCGATCCCCCAACTACTTTCGGCGCGTTGAAGCTTAACTTCTGTGTTCGGCATGGGAACAGGTGTATCCTTCAAGCCATCATCACCACACTTAATCCTTAACGGATTGAGAGCTTGCACTCTCAAAACTAAACAATATTCATCTCTTATCACGCTTAATGAGAACAGCCAAAACTTGGTTAAGTCCTCGACCGATTAGTAATGGTCCGCTCCATGCCTCGCGGCACTTCCACTTCCATCCTATC
>NZ_JABAFO010000010.1 GCF_012843675.1 Lactobacillus sp. MRS-253-APC-2B
TCAATCGTAATGATTGATGACCCTGCACATTTGTGTTCGTCGAAACTGTATTCAGTTTTCAAAGGTCTACCGTTGTTTGCTCATTTCAAACAAACAACTTAATCAGTTTAACAAATTGTCAACTACCTGTCAAGAACTTTTTATTAACATTTCTTAGCAAGTCGGCGAAAAGTAATGAATCTCAAGCAATCAGCAACTCATCGCCGCGACAACGTTATCTAATATACAAAGATTGTCATCATATGTCAACGACTTATCAAAAGTTTTTCAATTATTTTAAAAAGTATGAATATTAAGCTCTATTAACTTTAATTCATTCTGTAAAATTCGAATATTCTTACGAATATAAGCGGAATTAGTCGTCAACCTATTATTGAAAAATTTTTAATCAATAAAAAAACGCCGACAAAGCTGCCGACGCTTCTTTAAATCAAGCACAAAATTATTTGGTTGCATCAAATACGAAATTAGATGGCGTAAATTTGACGCGGTATGCACGGTAAACGTATGTCCGGTCAGTTTTCGATGAACTGATAGTCAAGTTAAATACCTGGTTGTTGTTCTTATCAACTTCGATAATATTGCTTTGACTACCATCATGCTTGTAGCCAAAGTCAATCAAGGTATTGCCATTGCTTAAACGCTGTGCCGAGCCAATCACCCGTGTAAAGTTATCCTTACCCAAGCTCTTACCATAAGACCAAGTCTGCTTGATGGTTTTCTTCTTAGTATCAATCGTGTACTGAACCGCTTGTGAGTACTTGCCAGATGTCTTGGCATTACCGTTTGTGACATCAATGTTGTTATCATAAAGCAACACTTTTAGTTTCCCATTTTTACTGCTCAAAAGCGTCAAATCATGCTGATCACCGGTAATCGTCGTACCTTTGGCTGGTGTCAACAGTTTGCTGCGATACTTCTTTGGCCATGAGCTTTTCTTTTTGCCAGAGTAGATCCAGTTAATTTTACCTGACTTATAGTTGATCGACATTGTTATATCCTGATTACGTGCTGAAACCAAGAGATTACCCGTCTTTTGATCATAGTAAAGCGAGTTCATGTGCAGCCAGTCGATCTTGCCACCCTTGGTTGTAGTACTGCTGTAGTTGCGGTACATGCTTGAAGGCAGCAATTTCTTAAAGTCGATTACCTTGACCGTCTTACCAGTCTTGTAATCAATTTCGGCGATCACGTCTTCCGCGTACTTGTCACCGCCAGAGATCGTTACCAACAGATTATGATTTGACAGTTCAAGCGCGTCATGATGAACCGCGGTAATGTATTGTTCAAGTGAGCTCTTACCAAGCTTGTCGCTGAAACGATAACGCCGATAGATGCGGCCAAGGTAATCAGTTTCAGATAAGATGTTGTAGGACCCTTTATTGCCATTCGTCCGGTTTTGAATCAGCAAATGACCATTACTGAGCTGAACAAACGTGTGCCGGCTATAAAGCGTTGAATACCAGCGAATATTACCATCAGCATCGACAGCAAATGGTTCTTCAGAGGTCTTGTTGATGTAGGTCAGCTCGTTATTGCCGATCTGCATCTTGGACTTATTGCTCTTTGAAACCGTGATCTTAGTCTGGCGCAGGTTCTTAGGCAGCTTGCCCGTTTTAATGGTAAACGTTTTTTGTTCCGTCGTGCCATCTTTGTAGGTAAGCGTGACGTCAAGCTACCCCCGAATAAAATTCGGGGGCTTGTAGACTTCACCCATCAGTTCATCGCTGAATGAGTTACTAGCTACAATTTGCCTAGATAAAGCCAGCGCAGCAACATCTCAGATAATAAATTATCTTCGGATGGCACTACGTCTTACAGCCAATAACTAGGCCATTTAAGATCAAGCTAACGCTTAATCTAGGGGCGCAAGTTTCCAAACGTCCCTTTCTAAAACTAATAAATTGCTTCTAGATTCTGGTCGGGTCTGCTTAGCAAGCGTTGCCCCTTCGCTAAGATATTCAAAGCAGCATTGTGATCACGAATGTGATGAACATGGCAATTAGGACAAGTCCATTCACGATCATGAAGAGTTAATCGTTTGGTACCTTTGCTGCCCATCACGAAGCCGCAATCATAACAAGTTTGGGTTGTGTAAGCTGGATTAACTTCGACAAACGTGCGTCCATACAGCGGGGCCCTATATTCCAGCATACCCAAAAAAGTCCGCCAACCAACATCGGAAATACTCATTGCCAGGGCATGATTTTTAAGCATATTTTTACTCTTCAAGTTTTCCGCAACTACCAAATCGTGGCTCTTGATTAGTGCAGTCGAGGTTTCATGAAGAAAGTTTAGGCGCCGATTACGAATCCGTTGATGGATTTTGGCAACGACCAGCTTCTCCTGCTGGTAATTCTTGCTTGCCCACAAAGGACGATGCTCTTTTTTGGCACGCCGTGCCCGGCGAGAAAGAATTCGTTGGTGTTTTGCCAAGTGCTTCTTGATGGCACGATAATAGTGGGGATTAGCAACCTGCTTCTGATCACTGGTAGTAAGAAAGTTTTCGGTGTTTAGATCAATACCAACTGCTTGATTGGTATTGGGTAAAGCCTGGTGGAACGGCTCATCACTTTTAAGCAGTAATGAAACGGTCCATTGCCCGGTCGCGTAGTGCTTAATTGTAACAGTGGCAATCCGTACCAACCGATTAGTTGGCAATGAACGGTGTAATTTCACCTTAATAGAACCTAACTTCGGTAGCTGAATATGGTTATGATCTAAAAATTTGATTGACCCATTATAAAGTGAAGGAGTTCCCCCGTGTTTCTTTACGGTTGCACTCGAATAATGATTGGAAGTCGAATATGACTGAACAGAACGGCTTTTGCACTTAAACTTTGGTTTTCCGGCAGTGTGTACTTTCCGAAACATATTCCAAGCGGCTTTATAATTAACTTCGGTATTGGTGAACATATCACTATCAAGGTCATCATCACCAAGCCAAGGATATTGTTGAGCAGTGATACGAGCTAAACCAGTCGGCCGTTTCTGGCTCTTCTTAATTACCTTGCCGTTCTTGTCATAACGCCAATATGCTTCTGGAATTGGGTATCGCTTATCAAGTTTGTTTTTGATAATTCTACTATCAGTCCAGCTATTAGCTAACAATTGGTTATAAATGAACCGTGAAGCATTCAGATTCTTCCACAAAATCTTTTCTTGTTTCCAATTTGGATATAAGCGTAGCTTTAGTCCCATCATATATGGCAAATCTTCTTTTTTCGGCATGTTATTTCACCCCCCTTTACTAATTTCCATTGTACTACTAAATATCGGAATGCCACATTTACAACGCCAGCACTAGTCAACGAGACGAAAGATATTCTAAGCACATTGCCAATCTTCATGATATTACGATAGAAAAAATGGAAGTGATGCCAGATCATATTCATATGTTGATCAGTTTTAAGCTCAAGTATTCAGCAACGAATATCGTTAAGGCACTAAAGGTTGGCAGTGCGCGAATATTCCTGCGTAATCATTCAGAAATCAAGCAAAAGCAGTACTGGGACGGCCATTTGTGGTCACGTAGCTATTACATGGGGACACTACTGCACTAATAAAGGGGCATTCCTCCCCCGATTAAAATCGTGGGATTCCTGCCCGAGTTTTAATTGAACCTGGTTGGAGTAGTTGGCATAAAGCCCCACGATCGGTACCTGATGCGTAGTCTTATACCCCTTAACCGTATTGGTAATCGAGGTGTTATCCGTCTTGCCGACAACCGTGTAAGTTACCTTAGCGACCTGGTCTGTTTTAAAGATCATCAAGGCGGTCAGCGGCGAGGTGCCATATGGATTAACCTTGACGTAAGCATTATTCAGCGTCCGCGTAGTACTTTTGACGATTTTAGCGTAGCTTTTGGTCTGCTTGGATGTTGGATTATTCTTCAGCAGATGACTGTTGATGTTCTTAATAATCTGCTTATCAAAAATCACTCCGAGCGAATAACGACGATAGCCCAGCCAGCCGCCAACGCCGCATAAGACCAGCAGCAACGCAATCAGTACCAGCCAGCGTCCCTTTTTGTGATGCAAACAATCACTTTCCTTAAATTGAATTAATATTCTGCCTTGATTGATACTCTATCGAAAGCCCGACCATCAAAGCTGATATGCAAAGTTTAAAAAAGAATTGCGAATCCTTTTAGGAGAAGTTTTGAATAAAGAAACGACAAAATGTAAATTTTATACGATATAAATTTTGCGTTTCTTAATTTTTGCCTTTAATAAATTCATCAAAAAGTCAATTTCAGCGCTTTTTTGACATTTAGCAAGCTTTTCGACAAATAGCGAAATTTAATCCTATTATTACTTGGTTTTTGCATTATAATAGGAATGTAAGCACTTTAATCACGATAATTCATCAGAAAGGTGGCTGTTCAATGAGTACTCAAACAAAATTTTCTGAAAAAGACATCGTTAAGACCAACCCGATCTTCTCACGGACGCGGACGACGATTGAATCGGCATTTTATGCCAACAATATGACACATATTGCCGATACCGCGACTGCTTATCGTTTGGCGGCTGACAACCCTAATACCATCGTTACCGACCTGCCAATCAAGCATACCGAAGAACTGGGGCTGCCAGCCGATGCCAAGATGCTGGTTGACAACCATGGTCAGATCGTGGGCCGGACTGCGGCAGCACGGCGTTTGATCGGTTCACCAGACGTTGATGCCGAAAAAATCGATGGCGTCTTGCGCGAAGCTATCTATGAAGGTCATGAACGCGACTTTTACACGACGGACGTAATCGTGGGGCTAGATGAAGACTTTATGGTAAAGGCGCACTTGGCTCTGGCAGAAGGCTTTGAGGTCAATCTGCTTTCCTACATGCTCAACTTCCAAACAGCTACCGAAAATTGGCTGAAGCGCTATGCCGATTCACGGGCCTATGACGAAGGCGACATCTATCTGTACTGCGACCCATACTGGAGCAATCCTGACTATCCACATGGCCTGGTTGTCATCGATGCTCAGCACAATGCGGCCGCGGTTTTGGGGCTGCGCTACTTTGGCGAGCTTAAAAAGTCTACTTTGACACTGGCCTGGGCAACCGCGCACCGACATGGTTTTACGGCTTGTCACGGTGGCGAAAAGACTTTCCACTTCAGCGACCGTGATGATCAGACTTTTGCCTTCTATGGGCTTTCCGGATCAGGCAAGTCTACGCTGACCCACGCTAAGCACGACGGCAAGTTCGATATTACCGTGCTGCATGACGATGCGTTCGTAATCAATCGTGAGGACGGCAGCTCCACGGCTCTTGAACCTGCCTATTTTGACAAGACCAACGATTATCTGCCAGGCAGCCGCGAAATTCAGTACTTTACCACGGTGATGAATGTTGGCGTCACGCTTAATGAAGCCGGCCAAAAGGTACTGGTAACTCAAGATCTGCGCAATGGCAACGGGCGGACCATCAAAACGCGCTACGCTTCTACCAACCGAGTGGACCGCGAAATTGCCCCAATCAACGCCGTCTTTTGGATCATGAAAGATGACAGTCTGCCACCAGTCGTTAAACTGACTGATCCCGTCACCGCGGCTACGTTTGGCCTGACGCTGGCTACCAAGCGCTCTACCGCTGAAAACGTGGTGGGAGCTGATCGCAATGCCCTGGTTATCGAACCATTTGCCGACCCATTCCGTGCCTATCCATTAAGCGAGGACTATCAAGACTTTAAGGCTTTGTTTGAAAAACGCCATGTTGACTGCTATATTGTCAACACCGCCAACTTCAACGGCTTAGACATCCCTAAAGAACTGACATTGAAGGCTTTGGAAGACATTGCCCAAAACCAGGCCGCCTTCCAGCCATTTGGCAAGCTGGCCAACATGGAATACATTGCCTATGATGGCTATCCTGTCGACTTTAACGATGCCGAATACGTGACTAAGCTCAAGACGCGCCTTGAAATTCGGCGTGATTGGGTTAAGAACTATGAAGCTCAGCACTCGGGCGAAAAGCTTCCATCTGAAATTCTGACCAGTCTGGATAATCTGATCAACTCCCTAAACTAATTAAATACTAACAACCTTGATCTTCCAGCGCTGAACTGCTTAATGCGGCTCAGCGCTTTTTAGATGCGACGTCAAACTTTTTCGCGCGACAAGATCATAGTTTTGATCAATTTTCATAACATGGTTGGTCAGCCAGATTTGATATTGATCAACATAATACGGATCAATCGGACGACAGCTGGCTTCATAAAAAACACGCTCCCGTTCTATAATATAGCCAATCAGCGCCTGCCTCCCCATTTTGGTGGCCGTATCGGGTAAAAGTCGGCGCGGCCCTTCAATTTTTGCCAGCGGCACGACTTGCGATGGACGCTCTACTTTATAATCAAGTTTTTGCTGAGTACCAAAATATCCTTTGACGTAGCTGGCAACCCGACCATCAAACTGCAGCAAGTCGCCAGTCAACAATTCGCCTAAAGCTAAGAAGCCTTTCGTATAGTTAAGCCATAAATGATCAGTAATCAGTTCCCCAGTCTCTGATAAGGCAACTTGGGTGAGTAAGAGCGTCGGCTGATAGTAACGATATCTTTTCTTATAGCCAACGCGTTCAAAACGATCGATAAACGTGTGTCGCTTTTGGCTGCCGAGCTGCTTAAGCTTTTTTCTCATTTTTTCTGCTTCCTTTCTCAAATCATCTATCAGCGTCTTCATAAATGCTTTAGTCGATTTAAGCAGAAATGCATTTTTAGGGAGAAAAGTTCTGAATTTACGTAGCATAATATAAAAAGCAATCGCACACCACCAGTTTCCCAAAAGCTGGTATAGCGGGATTGCTTTTCTCAAAGTCGTTATCGATTATTAATTTTATCTTCCAGCCAGGCCAATTGATTTTCTTGGCGACTGATCGCCCGAGCTAAAATCAAGTAATGGCCATAATGCTGATCAATCTGTTCTTGACGGCTGAACAATGTTTGTCGACGCTTGCGCAGGTGATTAAGACTGTTGCTGACCAATTGAATCTGGTGCTTAAACAATTTTTCCAGTCGCGGATCATTACGATCATTGATGAAAAAAGTCTTTAAAGAAAAAAGGTCTTTGGATACTGGGAGCTTATCAACAGGTTCCATCAGCCAGTCGTTAATAATCTCATGTCCATAAGCTGTTAGACGGTAATGTATCTCTTTATCATTATCTTCTTTGGAGTAGCTTTCAATCCAACGATCTTGTTCCATACGCTTTAGCTCTGGATAAACCTGACTATGTGATGATTGCCAAAATTCCCCGATATCAAAGCGAAACTCATCCATAATCTGCTTTCCAGTACAGTCCTTATTAAGCAGGATCCCCATAATAACATAGGGCAGTATCCTTTTTTGCGGCATTTTGCAGCATCCTTCCTTATCTGATTCTGCAAAACATTATATAACAAGCTACTTAGCCAGACGATGGTAATTTTCATCAAAGAAACGGCCATTGCGAATATCGTCAGTCATGCCGGCATAAGGGGCTTCATTGATGACTTCTTCATTATCCTGACCAGCGTCGCCCATGTAGGTAATCGTCGCAAACTCAGGCACTACTAATTTTGGATAGGTTTCATACTTTTCACGCGATTCATGCATTAAATCAATGTGTTCGTTTTGGAAACAAACCGTAATTTCTGGATGTTCCTGTACCCATTTTGGAAAGAAAATCGTACCATTAAGCTTATGTTCATTAGGAACGAAATCCAACGCGACATCAGTTCCCGTTGGTTCAGTCCAGGCAATCTTGTAAATTCCTTCCGTTAATTGATGAATGTGCGCTGGTTGATCCTTAACCCAACGGCCGGCAACCATTCCGCCATGAATCCGATAGTCAACCGTATGATCATTTTTAGCGTACCATTCATATTCCCAGCCATTGTCATACGTATAGATGAAATGTGTTCCCAAAAAGTCATCCAGCGTTTTGAAATGTTTGTCCATGTGATTTAAGTTTGCCATATTTATTTCCGCCTTTCATAAATGTCGTTATCAACATAAAATAGATTATCACTTTATGTCGTTATCGTCAAATATCACCGACTAAAATAATTTGACCCCCATTCCCAAAAATACTTTTGAGAATGAGGGTCTATTGAAAATTTTTGGATTTATTTTAAAGGCTTAATAACACGATTAATCTTCACTTTGTTTGGGCAAAGCAAACGATACGATCAGCGCGATAATTGCCAAAGCCAGCGTAAAGTAAAGTCCCGTGTGTACCCCGGACGTAAAACGCATCGCTTGGCTGCCAACTGCCGCATGCCGGCCTAATTCCAAGAAACTGGTAGCCAGAGCAGTTGCCAATGCTCCAACGATCTGCTGCATCGTATTCAAAATCGTACTGCCATCACTGGAGGCTGGTCCCCGCAATGCATTTAGAGCACTGGTCTGCGCTGGTGACATTGCCAATGGACAGCCAATCATCAAAATCACGTGAGCCGCAATTACATATGCAACTGCAGAATGATCAGTCGTCAAAAGCAGCATGACGATCCCGACGATGGCAATCACAAAACCAATCATGACTGGACGCTTGGCCCCAATTGAATCATACATCCGTCCAGCAAACGCGGAAACCAAAGCATTTACCAGACCACCTGGCAACATGACGATCCCAGTTAAGGCAACGGCCAACAGTAAGCCATTTTGCAGATACATTGGCATCAGATACATGGCCGAAAGAATAATACCAAAATCAAGCATGACCAATACAGCGCCAATTGTAAATGCCTTAACTTTGAAAACGCGCAGATTTAAGATCGGCGTTTCTAGTTTCAGCTGACGAATCACATAAGCAATCAATACCAAAATCCCAACCGCAAACGAGCCTAAAACTGGCCAAGAACCCCAGCCATCCAGACTGGACAGACTCGCGCCAATTACCAGACCAGAAAAGCCAAGCACGGATTCAATGATTGAAAGCAGATCAATGTGAGGACGCGTTGGCTGACCAATGTTTTCCAAAGCAGTTACGGCCAGGCATAAGGCGATGACCAAGAAAATTTCAAATGACCAAAAGATCCAGCGCCAGGAAAGCTTGGCCAGAATCAAACCAGTCAAAGTTGGCCCAATTGCCGGGGCAAACATGATTACCAAAGCGCAGATGCCCATAATGCTACCAATCTTTTTTGGTGGGAAAATCTGCATCACAATCGTAAACATCAGTGGCAGAATCAGACCGGTTCCAATCCCTTGAATCATTCGACCCACCAATAGAACCGCAAAGTTAGGCGCCAGTGCTGAAATTGCCGCACCGATAATAAAATCCAGCAGGGCAAAAATCACAATCTGGCGAATCGTAAACCACTTGGCAATCAAACTGGACAGCGGCAAGACGATCCCAATAACCAGCATGTAGCCAGTCACCAGCCATTGTAAGACGGCCGTACTGGTATGAAAGACGATCATCAGCTTTGGCAGCGCGATGTTTAATGAAGTTTCACTAAACATACCGACAAAAGCCCCCAAAAGCAGACTGGCCATCGTCAAGCCAGGGTGTTTGACGCGAAAAGCAGGTTCAGAAAAATTTTGCATATATTTTGCTCCTTTAATCAAATTGACTTGATTAAAGACCAAACAGCAAGCAGACTTAATTTGATGTATTCAATTAACGCTAACTCTTAATCTTAATCAGCATGTTTGCCATTCTAGCAAAAATTGCCTCGGTTTCGTAAGTACTTTTTTTGTAAATGGCAAATTTTTTCTAAAATCACCTGTCTTGCGCTTTTATCAAGAAACTTTGATACGATTTGCTGCAGTTGATCATATACAAATGTAATGTTTTTAATTACAATTAACACAAAAATATAAAAGAAAGCAGGTATCACAATGCGCAAACCAGTTCCCATGTTAGACAGCCATCTGTCAGGCGATGAATTTCTCAAGCTGATTGTCGATAGTTTTCAGTCCGTTGTGTTTGGCACGGTTGATCAAAATGGCGATCCCCATACCAACGTCGCTGATATCGAGGTTTTAGACGGCAACCGGCTGATTTTTGCAACGACCTATCAAAAACCATTTTATCAACGTTTAAAGATTCATCCCCGCATCTCGATCACGGCTTTAAAAGGCAGCGAAACTCTGGACAGTGTTGGCTTCACCTTAACCGGCACGGCAACTGAGGTCAATCAGCAGTATCTGGAGCAGATTTTTGACGCTCGACCGGAAATGCAGCAGATTTCATTAAATCATTCTGAACGACGCAGCATTTTAAGACCATTTGCCATTACGCCGATTACCGGTTCGATTTACGACCTGCGCCAACAGCCGATTTTCCAGAAGCGAATTGAATTTTAAAGCTGGCTGTCTCAAAACTCATCTAAAACAGCACGACCCTGCCGCAAATTTTGCGTCAGGGCCGTTTTGGTATGCTTAACTCAGATATATCGTTATAGAAGGCTATAATCCTCTTGTTATTATGATGTGCTTACATTCCATTTTCTATTTATAATTATCTCAGATCGCCTAGACAGATTTTGTCTACATGAAAATATAAATAAAAAATTAGGGAAATTCCATGAAAACATATAAATCAACTACCAGCGAACGGCAGCTTTTCATCTATCAGCAATTGACTGCCGGCCGCCATATTCAAAAATTACAGCTAGCCAAACAGTTTACCGTTGACGCGCGGACTATTCAGCGGGATTTTGCCAATCTGCGAGCATTTATTGATGAATATCTGCCCGAATACACGCTGAATTATGACCGTCAAAACAATTCCTACTGGCTGTCTGCCAACGGGATCGGATTAAACAAGGCGCAGTGTCTTTGTCTCATCAAGATTCTAACCGCCAGTCGGGCCCTCCCCAAAGATCAGCTGATCGAGCTTTCCAATCGTCTTTTAAAAATTCTCGACGAAAAAGATGCTCAAAAAGTCAAACAATTGATTAGCAGCGAGCAAAGCACATATCAGCCGCTACGTAATCTTCAAAATAAAGACTTGATGAATCTGATCTGGAACTTTTCGGAATATACTCTCCTGCATCGAACCATTCGCATCGACTACCGCAATCAGGCCGGCCATATCAAAGCGCACACTATTATTCCGTTGGCGCTGACGTTTTCTGACAACTATTTCTATCTCATCGGCTACACCAATACATATCAAAAAAACATCATCTACCGCTTGGATCGCATTATTGATTATCACATTTCGCAAAAAAGCATCCCACAATCCGAATGGCAGTCTCATCAATGGAATGAGGGTCTGACCAAGAAAAAGCTGCAGCTGATGTATCCCGGCAAAAACGTTAAGATTCTTTTTGAATACCGCGGTGTCGTTGAAGCGGCGCTGGATAAATTCCCGCTTTCCAAAATAGTTCAACCAAAAACCGATCAGCAGCCGGCGATTATTGAAGTCGAAACTTATGATACCGGCGCGATGATGTGGCTGCTTAGTCAAAAAGACATGGTTACGGTGCTTGAGCCAGAATGGTTTCAGAAACAGATGATCACGACTCTGCAAAAAATGCTCAGTAATTATCAATAAAGACAGAAAATGGCTCCACCACGATCTTCGTGACAGAGCCATTTTCATTTTGCATTATTTTGCTTAAGCAACTGGATACGCAACTTCCTGATTTCCCTGTTCAAAGGCCGTCAGATGATTCTCAACTCGGTAAAGCGCCTTGCTGAATGAGTCAAGCTACTCCCGAATAAAATCCGGGGGCTTGTAGACTTCACCCATCAGTTCATCGCTGAATGAGTTACTAGCTACAATTTGCCTAGATAAAGCCAGCGTAGCAACATCTCAGATAATAAATTTGATTGGTGGACTTTCATCCTGGTAGTATCAGTATTTCTACCATTAATGGCTGCATAGACGCCATAGAATGTCATATAATACAAACATGATGATTAGAAGGCCGGTGCGCAAAACGGTGTTGAGGTAGCTCCTCACGTACCGAACCGGTTGAGGGCGCTTAATAGGCGCTCTTTTTTACTAGCTCACAGCGTTAATGATGTGGGCTTTGTTTTGGATCTTTGTCAAATCGTAATTGTAGCTTAAGGGGACGGCTTTTGTCCTCTTTTTAATACCCGAAATCTAATATCAGCACTCACCAATACAAGATAGTGTAGATCCAACATACCAAGCTTAAAATGTCTGAATGGCATAAAACCGACCAAACAAAAACGCCCACTGGAATGCGCGATGTTGCGCTCTCCAGGCGGGCAGTCGAAATATATCGTGATCGGTACGCTTATGCTGATGGTCACGGCTATCTGTTCACTACTAAACATCATACACCGATTCAAATTTCAGCATTCAATACTTTCTTGAGAAACGCAGCTAAGAAGTTAGCAATTGACAAACCAGTCAGCTCTCACATCTTTCGCCACACTCATATCTCTAAGCTGGCTGAGCTAGGCGTGCCGATATACGTTATCCAGCAGCGGGTTGGCCACTCTAATAGTCGGGTTACTCAGGAAATCTACACACACGTTACTCATGAAGCGCTTGTGAAAAATCTTGATCAATTGGAAAATTTATGATAAGTTGGCTACTTATTGGCTACTTAGGACTGCAAATTGGCCAAAAATTCACAAACTCAATTGGCATTTTAAAAATTAGGCAAAAAGAAAAACCCTTGCACAGCAAGGGTTTTGGTCGACACTCGACTACTTAACGTCGCGACGGCGTTCAGGAATACGAGCGGACTTACCAGTACGTTCACGCAGGTAGTACAGCTTAGCACGACGAACGCGACCGTAACGGACAACTTCGATCTTAGCAACACGTGGGGAGTGAACTGGGAAAGTACGTTCAACACCGACACCGTTACTAATCTTACGAACAGTGTAAGTAGCAGAAATGCCTGCACCGTGACGCTTGATAACGACACCTTGGAAGATCTGGATACGTTCACGAGTACCTTCAACGATCTTGGCGTGGACGCGAACCGTGTCACCGGCGCGGAATTCTGGAATGTCATCGCGCAGTTGGCTGGCGGTGATCTTTTCAATCAATTGGTTTTGACGCATAATATTTTTTCCTTTCGTCGATATTCTTGCCCGATTTCAGCAGCGGAATACCGTTGTTATGGCCATAAAAAGCCAAGACATAATATAACATATTCCCCTAACGACTGCAAGGTTAAATTACTTGACAACCTTTTTAAACTGCTGATTCAGGTTTGAATGCTTGATTCCATAGGCAAAGTAGATTATCAAACCAATAACGAACCAGCCAATCATCAGCAGTTTGGCATCAATATTCAAACCAGCAAAAATAACGATTGAATAGACAACCGAGATGGCTGGCAAAACCGGATAGCCCGGCATCTTAAACTTGGCTTCCGGCAGGTCGACGCCTTCTCGTTTCCTTAACGCGTAGATTCCCAATGAGACAAAGATAAAGGCAATCAGGGTTCCGGCCGAAACCAGCGTCGCCAAAAACGTAAATGGAAATACGGAACCGAGAATCATCGCCAGCACCGTGATCAGCCACAACGCGTGATCGGGAACGTGCTTATCATCAATATGACCCAGCCGGCTTGGCAGCAGACCATCCCGCCCAAACGCATAGATCAGACGCGATGAGGCCAGCAGAATTGCGATCAAGGCTGAAAAAATCCCAATCAAGGCTACCACCGAAAGCAGGTTGGCCGTTAAATAATGACCTGAATGCCGCAGTGCCCAGGCAGCCGGTTCGGCATTATTGGCATAGCGGCTGTATTTAAACATCCCCACTAAAACCAGCGAAACGGCAATGAAAAAGCCTGTTCCCAACAGCAGCGTGCCAATCAATCCTTTGGGCATCGTGTGCTGAGGATCCTTGGTTTCAGCAGTATTGGCCGCAATTGCATCAAAGCCCACATAGGCGATGAAAATCTGCGAAGATCCAGCCAAGATCCCCTGCCAGCCTCCAAAAGTCGTTCCTGGTCGGTGTGCGGGGATAAACGGTACATAGTTTTGCGGATGAATGGCAGTCGCGCCAATTACGACAAACATGATAATCACGATCAGCTTGACGGCCACGATCGTATTCTCGACGCGGCTGACCTGATGAATGCCACGTGCGATCAAGCAGCCGACAATCAATATCGCCATCGCCGCCAAAATATCGACATACGAGCCCTTAGCCGGATTAAAGCCACCAGTCAGGGCAACTGGCAATTTAACGCCGAAACTGCCCAAAAAGCCCTGCATATACGCCGACCAGCCCGAGGCAACGAACGCTACGGAGATAAAATATTCCGCCAGCAGCGCCCAGCCCGCGATCCAGCCAAAAAACTCGCCAAACAAAACGTTCATCCAAGAAAACGCCGAACCGGCAAACGGCAGCACTGAGGCCGTTTCCGCGTAGGCCAAGGCAGAAAGTCCCGCCCCGATTGCCGCCACGATAAACGCCAATGGTACGGCTGGTCCGGTATGTTCAGCAGCTACGATCCCTGGCAGAGTAAAGATCGCCGTCCCCACGACCATCCCCGTCCCCAGACCGATCAGATCCAAAGTCGTCAATGAAGGCTCCAGCGATGCATCCTTGAGCTGATAGACGGTTGGATCTTCTTTTGCCAGCAGCCGTTTTAAAAACTTATTCTTGATCATGCGCGTCGCCTACTGCATCGTTGGGTCTTCACCCAGTTTAATGTCTTGAAGCATAATCTGCTGCTCGCGGGACAGTTTGGCCTGTTCAAGCAGATCGGGGCGGCGTTCCCAGGTGCGCTTTAACGATTGATACATCCGCCACTGCCGAATTTTTTCATGATTGCCGCTGGTCAGCACTTCTGGCACCTTCATCCCGCGAAACTCAGCTGGCCGCGTGTATTGAGGATATTCCAGCAGCCCATTGCTGAACGAGTCGCCCATTGAAGAAGACATATTGCCCAAGACACCTGGCACGAATCGCACCGTGGCATCAATCATAACCATGGCCGCCAATTCACCACCGGTCAGCACGTAGTCACCTAGCGAGGCTTCATCGGTTACCAGCTGGCGAATTCGTTCATCATAACCTTCATAGTGACCGCAGATAAACGTCAAGTGTTCTTCTTGGGCCAGTTCTTGAGCGTAGTCTTGATCGAACTTGCGCCCAGCTGGATCCATTAAGATGACACGGCCTTTCGGATAGTTTTCTTTTTGAGCTTCTTCATCAATTGCCGCCATCGCATCAAAAATCGGCTGAGCCTGCAGCAGCATGCCGGCACCACCACCAAACGGCGCGTCATCGACATGATTGTGCTTGTCGGTTGTAAAATGACGAAAATCAGTTACATGAATATCCAAAAAACCATCATCCTGAGCCCGCCCCACGATTGACTGACCCAACGTTGGCTTAAACATGTCCGGAAACAGACTTAAAACATCAATTCGCATTATTCCAGTCCTTCCATTAATTCAACGTCGACTTCGCCCTTGTCCAGATCAACGTTTTTGACAACATCATCAATTACCGGCAATAAAAGATCGCTTTGACCGGTTCGTTTGACGACCCAGACGTCATTGGCACCTGGCGAAAGAATCTCTTTGATTACGCCCAATTCGCGTCCTTCCAGCGTCTTAACCGTCAAGCCAATGATTTGATGGTAGTAGTATTGACCCTCTTCTAAAGGCTGCTGTTCGTCTTCAGTCACCATTAATTCGTGGTCACGGAAACTCTGCACGTCATTGATATTGTCATAGCCTTTAAACTTAACCAACCACATTCCCTTATGCTGACGCGCGCCAGCAACTTCCAGGCGTAATGGCTCACCGGCAGACTGCTTTAGATAAAGGACCGCGCCATTTTGGAAACGCTCTTGAGGAAAATCAGTCGTGGCAATCACGCGAACCTCGCCGCGAATTCCATGCGTATTGACGATTTTACCAACATTATAATATTGCATTTAAAAAATCCTCCGAATAATAGAAAAACTCCCACAGAGTTGGTGTGGGAGTTTTTATTTAATGTCGATGGTCATTAATCACCAACCGGACTTTCTTAGAGTTGGGCCGCTTAGAACGCATGCCTTCGACTACGGTACGCAGTGCGGAAGCAACATGTCCCTGCCGACCAATCACGCGACCGACGTCAGCCGGATGAACGTCGAGGACGTACCGGTGATACCGATCAGTCTCTGATTCGGTGATGCGAACTGCATCCGGATGCTTGACCAACGGCGTGACCAGGGTACGAATCAGTGTCTCTAGATTTGTCTCAGTCATGACTATTTACCACTACTTCTTGGAAGCGTACTTGGCTTCGTGCAGCTTCTTCATGATACCAGCTTTTTGGAACATGTTGCGAACAGTATCTGAAGGTTGGGCACCCTTTTGCAGCCAGTCCATAACGGCGTCTTCGTCGAACTTAACTTCCTTTGGAGTGGTCAGTGGGTTGTAAGTACCCAGCGTCGTGATGAAACGGCCATCACGTGGTGAACGTGAGTCGGCAACCACGATACGGTAGAATGGGCGCTTCTTAGAACCCATACGCTTTAAACGGATCTTTACTGACATTGATTCACACCTCCTTGATTTTTTCTAACAGCTAATAATATACCAGTCATTCAAGTGAATGTAAAGTATTTTTTCTTGACAGGCTAAACTTTTTTCAAAAACATTGTTGCATCAATAATAGTCTATCAAAATTTCTAAAATTAATACAAGCTAAATAAAAAATCCCCGCCTGATTGATAGGTAGGGATCGTTTAATGATTAGTCGCGCCGCAGCTGCATGTGTTTGGCACTGATGCGTGAGACCAGCATCATCAAAAGCGTCCAGACAACCACGCAGGTGATCAATGTCACGATAATAGCCGTTTCGGCAGCTTGGCCGGTCAGATTGATCGACCAGTTGGCGCCGATGAGTTCAAAGATACCCAGTTTACTTAAAAATAGCGTCAGATAGTAAATGACAAACATTGCCAAAATTGGGCCACCGATTGCTACGATAAGCTTCCATTTCCGACTGAGCAAGCCAAAGAAGTAGCCGATTGCCATTGCCGTCATCGTCGTTTCAAACAGCAGCAACAGCTCAAACAACAGACCCCACCAAATTGAAATCGAGTTATTGTAGATGATTTTCTCAGATAGCGAACCGTTTGCCAAGAAGTTGAAAATAATAATTGCCAATTCTTGGATCAGTGTGATTACTACGGCGCTGATCATTTGCGAGCGCCACAAAGTCTTGCGTGAGATACCGTTTTGAATCGTCCATTTAAAATTGCTGTATGGCGTGATCAAGAAATAAACAAATGGCGTAACGCTGGCAATAAACGTCCAGCCGCTAAAGATCCCGCGCAGATCATCCAATAAGTCACCAAAGCCAATTCCTCCAAAGATCAGGTTGACAATGGCAAAGAAAACTTGAATTGCGGCCAGCCAGATTGCGGCAATCACAAAGTCCCTGCCGCAGCGGTATAGGTCAGTTCGAATCACGAGTTTTTGTTTTGCTGAAATCATAATGCTCCCCCTACTTCTTCGTCAGATAGATAAAAGCCTGCTGCAGGTCCGGATGCTTGATTTGAATCTGATCCGGAATCTCCTTTTCTTCACTCAGCGCGCCACGTACGAACGCGGTCTTGATGCCAGCTAGACTGCGCGTTCCCAATACGTTTTGATCCTTAACGTACTCTTCAACCAGCATTGCCGGACCACTGATTACAAACATCTCAGCTAAAAGATCATCAACATCGGCATCAACCGTAATCTTTTCATTATCCAGAATAAAGATGTGCTCAACCAGCTGCTGGATCTCCTCAATCAGGTGCGTTGACAACACATAGGTCTTGACGTTTTCTTCATAAGCCTTGAGCAGTTCTTGGTAAAAAACGTCGCGATGGTTGGCATCCAGTCCCAGAATCGGTTCATCCAAGAAAACATAATTAGCGTTGACCGATAATGCCACGATCAGCTTAGCCGCCGTCTGCAGACCGGTCGAAAGATTACTCAGTTTTACGTTCTCGTCTTGAATATCAAATTCTTTTAACAGCCGCCGTGCCCGATTAAAATTAAAGCTGCCATAAGAAAGATCCGCCATTTCCCACATTTGTTTTAAAGTCACGTGCTTAGGATAGAGACTGACCTCGCTCATCAGATAAAACTGCGTTAATGCCGCGTCATTATCATTGATATCATCATTCCCCAGCTTAATCGTACCGCTGTTTGGCAGGATTCGATTAACGATCAGATTCAATAGCGTTGACTTACCGGCACCGTTGCGTCCCAACAGACCATAAATCTTGCCCGGCTCCAGCGTCATATTGATGTCGTTTAAAATCGTCTGGCGGCCATAGTTTTTATTCAGGTGACTGATTTTTAATGCTTCCATCTTGGTACCCCCGTTTAATCAATTCAATCAAATGTTCTTCAGTAATTCCCAGCTTGCTGGCCTCTTCCAGCAGGCTTTTAATATAGGTTTCATAAAATGTGTCTTTACGTTCTTCAACTATCTTGGCTTGAGCTCCCGCTGCTACAAACATTCCCAAGCCGCGATGCTTTTCTAACAGCCCCCGATCAACCAGCTGTCGCATGCCTTTGAGCACGGTCGCCGGATTGATATGCAACTCTTGAGAAAGCTGCGTAGTTGAAGGCGCCTGCTCTCCTTCCTTCAACAGACCGGTAAAGATCATGTCTTCCAATTGATCAGCAATCTGTTGATAGATTGGCTCCGTTTGGTCAAATTCAAACTGCATGACCAGACCTCCCTATTTATCTCCTTGGTTAATTACATAAGTAACTAAGTAAATAATACCAAAGCTTTGTTTTTTTGCAAGTATCAAATAAAAAATATCTGCTGCTAATTAAGCAAAACGCTTGTTCCATAAGGCTTTTGACGATCCAGAATTATCAGTTCGTGCATCATTCAAGATCTATTTTCAATTTGAGCCGACTCAATGAGTAACCAACAACTAACTAGCAGCTGAACTTTCTGAGCATCAATTACAGCTGCTGGTGATTTTGGTCATCCAATGCTGTAACAAGTTTTTTGGACAAATTAAAAACCCTGCCTCGCAGTTGAGACAGGGTTTGAATTAAGTTATTCGTGATTGGTTTTTAACTTGGCTGAATAAAGAAAGTCACCAAACCAAAACCATATTTTAGCGGCGCTTGTGCTTGTTGCGCAGCTTCCGCAGTTTTTGCTGCTGCCGCTTTTTGGCTTGCCGAGCCATGCGATTCATCGCCATTTGACCCATCTTGCCGCCCATGCCAGGCATCTGACCGCCCATCATGTTCTGCAGACCGCCAAAATTGCCGTTGGTAACCTGCTTCATCATCTTGCGCATCTGGTTGAATTGCTTGATCATCCGGTTAACCTCAACAATCGGCCGACCAGAACCAGCTGCCAGACGTCGCCGCCGACTTGGGTTCATCAGATCAGGGTTTTCTCGCTCTTCAGGCGTCATTGACAAAATGATGGCCTTGATGTGGGCAAATTGCTTAGGATCAATATTGATGTTCTTCAAAGCCGGATTGTTGGCCATCCCTGGCATCATCTTTAAGATGTTTTCCAGCGGACCCATCTTGGTAACCTGATCCATCTGCTCCAAAAAGTCGTTGAAGTCAAACTCGTTGGCGCGCATCTTGTCCATGGTTTCTTGGGCTTTTTCCTCATCGAAGTTCTTTTGAGCCTTTTCGATCAGGGTCATCATGTCCCCCATGCCCAAAATTCGTGAGGCCATACGATCTGGATGAAAGACATCGAGATCTTCCATCTTTTCACCCTCACCGACAAACTTGATTGGCTTGCCAGTAACCGCCCGAATCGACATGGCCGCCCCACCACGGGTATCACCATCCAGCTTGGTCAAAACAACGCCAGTGATATCCAGCTTATCGTTGAACCCTTCAGCCGTCTTAACCGCGTTTTGACCAGTCATGGCATCGACGACCAGCAGAATTTCATTTGGTTGAGTCAGATTTTTGATATTGACCAACTCATCCATTAATTGCTCGTCAATCTGCAGCCGCCCAGCCGTATCGATGATTACATAGTCGTTATGATTCTGCTTGGCCTGCTCCATCCCGTCTCTAACGATGTCGACGGGATCTTTTTCTGTGCCTTCCTCAAAAACCGGCACGCCAATCTGATCAGCGACCTGCTGCAGCTGCGTAATTGCGGCTGGTCGGTAAACGTCGGCCGCGATAAACATTGGTCGGGCGTTTTCTTCATTTTTCAGACGCAATGCCAGTTTACCGGCCGTCGTCGTTTTACCAGCACCTTGCAATCCGACCATCATGATTACGGTTGGAATGTGTGGTGCCTTGTTCAGCGGTACGGCTTCCTCACCCATCAGCTTGGTTAATTCTTCATTAACGATTTTAACGATCTGCTGAGCAGGATTTAAGCCCTTGAGTACCTCGGCTCCGGCGGCCTTTTCACGAACCGTTTTGACAAAGTCCTTAACAACGGCAAAGTTAACGTCGGCTTCCAAAAGTGCCAACCGGATCTCACGCATGGTTTCGCGCAGATCGGCCTCCGTCACTTTGGGCTTGCGCCGCAGTTTTTCCATCGCCTTTTGCAGACGATCAGTCAATCCTTCAAATGCCATTTTTTACTCCTCTTTTCATCAGGCCGAGCAAATGCAGCCGATGAGGTTAATTTATAGTTCAAACAGTTTCTATTATAACAAAAAGATTTTATCATTATAAACTACTTGGCAGTGAGTTATAAATCTTTTAGCCATTCCACCCGTGTCCTAAGCTGCATCGCGCTAACTTAGACCATTCAATCAGTACTTAAACTATTCTGATCACGTTCTGAGACCTTAATCAGATCCCAAACGACAAAACAAGCAAATATTCGCGTTCTAGGCTGCTGTAGCAATATCAATCAAAAAAGCTGGTCAACTCAATCCGAGTCGACCAGCTTGATTTATTCTTCTTCCATGTTTTCCATATTGGCAATCAGATTATTCAATTCGGCATCATCTGGATAATGCTCCTTGACATAGCGTTGAATCCGATCCGCCTGGCGATTGCGCATCTCAAAATCAGCATAGAGGTGCAATTTGTCCTCATAGCTTTCCAAAATTTTTTCGGTCCGCTTGATGTTGTCATAGACTGCCTGCCGCGAAACCTCAAATTCTTCGGCAATCTCGCCAAGCGAATAGTCGTCGGCATAATAGAGCTGAATATATTCGTTCTGCTTTTTGGTCAGCAGTGGCTGGTAGAACTCAAACAGTGCGTTGATACGCTCGTTTTTTTCAATATCCACGGCCAGCACCTCTTATTTTTCGACAACCAGACCTTTGAATAGTCCGTAGACAAAGTCGCCAGCATCAAACTTCTGCAAGTCGGTAACCTTTTCGCCCAGGCCAACGTACTTAACCGGCAGATGGAGCTCATTTCTAATCGCCAGCACGATCCCACCACGCGCCGTACCATCCAGTTTGGTCAAGACGATGCCGGAAACATCAGTACTTTCCTTAAACAGTTTGGCTTGGTTCAAGGCATTTTGACCAGTCGTGGCATCCAAAACCAATAGCACTTCATGCGGTGCATCCGGAATCTCACGCGCCATGATCCGCTTCATTTTAGCCAGCTCGTTCATCAGATTGACTTTATTTTGCAGTCGGCCAGCCGTATCAACCAGTAAAATATCATAGTTCTCTTCTTTGGCCTTCTTGACCCCGTCAAAGACAACTGCGGCTGGATCACCATTGGCTGGGCCCATGACGATATCAACGCCATCACGCTTAGCCCAAACGTCCAGCTGCTCAACAGCCCCAGCTCTGAACGTATCACCAGCTGCCAGCAGCACGCGCTTGCCTTCATCCTTGAAGCGCTTGGCCATCTTACCGATTGTCGTGGTCTTACCGGCACCATTGACCCCGACGAACATGATGACAGTTGGACCTTCTTTTGCAAAGTTGAGGTCGGGATTTTCATCAATCCCCGCGTCCTCATAAAGATCAACCATCTTTTCAATGATGACGTTGGAGACATCCTGCTTGCTCTTGGCATTTTGCAGCTTAACCTCTTCACGCAGCTCATCAGAAATCTTCATTGCCATATCATAGCCAACGTCGGATTCAATCAAGAGGTCTTCCAAGTCTTCAAAGAAATCCTCGTCAACGTGACGGAAATTAGCTAAGAAGTGGTTCAATTTGGCGCCAAAACCGATCCGTGACTTTTTCAGACCGCGATCATACTTTTCAGTCGTGGATTCTTCAGTCTGACTTTCCGTTTCGTTTTCAGCTGCGACAGCTTGTGAGTCACTCTCCGTGTTTTTGTCATCATCAGCCTCAGTCGCTTTATCTTTCGTAACGTCAGCCGACTGTTCTGCTGCTTCGCTAGCCTCGCTTTGAGTTGATGCTTTTTCGGTTACATCCGCAGTCTCACTTGCAACAGTATCGGTTACTGATGCAACTTCATTGGTTTCAACCGTTGATTTGTTTTCATCATTAGCTTCTGACTCAACTGCTTGTACCTTTTCAGCAACTGCTGACTGTGCCTGTTTTGATGCCACTGCTTCATCACTAGCTGCCGATTCAGTAACTGATTGAGCTGATTGGACCGCTTGTTCTTTGGCCGCAGCAGCACTTTGTTGAGCAGCCTGTGATTGAGCTTGTTCGGCTGCTTCTTGAGCTTCTTTACGTGTTGCATCAGACTGAGCGGCCTGTTCTTTGGCTGTAGCAGCACTTTGTTGAGCAGCCTGTGATTGAGCTTGTTCGGCTGCTTCTTGGGCTTCCTTACGTGCTGCATCAGACTGGGCCGCCTGTTTTTCGGCAATTACAGCGGATTTTTGCTTGGCTGCAGTCATTGCCGCATCTTTTTCATCAGCCTGGTCAGCTGGCTGAGTAGATGCTGAAGCGGCCTCACTGACTGCAGATTCTACTGATGCTTGGCTTGCTGCGTTTTCAGTAATTTCGCTAGCCACAGCTGGGCTCTCCACCGCTTCTGCAGTTCTGCTTTCACTGACAGCACTCTCACTGGCCACAGTTTCAGCGACTGTAGTTTCGCTAGCCGCAGCTTGGCTTTCAGCATTTTCGCTAGCCGCGGATTCCGGTACTGCTTCTTTTTTATGCTTGGACTTGCGACGAAAAATATCAAATAATCCCATTATTGCGCCTTCTTTCTAATCTAGTTCTGATCTTCGTCATTCAACGCTTCTTGTACGTCAACCGAAACCATCTTGGAAACCCCGGACTCCTGCATGGTGACCCCATACAAAACGTTGGCATTCATCATGGTCCCTTTTCGGTGCGTAATCACGATAAACTGTGGTCCATCCTCACCGAAACGCCCCAGATACTTGGCAAATCGATCAACGTTAACCTCATCCAAAGCAGCTTCGGGCTCATCTAAAATGGCAAATGGCACCGGCCGCACCTTTAAAATGGCAAACAGCAGAGCTATCGCCGTCAGTGCCTTTTCCCCACCAGAAAGCAGACTCAGCTGTTGGTTGCGCTTGCCAGGCGGCTGGGCCATAATGTCCACCCCGCTAGTCAAAACGTCATCTGGATCCGTCAGTACCAATTTAGCCTGACCACCCTCAAAAATTGTAGCGAACGTTTCGGCAAAAGCGGCTGAGACCTCCTTAAACGTCTTAACAAAGCGCGTCTTAACCTGTTCATCCATGGCATTCATGGTTTCTTGCAGCTGATCGCGAGCCTTTTCCAAATCGGCTTTTTGACCGGTTAAGAAGTCGTAGCGCTCTGAAATCCGTTCATATTCCTGAATGGCTCCGGTATTGACCGGTCCCAGTTCGTCTAGACCGCGCTTCAAAAGCTTCAGCTGACGGTTCAGCTCGTCATCGCTCAATGGACTGAGTTCCTGTCTGGCATCAGCCAGCGTCATTGAATAAGTCTCGCTCAAACGATTCAGGCCCTGGTCAATTCTCATCTCCAGACGTGCCCGCTGCGCCTTGATGCCAGAAAGGTCTTCGATAGCTGCCCGCTGCAAGGCCTGTAGCCGATCATTTTGCTCATTGGCGTCCTGCAGCTGATCATTTAGCGTTGTTAGTTTTTCATCACAGCTTTCCAGCTGCTTTTGCGCATCCTGCAGCTGCTGTTCAGTTTCTTTTAAGGCCGCGGCCGTCGTTTGACGATCATCGGCCTGCTGCTGATCATTTTCATCCAGTAACTGCAGCTGCTGCTTGAGCTCAGCCAAACGTTTTTCAATATCCTGGCTGCGTTCTTCAAGCTCAGCTGCCTGTTCTTTAGCCTGGCGCAGTCGTTCACGTGCCACGGCCAGCCATTGCTGCATTTCATGGAGCTGCTCAAGCTGCGCGCTGGCGTTGTTTTGCAGATCACTTTGCTGCTGCTTGATCTTTTCCATATCGGCCTTTAGCTGCACCAACTGATCAGCCAGCTGCTGCTCGTTTTCTTTGGCCGTAGACATTTCGCGTTCAAACTGTTCTGGATTGCCGGCTGCATTGGCTTGGTAATCTAACGCCTTAAGTTGGCGCTTGAGTTCAGCCAGCTGACTGTCGGCCAGTTGCTGATTGGCCTTCGCCTCATTCAGCTGCTGATTGGCCTGGGCCGTCTCATTTTGAAGACTGGCAAGGGTCTGCTGGTTGCTTTGACGAGCCTGTTCGAGCTGTCTAACCTTTTGCTCTAATTCACTGGCATGCTGCTGTTGGGCCTGCAGCTCTTGTTTCATCTTTTCGACCATCTGCTGCTGGCTCAACAAACCGATCCGCTGACTGCGGCTGGCCCCACCGGTCATGGCACCGCTGGTATTGATCAGCTGGCCATCCAGTGTAATCACGCGAACCTGATGCTGGCCAGCCTTGGCGAGCTGCGTGGCATGGTCAAGATTGTCAGCCACGATCGTATTGCTCAATAAATGATCGATGACGACCTGGAAACGTGGATCATATTGAATCAGTTCACTGGCCCGACCGACGAAGCCTGGCAGCGTCCGCAGGCGATCTAGATTTCTTGGCTGATAGCCGCCACGGAGCGTATCCAGTGGCAGAATCGTTGCCCGACCGCCACGCTGTCTAACCAGATAATTGATGATCTGCTTACCATCGTTTTGCGTGGCTACGACCAGATGCTGTAATTGTCCACCCAGCACTGTTTCCAGAGCCGTTGTGTATTCTTGCGGTACCTTGATCAGCTCACTGACTGGACCAAACAGGCCATTAAACTGCCGACGCTGCTTTAAGACGTTTTGAACGCCACTGTAGTAACCAGTGTAATCAGCAGCCATAGCTTGATAGTTGTTGACGCGCGCCTTGCAGGATCTAACGTCGCCCAGTGCTTGATACCATGCTTGCTGGATATGTTCATATTGCTGCTGCAGCTGACTTTGCTGACTGCGTTCTTGATTGAGCTGAGCCGTTTTTTGTACCAATACGCTTTGGGCATTTGAAACGGTCTGGGCCTGTTGATCAGCATTTTGCTGGGCAGTCTGCAGACGTTCTTGGATATTCTTCAATTCGTCGCTGTGCTGTTGATACTGACTGAGCGCCTGTTCATGACTGCGCTTTAAAAAAGTCTGCTGGTTGCGAGCCGTTGCCTGTTTTTGCAACAGATCAACCTGCTGATCACGCATATTTTCCAGTTGCTGAGCCAACTGTTGCGAGCGCTGTTCGGCACTTTGCGACTTGGCCTCGTTTAGCGCCTTTTGATGCTCTTTGATAGACTGCTGTTGTTTGGCAATCGACTCGTTTTGCGATTTCAGCGTGTGATTTGTTTCAGCAAGCTGTGCCTCAAGCTCATTTTGCTGAGCCATTAAACGCTGCTTTTCATTCTCACGTTGCTCAAGGCGAACTGATGAAAGCGACTGTTTGCTGTTGAGCTTGCCGATCATCGTAGTGGCATCCAGGATCTTTTGCTGCAGCTCGTCTTTGACCGTTAACAGTCGTTTTTGCTGTGCTTGTTGCTGCGCCAGTTTTTGGGCAGCCGCTTTAGCCTGCTCATCATATTCGGCTGCCATTGATTGTGAATTTTCCTGTTTGGCGACAACCTGTTTTAGGGCTGTCTGATCAGCATCCAGCTGGCGGACCGTTTTGGTTTTGTCCAACAGATCAAACTTGCCCTTTTGCTCCAGATAATCTTGAGCCAAGGCACTCTGTTCGGCTAGCGGTTCCAATTGATCTTCCAGTTCGGATACGATGTCGTTGACTCGGTTCAGATTTTCACGCGTGGTATCCAATCGTTTTTCAGCCGTTGCCTTGTTTTGCTTGTATTTTGATACACCAGCCGCCGTTTCGATGATGGCACGGCGATCGGTTGGCTTGCCATTGAAAATCTCGGCAATGCGGCCTTGTGAGATCACAGAAAACGACTCACGACCAACGCCAGAGTCAACAAACAGATCAACGATATCTCGCAAGCGGACCTGCTGATTGTTGATCAGATACTCGCTGTCGCCGTTGCGATACAGCTTGCGCGTGATCTTGAGTTCAGAAAAGTCACTGTTCAAGTAGTGGTCGCTGTTGTCAAAAGCAATCGAAACCAGAGCCCGATTCAACGGTGCCCGGTCTTCAGAACCATTAAAAATGACATCTGCCATTTTGTTGCCTCGCAAGGTCTTGGCTGACTGTTCACCCAAAACCCAGCGAATAGCCTCGATGATGTTTGACTTACCACTACCATTGGGACCAATAATCCCGGTCATTCCTGGGCGAAATTCAATTGTTGTTGGTTGGGCAAATGACTTGAAGCCATCCAACGTAAGCGACAATAAGCGCATCGGGATTCCCTGCCTTTTAGTTGTTTTTGCGCAGCTGATTCAAAGCTGCCTGGGCCGCCTGCATTTCAGCATGCTTCTTGGAGCTGCCAATGCCTTGTGCGATCGGCTCGCCATTCACACTGACGCTGACTTTAAACTGTGGATCGTTTTCGGTGCCTTCTTCACTCAAGAGATGGTATTCAATGTCGACATCCCCATTGCGCTGCAAGAATTCCTGCAGACTGGTTTTGGCATCAACGGCATGATCAAACCAGCCCATGTCCAGCTTAGGGAAGATAACACGATGAATAAACTTTTCGACGGCATCACGGCCTTGATCTAGGTACAGCGCACCAATAAACGATTCAAAAATGTCACACAATAGGCTGGCCCGCTGACGTGCACCGGCCATCTCTTCACCATGGCCCAGCCGAATGTATTGATCAAAATGGCATTCCTTGGCAAACTTGGAAAAACTGTCCTCACATACCATTGCTGCCCGTAGTCGTGTCAGTTTGCCCTGTGGCAGCTCAGGGAAGCGCTTGTAGATATATTCAGAGACAAACAGCTGCAAAACGGCATCGCCCAAAAACTCAATTCGTTCATAGTACTTGAGCCCTTGGTGTGGATGCTCGTTAACGTATGAAGCCTGCGTAAAGGCCTCCGCCAGCAGATCTGGGTTGTTGAAATGAATGCCAAACTCCTTGGCAAGATAGTCTTCTAATTCCTTAATGGGGAAAACTTCCTTTCTGTTTGATCGAAAATCTTTGGAAAAAAAGACCGCCGACAAAGTAATGCTTCATCGCGGTCCCGGTGATTTTGCTTATTTTTTGTCCTGTTGATGGGCAGCGATGTAATCAACCACTTCACCGATCGTGCTGAGCTTTTCGGCTTCGCTGTCTTCGATTTCAGCACCAAAAGTGTCCTCGACTTCCAGAACGAATTCTACAAAGTCAATGGAATCGGCATCCAGGTCGGTCTTTAAGTTCAGGTCTTCCGTAATTTTGGCCCGATCAATGTCAAAGTGATCGGCTACGATTGATGAGACCTTGTCAAAGATTTCCTTTTTATCCATCGTCTGTTCTACCTCACAATTTTAATTTGAACTAACTTTTCCTATTGTATTAGTTTTTGGCTTGATTGTCCATGTTTTCCTCGGGACTGAAGTAGTCAACGGCCTCTTTGATAACGCCCGTTTGAATCATGGTGCGAATCTGACCGATCGTATTTTTAACCGCTACTTCATCAGCCGAGCCATGAGTCTTAACGACTGGTGCCTTAAGACCCAACAATACGGCCCCACCATAAGTTGACGTGCTCATCTGTTTGGCAATGTTTTTAAAAACCGGCTTTAAGAACAAATAGCCCAGCTTGGCCCGCAGACCGCCATTTAAGATTCCGTTTTTAATCAGCTTCAAAAACATCTTGGCAGTTCCCTCGGTGGCCTTTAAAGCCGCATTGGCCGTCCAGCCGTCACTGACTACGACATCCGCCTTGCCTGCCAACAGCTCGCCAGCTTCCACGTTGCCGATGAAGTTTAAGTTATCCTCTGCCTTAAGCAGCTGGTGAACCTCTTTATGCAGTCGATCACCCTTGTCTTCTTCGGCACCATTATTAAGCAGAGCCACGCGCGGATTCTTGACGCCCAGCACGCTTTCGGCATAAAAACGGCCCAGGTGCGCGTATTGAACCAGATTGCGCTCCTTGGCCTCAGCATTGGCACCACTGTCAAGGTAGACAAAACTGTGACGATCACTGCCCGGCTCAACGATTGGCAAAACGCTGGTCAGTCCAGGACGATCGATCCCCTTGATGCGGCCAACGATCAAAAGTCCCGATGCTAAGATGGCGCCGGTATTGCCAGCAGAAAAGAACGCATCGGCCTTGCCTTCCTTAACGGCTTGAGCAGCACGAACGATTGATGAGTCTTTTTTACGGCGAATGGCCCGCACTGGTTCCTCGCCCATTTCAATTTCTTCGGTGGTTTCAATCAAATGCAGCCGCGTCTTGTCTTTAATCAGTGGCGCAACTTTTTGCGGATCGCCATACAGATCAAACTCCAGATCCGAATACTGATCGCGTGCGGCTTCAACTCCGGCAACGATTGCCTGGGGGGCGTGGTCGCCTCCCATGGCATCTACGGCAATTTTAATCATATTTTCTCTCCTTAATCAAAATGCGTTTCCAGCTGATGGCGTCTGAGATATAGTACCAGCGGCTGATTCTCGTCTTTTTCATCCCAATGCGGCGTATCCAAAAGTGCTCCGGCATCAGCCCGGGCCGTCTGCAGCATCTTTAAGTCACCGATCGGATCGCCAACCTTAAATTGTGGCAGCCCTGATTGATTGGTGCCCAAAACGTCGCCTGAGCCTCTCAGTTCAAGGTCACGCTGCGCCACTTCAAAGCCATCCGTTGTTTCAGTCATGGTCTGCATCCGCGCCTGGCCGTCTTCAGTTTTAGGATCGGCAATCAGCAAACAATAGCTCTGCCGCTGACCACGACCAACCCGGCCGCGTAATTGATGCAATTGGGCCAAGCCAAAGCGATCCGCGTCATAGATCAGCATCACTGAGGCATTCGGGTTGTCGACACCGACTTCAATCACCGTCGTTGCGACCAGTACCTGCAGCTGATTATCCTTGAATTTTTCCATAACCGCGGCTTTTTCATCGCTGCTCATACGGCCATGCAGCAAGCCAACCTGATAGTCAGGCGCGAAATATTCAGCAAACTTTTCATATAAGTCAGTAGCATTTTGTACATCGATTGACTCCGATTGCTCGATCAATGGACTGACCACATAGACTTGGGCACCTTTAGCCAATTCCTCTTTTAAAAACGACAGTGCCGCGCCGCTTTGATTCTCTCGCAGCCAGCGCGTTTCGATCGGCTTGCGTCCTGCCGGTAATTGATCAATGATCGAAACATCCATCTCACCATAAGTCGTAATTGCCAGCGTCCGCGGAATCGGCGTGGCCGTCATTGCCAATACGTCAGGATTATCGCCTTTTTCGCGCAGGAGCTGACGTTGGCGAACCCCAAATCGGTGCTGTTCATCGATAATGGCCAGTCCCAGATTGGCATAGTCGACCTTGTCTTGAATCAAAGCATGCGTTCCCACGATCAGATTAACGGTACCGGATTTGATCTGATCAACCAGCTGCTGATGCTGTTTGGCCGTCATCGAACCGGTCAAAAGGCCTACATTGACGTGCGTACCTTCAAAAATTTGGGCCAGTTTGGCGGCATGCTGAGCTGCTAAAATTTCAGTTGGTGCCATTAAAGCAGCCTGATAGCCAGCATTGACCGTAGCCGCGATTGCTAGAGCAGCCACGATCGTCTTGCCTGATCCTACGTCACCTTGCAAGAGTCGATTCATCTGATAAGGTGCACGCAGATCACGACAGATTTCGTTGACCGAGCGTTTCTGCGCGTCAGTCAGCTCAAATGGAATCGTTTTGATGAATTCCTTGAGTTCTTGATTATTATACAAAATCTGGTTGCCATCAGCTTGGCGGTGTGCCTTGCGAATCGCCTGGAGCCGCAGCTGAAATAAGAAAAATTCCTCATAGGCAGCTGCTTTTTGGGCCTGCTTAGCAACAAAGGGCGTGGTTGGCCAGTGCATCTGTCTGATCATTTCACGGCGCTCCATCAACTGATAGCGCTGACGCAGCGAAATCGGCAACAACGTAGCGATTACGTCTTTATATTGATCGTAGGCCTGTTTGATTAATTTGCGCAATGTTTTTTGTGAAACATGCTTGTTGGCCGGATAAATCGCACCCAGCTCCTGTTCGTGTCCTTGCGTGATCAGCTTGGTACCCAGAATCTGCTGGCGTGCAGCATCCCATTTGCCCATTACGGTGACATGCGTATTTAAAATCACACTGTTCTTTAAGTATGGCTGATTAAAAAAGGTCGTCATGACCACGTTGCGATCAACCAGCAGCCGAAAGCTCAAGCGGTTGCGGCGGTAGCCATAGCGCGTCAAAATCGGTTCAGATGTTACCGTACCATGAACCGTAACTTTTTGACGATCTTTAGCAGCACTCAGATCAGTTGGGGCAAAGTCGTCATAGCGTGATGGAAAGTACGTCAGCAGGTCCTCAACCGTTTTGATGTCCAGCGTTGCCAGATTCTCAACCGTTTTAGGCCCGACCCCTTTGATGCTTGCGACCGGATCCTGCAGACTCTTCAAGAAAATGCCCCCTTTTTCTTAGTAGCTAAAAAGTCGTGCCGCCTGCTGACGACACGACTTGATTACGCCAATTCAGCGCTGATATTTATTCAACGGAGATCAGGTATGGGTAGACTGGTTGTCCGCCATCGTAGATCTGGACATCCAATTCATCATCAACATCCAGAATAGCTTCTTTAATAGCTTCAGCAGTCTCTTTATCGCCATCGACCCCGTAAAGAATCGTTACGATCTCGCTGTCTTCATCCAGCATCTGCTTGACCATTTCAATTGCCGCCGTCTTAACGTCAGCGGCCGTGTTGACGATCTTGCCGTCTACGATGCCCATGAAGTCGTCTTTTTTAATCGTTTGACCATCAATCGTAGTGTCGCGCACTGCGTTGGTAACTTCACCACTCTTAACGGTATCCAGGTTGCCTTCCATGTTAGCCTGATTTTCTTCCAGATCTGCCTCTGGATTAAATTCCAGCATTGCGCTCATGCCTTGTGCAATCGTCTTGGCATGCACAACTTTAGTCGGAATGTCGGCCACCTCAGCAGCTTGGTCAGCCGCCATGAAGACATTGCCATTGTCTGGCAGTACCAGCGCCTGCTTGGCACCACTTTCATTGATGGCTTCGGCAATTTCTTGAATGCTTGGATTCATGGTTTGACCACCATTGATCACGTGGGTAACGCCAAGACTTTCCAAAAGCTTGGCAATCCCATCACCGGAGGCTACAGCAATCACTGCCGTATCCAAAGCCGGCTTTTCAGCTTCCTTGGCCTTTTCCAGCGGCGTTGGCTCACCTTCGTCTTTTTCCATGATCTCCTCTTGCTGCCAGCGCATGTTGTCGACCTTGACCGTTTGCAGATCACCAAACTGCTGACCCCAGGAAAGTACCTTGCCAGGGAATTCAGTGTGGACGTGAACCTTAACGACCTCATCGTCATTGATTACCAGCAGACTGTCACCCAGCTTGGCCAGATAGTTATAGAAGGTATCGTAGTCAAACTTTTGCGTGACCTGCTTACCGCGACCGATCCGCACCATCATCTGCGTGCAGTAGCCATACTTGATGTCGTCAGGATTAAGCTTGCCTTGCGCACTTTGGTGATGCTTGGCATTGATCATCTCGTCGATTTGCGCATTATCAGGCTTAGCCAGGTCGTTTTCGACTACCTTGCCGCTTAATGATTCATAAAATGCCTGCAGCACGAATACCAACCCCTGACCACCAGAATCAACTACGCCGACTTCTTTTAGAACCGGCAACAGATCAGGCGTCTTTTGCAAGGCTGTTTCGCTGACATCATAGATTTTTTCCATGATGTCAACCAGATCCTCATTACCGGCCTTAACCTCGTTCAAACCAGCCTGAGCCGATTCGCGAACAACCGTCAAAATCGTCCCTTCCGTAGGCTTCATGACTGCTTTGTAAGCCGTTTGGGCACCGTTGGCATAAGCATCAACAAAATCCTTGGCCGATAATTCCTGCTTGTCAGTACATCCCTTAGCAAAGCCACGGAAAATCTGTGACAGGATCACGCCGGAATTGCCTCGCGCACCCATCAAAAGGCCCTTTGCCAATGCTTGTGCCAAATCGCCAACGCTGGTGCTGGTAGCATCACGTTCATACTTGGCACCGCTGGCCATTGACATGCTCATGTTGGTTCCCGTATCACCATCCGGAACCGGGAATACATTCAATGAATTAATGAATTCGGCTTGAGCGTTCAGTTTGGCGGCTGCCGCTTGAACCATCTTACCAAATTCAAGATTAGTAATCTTGGTAACTGTCAAAATCAATTCCTCCCGTGGCACGTCTTAATCATCGCCCAAAACGCGAACGCCTTGAACGTATACATTGACCGCATTGGCCGTGACGCCCAGCATGGATTCGAGGTTGTACTTGACCTTTTCTTGGACGCTCTTGGACACTTCTGAAATCTTCGTGCCATAGCCAACAATGATGTTAACGTCAACGGAAACGCCATTGTCTTGCTGACGAACAACAACGCCCTTGCTATAGCTGTCATGCCGCAGAATCTGGTTGACGCCGTCCTTCAATGGATTGCGACTTGCCATGCCTACCACGCCATAGTTGTCGGTAGCGGCGCCGCCTACGACCGTTGAGATCACATCATTAGCAATATCGATCGTGCCAGACTTTGTTTTAATCTTAACTGCCATCTTCAATGGCCTCCCTTAATCGTTTGTCATCAAGTTGATATCTCTATCATCTTACCATAGCACAGCAATGTCAAAAAGCAAATTAGCCCACATTGCCTGAATCTATCGACAAAAAAATAAGCCGCCCGCAAGGCGGACAGCCTATGTTTTTGGACTAAACCCGAGTCACTTTACCCGACTTCAGGGTACGTGCTGAAACGTAAACCTTCTTTGGCTTGCCATTTACCAAAATGGTAACCTTTTGCAGGTTTGGCTTCCAGGTACGACGACTTGAGTTAAGGGCGTGTGAACGCTTGTTGCCGAAGCGCGTCCGCTTACCGGTCATGAAATCCTTAGCCATGTGGAACCCTCCTCTCCTCATCAGTTATTTTCTCCGCGCTGAGGTGCGCGCTGTAACTCACCTAAATAATTTACCATAGGGGGGCTTTCAATGCAATAGTTTTCTTTCAAGTATTTTCACTTGACACCTTGCAAAGGCCCCTGTGAATAGGCATCACGACTTTGAATAACGGCCACGATACCACTGTCAAAAGAAAAATGATTGACCGTTCCGACAAACTCGTTGCTGGACCATGAGATGGGCAGTGAGCTGTCAAAATGATCCAGATTGTACTTTTCATCCGGCAGCGTCAACCCCGTGACCGGCGTCAGATTGACAAACGCCAGATATGGCATCTGGGGGACCTTATGAATCTCATAACTGCCTGGCTCATAAAAGTCAACTGTATTTTGCCGATCAATCAGATGAATTCGATCCAGATACTGACGGTATGGATCCATTAATGGCGTATACAGATTGGCCAACAATTGATCGAGCCTGCCACCCGTAGTCCCCCAGATCGTAATTGATGCCGGCTGATAATGTTTCATCGCCAGTAAAATCCCAATCTGAGTATCAGTATAGTCTTTTTCTGGTGGGTAGATGTCGACTTGCTGCACTGCAGCTTGCACTCTAGCCAACTGCTCAGGCGTGCTGGAGTCAAAGTCGCCCGCTGCATATGCGGGAACAATGCCGTGCTCAAGCAGACGAGTGGCACCTAGATCAACTCCCAGCCAGGTCTCAGAACGTCTTTTTTCAACTTGATCATAGGGAATCAGAGTTTCTGGTCCGCCCACCATGATATTGATTTTTTCGTCCATTAATGATTATCCTCTAAAAAAACGCGACGAATTGCTTCGTCACGTTTTTGTTCTGATTACTTGGTAGCGTCGCGCAGTGCTTGAATGCGAGCCAGTGGGTCTTCAGCATTGTAGACGTAGGAACCAGCAACGGCAACCGTAGCCCCGGCCTTGTAGCAGTCAACAACTGTTTCATTGTTGATCCCACCGTCGATTTCAATATCAAAGTCGTAGCCATTAGCCTTCTTGATGGCATCCAATTCAGCAATCTTGGCAACCGTTTCTGGCAGGAACTTTTGACCACCAAAACCTGGGTTGACCGTCATAACCAAGACTTGGTCTACCATGTGCAGGACCGGCTTGATCATTTCAATCGGCGTACCTGGGTTGATAACGACTTCAGCATCCTTGCCGGCGTTTTTGATCAGCTGCAGCGCACGGTGAATATGCGGCGTTGCTTCAACGTGCACGCCAATGTTGTCGGCACCTGCTTCAGCCATCACTGGAATCAGGTGTTCTGGGTTTTGAACCATCATGTGAACATCCAGGTACATGTCCGTAATCTGGCGGATGGCCTTAACAAAACCAGGTCCGTAAGAAATACTTGGAACAAACGTACCATCCATCACGTCAATGTGCAGTTCTTCGGCACCAGCTTGGTCAACCAGCTTGATGTCTTTTTCAAGATTCATGTAATCGGCGCTCAAAATCGATGGAGCTACTTTAATCATAATCCTATTCCCTCGTTTCAATAGTTTGGTTTTTGGCTGACAATCAGCTCATTAAACTGAACGTAATTGTCATACCGGCTCTTCATTATTGTACCATGCTCAACCGCGTTCTTCACGGCGCAACCAGGTTCTTTTAGATGCAGGCAGCCGCGAAACTTGCATTCTGGGGCCAATTGCTGCATTTCTGGAAACAGTTTTGGCAGTTCCGTGACATCCATGTCAAAGTCTTCATAAGAAGAAAAGCCTGGCGTATCGGCAATCAAGGCTTCGCCGACATGCAGCAGACTGACCTTGCGCGTGGTGTGTCGCCCTCTCTTCAAGGCCTGTGAAACCTCACCCGTTGCCAGATTCAATTCTGGTGCCAGATGATTTAAAAGCGTTGATTTGCCGGCCCCGGTCTGGCCCATCATCGTAACGATATGATTACTGAGCAGCTGCTGGAGCTGAGTCAGTGATTCTTTGCCAAACGGCTGGCGTTGGGCAATCACTGCATAGCCAATCTGGCGATAGCCGTTTAAGACTGGCTGCAGCTCATGCCATTCATCATCACTTAACAGATCAGTTTTTGAAAAATAGATGACGGGTTCAATGGCTTGTTTTTCTAAAGCAATCAGCTGACGATCCAGTAAGTTGCTGGAAAACTTGGGTTGTTTGGCAGCCGTAACCACGACAGCCTGATCAACATTGGCTACTGGCGGCCGTCGCAATTGGTTTCTGCGGGGCAATACCTTTAGCAAATAGCCATCTTCAAACTCGACTTGATCGCCTACGATCGGCTTGATGCCGCGCTTGCGAAAGTTGCCACGGCCACGCGTACGAAAGACCGTACCGTCAGCAAGCACGTCAAAAAAGCCGCTGAGCGATTGTTGGATGATTCCTTGTTGCACTTTGCACCTCAACTATCCTGTAATATTCGTCGCGCTCATAATCGTCTGACCGTTGCGAATTACTCGGTAGGCACCGGTCTGGCCACTACGCAGCGTAAATGGTACGTTGATCGTTGTTTCTTGATTGATGGTAATGTCTTGATATTCCATTGTCAGATTGTGGTAGGCATCACGGATATATACCTGTACCCGATTTTCTTTTTTGCCGCCACTGCTATCAAACGGAATATTGATTTGAATGTTGGTGGTACGCAGCTCATCAGAATTGCTGGCAATCTGAACGGTCAGCGTATCGCCATGCGTCAGTTTGCCGCCTGCTTTTGGCGTCTGCTGAATCACATGGTTGGTTGCGACGGTCGTTGAGTTCTTTTGCGTTGTCGTCAGCTGCAGCTGATGCTTATTGGCAAAATCCTGCACCTCGCTGATGTCCTTGTCCTTAAAGTTTGGAATCGTAATCTGCTTTTTGCCGGCACTAACCGTCAGCGTAACCGTCTGTTGGCTGGGATTAATCGTCGTACCGGAACTGACGCTTTGCTTGATGACCTTGCCAGTTGCGACAGTATCAGAGTACTTTCTGGTCTGTTTAACGACAAAGCCTTTGTCACGTAATTCATCGGCCGTATCCGAATAGCTGTCGCCAACATAATCAGCCATCTTCCAGGTTTTGACGCCGCGGCTGACAACCAGATCAACCGATTGACCGGCATACGCATGACGCTTGTTGCCGGCCACCTTGACCACATGATTTTTGGCTACCGTTTGACTGGTCTTTTCGGTAACGTTGCCTAGGCGTAGATGATGCGCCTGCAGCTTTTTTTCAGCCTGCGCCGTAGTCAAACCATCGACATCAGGAATCGTGACCGTTCGATGCATGTACATCCCGACCCCGGCACCGATCAAGGCCAATGCCACCACGATCACGACCGCCCACTTGCGGATGGGATGCCGCTGGATGGTACGCTTCATGCGGTTTTGCCGAGTCGGCGTCAGCTGTTTGGTGTCGTCATCAACTTTTTGGGCACTGGCTGCTTGTTGATCAGCAGCTTCTTTAATGGCGTTAAGATCCAATACCTTGGTCTCTTCGTTGCTGGACTGCTGACCAACGACGTACTTAGGCTCATTGGCACGTGACGGATCCAGCGAGGTCTGCAGGTCAGCCGCCATTGCCGCTACATCTTGATATCGATCACAAGGGTGTTTGGCCGTAGCACGATAGACCACATTTTCCAAGGGCTGCGGAATCTGTGGGTTGAATTTGCGTACTGAGGGAATCTCATCGCGGAAGTGTTTTAATGCAATCGATACCGCCGTTTCGCCTTCAAACGGTACTTGGCCCGTCAAAAGCTCAAATAAAATAATTCCCAAAGAATAAATATCTGACTGCGGCGTTGCAATGCTGCCGCGTGCCTGCTCTGGTGAAAGGTAATGTACCGAACCCAGCAGGCTGTTGGTTTGTGTCATTGAATTTTGCGATGCCGCCATGGCGATCCCAAAATCCGTAATTTTAATATTTTTATTGTCATCGATTAAGATATTTTGCGGCTTAAGGTCGCGGTGAATAATACCATTGGTGTGGGCCGTCTGTACCGCGGCTAAGACTTGCTCCATGATATCGATGACTTGCGGCAATGGAATTGGGTAGTGATCATGAATATAGGTCTTCAGATCAGTCCCCTTAACATATTCCATAACCATGTATTGGATGCCATGCTCCTCGCCAACGTCATAGATACCCACAATATGGGGATCGTTGAGCTGCGTGGCCGCCATGGCTTCTCGTTCAAAGCGGCGTTTAGTGCTGGGATCATCGCGCAGATCCAAGCGCAATAGCTTGACTGAGACATCGCGATCCAGCACCAGATCGTGAGCCAGGTAGACATTGGCCATGCCGCCCTCACCCAGCGATTTGATTATCTTATACCGGTGATTAAGCTCATATCCGGGTTTCATTGATTTTATCTCTCCTGATCATTTTGGCTGATCAGAACGGTGATATTGTCCGGACCACCAGCTGCATTGGCTTTTTCAACCAAAACGCTGCACTTGTCTTCCAGCGGTGCATCGCTTTGCAGCACCTGGGTCAATTCCTGTTTGTCAACAGTTTTGGACAGGCCATCCGAGCACATTAGCAATTGATCACCGGGCTCAAACGGAAACACATTGACATCGATCTGCGCGTCATTAGAGATTCCGATTGCCCGGGTTATAATATTGTTCTGTGGTGACACGGCAGCTTCCTGTTCGGTTAAATCGCCGTTCTTGACTAACTCATTTACCAAGGAATGATCAACCGTGACTTGAGTCAAGACGTTTTGATGCATAATATAGCCACGGCTGTCGCCAATATTGGCGACAACGATTTTTTGTTGATCATTAAAGAAAATGGCGGCTACCAAAGTGGTCCCCATTCCTTGATATTTTTTATTCTTGCGTGATTCGTCAATGATTTGATCATTGATCTGCTGCACCTGATCAGCAAGCCACTGTTTGGCAGTTGCCTCATCATTGGGCGCAGACTTTAAGAAGCGCTGACCGAGAGCCTGGACAGTCGTTTGTGCAGCTACATCGCCGCCTCGATTGCCACCAATTCCATCAGCAACCAAATTCAGCTGCTTTCCAGAATTCGTGGTAAAACTATCGACGCGATCTTGATTTTCAGATCGCTGTTGACCAATATCAGATTGATAGGCTGTTTTCATGGGTCTAAGTTCCCTTCTACAAACGTTGCAGGCTGCTGATAAAGAATCCATCAGAGCCATAATCACTTGGCAAAATTGTCAAGGTTGCCCCCGTTCGCGCGTTTTTCAAGGCACGCGCCGTTTGAGTTTTAAGCAGCTTAAAATCTGGATGGGCAGCCAGAAATGCCTGCACAGTACCATCATTTTCCTGCTGTAAAATTGTGCACGTACTATATGTTATTATACCGCCTTTTTTCACTTTTGGGGCAACTGCATTTAAAATTGCCAGTTGAATTTCGTGCAGCTGCAGACTATCGCTAAGTTTTTTATCGTAGCGAATCTCTGGCTTGCGGCGTAAAAGCCCAATGCCACTGCATGGTGCATCAACTAAGATCTTATCAAAAGATTCATCGGCAAACTTTTCATCAACCTTGCGCGCATCCAACTGACAGGCATGCACGCGATCAGCTACGCCTAAACGCTGCGCATTTTTTTCAATCAGCTTGATCTTGTGAGGGTGAATATCCAATGCCGTAACGCTGCCGCCAGATTTAACGTCTAAAGCTGCCGCAATCTGAACGGTTTTACCGCCAGGTGCCGCACAAGCATCCAAGACCTGATCGCTCGATTCGACTTGCATGCTTTCTACAGCCAGCATGGCACTTTCGTCTTGGATCGTAACCAGACCATCCAAAAAGGCTTGCGTATTGATGACATCCCCACTTTTGACCACCAGGCCATCTCTTGCAACCTGACTTTTTTCAATCTCAACGCCCTGCTCTTTTAAGACATTAATTGCCTGGGAAATGGTCGTCTTAGCCAAATTGACCCGCAATGAGACACGTGCTGGTTCGTTAATGGCAGCAAAAATCTCATCAGCAGTCCGCTGACCATACTGCTTGGTTAACTCTTCAACTAGCCATTTTGGCAGGCTGAATTCAACTGAACGGCGCTCAATCGGATCCTGGATATCGCTAGCGCTGCGTAGGCCTTGACGCAAAATCGCATGCAAAACGCCAGTCACAAAGCGTCGCGTGCCCGGATTGCCAAGCGTTTTGGCCAACTCAATCGATTCGTTGGTAACCGCCCAATCTGGTATGCGATCCAAATATTGGTGCTGATAAATTGACATCAAAAGAAGCGTCTTAACCCAGCTTTCGGTTTTCTTGCCCTTAATAAACGGAGCCAGCCAATATTCCAGCGTTAATTTATGCTGCAGTACACCATAGACCAAGTTGGTAGCCAAGCGCTTATCAACTGCGCTTAACTGACTGTTTTTTAAGACCTGGTTTAACTGCAGATTGGAATAGGCGCCTTTTTGCAGGACCTGATCAAGCGTTTTTAAAGCGGCGCCCCGTGCGGTATTGATCTGCTTATTCTTCATCGGTGATTGCCTGAACTCCTTGCTTTAGATTCTGATGACCATTCAAATAGGAAGTAATGTCCATCTCGCGCTTGCCCTTTGGCTTGAGGCGGTTGATCCGGTAAGTCGTACCATTGCCGGCCGCCAAAATCAAGGCATGTTTTTCAACGCGTACAACTTGACCAGGCGCCAGATCAGTCTTTTCATCCAGTGGCGTGACGTCATAAATCTTGGTCTGAATACCATCGATGATCATGTTGCCAATTGGGAATGGACGCAGACCACGAACCTTGTCATCAATACGATCAGCTGGCAGGCGATAGTCAATGCGCTCTTGTTCACTGCTAATATTTGGTGAAAAGACGACTTTTTCTGGATCCTGCTTGACTGGCTGAACATCGCCTTTTGCCAATTTGGGCAGAGTTTCCATCAAAAGATCGCGTCCCAATCGACTCAGCTTTTCAAACATCGTACCGCTATCGTCATTTTTGGTGATTGGAATCGCCTTTTGGGCAATAATATCGCCAGCATCCATGGCCTTAACCATATACATGATCGTTACACCGGTTTCTTGATCACCGTTGATAATTGAGTACTGAATTGGTGCTCCACCACGATATTTAGGCAAAAGCGAGCCATGTACGTTAATTGCCGCGATTTTGGCTGCTTCAAGCATCTTGACGGGCAAAAACTGGCCAAACGCTGCCGTAATCTCAAAGTCAGGTGCCAAATCGATCACCCGCTGCATCTCGGGACTGCCGCTTAGTTTTTCTGGCTGCAGTACCTCAATTCCATATTTAACGGCCAGTTCCTTAACCGGCGTGGCCCGCAGCTCATGTTTGCGGCCTACTCGGCGATCAGGCTGCGTAACGACGGCCTTAACGTCATATTGATCATCATTGATCAAGGCTTGCAGAATCGGTACGGCAAACTGTGGCGTTCCCATAAATACGACTGATAATGACATAATAAAAATCCTTTCTCGTTACATAAAGTACTGTGGTTCCGGATCAATGCTGACCAAGGTATCCTGTCTGCTCTTGGCCTGCGTTTGTTTCATGACATCAAGCAGCAATTCGTGCAGCTTTTCATCATGCTTGTATTTAACGATAATCTGATAATAGTATCTTCTTTTCATCCGGGCAATTGGCCGTGGCGTTGGGCCCAAGACAACCGTATCCTTACCCAGACCGGCGTTCAATTGATCTTTGATTGCATAAATCGCCTTGGCAGCTGCATCTTCATCCTCGTTGCTGGCCATAATACGCACAGTGTAGTAGTAAGGCGGATAACCGGCCTGATAGCGAATGTTCATCTCCGCTTTAAAAAAGTCTTCGTAGTCATGCAATTGAGCATAGCGAATCGCGTAGTTATCTGGATTAAACGTCTGAATCACGACATGTCCCGGCTTATCGGCTCTTCCGGCTCGTCCACTGACTTGACTGAGCAGATCAAACGTCCGCTCACTAGCCCTAAAGTCTGGTAAATCAAGCCCCGTATCGGCATTCAAGACCCCCACCAAGGTAACATTGGGAAAATCCAGTCCCTTGGCAATCATCTGCGTGCCCAATAAAATATCGGCTTGATGGGCACCAAATTCTTTTAAGAGCTTGGCATGCATCCCCTTGTGCCGCGTCGTGTCAACGTCCATGCGAATCACACGAGCATTGGGCAGCAGTTTTTGCAATTCGGCAGCGACCTTTTCAGTCCCCGTACCATAGTAGCGAATATGGCGGCCATGACACTGCGGACAGACAGAAGGAATTGGCTCTTCATGACCACAGTAGTGACACTTCATGGTATGTGAGTCCATGTGCAGAGTCAAAGAAATATCACAATTGGGACATTTCAGCACAAAACCACAGTCCCGACACATGATAAATGAAGAAAAGCCCCGGCGATTCAGCATCAAGATACTCTGCTCGCCTTTTTGCAGCCGATCGGTTAATAGACCCAGCAAGCGATCCGAAAAGTTGGTCTCGCCATTGCGCTGCATTTCCGGGCGCATATCAACGACTTCAACCGGTGGCAACGGCCGCTGATTGACTCGCGTTGGCATCTTCAATAATTGATAGACACCAGCCAGAGCCCGGGCGCGACTTTCCAGACTGGGCGTGGCCGATCCTAGAACCAATGGCGCGTGATGATATTTAGCACGCCAGCTGGCAACGTCGCGGGCATGATAGCGCGGCGTTTCGTCTTGCTTATAGCTGGTTTCGTGCTCTTCATCCATGATAATCAATCCTAGATTTTCTAATGGTGCAAATACCGCTGAACGGGCACCAACCACGACCTGAGCCTCGCCACGCTCAATACGACGCCATTCGTCATAGCGCTCGCCATCCGAAAGGCTGCTGTGTAAAACGGCCACACGCTGACCAAAGCGCCGCCGCACACGATTAACCATCTGCGGTGTTAATGAAATCTCCGGCACTAGCAGCAAGGCCGTCTTGCCCATTTTAATTGCCTTTGCCATCGTCTGCAGATAGACCTCGGTTTTGCCAGATCCGGTAACGCCTTGCAGCAAAAAAGTCTGATTCTGTTTTTGTTCAATGGCCTGATCGATCTTTGCAACGGCTTGTTTTTGATTGGGATTCAATTTTAACGGCGCATCCAGATGCTGATCATCAGGAATCATGCCGCCTGGCGTTCGGTAGGTCTCAACGGCAGTTTTCTTGAGCCAGCCACGCTTTTCGCCGACGTTAAACGTTGCCGCCTTTAAACCCGATTGCTGCATCGCCTGCTTTAGTTTAATGGTTTTACTATCAAGACTTTGCAGATATGAGATCAACTGCTGCTGGGCATGGGCGTTGGCCCGAATCCCCATCCGCTCGTCTTCATACTGCTCAAACGACATCAAAGGCTGAATCGCCGTTTCTTTTTTGATGCGAGCCCGGTCCTCAACCTGGTATTCAAATGAGACCCTGCCTTGACGCTTGAGCTTAAGCAGCTGACTGACGACTTTGGGATCGTTTTGGCATCGTTCAAAGTCCAGTTCATCTTTTCCATGAAATAATTCCAGTGCCGTCTGCTCGTCAATTTCGTCAATAATACGGACGACCCGATGACTCTTGGCTTTTAAGGCGTTGGGCAGCATCGTGTACAGACACGAGATCCAAAAAGCATAAGTCTGATCGGCCATCCATCGACTCAGTTTTAAAAGTTCTGGATTGACGACCGGCACCAAATCCATCAGCCCGGCAATTGGCTTGAGCGTCCCATCGTATTCGGTCGGCTGATCGATACCAACGACAAAGCCCTGTACTTCACGCTTGCCCCGACCAAACGGCACGATTACGCGCATCCCGACTTGAATCTGGTTTTCCAGTCGCTTGGGGATTGCGTACGTATATGGTTGATCAGTCTGCATCGTTGGTACGTCAACGATTACCTGTGCCAGTTCGGCCATCTAATCACCAGCTTTCAACAGTTGATTTGCCAGGTCAACGATTTTTGCGGCAATTTTTTGCTTGGACTGACGCGGCCATTTTAAAGGTGCCTGGTTCGGCCGCAAAATCGTAACGGCGTTGGCATCTGAGCCAAAACCGATGCCTGGTTTGGAGACATCGTTAGCCACGATCACATCGGCATGCTTTTTAGCCAACTTGGCATTAGCATTTTGCAAAAGATCGTTAGTTTCGGCCGCAAAACCGATCACTGCCTGCCCCGGTTTTTTTTGGGCACCCATCGTAGCCAAAATATCTTCAGTTGGCACTAGATGCAGCGTCAGGGTGCCGTCACCATGCTTTTTGATTTTTTGATCAGCCAAAACAGCCGGACGAAAATCAGCAACGGCCGCGGCCATGATCAAAGCATCCGCATGGGCAAACTTTTGTGATACGGCGTCAGCCATTGCCTGCGTAGAAAGCGCTGTTGTAATCGCGATGTTTGGTGATTGCGGCAATTCAACCGAAACGCTGCCGACAATCAATTCAACCTTGGCTCCTGATGCCGCTGCTGCCTGGGCAATTGCAATCCCCATCTTGCCTGAGGAACGGTTGCCCAAATAGCGAACCGGATCCAATGCCTCTCTGGTACCACCGGCCGTAACTACGATTGTCTTACCCTTCAGTTGACCATTGGCAGCCGATGATTGAAGCGGTTGTTTGGTCAAACAGTTTTGTACCTGCTTGACGATCTCAGCTGGTTCTGGCATCCGCCCCTTGCCGGCATATCCTTCCGCCAACATACCATCTGCCGGTTCCATAATGATCACGCCGTCTCGTTTAAGCTGAGCAATATTTCTTTGGGTGGCAGGATTGTTCCACATGTGAACATTCATAGCTGGGACTGCCATCTTGGGCGCACTGGTAGCCAAAAGTGTGGCTGAAACGGCATCGTCAGCCAGTCCATTTGCCATTTTTGCCAAGATGTTGGCGGTTGCTGGAACCACCAGTGCCAAATCGCTCCAGTCGGCCAGTTCGATATGCGGTACCTGACCATTAAGCGTGGCTGACCATTGATCAATCAAAACCGGATGCTTAATCAGAGCTGCCAGGGTCGCTGGCCCAACAAAGCGCGCAGCATTTTTGGTCATCGCCACGCGTACTTCGTGTCCCTGCTTTTGCAAGCCACGAACAACTTCAACTGCTTTGTAGACGGCAATTCCGCCTGTCATATGCACTGCAATCTTTGCCATGTTTGCCCCCTTGATGAAAATAAAAAGAGCAGCACCAAACCCTTGTCTGGTGTCGCTCTTTGGCAGCTGCAACTAGTCTTGCAAGTCTTCCGTATGATCAGTATCAATCGTTACCTTGCCGGCTTCGATTTCTTCTAGCGCCATCCCGACCGACTTGATTGAGTCGTAGTGATCCAGCAGCAGTGGATGATCTTGTGCCAATTCCTCGGCTGCGTGGTTGTCCTTTGACTGATCTGCGTTTTCTGCCCGCCACTTGTCTGCACGGTACTTATCGATTTCGTGTGCCCGCTTGCTTGCCAGCATAATCAGCGAGTAGCGAGAGTCAACGCGCTTCAGCAATTCATCGACTGATGGAAAAAGAATCATTTTTCTGAATCTCCTAACATTTCAAGGTAATCCGGCATTACGCGAGGTACCCGCAAGCGTTCGGAACGAATGATGTCCTTGATCTTGGTAACGGCATTGTCGACCTGATCGTTAACCACGGCATAGTCGTAGTTTTGCATCATTTGAATCTCACCGAATGCTTTGTGGATTCGTTTGTTGATGACCTCCATGCTGTCGGTGCCACGATGGATCAAGCGCTGACGCAATTCCATCAGGTCCGGCGGCGTAAGAAAAATGAAGACGCCATCAGGACACTTGGAGCGAACCTGCATGGCACCGTTGACTTCAATTTCCAAGAAGACATCTTTACCTTCATCTAGCGTATCATTTATATATTTTAAAGGGGTGCCGTAATAATTGTCAACATACTTGGCATATTCCAGCATCTGCCCTTCGCGAATGTGCTGCTCGAACTCTTCTTTTGATACAAAGAAGTAGTCCTTGCCATTGACCTCACCTGGCCGTGGCTGCCGCGTCGTCATTGAGACTGAGTATTGAAAATCATTGCCAGGCTGACTAAACAGCGCCTTTCTAACTGTTCCCTTACCAACGCCTGATGGACCAGACAAAACAATCAGCATTCCTCGCTTGCTCATATTGCTTCCATACCTTCTTTTCTCATTGCTCTTTTAATGATTAATGATAACATATTCTGCTTTGGTTTCGCGCATAAATTTAGCGATCATGTGGCATGAATCTGCATTTTCAATTACTGCGGCTGCCCAATGCCAGTTAAAAATTTAGACGATCCGGTTCGTTTTTCAAACCAATGGCGAACCCTCAAATGACAAAACCTTCAAACTAAACAAGATCGTTTTTCACTAATGAAAGATAGCCAAACAGCCTGTCATTAAAGGAATCTAACATGATCTCAGCACTATTAAAAAATTAATTGGAATTTACTGCTTGCGTTTTTGAACACTCGTTCGTATACTATAGTCACAAACGAGTGTTCGGAGGAATGATCATGCAAAATCAGCGGCAATCTATCATCAATCGTAGTACCAAAATTATCTCGCAAGGTCTGCACCATTTGTTCGAGCCAATTGAGTTCGCCCCAATTCCAGACCTGCTGAATCCCCAACCAGATTTTCAAAGGAAGCTTTTTATAAAAAAGGCCCTGGCTGATCACTTGTTGGTCTATGTGCAGCTGATGCCCAAAACCGCTGCCGGCCAACCAGTCGAAGCCCGTGGCTATTTAAAGTCGTTTGGTCAGAACCGCTACCTGATTCAATCAAAAAATCTTTCCTACTTCTTTGATTTTGATCAATTACGCTACATTGCCCATCCCGTTAGAGGTCGGGAATAAAGTCCGAAAATAGAAAAAAGGCTGAAGATTGCGTCATCCAAAACGTTGATCTTCAGCCTTTTATAATCACTAGAACAATTACTTTTTCCAACTTCTTTTATTTGTTACGGAACGATTTACAACATATGTCTTATTACGGAATATCTCACTTAAATAAACTACAACATGTAGATTGTTATCTACATTTAGTAATGTTATATTATTCTGGTTAAAAAAAGTAAAGGAGGGATTTCATGACAAAGCGACGAACCCTTGATCGGGAAAAAGTACTTGCTACTGCTGAAAAATTAGCCGATGAACAAGGGCTTGAAGCTTTAACCATGCCCAATCTGGCTAAGGCACTCGATATTCGCTCGCAATCGCTTTATAACTACGTTGCCAACCGCGAAGAAATGGTGTCGCTGACTGGTGCTCGGTTGATGCAGCAAATGTACCGGCAGGTCGTTGATGGCATTATCGGCCTTTCCGGTTCCAAAGCCTACTTGAAATTCGCGGATATCATTCGTGATTTTTTGTTGGCTCATGCCTCTTTATCCGCAATTTTGTACCATGCCCAGCGTTTCTCAACTGACTCGGCAATGTATCACGAAATCAAGCGAATGATCAAACTGGTGGATCAAGTCGTCGATGTTGATGGCAACCGGCTGATTTCATCGCATGTGTTGGTAGGTGCCGTTTTAGGCTATATTTTCCTTGAAACGGCACCGCTCTACCAAGATGAGGATGAAGAAACCGCCACTGCAAATTACCATCAAATGCTTTTTCGGCTGATCGACCCGGTTGAAAAAGCCTCGGGCATGTAAGCTGCAATTTTTGTACATTATTTTTTATATAAATAGGTAAGGAGAAATTTTGAGATGCGATTTATTAAAAACCACGTTGGATCCTTGATCGCGTGGATTCTCATCGTTGTGATCTCGATCTTCATGCTGCCTAATGTCAATCAATTAACGCGTGAGCACTCGACAATCTCACTGCCTGCTAACGTGCAAAGTGAGGTTGCCAGTACGATTGGCAATCATTGGGGACATCATCAAAACAACACTTATCAAGTCGTTGCCGTCTTTAACAATAAAAACGGCGCGATGTCTAAATCGGATCAAAAAAACGTCAATAAGACGATCCGCTACTTAAAGCGGCATAAATCCGAACTGGGCATTAAGTCCATGTTGACCCCATATGAAAACTCGGCTACCAAGAAGAACCTGATCTCTAAGGACAAGACCACTGAACTGGTCCAAATGAACGTTTCGAAAAAAGAAACCGTTTCAAACATCAACAAAAAATTAACCAAAGCCGTCAAGACCAATGGCATTCGGACCTACATTACTGGGGCCGATATCCTGCAAGACGACTTTTCCGGAGCTATTCAAGAAGGGATCAAGAAGACTGAGGTCATCTCGGTTATCTTCATCTTTATTGTCTTGATACTGGTCTTTAGGTCACCGATCGTTCCATTGATCTCACTGTTAACGGTTGGGGTTTCGTTCATTACTGCCTTTTCAATCGTTACCAACTTGGTTAAGAACTTTAATTTCCCATTCAGCAACTTCACCCAAGTTTTTATGGTTATCGTTTTGTTTGGGATCGGGACCGACTACAACATTTTGCTCTATGATCGGTTCAAAGCCAACCTGGGGAATGGAATGGATAAGTTTGAGGCCGCCAAAAATGCCCAGTGGAATGCCGGCAAGACGATTTTAATGTCGGGATCTTCCATTTTGATTGGTTTCTCAGCCCTGGGTCTAGCCCGCTTCTCGGTTTACAAATCAGCATCCGGGGTTGCCATCGGGGTTGCCGTTTTGCTGATCGTTTTGCTGACGTTAAACATGTTCTTTATGACGACCATGGGCAAGACCATGTTCTGGCCGGTCAAGACATTCAATGGTGAAACGGAAAGTCCATTCTGGCGCTTCTTGTCCAAGCATTCCCTAGCCCACCCAATCATTGCATTGGTCTTGGTATTGGCTGCTCTTTCGCCATTTTACTTCACTTATCAAAACAAGCTGAACTATGACGATACGGCCGAAATTTCTGACTCAACGCCATCCAAGCAAGGATTCCTGGTTGTACAAAAGCACTTCTCTAAAGGGACGGCTGAACCGGCTACCCTTTACATCAAGTCCAACCACACGCTGGATAATGAAAAAGATCTGAAGCTGATCGACCAGTTAACGGAACAAATCAAACATACCAAGGGCGTTAAGACCGTGGCTTCCGTTACTCAACCATCTGGTTCCAAGATCAAAAAGCTTTACGTTACTAGTCAAATGAAGACGGTCAACAATGGCGTCTCCACGGCACGTAACGGGATCAGCAAATTAAGCGCCGGCAGTCAGCAGATGACAAATGGGCTTAACTCGGCCGCAACTGGTACCAACCAGCTGAATAGCGGGATTAACTCCGCGGCTACTGGTGCCAATCAACTGACTTCCGGTCTGGCGCAGCTCAGTTCTGGCGGCAACCAAATGACGAATGGTTTAAACCAGCTTAGTGCCGGCAGCCAGCAGTTGGTCAACGGCATGAACCAGATGAGCCAGCAGCTCAGTTCCCAATTGACCGGCGCTAATGCCTCGCAGCTGCAGCAGCTGGAAAGCGGTCTGCCGCAGATCAATAATGGGATCCAACAGCTGAACAGCGCTCTGCAGAGTCAAGGAACGTCAATTGATACGACTGGCATTCAAAACAACCTGCAAAACGTTGCCAGCCAGGCTCAAATCATCGGTGATCAACTGACGCAAGCCGGCAACACCTTAAGGAGCATTCAAGGAGCTACCAGTTCTTCTAGTTCAGCCAGCCTTAGCTCGGTTATGACCCAGTTTAAGGCTGCGGAAAGTCAAGCCAACCTAAATGACCAGCAAAAAGCCGTGATGGAAGGTGCCATGCAGCAGATTCTTGGCGGTATTCAAAGCCAGATTGCCTCTCAGACCAACAGTCAAACCAGTGCTTTGAGCAGTCAGCTGCAAAGCGTGGCTCAAAACCTGCAGGCGGCTGGCAATGCGGACAAGTCACTGGCTGGCTCACTGCAAAACGTCGCCGGTTCGGCATCCAGCCTGCAAAATCTCAGCACCCAGGTTGCAACGCTGAAGGCTCAGGTTGCTCAATTGGCCCAAGCCTCTAACGTTGCGCTGCCAGGTGCCGTTTCAGCCTTGCAGCAGTTAACCAGCGGTCTCAACCAGATTCAAAGTGCGCTGGGTCAAGGTACCAGTGCTTTAGGTCAACTAAACACTGGTATCAATAAGCTGGCCGCTGCCTCACCACAATTGAGCAATGGGATCAACTCCGCTTACTCTGGCAGCCAACAGCTCAGCTCCGGTATGGGACAGCTCAGTTCCGGCAGTCTGCAGCTCAACACTGGGATCAACAAGCTGGCGCAGAGCTCGCCTCAGATTACCAATGGCCTCAACCAGCTGAATTCTGGGCTGGCATCTGGTCAAAGCTATCTGACAGGCCTGCAAAAGTCAGCCGCGGCAGAAACCTTCTATATTCCAAAGTCGGTTCTGCACAGCAAGACCTTTAAGCCGGCAATTGACAACTACATGTCATCCAACCGCAAGACTACTAAGATTACGATTGTCTTTGACACCAACCCTAGTGATGAAAAAGCCACAAAGGATGCCGAAAACATCTCTAACATGGCTCGCAAGTCATTGAAAGGCACTGCTCTTAACAATGCCACGGTTGCCATGGGCGGTCAGTCTTCACGGATCAACGACATTAAGAACACGGCCAGCGGCGACTTTGTGCGGACCGCAGCCATCATGCTGATTGGGATTGGCATTGCACTGATGCTGATTACGCACTCGCTACTGCAGCCGGTCTACATTTTGGGCTCACTGCTGTTGGCCTACATTTCATCACTGTCAATCAACCACTGGCTGGTCGGTATCTTCATGCACCGCAGCATGTTGGCTTGGAACACGCCGTTCTTTAGCTTCATCATGCTGATTGCCCTAGGGGTTGACTACAGTATCTTCTTGATGACGCGTTATCGTGAAATCGACGAAAACAAGTATCTGCCAGGCGAACGAATCTACTATGCCTGTGCAATCATCGGGACCGTCGTTATCAGTGCCGCTATCATCTTGAGTGGTACGTTTGCTGCTTTGATTCCATCTGGCATTCCAACGCTGATTGAAGTTGCCATGACGGTGATCGTTGGTCTGATCATCTTGGTAATCATCTTGCCAATCGTTATGACCAGCACGATCTACTTGAGCTATCCAATTCGTAATCACGTCAAGGATAATCAAAACAAGCGCAAAGATTAATCAAGCATAAATCAAAAGAGCTCGCTGCCTGGCGGGCTCTTTTCTTATATCGACATCCGGAAATTCGGCAGTCCCAATACTGGGGGCCATTTATGGACGGGTAGTTTATCCGATTGTCTTGTTATTCAGCTCCCGACATCCTTGAATTGATCATCGGTAGCTTAACATCACTAGTCGTAGAATGATCCGTCTTCTGCAAAAACTTTGGCCAGTCCATCAACCGCCCGCTTAAGTTTTTCCATTGAAGCCGCGTATGAAATTCTAAAGTACCTTACCGGGAGCTTGGTGAAGGCCGCTACCGGAACAATGGCTACTTTGGCTTTTTCCGCCAGATGCTCTGCATAGGCCATTGAATCACCATCAAAACTGTCTGGAATTTTGACCCACAGATAAAAGGTCCCCATCGGCTTAGTGTAGTGGAAACCAATCTTATCCATGGCGTCCATTAAGAACTGTCGACGCTGATCATATTCCGTCTTCATTTGAGCAGTATCAGCCTTGCCATGACGAAGCACTTCTTCAGTGGCATCCATGTTCATCGTAGCATTAGTCGAAATTGCTGCTTGATGAACTTTAGTAAGAGCTTTTAAGACATCACTCGGTCCACAGATATAGCCGACCCACCAGCCAGTCATCGCGGCATTCTTGGATACCCCATTGACATAAAGCGTCTGGTCTGGCAAAAGCTTAGCCATTGGCAGGTGCTCGCCTTCGTAAAGCAGATCAGCATAGATCTCATCATCCAAGATAGCAACGTTGTAGTTCTTGAGCAGATCAGCCAGTGCCCGTACCTCGTCAGGAGTGTAGGTGACACCGGTTGGGTTGACTGGATAGTTAAGTACCAAAACCTTTACTTTTTCACCATATTTATCCAACGCCTTTTTCAGTAATTCTGGCGTCACCTTAAAGTCAGGCTCTGCCGTTTCCAGTTCAACCGCTTTGGCATCACGCATCTCAGCGTTGATTCGATAAAGCGTGTAGGCAGGACAAGGAACCAGCACGACATCACCCGGCTGACACAAACCTGTAATGATCGTACTGATGGCCCCACTGGCACCTTCTGCAACGAAAATCTCGCTTTCCGGATCGTAATGAAGGTCTAAATCGTCTGCCAGATATTCACTGATTGCGCTGCGCAGCCCTGGCGTCCCTCAGTTATGCGCGTAATGCGTATGGTCGTTAAGGATGCTTTTAATGGCCGCCAGCTTAACATGATCAGCCGTCTTGAAATCTGGCTCGCCGATAGTCAGGTTAACCATTTCTGGATCACTGCCATATTTATTGTTAAGGACCCGAATCAATGATGGCTTGGCAAACTTTAAGCTTTCTGGAACCAACGATGCAATTTTACTCATGGAAACTTCCTCCTTATGACTTATCGACATAATAACAATCTGTTTTTACTTGACTACCAGCACATCGGCCTTAGCATGACGAACAACATAATCTGTGTGAGATCCCTGCAGCATTTTTTCAACGGCATTGATCCCTGTACTGCCAAGGACAATGAGATCAATATCGTGCCGCTCCGGAAAATCATAGGCAAGAATGGTTTTGATACTGCCGATAACGACCTCGGCACTGGCATCTGCTCCCTTATCCTGCGCTTTTTTCAGATATGGCTGTAAACGTTGCTTGGTACGCTTGGCAAAGTCTTGATAAAAGTCTTCGTTGACCCCAAATGATGAATCCATCCCGCGGTCACGATTGACTACCCAAACCAAATACAGTTTCGCTGAAAAAACCTTGGCCAGATCAACTGCAGTTTCAAAGGCTCGATCAGCACGCTTAGACCCGTCAATTCCGACTAAAATATTTTTATAGGCCATTTTAATCAGCTCCTTTATAATCTAGATTTAAAAATTAATGCAAATATCCCCAAAACAAATATATTCTGAACCCAAACTCAGCTGACAAATTTCAATTTAATAGGCGTTTAATATAAAAATGCCCTGCCATCATCAGCTTATTTCTGCTGACAATCACCGGGCATTTTTAATTATTATTTTTCATTTGATTCGTAGAAAACTGGGCCATCATCTTCAGGTTTCTTTGGCAATGCGTCTGGGATAATTATCGCCGCAATTACATAAAGAACGATCGATGGCACAATCGCGGTGAAAAGAGCCAGAGCAGTAATTACAAGTCGTACGATCGTTGAGTCAAAGCCAAAATAATCCGCGATCCCGCCACAAACACCAGCGACAATCCGATCGTTTGATTTCGTCAGTTTTTTCATAATGATCCCCCCTATTTAATGGTCACGTCACCATCTGAAGCATTGACTTGCAGACGGTTTGGCGCAGTTTCGTTTTGAGTAAGCGTGCCACCATTTTCACTGGACTGATTGAATAAACGATTGTCGCCGTCACTAACCGAGGTCGAGTAGCCATCAGCTTTAGTGTTCAATGCTTCTACATCGCCATCCTTAGCTGTAATCGAGTAACCATTTGTAATGGTGATGTCGTTAAAATGAACGTCGCCATCCTGGGTACTGAGATTGCCACTATCCAAGGCAACAGAATTCATTGTAATATCCGAATCAGCCGTCTGAACCAGCGTCTTGGTTAAAGTAGAATCATTAACGGCAAGATCGTTGTCGTTAAGGTGCAGCTGGCCACTATTGATCGTTAAGCCATTAAAAGCAGTATCCGTATCGTTAAACCGGAAGTCGACCCGCTCAATTTCCAAATTGCTCAGACTTACCTGACTGGCATCATTTACCTGCAAGTCATATTTTTCGATTTTCATCTTGGCAGCTGGTTCTTGAATGACTTGGCCATCATTAACACGTAGCTGCAAATGCTTGAGTTTTACGTTCTTAGGTACTGTGATCGTCAGTCTGTCGTTTGCGACGCCATAATAAAAGCCAGTTGAAGAAAAACTAAAGCCATTAAAGCTAAAACCATGCTTACGACTCTTGGAATTGATGATTATCGTGCCGTTTTTCTTTGCAATGGTTGGCTGATTGCTCTTCTCACCAGCATACTTAACAGAGAAAGTCTTGCCCTGTTTGACAACGACATTCATATCGCTTACGTCTGCCTTAATCCGCTCAGCTTTAGCATAGGTCTGGGTCCGTGTTGTCTTGGCTTTTGATACCACATGCGGAGTCAAGCCGTCAAAGATTACTGCTCGCTGACCATGCATTCCAATGCCAAACGCCAGCATAACAGCGCCAATCACTGTGATGACCAGACCGCTTACGATGGCCTTTTTCATTTTGCTGCCTCCTTTTTGATGTACCTGTAATAGACGTGCTGAACGAGACGCGTGCATGCCTTAACGATCCAGACAGAGCAGCCCCAAACGAGCGGAATGACGATCAATAACAGTCCCAGTCCAATCAAGCCGATTCCCAGATAGAAAAGGGCCGTCCCCAGGTTGGTAAACAAAAGACTCAGACCAGTAAAAATGGCTGCCGCCGTCAAAAAGATGCCACCACCAGCAAGCGATATGACCACCACCACGCCACTAAAGACGACTGCAAAAATGGCAATCAGCACGCTCAGCAGAATCAAACCGATAATTAAGGTTGCCGGGGTGGCCAACAGCGCAAGGATAATCAGCCATGTCGTCTTGATCTTGGTTTTGGAGACAACCCGCTGATCTTCAGCCTCTTCTTTGATAGAGTGATCGGCAAGAATTTTTAAGGCAAGCTGACGCGGCGTTCCTAGTTCCCGCTCAATTTCTGCTTTGGTATCAATGCCGGCATCTGCCAAATACTCACTGTAAAATTCAATGACGTCATCAATCTCATCATCGGGCAGCTTGCGAAGGTAACGTCTTAACATCTGCATGTACTTTGCAGTTTCAGAAGTCATGTGTCTGATCCTCCTTTAAAGGATAATTGCTGGCCTCAAAAATCGAATCGAGGCTTTCCTTATAGTCTGTCCATACCTGCTTGACGCGTGCCAGATGCGATTCACCAGCAGACGTAATGCGATAATAACGGCGATTGCGTCCGTGATATGGCTGATCGTACGTTTCGACGAACTGATCCTTTTTTAGCCGGCGCAGCACTGGATAAAGGGTGGATTCTGAAATCGTAATCGCTTTTTGCATGTCTTGCGTCAGCGCATAGCCGTAATAATCTTTGCGTTCAAGCAGCGCCAGTACCAAGCCATCCAAAAGATCAGCTGAAACTTGAATTTTCATTCCTCGTTTCGCCTCTTTTCACTTTTATTTTATAATATTATATCGTATATAATATATTGAGGCAAATAGATACCGCTGAATTTTAATTGAGACGCATACCGTGCTCAACCGTAGATAGCAAGCCAATAAAAAATGGGACTCCTGTCACTTGACAAGGCGTCCCATTTTGATCTTCATCAATCAAATTTGATAAAGTTTCTTTGATTTGTTATTAATCGAAAATTCCGCAACTTCAGATAGTGGCTGGATAATCAATCGCATCTAGATTGATGTTTCCTAGTTTAGTTATATCAAACAATATCTAGTGATATGATATAACTCACTTTCGCTTAACCTAATTAAGCCAACCTCTGAACCTTTCCTCCTTACGGAGTTCGGGTGGGCGGACGACGCTCTCGAGGAACATCATCCTAAAGGACGACTTTACAGCTCTTTCGGCCTTTGCGCTTTTTCGTGAAACGTTTGGACGGTATGAGAATGGCCGAGGTCATTACTCAGTGACCATCAATTCAAGACTAGCCCTACCTAGAACGACGGGTTAACCTTGACGGGGTGCAATCCGACTCCCTCTATCTCCTCCACTTTTACCGAGGCAAAAGCATCGGGGACTGCTTTTCGTAGAATTTGAAGTGCGCCATTCACATCAGCGTTGATTAACGTTCCATTATTGGAACGGAATAAGCCACGCTTAATACGGCGCTTGGCTGGCGCTAGACCACGGCTCTT
>NZ_JABAFO010000011.1 GCF_012843675.1 Lactobacillus sp. MRS-253-APC-2B
CTGGCTGCCTAATAAAAATTTTTATTCAGTTTACAAGTAATTAATATTCAATTCCAGCTTTTTGGGTACACACCAGTGAGCCGAAACTCACTTGAGGTTTTTTAATTGGATGCATCCCCATTATCTTTATCATCGGCTGCCTGGAGCTGCAATTCAAATACAGCCCCATGCGGTTGATTTTTTAGATGTTAGGACTTTTTTGACATTGTTGTCGGCAACAACTGCTATTACCGGGCGTTCAGCCTTGCTTTGCTGTTGCATGTATTTGACGAAACCAAATCCAACGATTGCGACCACGATTGGGCAATAATCATCCAATAATAAGCAGGCGACAGCGGCTTCTTTTTAAATACCATTCTGGCAACGGAAAGCACTCTACTCATGGCTGTCTACCTCCCCTTTAATCGTTAAGCGAAAAATATCATCCAATGTTGCTGGTAAAAGACGATATCCACGTAATGATGGAAGATGCCTGGCTTGATCCATTGCCTGCTTGACATGCAGTTCAGAATCAAACGTAATTACTTTGCCGGGATAATCATCATCAATGGCCATCATCCCTGGCAATTCCTCAATTAAAAGATTATCAAAGACGCCTTCCAGGTAGATCTTGGTTTTACCAAAACGTGATCTGATTTCATCAATCGGTCCATACAGTCGCTGATTCCCATTAACAAGCATCAACAACTGATCCGAGACTTCAGCAACGTTTTTCATGTTATGTGAGGAAAAAATGATTGCCGTACCAGTTGCCTTTAGTTTTTTGACCGTTTCAATCAGCAGTTCCACGTTAACCGGGTCCACTCCTGAAAAAGGCTCATCCAAAATCACCAGACGCGGACGATGGCCGTGATTAACTGTGATTACCCTTCGACAGATTTTTAATTCGTGATTTCTCATTTCCCTTTACTGATAATCGATTCATCCATAACGATAGATCGGCAGCCGCAATTTTTAGATCAAACCCATGCAGACTCGCAAAGTAAAGTACTTGTTCCTTGATCGTCATATCCAGATAAAGGCCCCGTTCCTCGGGCAAAAAACCAATCTGATCTAAAGATTTTTCATCCAGCGGCTGGCCAGCAATGGTAATGGTACCCTGATCCGGCTTTAAAAAATTCATGATCATCTTAAAAGTAGTTGACTTGCCGGCCCCATTTTGTCCAACAATGCCCAAAACCTCACCACGCTTAACGTAAAAGTTAAGATTATTTACAGCCGTGACCTCACCAAAACGTTTGATTACGTTTTTAATGAAAAAAGCTATAAAACTAGATAAACGCAATACAGTTCGAAAACTAATCACCTTGTTTCTTATCTAAAGTCGCAATCGATTTCAACCTTCATTTCTTTAATAATTTAGATGAATAATCCCTTTACTTTTCTAATTGATTTTTAATATTTATGCGACTATTATGTATTTCAATATCACAAACAAAAATCAAAATATTATTGAAAAGAATCGTTTTTCCTTAATCCAAAGGTGGTTGATATTATGAATCTGTTTCGCAAAGAAAGTCTGTCACGGTATATGAAAACAGACGGCCAGATGCCCAAGACCATGAACGCTAAAGATCTGATGGCAATGGGAATCGGTGCCGTTATTGGCAGTGGGATTTTCATCCTGCCTGGTACTGTAGCAGCCAATGATGCCGGGCCCGGTGTCTCGCTTTCTTTTTTGGCCGCTGCTATTGTGTGTGGGCTGGCCGGAATGTGCTATGCTGAGTTTTCATCAGCAATTCCGGTTGCCGGTAGTGCCTATTCATACGGCAACATTATCTATGGTGAATTTATCGGTTGGATCATGGGTTGGGCCCTGGTCTTGGAATATTTATTGGCAGTAGCCTGCGTCTCGACAGGTTGGGCAGCCTACTTCAACTCGCTGCTGGCCAGTTGTGGCATCAACATCCCCAGAGCTCTCGCTGGTCCATTTGATCCGGCCAAGGGCACCTATATCAACTTGACCGCGATTTTAAGCGTTCTTTTAATTACCTGGCTGCTGTCATACGGGATGCACGAATCGGTACGGGTTAACAATATTGCCATCATTATCAAGCTTTTGATTATTGTGGCCTTTATCATCATTGGCGTATTCTTTGTTAAAAGGGCTAACTATCACCCATTCTTGCCATATGGTGCTCATGGTGCATTCAAAGGTGCCACGACCGTCTTCTTTGCCTTTTTGGGTTTTGACTGCATCTCAAGTTCCGCGGCTGAGGTCAAGAACCCGCAAAAGACAATGCCGATTGGAATCATTGGTACACTGCTGATAGCAACGGTTCTCTACATGGGTGTCTCAATCGTTTTGACGGGAATGGTCAACTACAAGCACTTGGATGTTGCCAACCCAGTCGCCTTTGCGCTACAGTCCGTTCATCAAGGCTGGCTGGCCTCATTGCTTTCAATCGGTGCTTTGATTGGGATGGCCACCTGCATGTTTACGGCAATCTACGCCTCGTCACGCCTGATTTACTCACTGAGTCGTGATGGCCTTTTGCCAACTTCCTTGCGCCAGCTGGATAAAAAGTCGCATACGCCAAAAATTGCTTTGTGGGCCGTTGCGGTTTTGATTGCGGTAATGGGCGGCTTCGTATCACTGGATAGCCTGACCAACCTGGTTAACATTGGGACGTTGCTGGCGTTTACCATGGTTTCGTTTGGGATCATTCCGCTGCGCAAGCGTGAAGATATCTTAAATGACGGCGGCTTTAAGGTACCACTGTATCCAGTATTACCGCTGCTTTCCGGGTTTGCCTGCCTGTTTATGATGTCGTTTTTGTCTAAGGAAACCTGGATCGGGGCTGGTATCTGGTTTGCTATTGGGATGGTACTCTACTTTGGTTACGGCTATCGCCACAGCAACATCAACGATATGACGCCAACGCAAGGCTAATTGGCTAAAAACGAACTTTATTAGATTATAAAAAAGGATTTGAGCAAACACACTCAAATCCTTTTTAATATTTAGAATTAAAAGATAATGATATAAATATTATATTTTTAATTATTTTCAGTCTAAAATTGTTTAATTCTAGTCATTGGAATCTGACGAATAAAATGCTGGTAAAATTGCATCTGCCTCGTTTTTGGCAATCTCAAACCGTTCGTTGATGTCAAGCCGGCTAAGATCAGTCCCTTGAAAAGTCATTATGAAACCATGGAATTGATTGAAAACGAAAAGGCTTTTACAATCCACAGGAGCTAGGCTACCTCGTCCATTATCTAATCGTAGAAGAACCGGTCACGTTAAAACGTTTGTATGTCAGCGAGCTAAAAAAGATGATCGATCAATATAAAATTTAGCAATCAACCATTGACTTAAAGTTAACTTTAAGGACTAGAATTAAAGCATCAACTGCTGGATTGGAGGGATGAAATGTCTTATACAATTTCTCAAGTTGCCCAGATGATGGGCGTGGCACCTTCCACGCTTCGCTATTACGATAAAGAGGGGCTCTTGCCGAACGTCAAGCGGGTCAACGGCATTCGCGTTTTTGAGGATGCCGATTTCCCCTGGCTACGGATTTTAAACTGCCTTAAAGGAACTGGTATGCCAATTCGCAAGATCAAAGAATATGTTGATCTGTGCGCAGATGGTGATGCAACGCTGGAGCAGCGCTATTCAATCATCAAAGATCAGCGCCAGCATGTCTTAGATCAGATCGAGCAGCTAAACTTTTATCTAAAAGAGCTCGATTACAAAGACTGGTATTATCGGACGGCAATTGCTGCTGGTACTGAAAAAGCAGTCTATCATCCCGATCCGGTATCCGGTTTGGCATTGGATGAGATCCCTGGTATGGGGACTGCACCATCAACTGATGAACAGGAGGAGAAAAATGAGCATTCTGAATGAAGATTATGTACTAAACAACGGGGTCAAGATCCCCAAATTAGCACTAGGCACTTGGCTGACTGAAGGTCAGGCCGCTACCGAAGCCGTTAAAGAAGCCATTAAGCTGGGCTATCGACACATTGATACGGCTCAAGCCTATGGCAACGAAACCGAGGTTGGGCTGGGCCTGCGCGAATCGGGCAAGGATCGTCAAGCTATCTTTGTCACGACCAAACTAGCGGCCGAGTTAAAAGACTATGACTCAGCTGCCAAGGCAATTGATGAGTCACTGACCAAATTAGGCCTGGATTACATTGATTTGATGATCATTCACAGTCCACAGCCATGGAAAGCGGTCAACCAGTCCGATAACCGCTATGAAAAAGGCAATCTTGAAGCTTATCGGGCACTGGAAGATGCCTATAAGGCTGGTAAATTGCGAGCAATTGGGGTTTCCAACTTCAATCAGCATGACCTGCAAAATATTTTGGATCATGCCGATGTTAAACCTGCTGTTGACCAGATTTTGGCCCATATTGCCAACACACCGTTTGATTTGATCGACTTTTGTCAGCAAAATGACATCCTAGTTGAGGCCTACTCACCAGTTGCGCATGGTGCCGTTTTAAAGAATTCGGTACTGGTAGCGATGGCCCAAAAGTACGGCGTTTCTGTCGCCCAACTCTGCATTCGCTATGATCTGCAGCTGGGCATGCTGCCATTGCCTAAGACGGCCAACCCAGAACATATGGCACAAAATGCCGCAGTTGATTTTGAAATCGATGCAGCAGATATGGATACATTAAAACAGGTTGAACACATTAAAGACTATGGCAATGACAGGTTTTTCCCTGTTTTTGGAGGCAAACTATGAAACAAACTGCAGGACATGATGCTTTAGGCGAATTTGCTCCTGAATTTGCCCACTTAAATGATGACATTCTTTTTGGTGAGGTTTGGGACCGTGAATCCTTGCTTTCACTCAAGCTGCGCAGTATTGCAACGGTCAGTGCCTTGATCGGCAAAGGTATTACTGACAACTCACTGAAATATCATCTGGCAACCGCTAAGAAAAATGGCGTTAGTAAGACCGAAATGGCTGAATTGCTGACTCACCTGGCCTTTTATGCTGGTTGGCCAAATGCATGGGCAGCCTTCAACATGGCTAAAGAAGTCTACGCAGATGGTGATGAAGCGGCTTCACATGGTGGCTTCTTTGGCTTGGGTGAGCCTAACGATGCTTATGCCAAGTACTTTAGTGGCCAGTCTTACCTCAAGGTCCTGACTAAGCCAGACGATCCACTGACCATCAGCAATGTGACGTTTGAACCGGGCTGTCGCAACAATTGGCACGTTCACCATGCCAAGAGCGGTGGCGGTCAGGTACTGATCTGTGTTGATGGTGAAGGCTGGTATCAAGAAGCCGGCAAACCTGCTCAAAGTCTGCACCCTGGCGATATTGTTGAAATTCCAGCCGGTGTCAAGCACTGGCATGGGGCTAAGAAGGATCAATGGTTCAGCCACCTGGCATTTGAGATTCCTGGCGTTGATACTAGCAACGAATGGCTTGAACCAGTAACTGACAAAGAATACAATCAACTCTAATTATTTGACCTGATCACTCAAAAAAGCACTTCTGTCGCTGGCAGAAGTGCTTTTTAATTATATTTTATTCAGCGGCCTTGGCAAACTGGTCGTAGCATTCCAATGCCTTGCCACCATATACCGTGGATGGGCCACCACCCATCATGACAGCTACACCAATCGTCTCAACGATTTCATCACGCGTAGCGCCAGCCTTCAAACAGGCCTTGGTATGCTGAACGATACAGCCTTCACAGCGTACGGCAATCGCAATGGCTAATGATTCCAGCTCTTTAGTCTTAATATCCAGAGCACCATCCTTAATGGCTCCACTATGCATGGCATTAAAGCCTTTGCCGGTATCACCCAGTGCACCGAACAGCTTCCGATTGTTGGCCCGCGTTTCATCCAATTCTGCTTGATAATCTGTCATAGTATCACCTCATTTGGATTGTTGCCTTTAGCATAACACGTCCAAAACAAAGTTCAATCAATCTGCCTGACTGCCAGAAACCTGCAGGCGCTTGTGATACTCACGCGGTGAACAGTGCATGCTGGCGCGAAAGGCCTTGGCAAAATAGCTGCTAAAGTTAAAGCTACAGCACAGACTGATCTGCAAAATGCTCAACTCCGAATTGGGGCTAAGCGATCAGGTACTGGATTGGCGACTGCTTGATCAGCTTTTTAAAACAGCACATGCATTCTTGGGGGCTAACACCAACTGATTGAGCAATCTGATCCAGCATTAATGGCTCATCATAATGATCGGCAATCAGCTGCAACATCTTGCGCATTCGTTGTGACTGAATCAAGTTGGTTTTGACCATTGAACAATCGGCAAGATTAATTATTGGCAGCATCTTTTGCCATCAGCCGTGCAGAACTTGAGGATCGCTTGACTTGAATGGACAAAACAAGCTCTGTGACTATCTGGTCAAGCTCATGGTTGCCGACCAGAATGCCAATCATCAGACACACGCTTGGTCACAAATCATCTGGGACGTCACGGTAGTTGCTTGGCTGATTGATGAATCATTTACCCACAGCCATTTGGTACCAACCCCTTATATCGAAAGCAATCCGCGTTATGATATTTTTTATGATGGTCACTATCAATATGCGTTCAGTCAGTCACGCCTTTGATGCGCTATGTTTACCAAATTGGTCGCGATCTGATCTGGGAAGACCTGGTTAAAAAACTGACCCAGGCTTGATTCCACGAACCTGATCCTAGATGATTGTTCAGCTGAATTGCAATAATCACCTAAAGCATCAGCACTGAATGTGCAACATTGCTACTTGGCTCAGTCGCATGGTATAAGAAGCACCCCGGTTCATGACTGTTAACTACGCCCACTGCCTGCAGGTAGGCATAAACCGTCTTGGTGCCAACAAACTTCATGCCGCGTTTTTTGAGATCTTTAGACACGACGTCGGACAGTGGTGAATGGGTCTGGCCGGTTTCATAAATCGTCTTGCCAACTGTCCAGTGCCATAAGTACTTAGCAAATGAGCCCCATTCTTTTTGAATCTGCATAAAAACCTGCGCATTATTGACGGCAGCATTGATCTTCAAGCGGTGGCGAATGATGCTGGGATCGTTTTGCAGCCGCTGCTGATCAGCTTGCGTAAATTGCGCTATTTTTTTAACGTCAAAATCAGCAAAAGCATGTGCAAAACCTTCTTCTTTGTTTAAAACAATCTCCCAGGAAAGTCCCGCTTGAAAGGTCTCCAAAATCAGCATTTTAAACAGTTCATGGTCATCTTTGACTGGGCGGCCCCACTTTTGATCATGGTACTGAACATAACGTGGATTTTGGGGATTGGCCCATGGACAGCGTATTTTGCCATCTTGCCATTGATTCATTTTCATCACCGCTGCAAAAAAGTGTGCAATGTAGTTATTTTACGATTTTAACTACATATCCGAAGACTTAAATACAAACGTTTTTCTTATTGCCGTTATCGCCGGTATTCCGATATTCCAACGAGGGAGTAATCACATTGACCAACGCAGATGCCGAAACATCACTCTTGCAACATCTAAGGAAGGCTCTCGCCAATCCTCGGGTACAGCTAACCCGTGTGGCCTCGATTGCTCAAGGCCATTAACAATCCTTTCTTTTAAGTTTATAGTGCCTTATTCAATTTTGGATGCTCAATCAGTGCTAAAAGATTAAACATCGCATTGGTGTCCCGATCTACAACTAAGTTGTAGTTGGGACATTTTTTGTTATAGCAAACAAACTCATTATGTTTGGTGCCATGCTTCTTGTTGCCATACAGCGTAATGCGTTCATCACCATGCTTAATGGTGCCGCAGACTGCACAACGCTGAGTAGATGGATATAGTTTGTCGGCTAAAATCAATTTGCGACCATACCATTTACACTTGTAAGTCAGCATTTGCTTAAACCTGCCAAACATGGAACGATGCACGCCCTTAGAAGCTACATGGCTCATTAGCATGCCTTTGACAGACAGGTTTTCAATTACGATTTGATCATAATTATTAACCAACTTAGTCGTAAATTTGTGCATGAGGTCATTCTGGATATTAGATGCTTTGCGATAGCATGCTTGAAGCTTGGTTCTCGTCTTCAAATAGTTATTGCTTTGCGTACTGCCAGTAACAACCCGTTTATGTGCTAATTTACGTTGATAATGTTTAATTTTTTCGTAAATGCGTTCCAACTTCTTTGGAAGAACGTTTTGTTGACCATCCGTATAGTTGAAATGACCGACATTAACATCAACTGCCGTATTCTTACCAGTTTTGGGTAATGCTTTTTTATTGGCGACTTTAAACGGTACAGCTGCATAGTAACGGCCGTTTTCACGGAAATAGCTGACTACACCGATTTTGTCGGACAAAGGTTTCTCACTTAATTTAAAGTCCCGCCATTCTTCACTTGGAACGAGGCTTTTCTGAGGACGTTCCAGACGCAGTAAACCGTCTACAATCTTGCTTTGATCGCTTTTAAAGCCCTGGCGTGGTTCTCGACGGGAATGAAAATGCGGCTTTCCCCAATCGGGCTGTGCCTTGTCAAAAAAATTCTGCCAAGCATTGCCCAAGTCCTTAACGGCAAGGCCAAGCAGGTGGGCAGAGCGCTGATATTGCCAATCTGCTTTGTCGTGTACCATAATGTCACGAACCATCTTCCAATTTGGAGAAGGATTTAGATGAATGTCGATAGGTTTTACCGTGATTTTTCCCGTTTTTTTATTTTGTTTGGGAATAAATTTAGTCCATAAAATTTTGTCGTAAATCTTATGAGCAAGATACAACTCATTCCATGTTTCTAAGGCTTGGTTCCAACAATAACGACGATAATCAATAGCCTCATCCAAAACCAGCTTCATAGTCTTATTCGGATGCAGTTCGTAAACCACCGTTTGGATTGTATCAGTCATTCTTACCACCGCCTTTCAAGCTGGGATCCGTCTCAATCTGTTTTTTATAACGGCGTAGGCCGTATAAGCGACTGGAAAACACATGGATAATACTGGTCAGATCGTCAACCAATTCCTTATCGGGGCTAGTTTTAGGATTATTAACCACGATGATTTCTGCACCATGACGCTTACAAAAGTCAGCGAACCAATCAAAGCCAAAGCGGATAAAGCGATCCTTATAAGTCACATAAATTTTGCCAATTTTGCGATCTTCAACTTCTTGTAACAGCTTATTCCACTTAGGTCGTTTGTAATTGAGTCCACTGCCAATATCTGTAATATGCTCATCAATAATAATGCCCTTAGCATTACAATATTGAATCAAGAAATCCATCTGATCCTCTAGATCACGTTTTTGTCCAGCTGATGATACTCGAGCATAAGCAATGTTTTTACGGTCTTTTTCACTGATCCCTAGATACTTATTCAATTGTTCTTGAGTGTAGTAACGCCGATTGGCAGCATTTCGATAAGCCTTGATGCGCCCCTCTCGATCCCAACGCTGCATTGTTGAAACTGAAACACCAAGCAGTTCAGCAGCTTGGCTAACCTTATAGATTTTGTTCAAAATAGATTCACCTCACTTTAGTAGGTTGAATCTATTATAACACATTTAAACACTTTTGATTATGTTAGTTATATTTTTGCTAATTAACAATTAGCCCTTTCTTAACTAATCTAATCTTACTAAATTGATAATCATTCGCCAACGAGCATTTCCAATTTTGAAATGCTCATTTTTTGATCTTAATTCTGGTTTGATGGTCATTTTTTGGCATCGAAATCGTTTTCTGAGTATCCATTACCAAAATTATTTTAGGTAGTTTTTACTTTTATAAAGTATTATTAAACCAGTTTTGTAAACGCTCACTGTTACGTTTACCTAGTTAGTAAATAATTAATTCTGGCTTGCATTTGACCGATAAAGGACTAAACTTGACCGAAATAAAGGTAACTCTTACTTTTACAAAATTTGGTTAAGGGAGCAGAAAAATGGATCAAAGTTTAACAGCCAAGAAAACGGCCTTGGCTTCGTTTTTAATCATTGCAACGGCATGGATGTTTGACGCGTTGGACGTAGGTCTGCTGTCATTTATCATGCCGATCGTGCGTAAAGCGTGGGGGCTGGCCAATTCACAGACCGGATTGATCAGTTCGGTCAGCACTATTGGGATGATCTGTGGTGGCTTTTATTTTGGTCACCTGGCTGATCGAATTGGCCGTAAGAATACGCTGATCATTACCCTACTGATGTTTTCACTGGGGAATGTGGTCTTAGCGGCCGCGGTTGGCTTTAAAAGCTTTTTGGTAATTCGTTTCTTTGTTGGCATGGGACTCGGTGGCGAACTGCCAGTAGCTGCTACTTACATTTCTGACTTATACCAGGGCAACAAGCGCTCACAAATGCTGATTATGGCTGACAGCTTTTGGGCAATTGGCTGGTTGATTGCCTCATTTCTGTCATTTTTGTTCAGCACGCAAATTGGCTGGCGGGGTCTGCTTTTAGTTACAGCGCTGACTGGATTCTTTGCTATTATGATGCGTCGTAATATTCAAGAAATCAGTCATGTTCAAACAAAACGGGTTGGTTTGGGCCAGGCCTTAAAGAAATCTTTTCATGGCAAGACTATTATGCTCTGGATTGCCTGGTTAATGGTCATGTTTAGCTATTATGGAATGTTTATGTGGCTGCCAAGCATTATGCTGGCACGGGGCAACAGCGTGATTGAAAGTTTCGGCTATACAACGATCATTGTGGTGGCCCAGTTACCAGGATACTATCTGGCAGCTTGGCTGGCTGGTAAAATCAAAACTAAGTACGTCTTCGCAATCTACATGTTGGGGACGGCACTAGGCGCGATCATGTTTGGCAACGTTTCGAGCAGCGCTTTGACGGTTATTGCTGGCTGCATCCTATCGTTCTTCAACCTCGGCGCTTACGGTGCCATCATCGCTTTGACACCAACGCTGTATGAGACTGACGTTCGCGGGACGATGACGGGGATGGCGCAAGGAATGGGCCGGATTGGTGCCGTCGTTGGTCCACTGCTGGTTGGGATTTGGATCGATCAGCATGTCAGCATCAATATGATCTTCTTGATTTTCATGATTTCTTTGATTATTGGTTCGGTGGCTGTCTTGGCATTGCCAGAACCAGGAAAGAACGAGGACGCTCATGCTGAATGATTTTCTTCTAAAACAAAAACTGACCGCTTTTTTAAAAGAAGATCTGGAATTTGGGGATGCCAGTCTTGCTCCCCTACCAGATCATGTCATTGAAGGAATGTTCATTGCCAAAGCTGATGGTATTGTCTGTGGCCTACAGGTTATCAGTGCCGTCTATGACCTTTTAGGTGGTGCTGAAGTTGAGTTGTTGGTCAGCGATGGTGAAAAAGTCGCTAAAAAGACCGAGTTAGCACGAGTTAAAGGATCAGCTGCCGTTTTACTAAGCGGTGAACGGGTTATTTTGAATCTGCTGCAGCACATGAGCGGGATTGCCACTAAAACTGCTCAAGCCGTCGAGCTGCTGGCTGATCCAACCATCAAAATCGTGGATACGCGCAAGACGATGCCTGGGCTAAGAATGTTTGAAAAAGCAGCTGTTCGTGCTGGTGGCGGTTTTAATCATCGCATGGGACTGACGCACGGGATTATGTTAAAAGACAATCATCTGGCATTGGCGGGCAGCGTTGGCAAGGCAATCGATCTAGCCAAGCAGAACGTGGGACCTATGACGCGCGTGGAGGTTGAAGTTGAAACACTCAGTGAATTACAGGAAGCTATCAAACACCATGCCGATGTGATTATGTTTGATAATCAAAAGCCAGCAACCATCAAGCAATGGCAAAAACTGGTGCCGGCTGGAATTCTTACTGAAGCTTCAGGCGGCATTGATCTAGCAAATATTGCCCAGTACCAGGGCTGCGGCGTTGACTTTATCTCGCTGGGGACGTTGACCAATGCCGTTGAACCACTGGATATCAGTTTTTTGGTCAATGGCGCCATTAAAAGCTGAAATAACGATTAAATAAAAAACAGTGCTGATTAACTGGTAAACAGGTAATTTCAGCACTGTTTTTATTATTGAACAATTTATTGGCTATCCGGATTTTCTCAATACGGCAAAACTATTTCGTGAGGCTGCACAGCCGGATCGTGATTGGCAATACATTCAACACAGTATTGATCTTTAGCGACTTCAGCCAGGTAGTTCAATGATCGCTGAGCCGCCTTTCGATCAATCACTACCCCTGGCGTCAGATTCTCAATCCATGATTTGGCAGCATATCCGCCATCGGAAGCAAGCATTACATATTCCTTGCGTCCAGGAGCTTGAAGCTTGGCAGCACATAGCCCGGAACTGTGTCCTGGTTTCCAAATCATTTTAATCGTCCCATCGCTAAAAAGATCAAATGAACGATTCCAAGCGCCATCATTACTGTCAGCCAGCTCAAACGTCTTTAAAGGAACGTTTTTCCATTCATAATTGATGATCGCGGTTCGCTTTATTCCAACCAGTATCAATTAAAATCAAACCACGGGGATGTTCAATAAAACAATTAATCAGACATGCTCAACAATCAAAAAAACCGACTGATGAGCAGTTCATCAAGCCGGTTTAAAGTTAAAATATCACCCAAACGGCACCAACGATCAGCGCTGGCAAGAGATTGGCTACTCGGATCTTGTTGCCCCAAAAAAGGTTGACCCCGACACAGAAAATCAGAATCGAGCCAACATATGAGATGTTATTCATAACTGCAGTCGTCATCACGGGCTTGAGCAATTCGCTAAACAACGTGACGGTCCCTTGCAAAATCCCGACTGGAATCGCTGCAAATCCGCAACCCTTGCCCAGCGAGGTGGCCATGATCAAGACGATGACAAAATCAAGAATTGCCTTAGCGAACAGGATTGAGTGGTCGCCAAAAATGCCGTCTTCAATCGCGCCTACGATTGCCATCGCGCCAATGCAGACGGTTAAAGAAGCTGTTACGAAGGCTTCGATGAATTCTTGATCGTTAGCGTTGCCGGTCTTTTGCTTGAGCCAGTTGCCAAATTCGGTAAACCGATCCTCAATACGCAGCCACTCACCGATCAGACCACCGATTGCCAGGCTGCCGATCATCATCATGGTCCCTTGCGTTGAAAAAGAGCCATTCTTAAACTGCAGCATCTGTGCCATGGTGCCGCCCAGCCCTAAAAACAAAACGGCAATTGCGGCCGATTTCATCAGCATATCCTGAAAGCGTGGCGAGATTCTTTCTCCTGCTACACAGCCAATGATTCCCGCAAGTGCAATGGCAATTACGTTGACGATGGTTCCTAATCCTGGCATCCTATTCCTCCACATATAAAACCGCCATTCAGCATTTAATGGCGGTTTTTAATTTTTCTTTAATAAACTATTTATATTTTAACAAGCCAGACAATCAATTGCCAGTCGTTTTTGAATCAGCCACTGTCAGTTCTGGCATCATCTCCTGCACGCAATCAATAAAGCGCTGGGCAGACGGTGAGCATTCCTTAAAGCTTGGCGCAGCCAGACCAAGTGACACATAATGAGCCGGTCGCAATGGCACTTCTGCAACTGCACCTTGCCACTTTTGCGAAATCAGCCGTTGATTGACGCTCACGCCTAGTCCCGCTTCAACCATATTATAAGTGGTAAAGCCATCACGCGTCGTGTAGCGCTCATTGAGTTGGAGCTTTTCAGCCACAATCAAGCGATCCTGATCGGTATCCTCATTGGGCAATGTATGAATGAATTTTTCCTTACTAAGCATTGCAACCGGATAGCTTGTCTGATTTGCCATTGAATGATCCTTGGACAGCCAGACTACCATCTCATCTTGATAAAGTGGCAGCCAGTCACAGGAAGTCTTCGGATCTGGGGCCGCACAAAAGCAAAGATCGACCGCCTTTTCATTTAGCCAGCGGGCAATTTCTTGATTACCGCCCTCCAGCATCTTGACTTTGATTTTTGGAAAACGTTCTTCAAACTGTTTTAAGATGGCTGGCATCCAGATTGCCGAAACACTGAAGTAGCTGCCAATCGTCAATGTCCCCTGCACAACGCCACGGATCGAGGCACTCAATTCATTGGCCTGTTTTTGTGCCTGCACGATACTACGCAGTTTTGGCAGCATGATCTTGCCATTTTCAGTGAGTTTAACGCCTCTTTTTTGACGTATGAACAGTGCAAAACCCAATTCATTTTCCAAACTGTTGATCATGCGCGTAATCCCCGATTGAGTGTATCCGAGCGCGCTGGCTGCCGCGGTCAGACTGCCTCTTTCTGCGGCTACAATCGCGGCCTTGCATTTGATTGTGTCCATTATTTACTTCCCTTTTGCCTTTTACAACATTGATATGACTATATATCATGTTTACCATGATAATTAGCCATTTGTGTCATATCTAATTCTAGCGTAAGATATCCATAAATCAAATTCCAAGCGAGGTAATCTTCAATGACTGAAAAAATTTCATTTGCTTCTGATTATATGGAAGGTGCCCATCCCAACATTTTAAAACGACTGGCTGATACCAATTGGCAAAAGATGCCCGGCTATGGTTTCGATGAAATCTCCTTATCAGCTAAAGAACGGATTCGCAAAGCTTGTGAGGCACCCAATGCTGAAGTCGAGTTCTTGATCGGCTGCACGCAGACCAATGCCGTGATGATCGATGCATTGCTGGCTTCTTATCAAGGCGTGATTGCCGCCGATACGGGACATATCAGCGTGCATGAGGCTGGTGCCATTGAATTTGGTGGCCACAAGGTATTGACGGTTCCTGCCAAAGAAGGCAAGATTGCTGCTGATCAAATTGTGGCCTATGCAGCTGACTATCATAACGATGCCAACCACGATCACATGGTTATGCCAGGGATGGTTTACCTGTCGCAGCCAACCGAATTCGGGACGCTGTATTCCAAAGCTGAACTGCAAGCCATTCATGATGTCTGTCGTCAATATGACATGAAACTTTATGTCGATGGCGCGCGCCTTTCCTACGCCCTGGCTTGTCCAGAAAACGACGTAACCATGGCTGATCTGGCTAAGCTATGCGATGCCTTCTACATTGGCGGTACCAAATGCGGAGCTTTGATTGGCGAAGCCGTTGTGATACCGGATGCCAAGCTGATTCCGCATCTGTTTACCATTATCAAGCAGCATGGGGCATTACTGGCCAAGGGACGACTCTTGGGAATTCAATTCGATGAGCTGTTTAAAGACGATCTGTACGTCAAGATTGCCAAAGAAGCTATCGACTATGCCAATCAGATTCGTCAATGTCTGAAAGAAAATGGCTATCAGCTTTACTACTCATCACCAACCAATCAGACGTTTTTTGTCATTGAAAATCAAAAGATGCAGGAGCTGGCCCAGCATGCCGAGTTCAGCTTCTGGGAAAAATATGATGAAAATCATACCATTATCCGTTTTGCTACCAGCTGGGCCTCAAAAAAAGCCGATGTCGATCAGTTGTGTGAATTGATTGCCAAGTTAGCTTAAGAGAATTTTTATGCTTGAATTTGTTTCTGTTGCAAGTCATCCCGAATATGTGGCACCAAAAATGCTTTCATTTTTAAAGTCCCATGAGCTGACCGATAAAATTCAGGTTGCCCAAATCGATCCCCAGTATGCTGATGGTGAAAAACTCAGTGAGGCTTACGGCGTCGACATTAATCAGGAGTTAAACTGTCTGGCCTTTGCTGGCAAGCGTGATGGTCAGATTAGATATGCAGCCGTCGTGGTTCCTTATGGCAAGCGGGTTAATTCTGGAGCAGTTCTCAAGCACGCCATGAATGCCACCAAGCCGTCATTGGCCAATTTGGATGATGTTATTGCCATAACCTGTATGGAACTTGGCAGCATTACTCCTGTTGGATTGCCCGATGATTGGCAGGTCTTAATTGACAGCAGCGTTAAGGAACTGGATGAGGTCATCATTGGTGGCGGCCACGTTGATGCCAAGTTCAAGACCAAGCCTCAGATTTTGACACAACTGCCGCATGCCAAGTTTGTCGATCAGTTGGCAAAATAACTCTTCAACCTAAAGTACCTAAAAAAGGCGCGTCTGAAACGGCGAGCCTTTTTTGATTGAGATTATTTAAGAATCAGCTGAACAGCTTGCTTTAAGTCGTGTGCGATCTTGATTTGATGATCGAATTTAGCTGAAGGGACCTGATCGTTTGGGGTTATCCAGATACAATCCAGGCCAGCATTTTGCGCTCCTCTAACGTCAGATTGCCAGCTATCGCCAACCATGACGGTATTTTTGCAAGTCAACACTGGGCAAGTGGTTATAATCTGCTCAAAAAATCGTGGATCTGGTTTAGCGACCCCTAGCTCCTCTGAGATGAACACTGCATCAAAATAATTCAAGAGACCGGCTCCTCTTAAACGTTGTTGTTGCATACCAGTCTCACCGTTGCTGGCGGCATAGATATGAACACCGTTATTAGATAGCTGCTGCAAGATAGCATGAGCGTCTGGCATCGTATGATAGTTGGCAGCCTCCATTTTGGCATACCATTGCTGCAGCGCCAGGCCGTCAACCTGCTTGTCAAACTGAGCAAATAAATCATTAAATCGTTGATCAAACAATGGCTGACGATCAGCGCCCTGTTCAATCTGCTGCCAAACATGCTGATTGATCTGCTTGAAAGCTGCCAGTCCTCGTTCGATGTCTTGTACGCCTTGTGACTGCAGAATCTTGGTAATACCGGCCTGCTGACCAGCTTGAAAATCAAGCAGAGTGTCGTCTAGATCAAAAAGCACATTTTGATACATTTATTCATCCCCCAATCAGATTAACGATTAAAACTGCTGATTATGCTGAGCAAGCCTACGGATATAGGTTAGGGCACCCTTGGTTAGGATTTTTTCAGCAACTTCGATCGTTTGATTGCCATCTATTTTATCAGAATTAAACAGCCAGTATTTAAGGGATGCAAAACCAGTCGCTCCAATTACCGATTTAGCCAGTTCGTTTTCTGGCGAGTCATTAGGAATCAGGGCATTAAAACGCTTGCTGAAGCCTTCCAGCATCTTGGCTTCGAAATTACGGTCGCCATTTGGCCCCAACAGTGCGTGAAATTCCTTGAAATGAACTTTTAAAATCTCAAGTCCATCGGCTAATGGGAGCCTATCAGCCAGTGGGTTGAAGCTGTCGCGTAAGTCATTCATTTCAGCCAGCAACTGGTCTTCAATCGTTTCTAGCAGATCATACTTATCATCGTAGTAGCGGTAAACCGTGCTGCGGTTGACATGAACATGACTTGCAATATCGTTGATCGTGATTTTTTCAAAAGGTTTTTCTTCCAATAGCTCAATCATGGCATTTTGTAATTGCCGTCTCGTATAGTTGGTTTTATTTTCGTAGGGCATGATTTTCCTCCTTTTGCATTGATTTTATAATATTTCATTATTGAAAAAACGCCAATTTAAAACAACATGTCTTATTTGCCACAAAATGATTTAAATTAGGCTGTGAGTCGCATTTGAAATTCGTTATATTAATTGCTGTTCAATACGAGGAGGAATCAATATGACAAAAACACAAGCCGTCGATATTCACGGACGGTCATATCACCGCACGATTATGTTTGTGCTGATGCTGATTGCCACTTTGGCTGGATCTTTGATGCAGTCAACATTAGGTACGGCATTGCCTACCTTAATGGATAAGTTCTCCATCGACCTTAATACCGCTCAGCAAGCCACGACCTGGTTTCTGTTGGCGCTGGGTGTGATGGTGCCGGTATCTTCCTACTTGGTTAAAAAGGTACCAACCAAGCCACTGACGATCATCACCTATGCATTTTTGCTGATTGGGGTTCTAGTAACCTACCTGACGCCTGAAAAACATGACATGTGGTGGATGTTCGTTGTTGGTCGAGTAATCGCCGCGGCAGCGGTTGGGATCAGTATGCCACTTTTACAGATTGCCATTGTCAACATCTACTCCAAAGAAGAACGCAGCTTTGCCATGGGTCTGATGGGACTGGTCGTCGGGATGTCACCAGCAAGCGGACCAACGTTAACGGGATGGATTTTGAACCGTTCACATCACTTCTTGGGATTTACGCTGCCCGATAATTGGCAGGCAATTTTTTATCTGCCAATTACAATTTTGGTTGTGGTCTTGGTTCTGTTGCCATTTTTTATGCGCGATATTATTCCTAACGAAGACGTCAAACTCGACTTCTGGTCACTGTTGCTGTCCAGTTTTGGTTTCGGTCTGTTTCTGCTTGGCTTTACCAATGTTTCTAATGATGGCTGGTCAGCTCTATTAGCGGTTGATGCGCCAATTGTAATTGGACTGCTCTTAATTATTGTCTTTATCTGGCGCCAGCTTAAGATGGAAAAACCTTTCTTGGATGTGCGCGTCTTTAAATCATGGGACTTCTCGGTGGCAACCATTGCTGTTTCAGCAGTCATGATGGCCATGATGGGGGTCGAAATGATGCTGCCAACCTACTTGCAAAACATTCATGGCATGTCGGCCCTTGACTCTGGTCTGACACTGCTGCCGGGGGCCTTATTCATTGGGTTCCTATCGCCAATTGCCGGTATTTTATACAGCAAGGCAGGCATCAAGCGCGTCGGTGTGGCTGGTCTGTTGGTACTTTCCGTTGGTACGATTCCATTTGCCTTTATTACGGCCTCAACGCCTTCTTTAGCCATCACCTTAATGTACACAATTCGGATGATCGGGGTGGCGATGGTCTTAATGCCATTGACCTCACTTTCTATGGATGTCTTGCCTAAAGCTAAGGCTGCCGATGGAACGGCGGTTAATAATACTGCACGTCAAATTGCCTCATCCGTTGGGGTAGCGCTTTTAACCTCAGTAACGCAAAACACCATCAATAATCATAAGCCTGGAATGGCACTCAAACTGGCTGACCCATTAAAATATGCTGCCAAGACGCTAGATGCTTCAATGGATGGGTTCCGATTGGCTTTCCAGGTTGGCCTGGCCTTTGCCGTAATTGGCATGATCGTTGTTATGTTTTTAAAAGAAGCCAATCGGCAAACCAATAAATAGAAAGGACCGCAGCATATGATCATCTATCTGATTTTTCTGTTAGTCATTGTCGTGATTTTGTCATGGACGCTGATCAATAATCGCACCTGGCGCTGGCTGATCGGTTTGACCAGCTCAATTGCCTTGGTTGCTGCCGTAAGCATCATGTCCTTGAACTTCTCTGACCATTATGGGACGAAAAAAGAAACCATCGTTGAAACGCACCAAATCTATTCAGCAACTGGTGGCCAGTCACCAATGCAGATCATGGTCGCCAAACAATTGGGCACCAAATCCAAGCACTGGGTAATGGTTTATCGCGACTCTCAAGCTGTTAAAGCCTCAACTCATTTTGTTCCGCAAAAAAAGCACATTGTCGAAACGGTTAAAAAGCAGTCGACCTTGAAAAAAGCCAATGTCGACCATGCAACCGTCAAAACAACTACCGTACGTTGGGAATGGAAAAACGATACGGCTAAGTTCTGGCTCAATATTGGCGATCAAGCCGGTGAGCTGGTTAGTCAAAAGAGCGTTGTAACCGTTCCTGAAAACTGGCAGGTGCTGTCACCATCTCAGTTAAAGCAGCTCAAAAAGAAGATGGCTGCTCAACAGTCTTCGCAAAAGCAGGCTCTGACGGCACAAGCTTCGTCAAATCAATAAAATTAAAAGATCATGGGCCGAACTGGTTCATGATCTTTTTACGTCTAAATACTTCAGGCGAATAATGATAATCAACCGCCTAGGCTCAGCCTTGATCAAGCCTGTTTTGGCTGGCCGGTACCAATCTCAAAACCAGCTGTCACGGGGATGTTCTCACCGGTAATCGCACTGGATGCTTCCGTCGACATAAAGTAGACTGCCGCCGCAACCTCGCTTGGTTCCACGATACGCTGTAACGGACTGTTTTGGCTAAAGCGCTCCTTCATTGTTTGAGGAAACATAGCCGTGTTGGTTGGACCAGGTGAAACGCTGTTAACGCGAATTCCAAGTGGTCCATAATCCATCGCCATGGCCCGCGTCATGTTGATAATCGCCCCTTTGGTAGCATTATAGGCCGTCATAGCGTAATCACCGGCCATCCCTGAAACTGAGGCAATGTTAACGATCGTCCCAGCATGGCTGGCAATCATATCAGGCAAGAACGCCTTACTGATCAAAAAGGTACCACGCACGTTGACCGCGAAGACCCGTTCCCAATCATCCAGACTTGTTTCATGCAACCGACCCTTAACCACGATTCCGGCATCGTTAACCAATGCATCGATCGTGCCAAAGCGTTCAACAGTGAAGTCATGCAGTGCGGCAACGCTTCTTTCATCGCTGACATCGACTTGGCAAAAATCAATTGCGGCTCCAAATTCAGCTGCCAGCTCCGTTTTTACCGCTGTCCCCTTATCGGCATTGCGCGCGGCCATCATAACCTGCCAGCCATTCTGCAAAAAAAGCTTGGTGGCAGCCAGGCCAATGCCAGCCGTACCGCCAGTTATTAATACAGTTTTCATCATTCAGCCTCCTGTTTGTGCATATTTTTGGTGCATCGATTTCCTATAAAGATTATAACGCGTTTTGTGGAACAAGTTGAAAACTGATGCCGATCCTTATTCTGCAAATTTATGGTAAAATAGATTTCTTGACTTAAGCAAAAACGAGTCGATTCTGATCAAAGGAGAGATAATGATGAGCAAAACCATTTATTTTTGCGCTGGCTGGTTTACTGATAAGCAAAACAAAGCCTATCAAACAGCCATGACAGCAATCAAGCAAAACCCAACCATTGACGTCGAAAACAGCTATGTTCCTCTGCAGCATCAGTACAAGAACATTCGCGTCGATGAGCACCCAGAATACCTGCATGATAAGGAATGGGCTACGGCTACCTTTAAGGGCGACTGCTTAGGCGTCACTACCACCGACGCCACGCTGGCTGTTTACATCCCAGATGAAGAAGACGTTGGCATGGGAACCGAAATTGCTTGGGCAAAGGCGCACGGCAAGTATGTGCTGCTGGTAATTCCTGATGAAGAATGGGGCAAGCCGATCAACCTGATGTCATGGGGCTTTGCTGACAACGCCATCAAGATGAGTAAGCTGGCCAGCTTTAATTTTAATCAGCCTTCGTTTAACTTTTATGAAGGAGCCGTCTACTAAAATTAATCAGAAACGGCAACAGCGTCAGACTCGGCTTAGTAAGCTCGAATCTGACGCTGTTTTTATTTTGAGTCTTCTTATTTACGATAGTTTGCCAACAGCTGGTCAAACGGCTGGTACTCTGGCTGCCAGTGCATTGCCGCAACTGCCTGTTCCGCGCTGAGATCAGTTTGTGCCAAGCCCTGGTCAATTGCCGACTGGGCCACGGCAAGCGCAACTTTCTTGGAAAATTCAGTCAGCTGACTAACTGGCGGCAAAACTGGTGCCCCGGGAACCTTGACGTCAACCAAACCGCCAAGCGCATGAGCAGCTGCGGCCAGCATCTCATCATTGATAACTCGTGCATTAACGGCCAAAGCACCAAATCCTACGCCAGGATAGATCAAAGCATTATTGGCCTGGCCGATCTGGTAGTCGATGCCTTGGTATGCGACCGTAGCACTGGGAATTCCCGTTGCTACCAGAGCCTTGCCATTGGTCCATTTGATCAGTTCCTCTGGCATAGCTTCGATCTTTTCGGTTGGATTGGAGATTGGGAAAATGATTGGGCGGGCAGCATGCTTGGCCATCTCTTTAACGGCAGCTTCGGTAAAGGCATTATGAACCGTTGACGTGCCAATCATTACCGTTGGCTGAACCGCTTTGATGATCGCAGTCAAATCCGTAAGCCTGCCTGCATCGGCAAACTCATCCCGTGAACGAACAAATGCTTGCTGCTTAGGTGTAAGTCCTGGCGTATCATCAAAAAGCAGTCCTTGCCGATCCACCAGATAGAAATGCCGCTTAGCCTCCTTCGGGCTCAGTCCCTGCTTGATGAGCTCGTTGTACAGCATCTTAACGATTCCCATTCCGGCTGTGCCAGCACCAAACGTCAAGAAACGCTGCTCAGTGATTTTTTGACCAGAGATCTTAAGCGCCCCTAAAACACCTGCCAGCGCAATGATGCCAGTGCCTTGAATGTCATCGTTAAACGTCAGAATTCGATCCTGATACTTGTCCAGAATCCGAGCAGCCGTGCCGCGACCAAAGTCCTCAAAATGCAGCAGACTGTGAGGAAATAGCTTTTCAACCGCCTTTACAAAACGATCGATGTATGCAAAGTACTGATCACCCGTCAACCGCTTATGACGCGTTCCCAAGTACTCATCATCGGCCAGCAGCTGCTGATTATCTGTTCCCGCGTCAATTACGACCGGCAGTACCTGCTGTGGATCAATGCCGGCTGCTGCCGTATAGACCATGAGCTTGCCAACCGCGATGTCCACACCGTTAACGCCCCAGTCGCCGATTCCTAAAATACCTTCAGCGTCGGTAACGACAATCAGCCGAATATCGCGCTGATCAGCCGCGTTCTGCAGGCGTTGTTCAATCGTATCGGGATCGTCAATCGTCAGGTAAGCGGCATCTTGCGGCTGCATGAACCGTTCATTGTAGCGTTCGATCGCTTCGGCAATTACTGGATCATAGACGATCGGCATAAATTCATCAATGTGCCGAACCATCAGATTGAAAAACAGCGTCCGGTTATGATTAAAGATCTCCATTAAGAAATGACGCTTTTCAATCAGTGATCCCTTACTTTGGTACAGTGCATACATTTCGGCAGCCTGCTCATCAATCGTTTTGACACGGGGCGGCAAAAGGCCAATCAAGCCATACTTACGCCGCTCAGCTTCAGTAAAAGCCGTACCGCGATTTAAAAACGGATCATTTAGGATTTGAAATCCGCGCATTAGACTTCATCTTCTTTCAACAAAATTCATCTTTTATCTCTCATCTCGCAACCGATTATAAAAACCGACCAATCACATAGTCAAATATACCCAAATCTATAAATTTTTTTGATATGATAAATTAAAATCCAATTATGGCGGTGATTCAGGTTGAATATTAAAGAATTATATTATTATCATGATTTGGTTAGAACCAAAAATTTTTCCCAGGTCGCAGCAGATTTCAATATCAGTCAGCCAACCGTCACCATGGCCATCAAACGACTTGAAGAAAGCTTTGGAACGACTTTTTTCATGCGTGATCGCTCGCATCATCAATTGAAGGTTACCAGTACTGGCCTTCAGTTTGACCAACACGTGCAGCGCGTGATTGAAGAGCTTGAGATTGCCCAAAAGGAGCTGACCCGTGCCAAACATGAACGCATCAGCTTTGGTCTGCCGCCAATCATCGGCAGCTGGTACTTTCCCCGCTTCACTCCAGCGCTGCTGCAGGCGGGCCTGCTTAATCAGCTGGAAGTCGTTGATCACGGTTCGGCCTCACTGCTGCGACTGCTGGCAAACGGCGAGCTTGATCTGGCATTGCTAGGATCGCTGCAGCCATTTCAACAGCCGAGTCTGCGAGCCCGTGTGATTGATAAGGCACCGATTAAAATTATCGTGGCAAAAAATCATCCTTTGGCAGCTTTTAAAGAGGGCGTATCATTTGTTCAAGCCGCGCAATATCCGTTTATCACGCTTGATGATGAATATGTCCATGCCCAGGCTTTCCGTCAGGCTGCGCGTTTGGCTCGCGTACGTCCCAAAATCGTTTTTAAAACCAGCGACGTGCAGATTTTAAAAGCGTTGGTCGCGAACAATTCTGGGATCTCTTTTCTGACGGATCTGGCACTGGATACCAATGATGGCTTGGTGGCCTTGCCCTTGACGGATGGTAGTCAGCCCGAGTTCATCATTTCACTGGCGGCTCGTGCCAATCGCCTGCTGACGCCCAACGCGCAAAGGCTATGGTCAATTCTGGAGACGCCGCTTAGTAAAGGGCCAATATATTAACAAACTGAAAGGAGTGGTTTTAATGAATCTACTGACGTTGCCGGCCTACCGCTTAGCAGAAATGATTCGCCAACACCAGCTTACCAGTCGTGAACTGGTTGAAATGGCACTAGCTAAGATTCAAGCAGAAAATCCCACCCTTAATGCCGTTATTCACTTAAGAACAGAGGCAGCCTTAAAAAAAGCCGACCAGCTGGCAGATCATGGCCAGCCGTTTTTAGGCGTTCCCCTGCTGCTAAAAGGACTTGGCCAACGAATGAAGGGCGAACCCGACACTAATGGCAGCCGGCTATTTCGCCATCAGCTGGCTAATGAAACCGACAATTTTGTCAAAGCGCTCCAAAATGCCGGCTTCATCATTATTGGTCAGACAAACTTTCCTGAATTTGGCTATAAGAACATTACTGATGCCAAACTTTTTGGTCCAGCTCGCAATCCTTGGAATCCGCAGTTCACGACCGGTGGCTCATCAGGCGGTGCCGGCGCGGCCGTGGCAGCTGGCTGGGTACCAGTCGCCGCGGGCAATGATGGTGGCGGCTCAATCAGAATTCCGGCTAGCTGGTGTGGCGTTATTGGTTTAAAACCAACGCGCGGCCGCATGCCGGTTGGACCAGGCAGTTGGCGTTCCTGGCAAGGAGCATCAATCAATTTTGCGTTGACGCGTTCGGTTAAAGATACCGCGCTATTATTGGATACTTTGCAGACTGTACAAAGCAGTGCCGTCTTTCAAACACCCTTAAGCAAGCTGTTTAAACCTGGCACGATGGAATTGTTGCCAACCCCACGGCTGAGAATCGGCTGGACCACAGTCTCCCCTGTTGATACGACAGTCGACGAAGATGCAACTCGGGCGGTTTTGGATGCCGTTGACTTCTTGCAGCAAATGGGCTTTGATTGTCAGCCATATGAAGATCCAATTGATGGCCGCAGTTTGATCGACAGCTATTATCTAATGAATGAAGGCGAAACGGCCGCCATGTTTGCTCAGATCGAACACTCATTAAAACGTCCGATTGGTCCGGATGAGATTGAACTGGTTACCTGGGCACTGTGGCAAACCGGCAAAAACATCTCAGCCGCTGAATATATCGCAGCCTTAAATGTTTGGGATAAAGCTGCAGCGTTGCATGATCAGCTTCATCAAAAGTTTGACGTGCTATTGACACCCACAACCGCTACCCGTCCATATCGTATCAATGAGCCGCAGCATACTGCCGACTTTGACGAGCAGCTTAGACATATCGATCAGCTGGCACCAAAAGAACAGCAGCAGCTGATTTATGATCAATGGCTTGATTCGCTGAGTAAAACGCCATTTACCCAAGCAGCCAATCTGACTGGCGAACCAGCGATTTCTTTGCCAACCCACATTAGAAAAGATGGCTTGCCCCAAGGTATTCAATTGATTGCCAATAAAGGGCGTGAACTGGATTTATTGCAGTTGGCTGCATTGTTTGAAGAACATAATCAATTTAAGATGCTGCATCCGACAATTGAATAAAATAAAGAGCCCATGAAACGCATCAAGCATCCCATGGGCTCTTTTTGACTATGCCAGTAGTGGGACTCGAACCCATATTGACACCACTCAAACTAATTGATTCATTCAATTGATGAGTCGCCCTGGCATAACAGCCTGTGCATTGGTTTGCGTAGCTTAGCTTTGATAGTTGATTAGGCAACGTGCTCGACAAGGCTTAGCCATGACCCGTCGATCATAACCTCTTGTCGCTTTAACATGGCACGGGCTGGGATCAGTACCCACCATCTTTTGGTCAGCATAAGCATTTTTCTATTGATTGTGTAATAGTAAAAGTCGCCTTGACCTACTCGAACCGGCCTCAATGCTTATAGCCACATCACTGCGGCATCACGGCGAACGTTTTTGGTGACGTTCCACTTTGGTTCTCAGGTTGTCGAGCCTGATTGACTGTGGATGGGATATTGCAAACGCGCATCGGGTCGTGCCTTAACTTATCAAAACCGCACTTGACTGACCAGGAACACGGCTTTTTCTCACCGCGATCAAGACTCACCACAAGCCTTAATGCTGGAAATCAGACAGCTATCGTTGCCTAACGTCCTAGTTCATGGATAAGTCAGTCAGCTGGGCGACTCTGTCAAAGTCTTATTCACCTTTTAGTTAATGTCAATAAAAAATCACCTGTCACAATGACAGATGATCCTTTAAATTGCATTATCAGAAAACTAAAAGTCAAACTGCAGCTTTTCCAACTTGCTCCAAGCGACATTTTTAGTTTCTTCAGTTGGTACGGCTTGACCGTCAACTGAAACGTTTGCTCGCCGCAGCAGTACTTTGCCATCATTCAAAACCTTTTGAATCAGATAGGCTTGTGCACAGCGCCAATCGTTGATGCGAACCAGTACCGCATCGTTCATGGCCATTACGACTTCCTTCTTTGTCATGATATCAATTCCTCTCTCTCTGATGATCAACGATATCCGGCAACGATCATCAAGCTGCCGCTCCTAAATCAAAACAAATCTTTGATTCAATTGCATTTATGGATATCGAGAACAAATTATTCCACTTTTAAGATTGAAAGTCAAACTAATACGGAAGATACATATAGATCTTAATTATGGTTGCGTTTTGATAAAGCCGCTGGATGATTTGTCTGTTATTTTTTAGACTTTAGTTAAGGTAAATTATCACTTGTCGATTAAAAATCAAGTCATCATTGTCTTAATTTGGGACTATAATTGACTCAATACTAGACTTTGACTTTAAGGGGGAATCGTGATGCGCTACGACTATGATGGTAAAAACGTAATCGTCACCGGGGCAACTGGTGGTATTGGCAAAGAAGTCGCCAAGGGTGTCATTGCTGGCGGCGGCTCGGTAGCAGTAATTGGTCTGGAGTTTGACGATGCGGTGAAAGTTGCAGCTGAGCTGGGTGAACATGCCCGCCCCTACGCCATGGACCAGAGCAATCGTGATGAGGTTGCGACTGTTTTCAAACGCATCCTTAATGACTTTGGCCACATCGATACTTTAATCAACGTGGCTGGGATCATCAGTACCAAGTCGTTTGATGAGCTGACGCCGGCTGAATGGGATCGCACCTTGGCTGTTAATCTGACTGGCCCATTCAATACCGTGCATGCCATTTGGGAACACTTTAAGCAAAATAGCGGCGGCCGAATCGTCAATGTTTCTTCCGTAGCCGGCAAAATCGGTGGCGGTTTGTTGGGAACAACGGCCTATGCATCATCGAAGGCTGGTTTGAACGGCTTTACCAAGGCAATTGCTAAAGAAGGAGCTAAGTATGGCATCTATGCCAACGCGGTCTGCCCTTCCTTTACCCACACTGGCATGACGTCCGCATTGGAAGCCGATCCCGAAAAAAGACAGCGAGTTTTAAACATGATTCCACTTGGCCGTGGTGCGGCACCTGCTGAGATTGCGCAGATGATTCTGTTTTTCGGCTGTGACGCGGCCAGCTTTATTACTGGCGAGATTGGCGACTGTGACGGTGGCATCGTCATGGATGGCTAGTCGCTAAATATTATATGAATGGATACCAAAAAGGACACCCTGCTCAGCAGAATGCCCTTTTTTGGTATGCGCCGGTCTTTTAATCGGACTGCCCATCATGATTCTGGTGCTGCCGCTTCCAGTTTTTGATCTGGGCCAAGCGTCGCTTAAAGCGAATCTCGTTGCCCTGCTCGGTTGGGTAATAATACTGATGTCCTATGAGATTGGCCGGCATCGTCTCCATCGTAGTCATTTTGGCCGCCGTGTCATGGGCATACTGGTAATCTTTGCCATAGCCAAGTTCCTTCATGAGCTTGGTGGTGCCATTGCGTATCTGGAGCGGTACCGGCTCATTGGCTGTATTTTTGACGTCATCGGCAACTTTTTGCGTAGCTTCATAAACGGCATTGGACTTAGGGGTAGTTGCCAGATAGATTACGCATTCCGTCAAGTGGACGTTGCATTCTGGCATCCCCAAGAACTGACAGGCCTGGTAGACATTAACCGCGACATTTAACGCATTAGTATCAGCCAAGCCAACATCTTCGCTGGCAAAGCGTACCAAACGTCGGGCAATGTATAATGGATCCTCACCGCCATCCAACATCCGCGTCATCCAATAGATTGCCGCGTCAACATCGGAATTGCGCATGGATTTATGCAGCGCCGAAATCAGGTTATAGTGTTCTTCGCCCTTTTTGTCGTATTTAAGCGTTTTATGCCCAAGCAGCTGCTCCAACAGATTGTCTGCTGCCGTAAACCGACCATTTTCATCAAGCGTGCCGTTGTCAACCAGCATTTCCAGTGTGTTGAGGGCCGTGCGCGCATCACCATCCGCAAAAATCGCCACCTGTTTCAATAAGCGGTCATCAATTTGAATGGGACGCGAAAACCCAGTCTGAGTCGCGCGCTGCAGCATCTTTTGCAGATCATCAGTCGACAGCGGCTGCAGCACAAAGACCCGGCAGCGCGAAAGCAGAGCTGAATTAATCTCAAATGATGGATTCTCAGTCGTCGCGCCAATCAATACGATGCTGCCATTCTCAACGTAAGGCAAAAACGCATCCTGCTGTGCTTTGTTGAAACGATGAATCTCATCGACAAATACGAGCGTCCGCTGTCCATAATCAGCATTTTGCTGTGCTTGGGCCATAATCTCTTTAATTTCTTTGATGCCGCTGGTAACGGCGCTGAATGAGATGAATTCTGACTTGGTATGCCGAGCAATGACCCGTGCCAAGGTCGTCTTGCCCACGCCAGGCGGTCCCCAAAGAATCATGGAAGGCACGCGATCAGCATCAATCAAGCGACGCAGCATCTGATTGGCTCCCAAAAGATGCTGTTGGCCAACGATCTGATCCAGAGTCTGGGGCCGCATGCGACTAGCCAATGGTTCTTGTTTTGGTTGTTCAAAAAGCGATTCTTGATGCATTAGATCACCTCTAAAAAAGCCTTCCGCATGACAAACATACAAAAGGCCGCTTATAATTGAATTGATTACAGATAGGATTGCAGAACATGCAAAACGGCATCATGATTATTGTCTTCATCAGCCGTAAAATCAGCCGCCAGTTTGACGGTTTTGCTGGCATTCTGCATTGCCCAACCGACTCTGGCCATTTTAAGCATGGTGACGTCATTGCCGCCATCACCAAACGCCACCAGATCATCAGCCGTCAGCTGCCATTGAGCAAGCATCCTTTGCAGCGCCTGGGCCTTATCAACGCCAGGAATCGTTAAATCAACTGAGCCATTGCCACTTGGCGTAATCTTTAACCGCTTGCCAAACCGGCTGCGCAAGGCCTGCAGCTGTTCTTTCAGTTTGTCTGGCTCAACGACAAACGATATTTGATAGAAACGATCGGCGGGCAGCTGCTTGAAATCATCTATCAAAACATGATTGGGAAAATAGAACTGTAGTCGCTTTAACTGCGATGCTGAAACGTTTGGCGAGATATAGCCGTGCTGATGACCAGAAAGTGACGGTACCAGGTCCATTTTGTCGACCATAAACGGAATCAGTTCGCTAACTACCGTGGGATCCATGGTCTGCACCACCAGCTCCTCGTCATGGTCAATAATATGCGCGCCGTTTTCACTGATAAAAGTCAGCTGTTCATGACGAGTTGGAAAGTATTTCAATAGACACTCATACTGATCACCGCTGGCCACGACGACATGCACATCTTGCGCCAACAATCGATCCAACAGCTGGCTGAACAATTTGCGATCAAACGTCTTATCATCGCGCAGAAACGTGCCATCCATGTCAAAAGCGACCACTTTAAAAGGAAATGCCATTTTCTTCTCCTTTAAATTATCGTTTATGACAATTATGACACAGAAAAGCTACTTATCCAAATGAGCCGTATCAAAAAGATAGCCAAAGCCGCGCGCAGTCTTGATCCATTCTGGATTGTGCGGATCTTTTTCTATTTTATCGCGCAGATGGCTAATATGGATGTCAACCATGCGGGAAGTACCTAAAATATCATAGTTCCAAACGCCATTCAACAATTGTTCACGGCTGATAACCTGATTGCGATTGTCATATAGGTATTTTAGCAGCTTAAACTCTTTGGGCGTTAAAATCACCTTTTGATCATTCACATAGGCACAGCGATGATTAAAATCAAGCCTTAAATTGCCAATCGTTACGTCATCACGTTGCGGTCGCCGCGGCTTATCGGCTGTCGACTGTTCCACGTTTAACTGATCGTAAACCCATAAGCGCTGTCTGATCAGCGGCACCAACAGCTCAGCATCGTTAAGCGATCTTGGCAGGCAGTCATCAGCATGAAAACGAAACAGCTTGCGACGAACCTTAGGCTTAAATGCTTCACCCATAATAATAATCGGACCATTCATCATCTGACGCATGACGTCCAGCGTTGCTAAAATCGTATCCAATGGTGTAGCGTCAAAATCCCATAGAATACCACCGTATGGGTGTTTTTTTATTTTAGCAACCCCTTCTACCGCGGTGGTCGTCTGGTGCAGCAGCCAACCCTCATCCGCAAACGCGGCGGCAATTGCTCCGTATAAAGCCATATCTTTGCTAATGAGCAGAAAGTGTCGCTGCTCCATGATTTTCCATCCCCTTTTCTCTTCCAAGTCTAATTAAAACGCAATGTTTACAAAATTTCGATAAATTCCGATGATTTTACGCTATATTTACACATTTTTTACATTAGACAAGTATAGTAGTCAAAGAAAAAAAGCCCCATAAAGGAGAGAGATCATATGAACGAGATTTTTAACGATGAGCTAAAAAAACTACGTGGCCGGTTTATGGAAATGGGGATCAACACCTCCGAACAGATTTATAAGGCAACCAAGGCGTTCATTGATCGCGATGTGGCACTAGCCAAAGAAGTCGGCGAAAACGACCGATTGATCAATGATGGCGAAACCTACCTGGAAAAGCACGCCTTTAAGCTGATGAACATTCAAAAGCCAAAAGAAAACGAGTTTCGTTCAATCATGAGCATCCTAAAAGCCAGCTCAGATCTGGAACGAATGGCCGATCACGCCTCTCATATCGCCAGAGACGCCATCCGTATTAAAGATATGGACCAACACTGGCCCGACATCGAAAACAACATCGCCGAAATGGCCGAAACCGTGCGTCATATGTTGGAAAAGGCTCTCGATGCCTATGTCTACACTGACGAACAGACCGCCTATTCCGTTGCCAATATGGATCTGGAAGTCGACAAGCAGTACGTTCAGGTACATGAAAAAATCATCAATCAGATGCATAATCGTCCTGAACTGATCAAAGACGGCAGCCACTACATCACCGTTATTCATTTACTGGAACGGATTGGCGATCACATCGTCAACCTTGTTGAATGGGTGATCTACGCGGCAACCGGCAAAATCACGGAACTCAACCCCGGCAAAGCTGATCCGGAACTGGTCAATCGCGAGCTGCAAAAACAAGCCGAAGAACAAGAAAAAAAGCAACCACAAAATTAAGCCGCTGACCGCAAAGAAACTTAAAATCAGCTCAATCGCTTAGCTACTTTGTAATAATAGTAATGCCTCAGTGCAATCGCTGACTGGCAGTTCAACCGCTGGAAATCGGCAGCAAGTTGATTTTCGGCGTTTTTTCTTACGCTCTTTTTACCTCTTTACTGTTCATTAATTTTTGAGATTACGACAATATGTTATTATAATCATACCTAATTCGATTATTCGATTAATCGTATGAAGAGAGAGGGATTGCTATGCTTTATAATGCTGCGCTGGTTTTAGAAGGTGGGGCTTTTCGCGGTCAATATACGGCCGGCGTTTTGGACTGTCTGCTCAAGCACCACATTGAGTTTAAAAGCGTGATTGGCGTTTCGGCAGGTGCTTTATGCGGCGCCTGCTACGTTGCCAAACAATATAACTATGTCAACCATGTCAACACCAGCTACCGCCACGATTCCGACTACGTTTCACTTAAGCGTGGTCTGCGTCATGAGGATATTTTGAACCTGGACTTTTTGTTTGACGATCACGGCTGGGACTGGCATCAATTTGATCATGCTGCCTATGAGCGCTCAGCATCTAGTTTTACGGCGGTTGCTACTTCAATCGAAAATGGTAAGCGCGTTGATTTTGTCAACTATCGCGGCGATGGATTGGTAACTGCCCTGAAGGCATCTTGTTCCATGCCGTTTTTGGTTGAGCCCCAGCAGACTGATCAAGGCCCATGTCTTGATGGTGGGATTGCTGATTCGATTCCAACCGATCTAGCCAAAGAGCAAGGCTTTGACAAGATTGTCGTTGTCAGAACCCGTGAGGCATCCTATCGTAAAAAGCTTTCCAGTTCCCTGGTCAAGGCACTTTATCATCGGCAGTACAAAGATTACCCTATTTTTGCCGAAGAAGGCATCAATCGGCCTGAAGTATACAATCATCGTTGCGATGAGATCGATGCCGCATTTGAAAATCACGAGCTTTACTGCATTACACCACAAAAGTCGGTCAAGGTCAGTCGCTTTGAAAATAATGTCAAAAAGCTGGCTGGCTTCCATGACGAGGGCATGATCGAAATGGAACAGCAATTGCCTGATTTGCTGAACTATTTGGCCGACTGATATATCTTAATCAGCTTTGCATAGACAAAATGAATTTCTAAATTATGAAAGTCGCTGATCAGGCGGCTTTTTTATGTCTTCATAATTGATTGGTGGCGTTGTTTTTAAAGTAAATTTTAACAAATATCTATGATCCGAGTATCCAACAAACGGACTGAGATTCGCATTTGATAGTGATCTTCATCATCAACCTGATTTTTCGTACCATAATCTTAAGAATTTTGTTGAGTCTCACTTTTGGCAACTATAGTAAAATAGATTGGTATTATCTAACTAAGGGGTTAACAAGATGAACTTTTCATTTGAAAAGCGTGATCATCGCATGCTGTATCTCAAATACACGCTGATGTTTGTTCTGATCGCGCTGTGCATGTTCGGTAGCTATGCGATTACCGGACATACATTAATCTGGAATAAGGATGCCCTCAACCAACACGTTCCGTTGCTCGGTGAATACCGAAAAATCGTGCTGGGCTGGCTCCATCATCCAACGCGCTCGCTAAATTGGTGGTCGTGGAACATGGGGCTGGGTACCGATACCTTCCAGGTTTTTTCGTATTATACGATTGGCGACGTGTTTGCCTATCTAGCCTTATTGTTTCCGGCTGCTAAACTGACGCTGGCCTATCAAGTTATCACCGTTGTCAGAACATATTTTGTTGGACTAACGTTTTGCTGGTTTGCTGGCCACTTTTCTTTTCGGGATCACGTCATCTTAGGCGGCACCGTGGTCTACATGGTCAATTCATACTTACTCTATGCCAGCATCGCGCAGCCGTTTTTTATGACAACGTTTATTCTGTTCCCGATTTTAGTCGTTGAGCTTGAACGTGTTTTACAAGGCGGCTCGGCTTGGCCATTAGCGCTTGCCTTTTGGTGGATGCTGGTCAACAACTATTACCTAGCTTATGTGTTGGGGATTGGGACCTTTATCTATCTGGTGCTGCGTGTGGCTACAAATTACCGGCGGACGCTAAACTATGGTAAAACGCTGGCTAAGCTGGCTTTTGCCACAATCACCAGTATTTTGTGTGCAGCTTGTTTGTTGGTACCTGAGATTATGGCCGTCATGAACTCTACGCGAGCTGGGGCTGAATTTGCCAATGGGCTGAAGCATTATCCACTCTACTACTATTTGTTTTTGCCCAAGCAATTGATCAATGGTGACCAGTGGACGTTTATGTTCTGGTCGGCACTGGGACTGGTCAGCATCGCTTTTATCGCCATCGTTTATCTTTACACGCGGGCGCGCCAGTTTCCACTGTTGTCGATCAGTCTGGCAATGGCATTGGTTATGCTGCTGATTCCGGCAGTTGGGGCATTTTTCAATGGTATGATGGCCGCATCAAACCGTTGGACGCTTTTGATCTATTTACCAATTGCAATGTCGGTCTGCCTGCTTTTACAAAATGCTACGCAGCTTGATCGGCACACGCTTTGGATCTTAACCTGCGCGACAGGCATCTATCTTTTGGTCTTGGTAGTAACCTATATTTTCCAAAACGACACGACCATGTTCATGCCAATCATCTTTTTGATCATGTCACTTTTGATGATCTGGATCATGAATCTGCATGGCACGCCGCATCCCGATCGCTGGCTGGTTGCGATCATTCTCGCCAATGCCGCATGCAACGCTTTGTACGTCGGCACGCCTTATAACGGTAATTTTGCCAACAGTACGCTGGTTCGCGGCCAATATCAGTCAATTGCCAAGAATCGCTATGGCGGATTGGAACAAGGCTTAAACGATGGCTCGTTTTTCCGGGTGTCCACGATCTCCAACAATCAGATTACTTCTGGCGGGCTTTTGGATAATGATCTGACTTCTGGTATGCATAACATCGATTCGTACTATTCACTGCAAAATAAATACCTGGGTCAGTTCAGCACCTCGTTGCAAAATACCCAATATGAAGCCAACGTACCATTGCGCCAGGTTGATGATCGAACCGTTTTAAACAACTTCTTGGGCGTCAAGTATCTGTTCGTGCAGAGCAACAGCAGCAATGCCAACAAGATTCCTGGCGGCTACTTCTTAAGTGCCACTACCGAACCCAAGATCAACTATGACGTGGGTCAGCCAAGCAATCCAACCGATAAAACGCAGCTGATCCCAACGACGACCAACCGTTACCAGACCAATAACGCGTTCCCACTGCTCTATTGGCAAGATTCCTACATCAGCAAAAAAGCCTACCAAAAGCTTTCGCCTACTGCTAAGGAACGTGCCTTGGCCAGCGGGGTAACGATTAGCTCAAAAAACAACGGCGCCACCAATGGAATGAAGACTGCCAATTTGAAAGGCAATGTCATCAAACTTAAGTCGCAACTGGTTTCAAACCGCTTAAACAAAATCAAAGCAACTGGTCTTAAATATACTGACAGTCTGGAAACCTACCAACTGCAGCTGCCGCAGTTGACCAGCAAGGCATTCAAAAAACAGCTCAAAGGCAGTGAACTGCATGTTGAATTTGCTTCCATTAAGTATCAGCCATTTTCAATGAAACAACAGATCGCCTATGAGCAAAAGCACGAAGAACAGCAGTCGACAAACCCTGGAGATATCGTCAACTATCGCTTTAACCAGTACAAATTCTGGCGCTACCATATTCTGAACGGTTCACCAGATATGAGCTATGCGATTAAGATTTCCAGTAGTCTGGGTACGGAGGCCTTAGAACAGCCTAAGCAAAGCAAGCTGTCGTTTTTCAAGCTGGTTAAAAACGGCACGATGAACATTGGCTACTTTGCTAAGGGAATGCCATCTTCTTTAACCCTCAAGCCTTCTAAGCTGGGGATCTATCAGTGGCAGTATCAAGTAGTTGCCGAAAAGCTGGGAACCAAATACAATCAAGAAGTGCGTCAGATTCAAAAACACGCGCTTAAAAACGTCAAATTCAAACGCAATCAGCTTTCAGGAACGATTACGACTTCGCGGGTCGGTATTCTGACTTCTTCGATTCCCTATTCAACCGGTTGGACGGCGACCGTTGATGGTAAAAAGACTGCCTTGCTGCGGACCAACCAAGCTTTTGTCGGTCTGCGCCTGTCTGCGGGAACTCATCGCGTTGTCCTGCACTACCACGTACCAGGTTTGGCACTGGGCTGCAAGATTAGTCTGGTTGGTTTGATCTGGATGCTTTTGGCTGCAGTTGCCAGTTGGCTGATCAAACGTCACGGTGCCAACAAAGCTTCAGCATAACGGTTTGATCAACAGGTCTAAAACTACCAATAGCGCTATACCAGGCTTCAAAGCTTGATATAGCGCTATTTTAGTTATCAATCAGTTTCAGTTGAGCAGACTGCCTCTACATACATGGGGAATACAAATTGGGCTTACAAGCATGCAGACTTACGCTAAGGATCACCCCCACATACATGGGGAATACGTCTGCGATCGCCAAACGGGACGGTTTATGCCAGGATCACCCCCACATACATGGGGAATACTAAACAGCCTGGCGCTGATCCAGATGGTGACGGGGATCACCCCCACATACATGGGGAATACCTAAGTCGGTTATCAATCTCGTTAGCAAGGTCAGGATCACCCCCACATACATGGGGAATACTCTCCTCCAGCTCCCCGAATTTTAAATTTATCAGGATCACCCCCACATACATGGGGAATACGAAAATCTGCAGTTGCGAGCTGATGATAAGGGAGGATCACCCCCACATACATGGGGAATACAACATGCACTGGTGCCAACCAACATTCTGTCAAGGATCACCCCCACATACATGGGGAATACGGCGTCAAGCCGAAGAGGACAGTTACATGGACAGGATCACCCCCACATACATGGGGAATACAAGTTATTAATCAGACTTGCCAACCAGGTGATAGGATCACCCCCACATACATGGGGAATACGGGTAGATTTTTCGTTGCACAATCTGCTTGCCAGGATCACCCCCACATACATGGGGAATACGAAAACGGCTAAAGCACGCGACAAGCGATTATAGGATCACCCCCACATACATGGGGAATACGCAACTACGCAATTGCATTGAAGTTTGCACTGGGGATCACCCCCACATACATGGGGAATACAGGTTCATTTTTATGTTTATAAATCAACTCTAAGGATCACCCCCACATACATGGGGAATACAGATGATCACCGGTGGCGCTTGGGAGCTGGATAGGATCACCCCCACATACATGGGGAATACACAAAACTCACACATTTTCATACTCCCGATAAAGGATCACCCCCACATACATGGGGAATACTTGCTCCGCTGATATGATAACGAACCATTGTCAGGATCACCCCCACATACATGGGGAATACAAGCCCAGCCAAAGCTGAGCTAATGCAAGCCCACATACATGGGGAATACCGCGTAACATCAAGCTACAACGCGCGCGCGGAAGGATCACCCCCACATACATGGGGAATACTGATCGAGAACAAGCTGGCACAAATGAGCTTAAGGATCACCCCCACATACATGGGGAATACTGATATGGTCTAGCGATGGCATCAAGGTTAAATAGGATCACCCCCACATACATGGGGAATACAAAATGGCTAATAATGTTTCCAATTGCTTGTCAGGATCACCCCCACATACATGGGGAATACCGACAATCGAGTTTGGAAAAGGAACGGAAATCAGGATCACCCCCACATACATGGGGAATACTTATCAGTTTTGCCCGAACCATACCGGAAAGAAGGATCACCCCCACATACATGGGGAATACGCTAGGAACCATCTATCGCAACCAGGCAAATGAGGATCACCCCCACATACATGGGGAATACCGGTCATGAAGACGAAATTAACACCATTCGTAAGGATCACCCCCACATACATGGGGAATACGCCCGGCACAGCGCCGAGCTTAATTTTTGCACAGGATCACCCCCACATACATGGGGAATACTGTCGGACTTTATCTCTAGTGTAGGTTTTCCGAGGATCACCCCCACATACATGGGGAATACTGTTGGGTAATGAAATCCTTTCAAAACGATTGGGGATCACCCCCACATACATGGGGAATACCTAGATAAACCCGATATGGTTTGCCTTCCGCAAGGATCACCCCCACATACATGGGGAATACAGAAGTATCGCTTAACTAACTTAGGTGTGAAGGGGATCACCCCCACATACATGGGGAATACTGGCACGGGCGTCAGCCGTGTAACCATTTCTAAGGATCACCCCCACATACATGGGGAATACCTAACGCCATTGTTACCGTATTGCCAATGCTTAGGATCACCCCCACATACATGGGGAATACTTCAACATTCAAAGCGATTATGAAAACCATGACAGGATCACCCCCACATACATGGGGAATACTGGACGTTCGCAACATCGTCAAGCAACTAAACAGGATCACCCCCACATACATGGGGAATACAGCACCACTTGCGTTTGTTTGTAGTTACTATCGGGATCACCCCCACATACATGGGGAATACAAATGAATGATCTTCAAAAAGCATCCGCTGTAAGGATCACCCCCACATACATGGGGAATACCATGATTAGCATTAATAAATCAATCGACTACCAGGATCACCCCCACATACATGGGGAATACTTCATTGTAGCGCCTTTGGAACAGCTTCGTGGTGGATCACCCCCACATACATGGGGAATACCCGCCAAGCAGACTGTTCATGATTGCCCTACCAGGATCACCCCCACATACATGGGGAATACGAAATTGTTTATCGTCCTGATAATCATTTTTTAGGATCACCCCCACATACATGGGGAATACAGTAAACAGATCCCTATATGACGCCTTTTCTAAATCCTCAGTTTGCCATTTTTGATCAGTTTAAGTGCTAAGTCCAAAGTAGCCGTTGCATCTGATACAGATCTATGCGGATGGCCGTTCTCAATTTCATAATTTTTAAGAACCGTTGCCAACCGGTAATTATCTAAAAACTTTTGATCTTTCTTTACTATTGGCATTAAATCAATCATACGATTTGAAATGATCTGCTTATTAGCTTTTATAAATGCAGCATTAAGAAAAGTTTGATCAAAAAGCAAGTTATAGCCAACTATAGCATAATCACCAATAAAGTTCTGAAATTCATCTAACGCTTTTTCTAGGGACTCACCCTCTGAATCTAGCAACTGGTTGGATAGACCCGTTAATTTTTGAATGTTAGGCGGAACTTCGGATTTTATTTTAATATATCGATTGAATTTTTCTACCTGTTGTTCACTGATCATTTTTACTGCACTGATTGAAATGATTTCACTGTTTACAGGTTTTAAACCCGTTGTCTCTAAATCGATTGCAACTAAATTAGTTATCCGTTGTTTAGACGAAACTGAGTTGGCCTGAGAAAACCTTGACTTCTGTGCTTTTTTAGCTCTGTGAAGCTTTGCAGCTTTACTAAATCCATGTTTGACTGATCCTGGACTGTTTTTTAAATGCTTGATGAATGGTAACCCATCAAAATTAATAACTTGTTTGTCTTTTCGTGTAGTCCTGAACGTATAGCCAAGTTCGTTATTAGTACTATAGATAAGCGTTGCCTCACCGTTTCCAATTGACTTAGTAATACGTTCCCAGAGCAGGTCTCTGATACGAGCACTAAAATTACCTACATAGACTCCTGTTTGTACTTCTTGACACCATTTAGTCAAATCACCCCGCAATGACATTGGAACTTTTGAAAGGGTTATCACAATCATGAATCATCATCCCCAAATTCATGATATTGAACACCAAATTTTTGCAATCCTTCTTTATCATCCCAAAGATTAATAATATCTGCATTGCGAGTATCATCATCACCAAGCAAGTCCTTTAAGTCGGCAACCATTTTTAAGATTAGTTTACTTTCACGAATCCTATCTCTCATTGCCCATCTCGTTCGATCGGCTATGTTATCGTCCCCATATGCGGCAACTACTTCAAAAGCAGTCGGGATTGAAAACTCAGCTTTATACAGATCAGCAAAATCATAGATAAAAGCTAGGTCATGACCTGTATGAATAAAGCCAAGCCCAGGTGAAGCACCCAATGCAGCGACCACGCTATAGCACAACCCATACAATGCCTGATGAGCTTCAGTCAAAGCCTTGTTGATCGGTGTGCTTGATTCAAAATTATCGTGATTGTACTCTCTTCTAGTCCATTCAACACCTGTTTTCTTGGACCATTCTCGGTAGACTCGTCTGATTCTGGAACCCTCTTTACCCCTAAGTTCCTGCATAGTAAGCTGTGAAACGTCTTCAGTTGGAAACCGTTTCTGATACATCTTGCGAGCAACTGCAATCCTGGTTCTGGTGTTTGAAACTAACTTTGCCTGTAGTTCTAATAACTTTGATGAATGTCCCAATGCCCGTCCATGAGCGTATTGACGAACCCCATGCTCTCCAACCCATAAAACGGCAGCTCCCGAATCACCAATTAATTCCATGGCACGATGAGTCACATCGACACCCGGTCCTAACAACAAGACACCGATAATTGCAACTGGTATATATATGATGCCAGTACTGTCTTCAACTTTGATCGCACTATCTTGGCGATTGACAACTGCATGTTCTAAATATAAAAAACTTATTCGATCGCCAATTCTGCCTAGCTCTTGCAGTTTCGGCTTGTCAGCACCTGTTTTTTTCATACCATTACCTCAGCTAGTTGATAGGAATGACGGTTAGCATTCCCATACCATAAGCTTTTTCACGCCCCAGACCATAAATTAGCGTGTTTTGAAGTGCAATAGGATCAGTGACTTCCAATATTCCTTCAAAAGCAACCCTGCTAAGCCTTATTGGACGATTTCCCTTATGATAAAGTGGTACAAAATCACGTTCCTTAATCTCAAAACTATTTTCAGAGAGCCTAAATCCAGCACGCTCCGATCTTTTAATTAACCACTCTTTCTGCTGGTCAATTGTAATATGTGGAAACGTCCGTTCACGTTCACCATTCTTCCCAGCTCCCATCCGTAATACTGGATTAGCTACTAATCGAAAACGTAACCGTTGTCCATTTCTTATACTGTTAATAAATGGTAAGTACTCTTTAGTAGCTGCCGTGTTAGCAACACCATACCGTGATAATATTGTTAAATCTGGTTTATCCTCGCTCACAACGAGTAGGTATTTTCGATTGGCTAACGTATCGATACGCCATAAATGTCTTTTTCTGACACCTTTTTGAATTTCGTCTGGAAAACTTTGCTCTATCCAATTATGGTATGCGCCTAGATTAGTTAAGTCTTTAATTTTTCGACGATTTTTGGTATCGATTTCTACTCTTGATAAATATACCATCGCAATCTTTCTCCAATCTAAATCGATGCCCATATATCATGATCGGTATTTTTTCGTTGGACGTAATTACTGTTTTCTAAAAAAACATTATCTTCGGCAACTGACCGATACTCATAATATCGACTTTTTTGATTAAATGAGCCAACACCATCTTTAATTAAGTGATTAGGTTTGTCTGGAACTAATTTTGCATCAGCATAGATACGTGCATTAAAAGCATCTTTTTTGTACTTTCTTTGAAACCATACCGATGCTTGCCATGGCAACTCTTTTAAGACGTTTATAGCAGTTTTATCTGGACACATTTTTATTTTTAAAATACCAGCAGGCGGGTTGGATCGCCTCCCAAAATAGAGTTGAAATTTTGGATGCCGTAATGCATACTCAATTTCTTCCATCAAAGCGTCTTGCTTGCTACTAAGTGCAACCATAAAAACCGCATCCTGCAAATATATTCGATGAGAAAGTTTTCCTGGTTTCTTTAAACTATAGTGGGTAATTTGAAAATCACTTAACACTTCGCCAGGTTGATCAACACGAACGGCAAAATCTAAATCGTTTAAACATTTGTAATCATCACTTTCCCTGCGAAAACCGAGGGCGGCACCAATCATCCCTATAATTGCGCTTTTACTTGGAGCTCGAAAAGTAGTTCTTTTTTCAAAAGATGCCGGATCTCCATACGACTGCAAAGGCGCAGCTAGTCTAATTACTAATGTTTTCATCGTTCATCATCCGTTCTAAACATTCTGCAACGTTGGTAAGTAGTGATGAGATGTCTTTAACTTGATTATCAATTCTAGATTCTTTAGTGGACAAAACAATCGTTGTCTCTGGTTCTTCAACAAAGCTCTGAGTTACATCATACTCATTTTCAAGTTTTTCAATTGACTTTTTAATGTAACCACTATTTGAACGAACTGGTTCTTCAAAGGCTGAAACTAAGTTAACCGGCGTATCGTTTCGAATTGTTACCATTACATATGGAGGAATTGTTTTATTTGCAAAGCTATTTTGTTTACCAGTTGGCATTGACAAAACAAATTCCTTGATAAATAGCTCAATTCCTTTCAGCGTTAATTCCGCAGAACCTAGATTGTGAAAGAGTTCTTTAACATTAACGTTAGCGTATCGATACAGCGTTGAGGAATTAAATTCCAATGTATCAATCATAGCAGCTCCTGCACTATCTTGTTCGTCATCCAAGGCAGTAAAATAGTCAAATTCGGGCACGATCTCGTGAGTTGAAATCGCATGAGCAACTTGCGAAGCTGCATCTACGTTTAATTCAGGATTATCAGCAACCATCCGACCAAAAAGTGCTAAATCAAGTGAATTTTTGTCACTAAACACTTCTTTAAGCTCTTTTTTATCATAAGCATCATTTTGTAAAGCATAGTCCGCTAATTTATCAATCTGACCATCACTAAGCAAAAACAGTGCACCAGTAGTATTCTCATCTTTTTTTATTTTGATGCCGGCTGCTTTGAAAACCTCAATTGCTTTTTTAGTTGCGGCATCTAAATCTAGGGTATTATCCTTTTCGGCAAGCTTTTCAGCCAAAAGCTGAACACCTTTTTTCGTCCGATGACTCAACAGCCATTCCGCACCATCGCTATCTTTCTTGAAAGCTTCTCGCATTGCATGTTTCCAACTCTGCGACGATACTCTTGCTCGCGTAACTCCGCCATAAAGAGCCGTCTTAGGAGCACCTGAATCATCGCGATTGATATTTGAAGCTGGAACCGTTTGTAATACATGAATATCTAAGTATAAATTTTTAGTCATGTTTTTTTCCTTCCTTATCTTTTGTATTAATTAGTTGAAACTGATTGCCAATAATACTGGCGTCCCCATTTTAAGAAAACCTGTCTTGAGTACTCATAACCCATTTGAAAGAAAAATAGATCTTGCGCCAGCTGCGAAAAATCTAATAATAAATTTCTATCGGCAGATTTTAAAATTCTAACCAGCTGAGTAACACTCTTGGCAACACTATCAATATTAGTTGAAGATAAAAGATTTTGTATCCGCCGATCAAGAGCTGCCTGCTTGTCTTGATTTTTCCTTAGATCAGCCAAAGCGACAAACAGTTGCTGCCCTTTATCCTCAGCATTTACTTGATTAGAACTTGCGTAACTCAGTTGGGTAAGGCCTTGCTGATAAATAGCAAAGCACCTAAGCGCAGTGTAGATAGCTGTTTCTTGTCGTGTTTCTCTGCCTTGTGGATCGCTGCTGATATCACTTGCTGCCATTTTTGAAAACATAATCGGCCAAACATTTTCTGCACGACGATCTTTAATTGTTACGGCATGCCGCAAACTTGCCAAAACCGCCTTATCCAAATCGCCGTTATTATAAAGACTATATATTATCTGCGCAGTTACCTTTGCGATTTCATTTGCCATATACTCACTACCTCAATTTCTTTCGATACTTATTGATGCTTGCGCGGAGGATATTAACAAGGATAAAAATATTTTTAATCGATTCGTCATCCTTGCCCTTGTGATCACCAATGATTTCTTTGGGCGATGCTGTTGCCATAACTGACTTGACTTGTTCGTCAACCTGTTTAAGTAAAATCTTATCTTCCCATCGCAAAATTTGGGGAGTCGTCGGTTGCATCGGATCCAAATCTATCAGCCAATCAGCAAATGGTTCATTTAGGTGATTATAAAAGTCTTCACTTAATCTGTTTGCAAAATCTTTTTTATTGCCAATGCCTCGTAATTCAGCCAACCCATTGGCAAATCCCCAATAGTACTTAATAATTTGTTGAGTATATTCAATAGCATCTTCAATCTTAGTTGTCCAATGCAAATCAAATAAAATATCGGCATTGATATAAAGATCATCGCTAATTTCTGCTGCCGGCATTTGAGAAGTAGCATTTCCATCACTGATTAGGTTTGCCGTTGCCAAATTCACATAATGGGTATCCGGAATCAGCTGTTCATCTTTTAATAAACTCAACCAGTTGACTATTCCCGGCTTCATATCGGCATTTTGAGTATCAGCTTCAGTAGGAACATATAACCCAAAATTTCGCCACATTTTCTTACCCAGATCACTTAAATGCTTAGTATTATGATGACGATCCTTCACACGCCAAGTAGTCATAGGTTCAATTTCATTATTGATTGTGTCATCATCAAATTTTGGCAGACAAGTTGAAAAGACAGTCGGCTCCTCATCCCATTGTACATAAATCATACGCGACCAGTTGGTATACAAGCCTGCAATATTGTCAGGGGCCTTTTTTTCTAGTAAATATTTAACATAGTCTGCTTGACTTGCAAATTCCCAATTAGGTTTTTGAATAATACTTCCATATTCTCCAGAAAAATCAGACATCAAGACAAGATTAAGCATTAAGGTTTCAAAAAGTGTTTTTCCTTGAGCATAAACGGTATCTAAACCATATAGCCAACCAGCTGATGCTGAATACTTCTCAACATCTTTAATTTTCGTCTTGTCAGTAGTTCCCGTGAAATTCTGATAGCTAATCAGCCACCTGACAAACTCTGCAGTTCCAATTTTGTTTTTTTGCGAACTAGATTTTGGCGAAAAAATATCCGGTGAATTATTACTTTCCGAAATTAATCGATTCATCTGTTTAATTGCAACAGTACCTTTCCCCGATGCAATTTTTTTACTGGTGAGATCATCATAAACCTCAGCCGTTACTTGATAAAACGGCTGCTCACCAAACACATCAAAACGTGCTGCATACTTTTCCAAATACTTTACAACGATATCTGAAAAACGTCCTTGTTGAAAAAGGTCTTCCCACGTTGCTAATAAATCTTCTTGGATATCATCATTATCATCTTCTAATGAATTATCAATTGGGCGCCAGCTTTGCGAATCGAGTTCTAGCCATTCATACGGATTATCATTCGCATCAAACCTTGTATAAACCGTTGTTAAGATTGCTAATAGAAAACGTAAAATTGCCAAATCCTGCGACCGCATCTCGCCTGCTAACCGACGATAATTTTGTGCATTTTGAAAGAGATCCTCTAAAGAAATCTGTTTTTCTTCATCAGAATCAAGTCCAATTACCTTTATCCAAGGACTGGTCAGCAGATTAAAACTTTCTTCAGCCATGCTTCTCCTCCAATCTTTCATAGCATAAACCCTTATCAGATGAATAGCTTAACCTAAAGTCAAAAAAATCAGTCGTTTGTTTTGATCCTAAAATCAAGGCCAAAGAATCGTGCAGCCAAATACTCTGCTGCCATTGCGGCAAGTTTTCAGATGTAGTATCTTCAAGCTTTTTAATGATCTCATCTAGTTTCCACTCTGGAGTAATAACACCCGGCAAGCGGATAACTTGATCAGAGATAGTCTTATCATCAACTTCGGTCAATTTTCTTCCATCTAATAGGTAAAATTGATGATCAGTTTCTTTAAGTAAAATAACTTCTAAAGTCTCTTGAATATCACGAACCGCTGCCTGGGCTTTAATCTCGCCTTGCCTATCATCTGGGAGATCCCAATCAAGCCATTTATGAATTGTCCCTTTAAGCTTGGGCTTAGCAATTTGAAATACTTTTGCTTTATTCTCAGAAATTTTTTGATCTTTATCAAATTTTGCCTTAGCTTCTATTAGGCCAGAAACTTCGCTGTCAGTCGCTGTGTCATAGACTTGCTGAACTAATTTGGAAATATCACCCGGTAATGCTATTTTTTCTTTTAAAAAATGATCTGTTTTCATTAACAAATACTTTTCGTAGATGTACTCATTACTTTTTCCATAGTCGCCATAGTCATTAATCCCTAAAATATATAATTGAGGGGTTTGTAAACCTTTAGGGCGCTTAATATTATGACGATGCAATCGACCAACCCTTTGCAAAATCAAATCCATTGGTGCGATATCAGTAAATAAAACGTCGAAATCGATGTCTAGCGATTGTTCTAAAACCTGCGTACCAATCACAACCAGTCTTGATGGCCGAGCAGCATTTTTCCCAATCATGCTTTGAAGCTTTTCTTCAATTTTTTGACGATATGGTGCCAAAAACGCAGAATGCAAGACAATCGTTAAAACGTCTTTTGGCATTAAGTCAGCAATTTCCTGTGCTCTTTTAACCGTATTAACAATAATTCCGGCTACGCCACCATCTTTTATCTTGGCATTTACGATATCAACCAGCTTATCATTTTCAACATTGATTCTTTCAACTTGTACGCATTTAGATTTTTGTGATACAAAATTCGTTACTTGTTTTAGGCGTTTGCCATCTAACATACTTAGTAATGGGTATGCCTCATTGTTTTCCCAACCAGGCTCTGCTTCAAATTGGTCACTACCAAATTTACCTTTCGCATAACTTTTCAAAAGCTCATTTCTTTTTTCCTTTGGTAAAGTAGCAGAAAGGGCAATTACCGGAACATTGTATGCACCTAACCATTGCAGAACTTTTGCTAGATACGAAGACATGTAAACATCGTAGCCATGAACTTCATCGATAACGACTACTTTTCCGCTCAATCCAAGGTGCTTTAAAAAAAGATGTCGTTGTTTCAATCCCATCTGCAGCAAATTGTCAATTGTTCCAACAGTAAACTCCTCAAGAATTGATTTTTTGCCACTAAACCACTCATTGACAACCACTGCTCCCGAACCTTGTACATTTTCTGCCTTTGGTATTGCTTGGTTTCTTTGATTAAACTTGGCTTTCCCATGCATCAACTTTATTGAAAGATTGGCATCTTGTTCCTTAGCTTCCTTCGCCAACCAATCTTCAACTCGATCAAACATTGCATTAGACGTCGCTTGAGTTGGCAGCCCCATAAACAGGCCATTACAGCCACATCGACTAGCCAGCTGTTCAGCCACTGTTAAAGCAATTTCAGTTTTACCAATTCCCATAGGCGCTTCAATAATCATCATGCCAGGATCAAGAGCCTTACTAATTTCCTGACACATTGCCAGCTGAACTTCACGTGGATGAAATCCCCAATGCTGAACGTAATATTCGTCAATATCAGAGACACACTCGGCACTCCACTCGTCAGTTATCTGCCATGTATTGATGGCATTTTGATAACGCTGTTCAGTATTAACATCAGTAGCAGATTCATTAATGTCGATAAGTGGAAAAAGCGGTTTTGATGGATCATCATTCAAATACTCACTGGATGCCAACCAGTCAGCCATTATCAATAGGCCCTCTAAAAGTACTGCTTGAATTTTATTGACCCGAGGAATTTCTGATGATGTATGAAACCCGCATAAATGTAGACCATATTGGAATAGATCCTCTTGAACCTTTCTCCATCGATTCTGTTCTTCTCCTGGTGTCTCTGGCCAATAGTTTTCTGAATTATGCTGTGTATCTTTTGCCACTGGATTGCTTAAAGGCTTACCATGATGACCACCTATTATGGCCGCAATAGATTTATTCACCCCATATGTTTCCAACAATGCTTCACCGGCCAAGGCATGGGGTGATGCACTGCGTTTCGAAAATGATAATTTATCGATGCCTTTGAACCCACCTCGAATCATTTTTTCCATAATGTCTTCATCAAGCGAGTCATTATGAACATATGACTGCTTAGTTTGAAATGCCGTCGTTGCCTTTCCGATATCATGGATATATCCCAGAAATTTAACTACATTTTGTGTTATCGTTTCTGAATTTTCAATCATTAGCAATGATCTTTGATTATCAGTCAGCCAATGATTGTACAGCCAATTAATAACATTTTTTGTATCAATTAAATGTATAACCAATGGCAACCAAAGTTCTTGATCATCGCGAATTGCTTTCTTTCCCCATAAAGAAAGTTCTTCTGTCGTTAGCTCTCCCATTTTTTCACCTTTAATTTCAAGTTAAATACTAAATGCTTTGAATAATATCTGCTTAAGCATCAAATTAAAATCATTCAAATACAGAATCTACTAGTTGTTCAATTCTAAATTTAATCGCCCCCATCATTGCTATAACGTTTGACCATAACAAAAATTTTCATAAAGAGCATTCACTCACCCCCACATACATGGGGAAAACTAGCTATAAAGCAGTATCCCTAACATTAATATCGGGATCACCCCCACATTCTCATAAACTATGGGTAAATATTACATTTATATCATTCATTATAATCACAAATCAATAAAATTCAACTCAGATTAAAGCATTGATCCGCGCTAAACTATTGTCACCTTGCTGCAAACGAATTATTATTAAAACTAATTACTATACTATTGGGAAAATTAACTATGAATCCTCGCAAACACAAAATTCTGCTGCTCTATCAGCTGTTTATCGCCCTGATTGCTTTAATTTCGATTTTACTGTTGCTGTTTGACTGTGCACACGCCATCAACCTCAGCCAGTCGCCTTATGTCTGGATTGATCGGGGCATCTGGGCCATTCTGGTAATCGATTATTTCACTCGACTCGCCCTTTCAAAAGATAAACTCCGCTTTTTCAAAGATAATATCTGGGATCTGCTTTCTATTATCCCGACCAATTCGATCTTTACCTTATTTCGATTTGCTCGAGTGGCGCGAGTCTTTCACATACTGCGCGTATTACGACTCTTTCGGCTGGTCGGTTTGACTGTCCGCTTAAAGCGCTTCTTTCACACGGATGGTCTGATCTATTACCTTTATCTTAGCTGTGGCATTCTGTTTATTGCTTCAGGCATGTACAGCATCTCAGAAGGCGTGTCATTTTCAACGGCATTCTGGTGGGCTTTAACGACCGTTTCAACCGTGGGCTATGGCGACGTCTCGCCGACTACGCTCTGGGGACGGATTGCCGCGGTTTTGCTGATGGTCGTAGGCGTCAGCATTATCGGGCTTTTGACCAGCACAATCACGACTTATTTTGAACCAACCAATCCGCATGAGGTCACAAAAAAAGAAATCGCCAAGCTGCATGCCGAAAATAAGCAGCTGCATCAAGAACTGATGGAAATCAAACAGCTGTTAAAAGATCAGCAGCATCACGACACCAAATAGCAATGCAATTAATTAAGGGTCCACACTATCAGGTATTGGTAATCATCAATGCCTGATTTTTTCATAAAATGAGGGCAAGTTCTCTTCAATTCCCCGCGGACCTGACCCAATATACATAAAGCGCCTCAAGACCATTAAACCGGTCCTGAGACGCTTTTTCTCTTTTGCCAATCATATCAGCCCTTTTGCTTATGGCTTGCACGAATTCCTTGCCAGCCACGCTTGAGTTTTTGCGTAAACGTCAAGGCGCGGACCATATGCTTGGGATCGACGTGATTGCGAACGGCACGCAGCGTTGCTTTGGCATCCTTAGCGGCAAAGATAAACTCGCCGTTATGTCGGGTTCGAATCGTAAAGCGTGGAATCCAATGCCCGCCGAATACCAACGAGGCAATTACCAAGTCAATCTCATCCCAAGGAATCTGAATAAACTTGCGCACGTCGCGATCATCGTAAAACTCAAAGCCCCGATCGCCAATCATGATCTTGCCATATGATACTGGTCCCATAAATGAAGTCCCGTCCGTAACGTATTCAACTTTGGCATTGATTGATTCAACCATTTTTCTCACCTTACAGCAGGCCGCAGACGTGACCCAAAATACCTAAGACAAACAAGCCAATGATGATGACGATTGGTGAAACCCGCTTTTTAAGTAGCCACATACAAAGGAACGTCAACAGCAGCCCCGCCAGACCAGGAATCAATTGGTCCAGGTTATCCTGCAGCGTCGTAACCTTGTAGCTGGTCAGCGACAGTCCTTTACCCATATTCCACTCAGTCAATACTTTTTGAACTGAGTGCATGTTGTTTGGCAGGCTGCTCCAGTCAATGTAGGCACCTTTTTGCAATGGGGTTTTAGAAACCACTGGCGTAAACTTGATCGTAACCCAACGCTCAATCAGGGTCCCTAAGATAAACATCCCCATCATAGCCGCGCCACGCGTTACTTTTTGCAGCAAGCCACCTGAAACGTCATCGGTGATCTTAGAACCGGCATGATAGCCAAATTCCTGCGTGTACCACATAAAGGCAATCCGCAATGCGTTCCAGATCAAGAAGAACAGGATTGGACCAACGACATTGCCTGAGATCGCCATTGAGGCCCCCAGACCGGCAATAATTGGCCGCGCCGTGTACCAGAACACTGGGTCACCGACACCGGCCAGTGGTCCCATCATCCCGACCTTAACACCGGAAATGGCAACGTCATCAACGGCTGCCCCATTGGCCTTGTCTTCTTCAAGAGCCAGGGTAACCCCGATAATTGGCGAGGCCAGATATGGGTGGGTGTTGAAGAATTCCAAGTGCCGTTTCAGTGCCGCTGCCTGATCATCTTTGTTCTTGTAAAGCTTCTTGATGGCAGGAATCATTGCATAAGCATACCCACCATTTTGCATACGTTCATAGTTCCATGATCCTTGGATGAACGTTGAGCGCCAGCAGACGTCCCAGCGATCACGCTTGGATAATTTAATCTTGTTTTCCTTCTTATCTGCCATAATCAGTCGCTCCCTTGATCTTAATAGTCATCCAAAATATCACCCAATGGATCGCCGGTATCACTGCCTGATCCACCATTGTTGCCAGAACCGCCCTTGGATTCCAAAGACAGGTACATCAGCGTCAAGGCCAGACCAATGGCACCAATTGCGATCAAGGTAAGCTCAGAAACTGCCGCCAGAGCAAAACCAATCATAAAGAATGGCCAAACCTCACGACTGGCAATCATGTTGATAACCATGGCGTAACCAACGGCAACCACCATGCCACCACCGATCGTCATCCCATCAGTCAACCAAGCAGGCATCGATCCCAAAAAGGCGCGAACGGCACTGGCTGGCACAAACAGCATGGCAGCAGCTGGAATAGCGATCCGCAGCCCTTGCAGACTAACGGCCAGCATCTGCCACATGTCAACGCCACGGAAGTTTGCTTTGGCGGCTTCTTTGTCCATGATGTGAATAATTGCAACGGAAATCGTCCGTACGATCATTGTTAAGAATAGGCCGGCAACCGCCAAAGGAATGGCAACCGCGATTGCAGTCCCGATCTGCTTGATCTGACCACCACTTTGAATAAAAATAATCGTTGAAGCAACGGCTGCCAAGGCTGCATCTGGAGCAACGGCAGCACCGATGTTGGCCCAGCCCAATGCGATCATCTGCAGCGAACCGCCCAGCATCACGCATGGAACCAGATGGCCAGTTACTAAACCAATCAATGTGCAGGCAATCAGTGGCTGGTGGAACTGGAATTCATCCAAGACACCTTCCATACCAGCCAAAAATGCCACAATCACAACTAAAATCATTGAAATCGCAGACATAATCAAAACCCCTTAATTCTTTTGTTCATCGATCAGCTTTTGGGCCTTTTCCAGCAAAGCATCCATATCCTCGGCATTGCTGGAAGGTACCTTCTTGACCACGAACTTGATTCCCAGCTGCTTAAGCTTCTTAAAGGTGTCAACATCTTCTTGATTCATGGCCAGAACCTGGTTGACGTTGACCTTGCCCTCTGAATAAGCCATTGAGCCAATATTGAGCTCTTTAATGCCGACACCGCCTTCAATGGCTCGTAAAGCATCCTCAGGCGTTTCAAACAGCAGCATGGCTCGTGTATTGCCGAAGCGCGGATCTTTGTCGACCTTGATCATCTTGGCGATTGGCACCGTATTGGCATGAACGCCGGTTGGTGCCGCTTGCTTAATCATGTTCTTGCGCAGCTTGTCTTTGGCAACATTATCCGAAACAACGATAATGCGGTTCGGGTTGGTTGCCTTGGTCCAGCCAGTTGCAACCTGACCATGCAGCAATCGTGAATCAACCCGTGCCAAAACGTATTTAATCTTACCATCGCCGATGACGGTGCCTTCTGGAATCGCACCCTTGGCAACCGGCTTGGCATTGCTTGGCGCAGCTGGTGCCTTAGTTTTTGGCATCAGCTCTTCTGGCAAGGTCTTGATGCCATCTTTGGCCGTTTCAACGATGTGGGTGGCAATCTCTCTGGCCGAATTCATAGTCATCCGCGATGCCAAGGCTTCAATAACCATTGGCAAGTTCATGCCCGTTACGATGGCCCATGTATCTTTATGCTGTTCAAACAGGCTGGAGGCTTGATTGAATGGCGTACCACCCCATAAGTCAACTAAAAACAAAACCTGTTCTTGATCTGAAAAGTCTTTAATAGCTTCTTCAAGCTTGGCATGGATATCATCCGGCCCCTCATCCGGTTTTAAAATCACATGTGCCACGTCTTGCTGCTGACCAAAGATCATCTCAGCCGATTGATTGATCCCGTCTGCAAAGCCACCATGACTCGTTAATACAATTCCTACCATATGAATCCCTCGTATCACTATCAAATAATTCCAATTGATCTACAGTTTGACCACAGCTTATTAAAAGCCTCTGGTCTGAAGTAAATATTCATCACTTCCCATCGCAAAATCCCACTTGCTTATACTATGTAAGCGCGTTCTTATACAATTTATCATCTCTGTCTTAATTTGACAATCTTTCATCAAACGTCCAATTAAGTTTAAGATTCTCTAAAGACCCAGTAAATAAGGGATGACGGTTTCTCATTAATCTTTAAAAAATATTTTCTGCAATCGGTTGTATTCAAAAAAGCCATCGATTGCAGTCTTTAGGATTGTATCTTTTAACGTTTTATTCATTACAGTATGCAAAAAGACCATGTTCAAAATTAATTGAACATGGTCTTTAACAGAGGCGGTATGTGGGATTCGAACCCACGCATGTCGGACCCACAAACCGATGTGTTAACCAAACTTCACCAATACCGCCATAAAGTGGAGGAGGGTGGATTCGAACCGCCGAACCCGAAGGAACGGTTTTACAGACCGTCGCGTTTAACCACTTCGCTACTCCTCCATAAAAATGGCGCGGGACGGAATCGAACCGCCGACACACGGAGCTTCAATCCGTTGCTCTACCAACTGAGCTACCGAGCCATTTACGGTCCGTACGAGACTCGAACTCGTGATCTCATCCGTGACAGGGATGCGTCCTAACCAAAACTAGACCAACGGACCAAGAATAATCGCGGCAGGGGGGATCGAACCCTCGACCTCCCGGGTATGAACCGGACGCTCTAGCCAGCTGAGCTACACCGCGAT
>NZ_JABAFO010000012.1 GCF_012843675.1 Lactobacillus sp. MRS-253-APC-2B
TCTGACTCGCTAATTGATTCCGATTCACTCTCTGAGGTACTTTCAGATTCACTAGCAGACTCGGATTCGCTTTCTGAGGCGCTTTCGGATTCCGATTCACTCTCTGAAGTGCTTTCAGATTCACTAGCAGACTCGGATTCGCTCTCGGACTCGCTAATTGATTCCGATTCACTCTCTGAGGCACTTTCAGATTCACTAGCTGACTCGGATTCGCTTTCTGACTCGCTGGTTGATTCCGATTCACTCTCTGAGGCGCTTTTAGATTCGCTAGCTGACTCGGATTCGCTTTCTGACTCGCTGGTTGATTCTGATTCGCTCTCTGAGGCGCTTTCGGATTCCGATTCACTCTCTGAAGTGCTTTCAGATTCACTAGCTGACTCGGATTCGCTTTCTGACTCGCTAATTGATTCCGATTCACTCTCTGAGGCGCTTTCAGATTCGCTAGCAGACTCGGATTCGCTGGTTGATTCTGATTCACTAGTCGAAGTACTTTCGGACTCGCTAGTTAAAATACTCTCGGATTCGGATCTACTTACAGACTCACTTGCAGCCGTGCTTGCTGACTCACTTGCAGCCTTGCTTGCGCTCTTACTTGCGGAGACAGATTTTGACTGACTATCCCAGTTAGAAAGAATAGAGTCGGCATCCGATTCCGTAATCGTACTGTTTGAAATAGCTGTAGAAAGACTATTCGATTCGATAGTACTAATCCGTTCAGAAACTTTTTCTGAGTCAGAAGCATATTCAGATTTGATTTTAGACTTTTCTTCGCTAATTGAAAGAATCTCTGAATTGTATTCCGACAAGCTCTTAGATAGACTTTCTGATACACTCTCAGATCTCACTTTACTTAATGATTCTGATAAGCTCTTTGAAGTGTTTGCAGATTCACTTAAACTCTTACTCCGTGAAGCTGCTGATTCAGAAACACTAGTGCTTAATGATAGCGAAGTGCTCTTAGATGCGGAAGTACTTTCACTAGCTGATTTTGAAACGGACTCACTTGTGGACTTTGAAGTGGATGCTGATTCACTTAAGCTCTTACTATTCAATTCCGACAAACTCGTGCTAGTTGACTTTGAAATCTCTTCTGATTGAGAAACCGATTCAGATTCTTTGATAGATTCGCTAATACTCTTTGAAGCAGCTTCACTCTGACTTTCTGCAACAGATTTTGACGCACTTTCTTTTTTCTCGCTATCTGATTCTGACGCAAGACTATTTGAAATGCTGTCTGCTTCACTAGCGCTTTGCGAGTCAAAAATACTCTTACTTATTGATGCAGATTCACTAGCACTAACAGAATTGCTCTCGCTGACTGACTTACTTGCACTTGCACTCTCAGACTCAGAAACTGATTCACTTGCTGACTGAGATGCAGACTTGCTACTTGAAATTGAGGCTGATACGGAGTCACGCTTAGACTGAGATTCACTTCTGGACAGAGATCTGCTTGCACTGTCAAAGGCACTAATTGATGCTGATTCTTCGGCAGACTTAGATGCAGATTCGCTATTTGAGGCAGAATTTGCAGAGCTTTCCTCAATTGACTTGGACTTACTGTCACTGTTGCTGTCAACAATACTCTTGCTTGTTGAAGCCGACTTGCTCTTTTCAATTGACTCAGACTCACTTGCTGATTCTGAGACAGATTCACTGATAGATTGAGAAGTTACTTGACTGGCTGATTCACTGAAGGCATTACTGTTGTATGCGCCCTTAACAGCTGCGCCAGCCATAATACCACCAAGGTTTGCCTTGTTAGTGTTACTTTCACTAACAGTTGCTTTTACATTCTTAGTCGTTGCACTTTCATCTGCTTGAACTTCAACAAGAACGTTATTAACAACTGATGCAAAGTCAACAAGATTTTCTGATGGAATCTTAGTGGTAAAAGTAACTGTTAACCCTTGAGAAGTATCAATTTTATTGGTAGTAGAAAAAGCATCCCCCCAATAACGCTTATTTGCGTATTTCTTATCATTTACTTGGCTAGCATTAACATTAAAACCCAGAGCAGTTTTTTGGATTTTACCATTTCCATCACGCTGGGTGCCATTATACAAATTATTGATATTAATAATCGTATTATTAGTCCCTGCAGCATCGTAAGCAGCAACAACGGCACCTGAGGCATTTGAGTAGACAGTGATCGTATCTGCCCCCTCAAGCCCTGACATACTGTTTACAAAGAAACCAAAGTAAGAGGAACCATTAGTAGACTTTGGCATGTAAGTAACTTCCCAAGTAATGACACCAGTGCTCAGGTTTAGGTAACCTTTTAAGTTTGACAAAGTCTGAGGAGCATAGGGACCATTATTAATGGTGGTTATCTTCATGTCATAGATCAAAAAGCCCTTGCTTGCTGCAACTTGGCTAGCCAGGGTACTCATGGAGTCAGCAGTACTCAATGAGTAGTTTTCTGCACGGTACTTGCTCGTACTCTGTGAAGCACTAACAGAAGCAGCAATAGATGCAGACTTTTCAGCTGAAGCTGATGCTGATTGAGCAACACTAGTTGAAAGTGAAGCAGATTCGCTTGCTTCTTCTTTTGAAACAGATTCTGAAGCACTCTTTGAAAGAGACTCTTCTTCTGCTTCAGATTGACTAGCACTAGTAGACGCACTCTCACTTTGTGAAGCAAGTTGTGAGTCTTCCTTGCTTGCAGAAATTGATGCATCCCGGTCTTGCAAACTTAAGCTAGCTTCTGGGTCCTTTGATGCAAGTTCACTCTCTGAACGAGATACGCTTTCACTATCTGCAAGAGATTTAGACGTTGATTCACTTTCAGCAACGCTCCGCGAGGTTGACTGACTTGCAGAAGTACTTTCACTATCAGCAATTGATTTCGACGTCGAGTTGTTTTCTGAAGCTTCTTTACTTACTGACTGAGATGCCGATTCAGATTCACTTTCGCTGGCTGATTCTGATTCGGACTCGGATTCACTGACAGACCCAGATTCACTCGTCGAAGTCGATTCACTTGCTGACTCGGATGTAGATTCCGATTCACTAGCAGATTCAGACGCACTCTCAGATTCTGAAGTAGATTCGGATTCAATTACCGACTCACTCTCACTTGTTGAGGTGCTCTCAGACTCGGATGTAGATTCCGATTCACTGGTTGATTCAGACGTACTCTCAGATTCTGAAGTAGACTCCGATTCACTGGCTGACTCGCTTTCACTCGTCGAAGTGCTTTCTAATTCTGAAGTGGACTCCGATTCGCTGGCTGAAATAGATTCATCCCTTGATGTCGATGCCGAAGTTGAGCTACTCGTCGACTCAAACTTACTTGTACTAGTCAAAGCTGAATTACTCGTTGACGTAATTTCGCTGGTTGAAGCAGATGCAGCCTCAGACTGGCTCTTAACCTCTGAATTAGATACCGAGATACTGTCACTCGCGGAATTATACATCGATTCTGACATACTCGACGTACTCATGCTGGTGCTCAGCGAACGCATTTCTGGAGTTGAGACCAGCTGGCCATTCAAGTCCCAGCGTCTAAACGTACCATTGTTCTCAATCGTGTCGGCTGCAATGTTTCCTGCAAAGTCAGAGCTGGTAATTATATGTGCATTAGGTGCCAGCACGCTACCGACAAAGGCACTATCAAACCTAATCGTATCGCTGGTAGTACCAAAGTTCCACAGCAAGTGGTTAGGCTCTGATCTCCAGACATCACCATTGTTAAACAAGCTACGCCAATTATCGTAATGTAGCTGAAGCTGACGGGAAATATCAATAGTCTGACCTTCTGGAATGCCCGTAACGTTAATAACGACAACTGGACCATAATTTGATTCAGTCAATCCCCTAATCGTTGTGGTTCTTGAGCCCGTCAAATATTCATATGGAACATTAACATAGATTCGATTGTTTGCATCCGGTTGTGCTTTTGAAACATCAATCATGTAGTCCGAATTATTAGGCTGAGCACCATACTCTGGATTATTGTAGTAGCCTTGGCGAACACCAGGCGTGGTGCCTTGTTGACTTAACGATTGAGCATTGCCGTTCAGAATATTAAAGATCTGTTCAAAATCAATATAATTGCTGTCGGCTTTATCTTTAAAAACGTCAGCATTGTAACCAATATGTACATGATCCATGCGATTACCGTTTATGTATAGGTTACCGTCTCGTCCAATTTCAGCATTGACGCCATTACCAAAAACAATCCGGTTATATTTGGGATCAGAAAAGGCATTGCTGCCGATTTGACCACTAATCTTTTGGATATAGTCAACATCGCCAGTCGTGAGATTCCCATTGATACGATCCTGCGTTCCAAAACCACTGCCACCTTGATAATCGCCAGTTGCCAGATTGCCACGATAATCTGCGTTGATCTTAAGGTGATTGGAAAACGTCCCAAAAATCGATGCCAGATCAAGCGTACCGTTGCCATGATAATTTTGGATAAAGTTGTAAAATGATCCCCAATCATGATTAAAAATACCATCAAACAGTTCACCCAAACTGTCGTTAAATATATGGCTCCAGTCAAACGTGTATGAGTTTTCGTTGTTCAAATACTCATCATCCAAAATCGTATTTGAATAGATCACTTGATTAGACTGCTTTGCCCACAGCTGACTTAAAATATCCTGCAGGTAATTGGCAGCCGCTGCCTGAGGATCGACACTGGCTGCCGTTAGCGTGTTGGTAGCTTGACTGTCAGTTTGTTGACCATAGTCTGGTGTGGTATTTGACTGTGAGTCGTGAGCTGATGAACTGTTTGAAGTCGTTGTTGAACTGTTTACAGCATCTTCACTGGCAGTTGTTGAAGCAGTTGATGCCGTTTGGCTGTTTTCGGATGATTGTTTAGAATCAGCTACTGAACTTTGACTGTCTTCACTGCTAGTTGAGCTGGTTGAAGCCTCATTTGAGTTGGCTGATGAGCTTTCAGTTGAGCGGCTGTCAGTACCGTTGACCGTTTCTGATTGAGTCGTACTGTCCGTCGAATCCAAGCTTTTTGAATTATCGGTCGAGCCACTTGTTGATTCGCTTTGAGAATTCGATGAAAGACCAATTGCCATTGAGCGGCGCGAATCCATTGTTTTCTGCAGCTGCGTGCTGTCGGCCATTGCAGTTGTAGGCATCAGCATAGTGGCCCCGGCAATGGTTCCGATGGTGGCGATTGCCTTGAGATAATCTTCATATGAGGTTTCATCATCCTCATCAACCGAAGCCGCTTTCAAAAAAGTCCAAAAGCGTGACAATGAGCTACACCAGCCTCGATGCGTCTTATATAGTTTTACGCGTTCGGTTTCATCAACTTTTGATTTGTTTCGAACATTTTTTGTTTGCACGTTAATCTTCCTTTATGTATTAAATATTGTCCGCAAAAATGTCATTTGGCTAATGAATGCTTATTAATTTTAAAAAATAAGAATGATCGCTAAATCATGATTCATAAATCGACATCTATTCATAGCAATCGAGAAGAAAAGTTTTACCCGTATTATAAGTTAATATGTTAAGAACAAATATAATCATTTACACTGTTTAAGTAATAAAGCGTATACACAAGTACTAGTTTATGTTATCCATCGAAAAATTTCCAGAATAAATTAAGGACTTTCTCAGCTTTTGTAAAATCAAACAAAAACTTGATTTGTGTTTTTTAATAACAGCAACAAAGATACTGAATAACCTACTGATAGAAAGTAAAAATTTTTAACGATTTATCGATTGAATACATGAAAAATTTGACATTAACAACGTACCTCCTGATCAACTCATCAGATATGCAAATATGAACTCTTTTTGGTTATTTTATGGAGATTTACCTTTTTACTATGATCAACAGTAAAAAATATTTATAATCACATTTAAAGCTTTACTGAATTTTTCTAAAAAAATATACATTCTAAATCAGGGGGAAATATGAACATTAAATCTAAAAAATGGCTGTGGACAGGAATTGCCGCAATTGTAATCGCCCTAGCAATCGGATTGGGAATTTACTTCCACAATTCATCCAGTCAGTCTGCCAAGCCGCAGCGAGAGACTCATCCATCTAAGATCACGGTTAAGCAGTTCATTAAAACCATTGCGCCAATTGCTCAAAAAGAACAAAAGAAATACCACATCCCTGCCAGTATCATCATCGCCCAAGCTGGCACGGAATCAAACTGGGGTCGCAGTAAATTAGCTTACAAGTACAATAATTTATTTGGGATTAAGGCAACTTCCAAAAAGAATCGCGTGCGCATGTACACTAAGGAAAACATCAATGGCAAAACGGTCGAGGTCAAACAATATTTTGCCGTATATGACAGCTGGGATGCTTCGCTAAAGGCCCATGCTGAACTGCTCGCTCATGGAACCAAGGCCAAGCCAAACGTATTTAAGGATATCTTAAATGCCAAAAATTACCAAGAAGCCGCCTGGGCACTGCAAAAAGACGGCTATGCCACCGATCCCAACTATGCCAATGAGCTGATCTATGCTATCAAGAAATTCAATCTTGATAAATATGACAAGTAACATCAATCCTCGTTCCAATTGCTGGTGCGAGGATTTTTTGATAGATAATTCTTTTTTAGCGCCATTTAATTTGTCAGGCAACAAAAAAAGCCCCACAGCTACCAGCTGCAGAGCCTTTCATTATAGATTTAATTCAAACGCCCAGCGCAATGGATCATTGGGCTCATCCAAAATGTTGATGTGACCGCGTCTAATAAAACCATTGCTGGTGGCAACGTGCTGCATTGCTTGATTCAGATCATGCGTATCGACACGGAAATTATGAATTCCCTGCTCGTTTAAAATCGAAATCAAGTCACTCATAAAGTATTTTGCCAAATGCTGGCCGCGATAGTCTTGACTCAGTGCGAAGCGATGAATAGCAGCATATGGGGCATCATTATTTTGCCAGGCACCATCGATTTTCTGATAGTTTGGATCATCACCAATTACGGCTGCTGCATAGCCGGCAACCTTGCCATCAACTTTAAGCACCCATGATGATTGACTGGCCAAATCTTGGGCAACCGTATCGGCATTAGGATAGCCTGCCTGCCACTGTGGACTGCCGGCTGCCTTTAAAAATGCCTTGGCTTGATCAAAAATTGCTGCAACTGCTGGAATATCATTCTGAGTTGCTCTGGTAACATAAATTAAACTCATTGCCTTTCCTCGCTTTAGTTTATCGATTTCTTTTAGACAAGTTTATCACGATCAATTTTTCCAACAATCCTATTTCAATTATTTTTACCAACTGCTGAGCGATTCCATTTCTCAGGAGTTATGAATTGTTAAAGATTGCAAAAATTTTTTTAAGTGATTGGCACAAATGTTAAGAAAAGCATTGACTTAATAATCGACAAACATTAAGCTTAAAGGTATAGAAGCTATATGATTCATAGAGTTAGGGTTCAATGGTTCCTTCTTATCAAAGAATTTATTTTATTTCTATCTCATGTGTATATATGCCTATAAAATGGGGTTCGTAACTTCTGAGTTATGAAGCACCCCACCTCAACGCATCAACGCAGTTTAAGCCGCTAAATTCCCATTTTTGTGGTGACATAGCAAAGATGCCGTTGCCCGACATAGATTACCAAGTTTGACTTTTATCATTTACTCGTTCGCGGCGACGAGACTTGGTTCCCTTGAAATCCCAGGTGAAATGAGACATTCTTGCCCCGTCTCACCTTTTTTTATTTTTAATAAATTTTCAAAATGAGTAAAAGGTTAAACTATATGCATTTAAAATTTGTAAAAAAGCATTTCTCTATAAACACCAAACCATGCATATAGTAATTTTTTCTAAAAACAAAAACATGCCGGATAGCAACTACTACCGAACATGCAAGCATTTTAAATTCAAAAAATAAAACGGAGCGTTCCAGTTTACTGGATGCTCCGTTTTTTGCGATTAATTATGACGACGTTTCTTCAGACCAAACATTGCCATCATTGTGCCTAAACTGGTTAAGCCCAGTCCCATGGCAACTTTTGCTTGATTATTATCGTTACCGGTTTGTGGCAGCGTTGAATTGCTTGGTACAGCAAGGTTCTTAGGATGATCCGGAATAACTGACAGAACCGGCTTTTGAGAAATTTTACCATTTGCAACAATCATGGTGACAGTATTTACATATAATACTAATAAATATATTAAGTGTTTACCAAAGTGGTTTCTTTATTGCGATAAATTTTTTGATAAACGTTTTGCCATTCTTTCGAAATATCCGTCAAAAACTAGTATCTGTAGTCTTAAGCCAAATACTATCTTACCGTGCTCTTCAAAATCTTATCGCTTCCAGAATTTACTCAAAAATAATTAATTATTCAACTGATAAATTAAAAACCTTCTATTTTCAAGCCATACATAAAAAGCCTGAGCCGTTTCTTTGCTACGACTCAGGCTTTTTAATAAAATCTGATTTGCTAGTCGAATCTTTGCCCCATAATTACTAAATCGCGTTTCTGACCATCAAGTTCCGCGACAGCTGGCAACCATCCCCACTGGTTAAAGCCGAACTTTTTAAACAAACCAAGACTTGGCTGGTTATGCCCAAAAATATAAGCTGCCAACGCAGTCACGTTTAAACTGGGCAACTGGGCAATCACAAACTCGAGTGCCTGCGATCCCAGGCCTTGATGCCGCGCGTTTTGATCGATATAAATGCTAACCTCGGCTGTGTGTTCATAAGCCGGCCGCCCATAAAACGGCTCCAGGCCTACCCACCCCAAAATCTCATCGGTATCGCTTCTGATGACCCATAATGGATGGGTTGGCGTAAAATTATGAAACCACGCCTCGCGATCTGAAGTCATTAACGGCTCCAGATCAGCTGTCGCCAGACGTGAAGGAATGATTTGATTATAGATTTCGACAATTCGGCGCAGATCTTCATGTCTGGCCGTCTCAAAACGAAGACTCAATTTGCTGCTCACCTCATTATTATTTTTGTCAAATTATAGAAAAGCTTTCTTTTTTTAGCAAATTCGTCCTTGATCAGCCGATGGAAAGGTTTTCAGATTAAGGTTCGCTTAGAAGTCACTTTTTGCCGTTGATTTTGCCACTTCAGCATGTTAATGTAGCAATACACCGAATCTTATAAAGTTTAATTTTATTAATGTTCGTGTTTAAGAAATAAGGGAGAGAGAATACTATGACTAAGACAAGGAATCGTTATGGCGTCGCCTTCGCTGGTGTCGTCTTGCACTTAATGATTGGCGGCGTCTATGCCTGGAGCGTTTTTACCAAGCCGATCGCTCAACAAACTGGCTGGCGGGAAGCCTCGGTATCATTTGCATTTAGCCTGGCCATCTTTTGTCTGGGGATGTCAGCTGCCTTCATGGGACGTCTGGTAGAAAAGTTCGGCCCAACCGTTACTGGTACTATTTCTGCTGTTTTATACGGATCAGGGATCATGCTGACCGGGGTCGCCATTCACACGCACCAACTTTGGCTGCTGTATCTGGCATATGGTGTTATCGGTGGCTTGGGCCTCGGATCTGGCTACGTGACGCCGGTTTCCACGATTATTCGTTGGTTCCCCGATAAGCGTGGCTTGGCAACTGGCCTGGCCATCATGGGCTTTGGCTTTGCCGCGCTGCTGACGGGTCCAATTGCTCAGCAGCTGATGGCTGGCATCGGTCTTTCCGTTACCTTCTACGTCTTAGGCGCCTTCTACCTGGTTGTAATGCTGATTGCCGCTCAGTTCATCAAGAAGCCACGGCCAAACGAACTGCCAACCGCGATTGCCCAAAAAGCCTCTCGGGTCAGCTTGACGAACGGTCAGCAGCTGACTGCCAACCAAGCCGTTAAAACCCGAACTTTTGCTTTCCTGTGGCTGATGTTCTTTATCAACATCACGACTGGAATCGGCTTGGTTTCCGCCGCTTCACCAATGGCCCAAGAAATGACTAAAATGAGCGCGGCCACGGCAGCCGTAATGGTTGGTATCTTGGGTCTGTTCAACGGATTTGGTCGCCTTGCCTGGGCCACGCTTTCTGACTGGATCGGTCGTCCGTTGACTTACAGCCTGATCTTTATTATCGACATTATTATGCTGATCATTCTGATTTTCTGTCAGGTACCCGCAATTTTTGCCATCGCTCTGTGCCTGCTGCTTTCTTGCTACGGCGCTGGCTTCTCCGTCATCCCGGCCTACCTTGGTGATGTTTTTGGTACTAAGGAATTGGGCGCCATCCATGGTTACGTGCTGACGGCCTGGGCGGTTGCCGGCATGGTCGGTCCCGTACTGCTTTCCTTTACACATCAAGTACTGCACAACTACTACGTAACGCTGCTGGCCTTTATCGTGATCGATGTAATCGCCATGCTGATTTCACTTTGGATTCAACGTGATTTCGTCACACCTAAAGAAGCTGCTGACGTAAAATAATCTGTCTTTGTTAAAAACGACAAAATAATTTTTTTGTAACACGAAACCGGCAGCTGTCTTCCGATTATACTGGACTTTTTAGGACTGTTGCCTTGCATAATTCTTTGAAAATTATAATTTTATTGTTGACAATTGTCACTAATAACCGGTAAGCTGTTTGCAATGGTTTTCGAAAGGAGAATTTAAACGCTATGATCAAGTTTGATTCCATGATGTGCTGTCAATGCATGTGCTGTACTGTAATGTGCCGCGCACTGTTTGACATGCCATCATTGAATCAATCTGGACTTGTGTAATTGGGCGTTGATCCTCTACAAACGCTTGCCATATCCAGACAGGCAACCAGGCCGTGATTCCTTCGATGGAGTCACGGCCTTTTTTGTTGGTTACTGCTATTATTCAATTTTTAAGGGGTTTTTAAATATGAAATTTTCCAAGATCAAACTGTTCGTTGCCGCGCTTGCCTTAGGTGGAACCGTTGCTGCCGCGCCTATTGCTCATGCTGAGACTTTGACGGTTGGTACTACGGCACAAACCTATCCAACCTCATATAAAAAAGGCGACAAACTGACTGGGTTTGATGTTGCCGTTACCAAGGCCGTAGCCAAAGAAATGGGCGATAAGGTCAAGTTCAAGGTTGTTGGCGATATTCCTAGTCTTTTCGGTGAATTAGACAAGGGCAGCATTGACACGATCGCCAATTCGGTAACGGTCCTGCCTGAACGTCAAAAGAAATACAATTTCTCGCCAGTCTACTCTTACTACCCGGCCCAAATCGCGGTTAAAAAAGATTCCAAGTACAAGACGGTTAAAGATCTGGAAGGAAAAACCGTTTCCGCAACGGTTGGTTCCTCCAACATCGATCTGCTGAAAAAGTACGACTCTAAGATCAAAATCAAAAAATATGATGATCGCAACGCTATCTTTACGGACGCCAACAATGGCACGGTTGCTGGGGTTTTGAACCAGCGGCAGTTCCTGGAAGAAACCATCAAAAAGCAAAACCTCGATCTGCGAATTTTAAAGGGCGTAGTTGGCTGGAACAAATCAGCCTTCCCATTTGCAAAAAACAGTCAAGCCCAGGCGAAGCAAAAGAAATTTGACAAGGCCTTGCGCAAGCTGCAAAAGGATGGCACGCTTTCAAAACTTTCCAAGAAGTACTACAACGGCGAGGACGTTACCAAAAAATCGATCAGCAACGACTAAGCCAAAAACAACGGAGGAATAGAAATGGATTTTCCCTATATGCTTAAGGTTTTTCCAGAAATCGGCAAATATGTTCCAGTAACCCTTTTAATGGCAGTGTCGGCAATGATTCTTGCCATCATTGTCGCGGCGATCCTAAGCATTGGTCAGCATCATAAGACCAGTCGCTGGTTGGTTGACTTCTATGTTTTAATCTTTCGCGGTTTCCCGACTTTGGTTATCTTCTTCGTTGGCTATTACGGACTGCCACAGCTGCTGCACAGTCGCTCCCTAGTGCCGGCTTCTATTGCCGCGACCATCTGCCTAGCGCTAAAAGAAGGCGCCTACCTGGTCGAGATTTTCCGTTCGGGAATTGCATCGGTAGCTAAAAGCCAACTGGAAACCGGCTTGGCATTAGGAATGTCCAAATCACTGGTCTACCGCAAGATCATCATCCCGCAAGCCATTCGCGTTATTATCCCGCCGGCTGGCAATACCTTTGTCGGCCTGCTAAAGGAAACGTCACTGGCATTTTCAATCGGCGTGACCGAAATCTTTGGGGCCGGTAAACTGCTGGCAACGGAAAACTTTGAATACTTCGATGTCTACCTGGTCGTTGGAATCTGGTACGTGATCATGATCTATGTCTATACGCTGCTGCAGAAATTATTAGAAAGACGCTTGGCACGTCGTTTTGGCGAGGAGGCTGCCTAAATGAGCAAGAATCAGTATCTGCCAATTGCGATTAAAACCGCTAACTGGCTTGATGAGCATATCGTTGAGACTGCAAACGGCATTACCTGGGACATCAGTAAGTCGTTCAAGGGCCCTTGGCGCTACTATGACGAGGCCTCTATGTATGCCGGCGCCAGCGGAATCGTTAAATTTTACCTGGAACTGGCCAAAATCAGCGGCGACCAACGCTACCTGGATACCGCAGTCGCGGCTGGTCACGAGCTGGCTGCCCGCGCGTTGGCAAAAGAGCCGCAGCTGGATAAGGCTTTTAGCCGCTATGCCTTTACGACTGGGCTCAGTGGCGTGGCGCAGGCATTGGACTGGATCAATCAAGAACATCATGAGACTGTTTTTGATCAGGCAATTACCAAAATTTTAAACGGCATCGTCACTGAGCAAAAGCAGGATGGCTCCTGGAGCGGCCAGATTGGCATCGTGGCTGACGGTGGTACCGCGCTGTTATTGGGACGCCTTGGCGCAAAGTATCGAACTGCTAACTGGCAAGAAGCTCTGATCAAATTTGGTGACTATGTTTTGGCTCACAAGCAGGTTGACGAAAATGGCCAGGCTTTTTATGTCGGCTTGGATCCTAAATTCGTCGGCGGCCCCATCGGCAAGTTCAATACCGGCTTTCCACTGGGTCCTTCCGGCGTGGCATTCACCTTGCTTAAATTAGCCGAGTTGACAGGAGAAAATCGTTTTATTGATGGCACCAAGGGTATTCGCGAATTTTACGAATTCTATAATCACGGTCAAGGACTGCTCTTACCACACTATCACCCTGATACCGAACATATCTGCTATGTCGGCTACTGTGGTGGCCCCGTGGGAACGGCGCGCTATTTTTATCAATTAGCCAAGCAGACCGCTGATGCATATGCCGTAGATGATTTTGCAGCCGCCATCGCGGGACTTGATCGCGTGCAGGCACCCCAACAGCGTTCGGCTGGCTATTGGGAAACCGACAACTATTGCTGCGGTACGGCTGGCATCCTGCAGCTGTTTACCGGTGCCTATCTCGTAACAGGCAATCCTGATTATCTTGAACGTGCCCAGCAGACCGCCAAGCTTTTGGTTGAACGGGCAACCCAAGACGACCAGTTTGCTTACTGGCAGCAGGCCTTTGAACGGAAGAATCCGCAAAATATTACCGCGGCCTTAGGTTTTTATGATGGCGCAGCCGGGATTGCATCATATCTGCTGCAGCTTGGCGAGGTGGAAAATGGTCAGCTGTCAACACACCGCTTCATCGATGATCCTTACCCTGCTGTCTGGCAGCAAAACCAGTAAAACAACCGGCTCAAGCAGGCGTTGAACCATGCTGGGCCGGTTTTGAATTATCCGTTAATTTTATAGATTGGAATGATTTAATGTTTAATCGCACAATCCGGCTTAGTCCCGGTATTTATGTCAATGAACCCGGTGCATTAAAAAAACTGCCCGAACTGATCAATGAATTTGTACTTAAAAGCCCAGTCATCTTGACTGACCAAACCGTTCTAAAAATCATCCCCCAATATCTGCCGACTGATTTTCTGAATCACTATCCAGTCGAAATCTTTAATGGCAGCTGCGAGTTTGCCGAAATCGATCGCCTAACCGAACGGCTGAAAACCGCTGACGGCATTATCGCATTTGGTGGTGGACAGCTGATGGATACGGCCAAAATCGTCAGTGACCGTCTCAGCATTGTCTTGATCAACGTCCAGACCGTCCCCTCCAACTGCGCGGCCTTTACTACTAAAAGCATCGTCTATTCTCCAACTCACGAGATGATTGCCAGCATCCGCGAAAAAAAGCCCGTTGATGCCGTTGTTCTGGAACCTGAGCTATTGAAAAACGCGCCGCTTGAATATCTGCGTTCAGGAATCGGCGACACGCTGGCCAAATACTATGAAATTCGCCGACGTCTGACTGATGACAAAATGAACTCACTTTCGCTGTCTTTGGCACGCGATATGATCGAACGGTGTCGTGAAGAAATGCTGAAAGTAAATGATCCACGGTCGCTTAACGGTCTTGACCTGCAGAATTTCATCGATACGATCTTTTTGCTGGCTTCACTGGTGGATGGCTTTGCCGATCTGGATGGACGCAGCGTGGCCGCCCATACTTTTTACAACGCCTATGTCAAAATCATCGGTCCCCAACGCTTCACGCATGGCGAGATCGTTGCTTTAGGCAATCTGTTTCAGGTCACGCTGGAAAACGATATCAAGTTGATCAAAGAAATCCGCGCCTACTATCCACGCGTTGACCTGCCTTTGTCATTAGCTGACCTTGGTATTACCCAGGCCGAGCAGCTGGACGCATTGGCTGAATATATGGCCAAACCCGACAACATCAGAATGCAGTCGATTTTCCCCGGCATTACCGCAACTACGATTCGCAAGACGTTAGCCAAGCTTATTTAAGCTAAAACCCCCAATTGATTCGCAATATACCCGCGAATCGGTTGGGGGTTAAATTCTATCTGGATTTATGCTAAAACAGCCGCAGCATCAGCGCCATGATCATTTCTTTGATGAGCCTGCCGCCTATTGAGATCGCGGCGAAAACAATCAGACCATTGATGACCAAGACAATCAGCGCGCCGTACATGCGATCGAATTTCTGCGGACCAGCCTCAAGCATCACATCAGCCAATGCCAATACAAACATGCCCAAAGCAGTCAGCAAAATCACACCAATCAGAGTCATCATGCCAAGCGAGCCGGTTAATGAAGCCAGCAATAGGCTGACCAGCAGCAAAATAACATTGAAGTTGCTGGTCCACGTCAAACGATTGATCATGTCAAGATAGTCGCCACCTTTAACACCATTAACATAGCGTTTAAAGACATACGCCACGGCACTCATCAACAGGGCAGCAATCAAGATCAACAGCCACAGCAGCAAAAAACTTCCCGTCGTCATGGCCTTGATGTGAAAGACGATTGACGAGCCAGACGCTAGCTGGGCAAGCTTAGCCGATAGATGATCAACCAGCCAGCTCAGCGTCACGACCGTAAGCAGCGCCTCGATAATCTGTATCGTCAATCCGGTCCAGCGCCAGCTTGGCTGCTCATACTCGCCAGGATGCCTTAACGATTCGATCAGCCAGTCCCAGGCGCGCTTGAAGCCCTGCTTGGCATGTTCAAGATCCAGCGTCAGTTCAAATGAATCTCCATCCGTACTTGATTCAGATTGCTTTCTGGCTTCCGCACGACTCTTGAATGACGACGACTCATGATTGACTTTGGCTTCTCCAGCCGCGCTGACTGCTGCTTTTTGATCGGGTTTAGCGGGCTTGCTGTTTCCTGATGCCGGATCATCAACCAAGGGATGCCGCTGTTCCGCTGTTGTCTGATTATCTGAAACATCATCGCGGCTAGGGGTCATGGCACTCTGGAGCGGTTCATCAGCCCTTCGTGAATGGTCAGCATCAGTTGCCGTTTTCAATTCATGCTGTGTCACTGTCGATTGGGGCCGTTCAGCCGCATCCATTAATGACCGTTGTTCGCTGCTTGGTTCAGCTGCCGATGACTGACTGTTTTCTTTAGCTATCGAAGCCGGCTGAATTTCTTCGCCAACCGTTTTATCAGCATTTTGATTGGCATTTGTTTCAAAATGCCAGCCACAACGCGTGCAGTATTCGGCATTTTCTAAAACTTCACTGCCACAGTTTGGACAGATTTTCATCTTGCTTCCTCCATCAAAGCATTCATTGATTTAATTATGTAAAGTAAAAGCACCCCGCGGCAATGGCGGAGTGCTTTTTGGTTAAGCGTGATTAGCCTTCAAAGACGTCCGTCAATGGAGGTACAACTTGCTTCTTACGTGAAACCACGCCTGGCAGGTTCATACGGTGGTTGTCGCCCAGCTTCTTGCCGAATGCCTGCTCAACCTTTTCCGTGTTGCCGCCAACGACCAGCAGATCAGAATCGCTGTTCAAGATGTTGGTAGCGATCAGAATAAACGTGTCGTAGCCGTTTTCTTCGTTCAGCTTGGACATCGTGTTTTCCAGGTCAGCTTGACGAGAGAAGACATCGTCCAGATCAACCGTGTTTACTTGACCGATCCGCAGCTTGGCACCACCCAGTTCAAACGTCTTGGCATCGCCGTCAACGATATCCGTGTCAGACTTGGCAGCCAGGTTAGTACCAGCCTTCAGCATTTCGATACCATAAGCTTCGTAGTCTTCAACCCCAGCAACCTTAGCCAGGTACTTCAGTGCTTCGCCATCGTGATCAGTAGTCGTAGGTGACTTCAGCAACAGCGTGTCGGAAATGATAGCTGACATCATCATCCCAGCCAGGTTGGCAGGAATGTCGATGTGCTTTTCTTGGAACAGTTCCGTGATGATCGTGGAAACACAGCCGTATGGGCGCGCCGTGATCCAAAGTGGCTGTGCCGTGTTGAAGTTGGCGATCCGGTGGTGGTCAACCAAGTGCGTAACCGTAACTTGATCGATATCAGCAGCTGATTGTTGTGGTTCATTGTGGTCAACCAGCATTACCTTGTCAGTTTCGTTGGCAACCGTCTTAACGACCCGTGGTGCTTCCATATTGAAGTAGTTCAAAGCGTACTTCGTTTCATCATTTGGTTCGCCCAGGGCAACGGCTTCCGTTTCGTAGCCCAGTTCGTTTTCAAAGTATGAAAATGCCATTGCGGCCGTAATGGCGTCAGTATCTGGCTTTTGATGACCAAAAACTAATTCCTTGCTCATAAAGACAACTCCTTTGATTCAATCATCACGTAAAACGTTTGCTGCAACGTTTTCGCAAATTAATTATACCCTTTTATTTTAGCACGACCAGCTCTTAAATGGGAATCTAATTTCATTTCAGGTGCATATTTATGCAGACTATGAAATTGAATCCGTCAGATCGAGCTGCTCGCTTGTCGCTGTTTCGGTCAGCTGGGGCTTGATGCGCAGCTTAACCGGAATGCCCTGACTTTCGGTATCAATTACAAAAGTACCGTTTGAATGAGCCGTTCCCAAATGGTGATCCGTAATCAAAACATCCTGGAACAGCGGCCGATCGGTAATGATCTCAACGGCGCCTTGATAGTCGGCATCATAAGGCAAAAAGTCGACCAGCTTGTGCGGCAGCTTCTTCAAACAGTGCAGCACCAGTTCGCCGCGTCTTGCCCGTGCGCCAAGCTTGATGTCGGCTACGGCCATTTCTTTAAAGGCCCCGCGCTGAGTTACCATGGCCAGATGCTGATCCTCATCAACCAGCTGCAGGTCAACCATTCTGTCATCGTCATGCAGATTAATGGCCCGTACCCCCGTCGTTCTGACCCCGGCAATCGGTACTTCAGCTACGTCAAAGCGAACGGCATAGCCTTCATGACTGATTGCCAGCAGCGACTGCGCGGTATCTTTTGGCTCATAATACATTACGTTAACGACTTGAGCGTCATCGCTCTTGAGCTTCATGTAGACCGTCGCCGTGCTCTTATAACGGGATCCTGGCTGATATTCCTTGAACTCAGTCTGCTTGACCTGACCATCGCTGGTTCCCATCAGCAGCGTTCCTGGCATATCCAGCCGATCAAAAATCAGTGCCTTGATAATCTCTTCACCCGCGGCCAGGCCGATCGTTTGTGAAATATGCTCACCAACGTCCTTCCAGCGCACATCAGTCAATTCATGCACCGGCCGATAGATCAGATGGCCAAGATTGGTGAACATGAACAGGTGCGCCAGCGTACTGGTTTCTTGAATCAGCAGCGGATAGTCGTCTTCGCGCAAACCGTCTTCTTCAACATTGGAAGCCTTAAATGACCGCAGACTGCTGCGCTTGATGTAGCCGGCTTTGGAAACCAATACGACCACGTCTTCTTTAGCGACCGTAACCTTAGTGTCGATCTCCAGTTTTTGAACCTTGCTTTGAATCTCAGTCCGGCGCGGCGTCGCAAATTCTTTTTTAATCGTCCGCATTTCTTGGCGCAGCACTTTAGCCAGCTCTTTTTCATCGTTTAAAATCAGCTGATATTCGGCAATCTGATCATTCAGACGCTTTTGCTCATCTTCAAGCGCCGTCACGTCAGTATTGGTCAGCCGATACAGCTGCATGGTAACAATGGCTTCGGCTTGCGGATCATCAAAGCCCAGCGATTCAATCAGATTCTGCTTAGCATCAGCCCGGTTTTTAGAAGCCCGAATCGTTTTGATGACCTGATCCAGCATACTGAGTGCCTTGATCAGCCCTTCAACGATATGGAGCCGCTTTTGTGCTTTGTTCAGATCAAAGCGCGTCCGCCGCATGATAATCTCTTTTTGAAAACTCAAATAAGAGGTCAAGATATGCTTTAAACCTACACGCATTGGTCGTTGATTATCTATGGCGACCATGTTGAAGTTGTAGTTGATCTGCAAGTCGGTGTTTTTTAGCAGATAGTTTAAGATCCCCTCGGCATTGGCGCCGCGCTTCAGCTCAATCGCGATGCGCAGGCCGCTGCGGTCAGTCTCATCGCGAGCTTCAGCGATTCCCTCAACCTTTTTGGCCAGACGCAGGTCGTTGATTCGCTTGACCAGCTGGGCCTTGTTGACTTCATATGGAATCTCCGTGATATTGATCTGCTGCCGACCGCCACGCAACGTCTCGATACTGGTCTTAGCCCGTACGACGATGCGTCCCCGACCAGTTTCATAGGCTTTTTTGATTCCTTCCTTGCCTTGAATGATCCCGCCAGTTGGGAAATCAGGACCAGGCACGAATTCCATCAGCTTATCCAGACTGGCCGTGGGATGCCCAAGCAGGTAGATCAGTGCATCAATCAGCTCGCCCAGATTATGCGTCGGAATTTCCGTGGCATAGCCGGCTGAGATCCCAGTTGCACCATTGACCAGCAAATTGGGAATGCGGGCTGGCAAGACAGTCGGCTCTTTTTCGGTATCGTCAAAGTTCAGCGTCATATCAACCGTATCTTTGTCGATATCCTTGAGCATCAAACCGGCAATCTTGCTTAAACGAGCCTCGGTATAACGCATGGCAGCCGGTGGATCACCATCCATCGACCCGTTGTTGCCGTGCATTTCAATCAATGGGTCACGCAGCTTCCAATCCTGACTCATCCGTACCAGTGCTTCATAAATGGAACTGTCGCCGTGCGGGTGGAAGTTACCCATTACGTTACCAACTGACTTGGCTGACTTCCGAAAGCCTTTATCATAGGTATTGCCATCCTTGTTCATGGCAAACAGGATCCGGCGCTGAACCGGTTTGAGGCCATCGCGAATATCCGGCAGGGCCCGTTCTTGAATGATGGACTTGGAATACCGGCCGAAGCGATCGCCCATCAAGTCTTCCAAAGTCATGTTTTCGATTTTTGGCTCACTCATTGACTATCACTCCTTACTTTTGATTCCAAGTCGTAATCGTTGGCGTCTTGGATTTTTGCCCCCGATTTTCCATCAACTGATCGGATTCTTCATCATCGCTGAGCGTGAACTGAACGTTTTCTTCAATCCACTTCCGCCGTGGTGCTACCTTATCACCCATCAAAGTGGTGACGCGTTTTTCAGCCAGCTCAGCATCCTCGATCCGTACGCGAATCAAGGTCCGCGTATCTGGATTCATCGTGGTTTCCCAAAGCTGATCCGCATTCATCTCACCAAGACCCTTAAAGCGCTGCAATTGTGCACCACGGATCTTCTTGGTCAGTTGCGTCAGTTGGTCGTTGGTCCAAGCGTACTGAATCTTGGTCTTGGCACCCTTGCCAGACTGCACTCGATAAAGTGGCGGCAAAGCAATGTAAATCTTGCCGGCTTCGATCATTGGCCGCATGTACTTATAGAAAAACGTCAGCAGCAGAATTTGAATATGGGCCCCATCATCATCGGCATCAGTCATGATAATGATCTTATCGTAATTGGAATCAGCAACGTTGAACTCGCTGCCGACGCCGGCCCCAACCGTGTAGATAATCGTATTGAGCTCTTCATTTTTCAAGACATCATCCAGTTTAGCCTTTTCTGTATTCAGGACTTTACCACGTAATGGCAAAATTGCCTGGAACTTTCGGTCACGCCCCTGCTTGGCACTACCACCGGCTGAGTCACCTTCGACCAAGAACAGTTCATTTTTGGTAGCATCTTTGGATTGAGCCGGGGTCAGTTTACCTGACAGATTGCGTTCCTTGCGACCTTTACGCTTTGATCCGCGTGATTCGTCACGAGCCTTGCGCGCAGCCTCGCGTGCCTGACGTGCCTTGAGTGCTTTTCGGATCAGCTGTTGGGCTTCATCGCCATTTTCCATCAGCACGTAGCTTAGCTGGTCGCTGACGATTGAGTCAACGATCTTCCGGGCTTCTGGCGTCCCCAGCTTGTCTTTGGTCTGGCCCTCAAACTGGAGAAGCCGTTCTGGAATTCGTACTGATACGACTGCCGTCAAGCCTTCACGTACATCAGATCCTTCCAGGTTTTTATCGCGTTCTTTTAGCAAACCGACTTTTCTGGCATATTCATTGAAAGTCTTGGTCCAGGCATTGCGAAAACCGGCTTCATGCGTGCCGCCATCTGGAGTGCGCACGTTGTTGACAAAGCTTAAGACGTTTTCTGAATAGCCATCATTATACTGAGCCGCGACCTCTACCTCAACGCCATCCTGCTTGCCATCAAAATACATGATCTGACCCAGGGTATCTTTGTCTTCATTCAAATAGTCGACAAAGTCCTTGATGCCATCTTCAAACTGAAAGACCTCTTCTTTTTCCTGACCAGCACGCTTGTCGGTCAGCGTAATCTTCAGCCCCTTGAGCAAGAAAGCCGACTCACGCAGCCTTCTGGCCAAAGTGTCGTAGTTATAGACCGTCGTTGAAAAGATTTTTGGATCCGGCTTAAAGGTTACCGTGGTCCCCGATCCAGCGCGGGTATTGCCCAGTTTTTTAAGGGTACCGACTGGATTACCGCCGTCGACAAATTTTTCCTGATAGCGAACGTGATCGCGCACAATCGTCAGCGTCAGCTTGGAAGACAGGGCATTAACGACCGAGGCCCCAACCCCATGCAGACCACCAGATGTCTTGTAGCCATCATCTTGACCAAACTTACCCCCGGCGTGCAACACGGTCATAATGACTTCAGGCGTCGGTTTGCCTGAAGCATGCATTCCTACTGGCATCCCACGACCATGATCCTGGACTGTGATTGAATTGTCAGGTTCGATCGTGACATTGATCTCATCACCAAAGCCAGACAAAGCCTCATCGACTGCATTGTCGACAATTTCGTATACCAAATGGTGCAGGCCATAGGTATCCGTTGAACCGATATACATCCCCGGCCGTTTGCGCACTGCTTCCAGCCCTTTAAGGATTTTAATGGAGGATGCATCATATTGATATTCTTGTTCTGCCAACGAAAGGCCCTCCTCATGATTTTTTAGTAACGTTTTTTAATATAACTGATTTGGCAAAATTTATCAAAGAAATTTTGCAAACATCTGTGCCCCATTATTTTAACATATCAAAGTAAGGTTGCCGATGCCACTCAATGTGCTATTATAACAATTATGCAATCATTATCGAGGGAGTTTTGAATGATTTATGATTTTTAAAATCTGTTTAATGGCGACCGTTGCCTACCTTTTGGGCTCGATTCCTTGGGGGCTTTGGATTGGTCAGACATTCTACCATAAGGATATTCGCAAGTTCGGCAGTGGTAATATCGGCACGACCAATACCCTGCGTGTTTTGGGACCTAAAGCAGGCGTAACCGTACTGTTTCTTGATATGTTCAAGGGGACCCTGGCAGCCTGTCAACCATACTTCTTTCACTGCAGTCAGACCGTCAACCCGCTTTTGATTGGCTTATTTGCCGTTTTGGGGCACACCTGCTCGATTTTTGATCATTTTCATGGTGGCAAGGCTGTTGCAACTAGTGCTGGGATCTTGCTGGCATATAACCCGCTGCTTTTTTTGGTTGCCTGGGTCATTTATCTGACGGTATTATTATTGACCAGCATGGCCAGTGCGGCTGGTATGGTCGGTATTACCGCGATTTTCGTCATTGCCTTATGCATTCACGACTGGGTCTTGGCAGCCATTGCGGGATTCTTGACGGTGGTAATCATCTGGCTGCACCGCGCCAACATCAAACGCATCTTCAATGGTACCGAATCGCTGGTTCATTTCGGATTAGGCTATCGGCGGCGGCAAAAAAGGAATCAAAAATAATTAAGCTTGTGATCGCATTATTTGGCAGCAAAAGCCGAGTTGAATGCGATTTTTATTTTGGGATAATTTAGGCAATCGTTTTCCCGGCACCCCTTGCAAAAACATTGTAAGCGCTTATAATTAGGTGTAACGATTTCCTAAAATCAATCACTAATATCGAGGTGCTTTTTATGAGTTCATTTAATCAACAAAGTTTTCAGCTTAATGACAAGGTTGCTCTGATCACTGGTGGGGCCAGTGGTCTGGGCCAAAACTATGCAAAGGCGCTGTCGCTTTACGGCGCGAACATTTTCGTCGTTTCAAACTCGCAGCGCGGTTGGGAAGAAACTCGTCAAGCGGTCGAAAGAAATGGACAAAAGATCGGGTTTCTGCAACGTGATATCACTGAACCAGGCTGTGCCGATGAAATCATCGCGCAATGCGTCAAAGAAATGGGTGGCCTGGACATTCTGGTCAATAATGCCGGTATTCAGATTCGCAATGACGTCTTAGCATTCAAGGATACAGATTGGGATAAGGTAATCAATTTGAACCTTAACGCTCTTTATCACATGTCCCAAGCGGCCGCTAAATACATGGCCAAGCAAAAGCATGGCAAAATCATCAATATTGGCTCAATGCAGTCCTACCGCGCTGGTAAGTTCATCTTCCCCTACACGGCTGCCAAACATGGCGTGTTGGGTCTGACCAAGGCCTACGCTGATGCTCTCGCAAAGTACAACATCCAAGTCAACGGGCTGGCGCCGGGCTACATTTTAACGGACATGACTAAGTCGCTGGCCGAAGATCCAGTCCGGGGACCCGAGATTAAAGAACACATTCCTTCCGGTGAATGGGGACGCCCTGAACAACTAATGGGACCAATGGTATTTTTGGCCAGCCCGGCATCAGATTACGTAACGGGCGTGATGCTGCCGGTCGACGGCGGTTATCTGCTGCGCTGACAAAATTAGCTTGAATTGCAAGGTAAACACATTATTATATAAATCAACAGCGATCGACTATGTAGAATTACATCCATCGACCGCTGTTTTTAATTTTAATAAGAATATAAAAATCCAATAAGAAAGGCCGAGCACAGGTAACCTCCCAGTACTCGACCTTTTGCTATTATGACAGTAAATTTCTAAAGCAAAATACTAATCTTCACGATGCTTCTTGTGCGTACCAAGCAACGTCAGCAACGCGGAGAAGCTAGCCATTCCTAAGCCTACAGCTGCTGTCGCCTCATTTGCATCATTGCCAGTCTGCGGCAGTGTTGCTGATTTAGCCTCGCTTGCTGCTGATGATTCGGCTGGCTGGTTGGTTGGCGTCGTTTGATCTGGAACAGCCGGTGACTGCGAGTGTAATGGTTCAACCGAATCGGCTGGCATTACATCCGGCGTACTTGGCGTATAGCCCGGCACTTCTGGTCTTGGCTCGTTTGGTACCACCTTGCTTGGATCGCTTGATTTAATTGGCATACCCGGTGTTATTGGCTTGCTTGGGTTCATCGGGTTAGCCGGCGTCGTTGGCGTTTCATTCTTGGTGTATGGTACCGGCGTGTCCTTCGTTGGATCTTCCGGCGTCACACTTGGCGTTTCTGGCGTATAGCCTGGAACGGTTGGCGTTGGCTCATTTGGTACCACCTTGCTTGGATCATTAGGATCGTTTTGGTAGCTTGGCGTGCCTGCGCCTGGAATTGGCGTACCGTTTGGATCCACTGGAACGATCTTACCAACCTTCTTGTAGACAAACTTTGCAGTTTCATCGCCATTGCCAAATGTCCCCTTCGTATTCTCCTGTTTTGCCAGAACGTAGCCATTGATGACCTTAGCATCCCCAGTTGCGTCAAAAGCATCGCCATTCTTGTAGGAGCTACCCTTGGATACGCTCGGTAACAGTTCATTGCCGTCTTCATCGACGAACTGCTCCGTCAAACCATACTGATTCTGCGTGTATGGTACTGGCGTGTCTTTGCCTGGATCGGTTGGCGTAACCGGACTTGGATCGACCGGCGTGTAGCCTGGAACATCCGGAAGCGGCTCATTTGGTACCACTTTGCTTGGATCATTAGGGTCGTTTTGGTAGATTGGCGTATCCGTGCCTGGAATTGGATTGCCGTTTGGATCCACTGGAACAATCTTGCCGTTTGGCGCGTAGGTTACCGTTTCTGCCACGTCTGGATTCTCAACCGTTGCCGTCAGTCCGCCCGCTGTCTTCTTATCGGCATGGTAGCCATCAATTACCGGCGTGTCTTCCGTACCAAAAGTATTAGAACCTTGCCAGTCGCTGGTTGAAAGGACTTTGCCCGTAACCTTGTCAATCGTTACCGTCCGCGTAAAGGCGTCTTCTTTGGTCTGAACCTTATCAGCTGGCGTTTCATCGCCGACTCCAACGTAGTGAATCGTTTGGGTCGCTGCCTTAATCAGATTTTCGCGCGCGGTTGCCGGCGGATAGACTGGACTGTTAGGATCACTTGGGTTGATTGGCTCGCCCGGTGTTCCTGACTGGCCTGGCTTATCTGGAGTAACAGTGACGGTACCGTGCTTGAGGTGAACCTCGAAAGGCTGGTCGTGCTTGTCGTCATTGTCAAAGACGATTTCGGCACCGTTGGTGGAATCGCTCACCAGCACGTAGCCAAGATCCTTGTAGGCTTGAATGTCCTTGGCGGTAGTGTAGCCAGACTTGGCCTTCGTCTTGCCGCTAAGCGGCGTGGTCTTCAGGGTCTTGCCCGTCGTGTCGTCAATGTACGTGACGGTAGCCTTCTGGTCGTCAGCCGTGTAGGTAACGACTTCGGTAATGTCGGCAGCGTCGTGTGCCACGTCCTTGTTGGAAACGACCGTCTTGTCAGGCGTGTAGCCCGTCTGCTCAGGGCTTGGAATGTCCTTGAAGTCCTGGTTCTGGCTCCAGTCAGTCTTAATGACTTCCCCAGTAACCTTGTCGATTACCTTGGTAGCGGTGTATGACAGCTGGTCGTTTACTGCAGCTGGCGCCTTCGATCCGTCGCTCATCTTGTAGGTGATGTTCCGATTTACAGTGTCCGTAAGCCCAGCCTTGTCAGTACCGTCTGGGTAGTGGGCAGAGCCTTTCCCAGGGTTGATCGGCGTTCCTGGCTGGCCTGGATTATCTGGAGTAACAGTGACGGTGCCGTGCGTGAGTTGAACCGCGAAGTTCTGGTCGTGCTTGTCGTCATTGTCAAAGACGATTTCGGCACCCTTGGTGTCATCGCTCACCAGCACGTAGCCAAGATCCTTGTAGGCTTGAATGTCCTGGGCGGTAGTGTAGTCAGACTTGGCATTCGTCTTGCCGCTAAGCGGCACGGTCTTTAGGACCTTGTTCGCGTCATTGTCGTCAACGTACTTGACGGTAGCCTTTTGGGCATTGGCCGTGTAGGTAACCGTCTTTTCAGTCTGGGCTGGAGAATCGGCATTGACCGCTACGCCGTCAATGGCCGTCTGATCCGGCGTGTAGCCTGGAATCGTTGGCGATTTGACCGTGGCGAAGGTCTGTGACGGCTGATCCCAAGCCTGCCAAGTCGTATCGCCCGTAACCAGGTCCTTCGTTCCCTTGCGAGTAAAGGTCAGCGGAGCTGATTGCTGGTCGTCGGCCGCCTTGTTTTTGTCTGCGTACTGGTAGTGTACGATCAGCGTCTTGGTGCAGCTGTCGCTTGCGTCCTGCGTACCATGCTTGAAGTGAACCTCAAAGGTCTGGTCGCTCTTGTCGTCATGATCAAAGACTAAGTTTTCACCATTCGTTTGATCACTAATCAAATCATAATGCTTACTGATAAAGTCTTGAATATCGGATTTAGCGTCGTAACCAGCACTTTCATCCGAATGACCGATCTTATTAACCGTCTTCAAAGTCTTACCGGTAGTATCATCAATAAAGTCAACACTTAGCTTCTGTGCATCAGCATTATAAACAACTGTCTTTTCCGTCATTTCTGGCGAATCTGCAGTGACACTAACATTGTTAATCTTAACTTGATCTGGAGTGTAGCCACCAATTACTGGTGAATCAATTTCAGCAAATGTCTGTGCAGGCTGATCCCAGGCATTCCAAGCAATCTTGCCAGTTACTAAATCATGAATACCAGTACGCTTGAATGTTAAGCTCGTCACTGTTTGATCATCAGACGCCTTACCACTTCGTGCTAAACCGTCAGCATATTGATAATGAACAGTGATCTTCTTAATCCGACTTTCATTAGCTGGCTCCGTGCCATGCTTCAAGTGAACTTCATACGCTTGATTCTGACGGTCATCATGGTCAAAGACAATTGTCTTACCATCAGTGTCATCACTAACTAGTACATAATGCTGGTTAATATAACCATTGATCGTTTCTTTAGTGTTATAACCAGTTGACTGATCAGATACACCAGATAAATCTTTGGCTTCAAGCTGTTCACCCGTTGTGTCATCGATGTACTTAACAACTGCTTTTTGAGCATCTGGATTATAGGTAACCGTTTCAGCAATTGCTGAGTGATCATGCTTGATTCCAGCATTTGCAATTTCAGTTCGATCTGGTGTGTAGCCTTGAATTGCTGGCGTTGCGACAGTCTCAAAGTCTTGAGCTGGTGTCCAGTCGTCTGAAACAGTGTGACCATCAACTAAATCAACAACCTTAGTTTCATGGAACTTCAAAGCGTCACTATGATCAGGTTGAGCTTGCTGACCATTTTGGTAAACATACTTAATCGTCCGTGGAACTTGAACATCTTGTTCATCAGTTCGTGTTCCATGCTTAAAGTGAACTTCATAATTTTGATCAACCTTATCATTATTATCAAAGGTCATTCCATCAGCAGGATAGTTATCTGAAACAAGATCGTAGTGCTGTCCCTTAAATTCAACAATTCGATCAGCTGTATGATAGCCACTGGTTTCACCAGTTCGACCAGATAAGTCATCCTGAGTTAATACTTTATGGTTCGTATCGTCGATGTATTTAACATGTGCTAATTGAACATTCGGCGTATACGTTACAGTAAACTCAAGATCAGTGTCAGTTGGCTTAACTGTCTGAGCATTGATCTGATCAATGTCAGGAGCATAGCCAGCAACTGCTGGTGAAACTACCTTGTCAAACGTCTGCTCAGCTTTTGGTGTCCAAGCATTCCAGTGGTCAGCGCCAGTCACTTCATCGTTGAAGCCGTCACGACTGAAGCTCAAGGCTTGAGCTTGATAATCAGCCGGTGCCTTCGTTCCATCACTCATCTTGTAATGAACAGTTTCATTAATTACATGGTGTTCGTTAATTGCATGGGTATTATGCTTCAGATGAACAGTGTAATGCTGATCAGCTGCGTCATCATCATCAAAGACTAATTCAGCACCATTCGATGAGTCACTGACGAGAACATAATGCTGACCTTCATAATTTTGGATGTCTGGCTGAGTGCTGTACTTAGCATCAGCGTTAGTAACACCCTTCTTGACAACGGTCTTTAAAGTCTTGCCAGTTGTATCATCAACGAACGTAACATCTAAGTTCTGTGCATCTGGCGCATACGTTACTGTTTGCTTAACATCTTGATCAGTTGGATTGACAGTGACTGCATCGACTGACTGAACATCTGGCGTATAGCCCTTCTTAGCGGGCGTTGGCACTTCAGCAAATGTCTGAGTATTGCCTTGCTGCCAAGCATTCCAGTGATCAGTGCCAGTTACTTCGTCGTTAAACCCGTCGCGATCAAACTGAACACTAGCTGTATGATCAGCCGGTACCTTTGAGCCATCAGCTGCAGTGTAGTGAACTGTCTGCTTAATCGTATGATGTTCGTTGATTGCATGCGTATTATGCTTCAGATGAACTTCATAGTGCTGATCCGTTCCAGTCTGATCATCAAACTTTAATGCTTGACCCTTTGACGAATCACTGACAAGAACATAGTGCTGGCCTTCAAAGTTCTGAATATCAGACTTAGTGCTGTAGCCCGTATCCGTATTCGTTGCCCCTGACTTAGCAACAGTCTTCAGAACTTTGCCGTTATCAGAATCATCAATAAACTTAACGTCTAAGTTCTGAGTGTCCGGTACATACGTTACTGTTACGTTAATGTTGCCATCAGCTGGTCCAACAGTCTTAGCATTAACTGCTTGCAAGTCTGGCGTATAGCCAGTCTTTGCAGGCGTTGGCACTTCAGCAAACTTCTGTGTTGCTGATGGAGTCCAAGCATTCCAGTGGTCAATGCCAGTTACTTCATCATTGAAGCCATCACGGTCAAACTGAACATTAGCTGTATGATCAGCCGGTACCTTTGAGCCATCTGCTGCAGTGTAGTGAACAGTTTCATTAATCGTATGATGTTCCTTAACTGCGTGTGTAGCATGCTTCAAATGAACAGTGTAGTGCTGATCAGTTCCGGTCTGATCATCAAACTTTAATGCTTGACCCTTCGATGAGTCACTGACAAGAACATAATGCTGAGACTTATAGCTGTCAATGTCAGACTGAGTGCTATACCCAGCATCAGCATTAGTAACACCATTCTTGACAACAGTCTTTAACGTCTCGCCAGTCGTATCATCAATGAACGTAACGTCAAGTTTCTGCGCATCTGGTGCATACGTTACTGTTACTTTAATGTCACCGTCAGTTGGTCCAACAGTCTTAGCACTAACTGCTTGCAAGTCTGGCGTATAGCCTGTCTTTGCAGGTGTTGGCACTTCAGCAAATGTTTGCTCAGCTTTTGGTGTCCAAGCATTCCAGTGATCAGTGCCAGTTACTTCGTCATTGAAGCCGTCACGATCAAACTGAACATTAGCTGTATGATCAGCCGGTACCTTTGAGCCATCCGCTGCAGCATAGTGAATCGTTTCATTGACTGCATGATGTTCCTTGATTGCATGAATAGCATGCTTCAGATGAACAGTGTAATGCTGATCAGCTGCATCATTATCAAAGACTAATTCAGCACCGTTTGATGAATCACTGACTAAGACATAATGCTGGTCTTCAAAGCTCTTGATATCTGACTTAGTGCTGTACTTAGCATCAGCATTAGTAACACCCTTCTTAACAACGGTCTTTAAAGCTTCACCAGTTGTATCATCGATGAACGTAACATCAAGTTTTTGCGCATCTGGTGCATAAGTAACCGTTCGTTTAATATCTTGATCAGTCGGATTAACAGTGATTGCATCAACTAATTGAACATCTGGCGTATAGCCCTTCTTAACAGGCGTTGAAACTTCAGCAAATTTCTGTGTTGCTGATGGTGTCCAAGCATTCCAGTGATCAATGCCAGTTACTTCATCGTTGAAGCCATCACGACTAAAGCTCAAGGCTTTAGCTTGATAATCAGCAGGTGCCTTCGTTCCATCACTCATCTTATAATGAACAGTTTCATTAATTACATGATGTTCGTTAATTGCATGTGTATTATGCTTCAAATGAACAACGTAATGTTGATCAACTGCATCATCATTATCAAAGACTAATTCAGCACCATTTGATGAATCACTGACTAAGACATAATGCTGAGACTTATAGCCGTCAATGTCAGACTGAGTATTATATCCCGCATCCGCATTCGTTGCCCCTGACTTAGTAACAGTCTTCAGAACTTTGCCGTTATCGGAATCATCAATAAACTTAACGTCTAAGTTCTGAGTATCCGGTGTATACGTCACCGTTACTTTAATATCACCGTCAGTTGGTCCAACAGTCTTAGCACTAACTGCTTGCAAGTCTGGCGTATAGCCTGTCTTTGCAGGTGTTGGCACTTCAGCAAATTTCTGTGTTGCTGATGGTGTCCAAGCATTCCAGTGATCAATGCCAGTTACTTCATCGTTGAAGCCATCACGACTAAAGCTCAAGGCTTTAGCTTGATAATCAGCAGGTGCCTTCGTTCCATCACTCATCTTATAATGAACAGTTTCATTAATTACATGATGTTCGTTAATTGCATGTGTATTATGCTTCAAATGAACAACATAATGCTGATCAACTGCATCATCATTATCAAAGACTAATTCAGCACCATTTGATGAATCACTAACTAAGACATAATGCTGAGACTTATAGCCGTCAATGTCAGACTGAGTATTATATCCCGCATCCGCATTCGTTGCCCCTGACTTAGTAACAGTCTTCAGAACTTTGCCGTTATCGGAATCATCAATAAACTTAACGTCTAAGTTCTGAGTATCCGGTGTATACGTCACCGTTACTTTAATATCACCGTCAGTTGGTCCAACAGTCTTAGCACTAACTGCTTGCAAGTCTGGCGTATAGCCTGTCTTTGCAGGTGTCGGTACTTCAGCAAACTTCTGTGTTGCTGATGGTGTCCAAGCATTCCAGTGATCAATGCCAGTTACTTCATCGTTGAAGCCATCACGACTAAAGCTCAAGGCTTTAGCTTGATAATCAGCAGGTGCCTTCGTTCCATCACTCATCTTATAATGAACAGTTTCATTAATTACATGATGTTCGTTAATTGCATGTGTATTATGCTTCAAATGAACAACGTAATGCTGATCAGTCCCAGTCTGATCATCAAACTTTAATGCTTGGCCCTTTGATGAATCACTGACTAAGACATAATGCTGGCCTTCAAAGTTCTGAATATCTGACTCAGTGCTGTAGCCCGCATCCGCATTCGTTGCCCCTGACTTAGTAACAGTCTTCAGAACTTTACCGTTATCGGAATCATCAATAAATTTAACGTCTAAGTTTTGGGTGTCCGATGTATACGTTACCGTTACTTTAAGATTATCATCAGTCGGTCCAACAGTCTTAGCACTAACTACTTGCAAGTCTGAAGTATAACCCGTCTTTGCAGGTGTTGGCACTTCAGCAAATTTCTGTGTTGCTGATGGTGTCCAAGCATTCCAATTGATTTCACCAGTAAATGGATTCTTAAAACCGACACGATCAAACTTAACCGACTTCGTCACATCATTAGCGGCCGTTTGACCAGCCTTCGGACCATCTTCATAAACGTAATGAATTGTTTCAGTGACTGTCTTCGTGTCCGGCACTTGAGTTGGCACGGCACCTTCAAAGACTACTGCGTCCTGGTCAAAATCATACTTAACTTTTTGACCAAAGTCAGCTGTTCCATTTTGATAGTGGTCCAGATACCCTTCACTACTGTTTTTAATCGTTGGATTAGCATAGCCTAAAACCATTCTAACGGCCGTTCCATCAATGTTTTCAGTTGGTAGCAGGGCTTTATCGGCATCCGTCAAATCACTAGCCGATTGCAGAAAATCTGAACGGTTCATCGTGTCTTGCAGTTCATTATAGGTCTTGGCTTTATCAGGCAATTCAATGTAATGGTCGTCGCCCTTGTCATCTTTATAGTGAATGATCGTCTTGACCGTTGATTGTCCATTAACGGTCAGTTTGGCTGAAGCAGCACTGCCAGCCGCAATTGTAAGTGGTTTGAGGACAACATCACTTGCATCAGAGGCTCCTTCAGTGCCAGTACTGAAAATAGTGCTTGCCATATAAACGGTTTTGCCAACGTGATCATAGATCTGCGGGTCGTTCATAGTTAAAACGGCACGGGCTGAAGTTCGCTTGAGAACGTCCATTCTAATCGTAATTGATTTAATCTTGGACCAGTCAGTTACCTGGTCAGCAGTCAGCTGATTGCTTGGAATGCCTTTGGCCGAAGCACTTAAGTTAGCGACAGACTCAGAATACGTAACTTTTGCCAATGAATCCAAATTGCTGTTAGTATTAGCGTCAATTATATGAATCGGACCAGTCAATTGCGGATTAAACTGACTGTAGCCATCTGATGTGTCTGGAATATTAATAACCTGCACCGCATTGGTAATAGGGGTATCGGTTGCATTAATAATTGTTCCATAAAGATTAAAAGTGTCTGCTTGATCCGCGTGATCATCCTGAGTGCTATCCAATGATGGACCAGGATTATCATTACCTTTCGTCATTGTTGCAGATGTCATTCCTTTAGACACGAGGATTTCCCAGTTTTCCCCGTAATTAATATAATTAACATACGCTGTGTTAGCCGGATCAATTCCCTCATGTTGTACTAGTGACTTAAATGGCTCATCATCAGGATCTGTCGAGTTAGGATCAAAATGATTTGCTTTATAATCTAATAGTTGATCAGAGACACTATCAGAAACAACCAAAAACGCCGAATTCTTTGATGATGTTTGAATATCTGGAATATTAGAGTAAGGTACCTGAATATTAAGCTCTCTTTCAATCAGATCACAATTTGACAAATCAACTTTGAGAAATTCGTGCCCATCAACCGTTAATAAAGAAATTGCTTTTGGCTTCAAATCCCCATTATTAACATTAACATAAATTTTTGATAAATCTTGAATTGACGCATTTTCCGGAATTTGAATATATACTATCGGACTTTTAAGATCCATTAAATAATTACTATTATAATCCTTTGCTGTATAACTCAACCTTCCTGCATTCAAAACACCTGGAGTCGTGGATTCCTGATCTTGATCTATTCCTAAGTCTATTCCATGCTTAATATTATGATCAATCAAGCGAACATATATGTTATCAACAGTAATCGGATCATAGTCGTCTGCTGAAATCGTCATTTTCCCAGTTAGTAAATCGCCTATTTTTGTAGGAGTCCCATTCAAGTACGTTTTAGATATTGGCTTTTCATCACTATTTTTAAGCCAAATTGGGAAATATTGCGAACTTGACAGAGTTGGAATCTCAACATCAACTGCAACAATATTCTGTCCAAGGCAAAAATCATCGTCAGGTTTAAAATCAGCAGCAGTCAACGTTTTACTTTTACCATCTTGCAATTTTACATTTACGTTACCTTCTCCGCCTATGTTTAGGGTATCAATATTAAGTCCATCAGGAACCTCAATATGTAGTTTGACGTTTTTTAAGTCTTGATTTCCTAAATTATTTCTTATCCCACAATAATAAACGAGAACATCATCATAATTATCATTACTGTGCTGTTGATAAACTTCAATAGTGTCTTCTGATATCTTATCTCTGCTGTAGTCATTATCAGCAAAAAGAGCATCAAAATTTTGTCTGGATTTCAAAGCGACATCAGCCGTCAACCGCGTCTGATCGTCAATAACCGTGACGTTTTTTAATACAATAAGTCCATTAATACTGCCATAACCATTTTTATATATCAGATTTAAACCGTAGTTGCTATTCTCAGAAACGTCATATTTTGAATCCTTAAACTGGTCTTGCGGTACGTTAAACTTACCTTGCAATATTAATTTAAAATTAGTGTAAGTGTCATCATCAAGCAACTCATCCAGCTGATCGCGTTCAAACGTTGCTTTTCCGTCAACAACTCGCACTGACACGCTTTTATCATTCTGTAGAGTTAAGGTGCTTGGCGTAAAATACGATAAATCAGGCAACTGTACTATGAGCTCTTCAAAATTCTGATTTAACAACGAATCAGACGTTGTTCCTGATTTGAGCAGATATATGTTACCGGAATATTCAACATTACGATTGTTATAAACTAAGTTTCCAGCATCTAAATCTACCTCGTTCAGGTCCTGCTCAGGAGCAATTACGCTTACGGCTAAAGTCTTGATGCTATTGGGATCATCGTTCTTAACTAACGATATATTAGTAATTGTCTTACCATAAGAAAATACAATATTTGGATCTGTTGGTTTTAAAAAAATGTCTTGACTGATCGTACCGCCATTACCATTATTTGTGAAATGATCAGTAATAATGTATTGATCATTTGTTTCTTCAAACACCGTTGTGCCGTATGCTGACGGTAATTTAGCAATATCCTGATCAGTCAGTATAATCCCATGGTTTTTATCAATAACAATCTGGTAGCTACTGCCAGCCGATCCAGAAGCACTAAAAGTTAAAGTAGCTTTTTTATCAGTATCACCTGCAAATAAAACATTATTGTTAATGCTTAGTGACGCATTATCATTAAGTTGAATTGATTCAGGTTTGCCAGTGCCAATCAGTGCTTTGTTACCTTCTAGCGTTTGACCCTTAAACGAATCATCAGTAATCGGTGCTGACGGCTTCACGATCGTTGAATCATCACTTGCTTGCGTCAGATTGGTATTCAACGCCGCACCAGTTGCTTGATTCAATTCCGTAAGACTGTTAACGTTTAAATTCAATTCCGTAAGACTGTTAACGTTTAATTCACTGCTGTTTGACGCAGTTGGCTCATCTTCCGGATCAGAATTTGCTTCGTTTTTTTCATTACTAGTTGGTGCTGAAGAATTCTGCACTTCGCTACTTGGCTTAACGGTACTGTCTGGTGCAACACTACTCGTCTTCAAAACTACCGAGTTATTGTTTTCCGTAGTTTGTGATGCCGGCGACTCTTGATCAGAAGCAGTTTCGCTGGTAGTGGCCATTCCATTCGTTAGAGTAGTAGTCTTATTATCGGCATGAACGGCTTCTGGTGCCATAATTGCCATTCCTAACAAAACTGAAGCTACCCCAATGCTCAACTTTCTTAGTCCCCAATGCTGTTTCTCAACATAAAGTTTTTTTGTAATCTGTTGATAGTTATTTTTCGAAACCAATCAAATGACCTCCCCACTTCAAAGTCCTTATCAATTAGTCAATTTTTGATACCCATTCCAAAAATCATTACTAAAAGACCAGATATCAACAAGATACTACTGCTATTTTCCTTTATTAACAATGAAGTGAGGATTTGTGGTTTGGATTTAAATCAAATTGTTAATCGCTTACTAAAATATTCTAAAAATTGACAATAAGCTTTTTTATACTCTTTTTAATGTGAGTTCAATGATTTTACTCTTAAATAAAAACAACGTTCAAATTTATTTTTAACATCATTAAGTATAATTTCAACAAGAATTTTTCTAATTTTCTTTAATTTAATCAGTTGATAATCACCATTAACAGCTGTATATAGGCTTTTTATAAGCAAACAGCCCAGCGAATGTTTCCTAAAGTTTACGTATAAATTATATTTTCCAATAGTGAATCAGAAGTTAGCTGAAAATCAAAAAGGCGTGGCAAATCAAATTCACCACGTCTTTGAATGTTGTTAGAATGGCTGAATGGCAAAAGCATAGTCTTCATGCTTGCCAGGTGCCAGGCGACTCATGACCTGCTTGTCTTCAAGTCTGCCATCACTATGAATACTGTCAGCAATGCCCCACCACGGCTCAACGCATACCAAGTTGGCCTGAGCTGGGTATGGCGACCAGACGCCGACAAACGGCGCGCCATTTACCTGCACGTGAACCCCATGACCGGTTTGCGGTTCCGTCAGCGTGGCCGTAAATGGCATGCCCTTGGTTGCAAAGATCAAGGCATCCTCAGCAAATAGTTCATGATCAAGCGCGATAGGCTGCTGCATGTGCAGAACTTCTGGATGTTCCAGGTCATTAAATGGACCAGGCGCTACCAGCTTAACCTGTTGATAGTCAATCGCCGGCGAAACGCTGAACTGAGTCGTTTCAAAACTGCCCTGCTCATCAACTGGTACGTTAAAACCAGGGTGCGCACCCAAGGCATAAATCAGCGTCTGGTCATTGCTTGGATTTTCAACGCGATAGCTGACCAGCAAACGATCCCCATCCAGCTGGTAGGCAACCGTTAAGACAAAGGCAAACGGGAAGGCTGCCCGCGTTTTTTCATCATCGCGCAGCTCAAAAACAACCTTATCGCTGTCTTGTTCCACGATCTGAAACTCCCGATCGCGAGCAAAGCCATGCTGCGTCTGATGATAGATTTTGCCTTGATATTCGTATTGATCATCTTTGAGCCGGCCGACAAATGGAAACAGAACCGGTGCCTGCCGTTTCCAAGAAGCTGGGTCGCCCTGCCACAAATATTCCAATCCCTCTGCATTGCGTTTAATGCTGTGCATCTGCGCGCCCAATGGATCAATTTGAACCGTCAGCTGTTCGTTTTCAATCTGAATCATCTCTCGTCATCCTTTCAAACTCTCAACGGACAATGGTATATGCCAAAAGCCCTCTAATCTGCACAATAACAGATTGAGAGGGCTTTCGCAAGGCTATCTTTTAATTTTGGACTGATTCTTCGTAATCGCCATTAGGACAAACGATCTGCTTGCCCTTCTTGACCTTCTTTTCAATCAAGAAATGACCGTCTTTTGGACAGTTGCGGCCAATTGGCTTGTCCCATGAAACGAAATCACATTCCGGATAGCGCGAACAGCCATAAAAGACCCGATTCTTCTTAGACTTGCGCTCAACCACGTTCCCTTGCCCACACTTAGGACAGGTTACGCCGATATCTTTGACGATTGCCTTGGTGTTGCGGCAGTTCGGAAAGCGCGAGCAGGCATGAAACTTACCATAGCGTCCCATTTTAACGACCATTGGCGCACCACAGATCTCACAATTGCTGCCCGCCAGTTCATCATGCATCTCGATTTTGGCAACCTGTTCCTCGGCAGCTTGAACTTCCTTAGAGAATGGCTGATAGAACTTGTCAACCACCTTGACCCAGTTTTCCTTGCCCTCTTCAATACGGTCCAAGTCATCTTCAACCTCGGCCGTAAACTTGACATTAACGATTTCTGGGAACTGCTTAACAATGATTTGGTTGACGATCTCGCCCAGCTCGGTTGGTTCAAAGTGACGCGATACCAACCGAACATAGTAGCGGCGCTGAATCGTATCCAGTGTTGGTGCGTACGTGGAAGGACGGCCGACCCCGTTTTCTTCCAGCGTCTTGATCAAGGCCGCTTCCGTATAGCGAGCAGGCGGCTGCGTGAAGTGCTGGGCTGGGTCATCGCTGATTATTTGGACTTGATCACCTTGACTCAGATCTGGCAAAACATTGTCTTTTTCCTGACCGCGCTTGTAAACCTTAGTAAAGCCGTCAAACTTAACCTTGGATCCGTTGGCATGGAAATCGACCCCGTTTTGACTCAGTGAAACAGCCATCGTATCAATAATCTGCGGCGTCATCTGGCTGGCCACGAACCGACTCCAGATCAGACTGTAGAGTTTAAACTGATCAGCCGTCAGATACTGTTTCATCTCCGCGGGCGTACGATTGACCGAAGTTGGCCGAATCGCTTCGTGCGCGTCTTGGGCCCCTTCTGGCAACTTGCCTTTAACTGGCTTGATTGCGGCATATTGTTCTCCATAGTTTTCATGAATAAACTGGGAGGCTTCCTGCTTGGCGATTGAAGCAATCCGTGTTGAGTCGGTACGCATGTAGGTAATCAGACCGACTGCGCTGCCGTGACCGAGCGTAATCCCTTCATACAGCTGTTGGGCGGCCATCATCGTCTTGCGCGTGCGGAAATTGAGACGACGGTTGGCATCCTGCTGCATGGTGGAAGTAGTATATGGCGGCTGTGGCATCCGCTTACGTTCTTTACGAACAACGTCATCAATCGTAAATGGCGTCTGACGATCAATCTTGGCCAATACTTTTTGAACGGCTTCGTTATTAGGCAGCGCGACTTTTTTGCCGTTTTCGCCATAAAAAGATGCCGCAAATTCGTCACGGCCCTTTTTGAACTGACCATCAATCGTCCAGTATTCTTCGGGCTTAAAATCGCGAATCGCCTGTTCTCTTTGAATGATCAAGTATAGAGCAACCGATTGCACGCGTCCGGCAGACAATCCCTTTTTGACCTTTTTCCAAAGAATCGGGCTGATTGAATAACCTACCAGACGATCCAAAACCCGCCGTGCCTGTTGCGCGTCAACCAGGTCCATGTTGATTTCACGTGGTTCCTTAAAGGCTTCCTTAACGGCGTCTTTGGTAATTTCGTTAAAGGTAACCCGGTTCTTGTCTTTAGTATCTAGTTTTAAAAGATTGGCAACGTGCCAAGCAATCGCTTCCCCTTCCCGGTCCGGGTCAGATGCCAGATAGACGGCTTTGGCCTGTTTGGCATCCTTGCGCAGTTCCTTAATCACGTCACCCTTGCCACGAATCGAGATGTAATCAGGCTGGTAGTTGTTTTCAATGTCAACCCCCATCCGACTCTTTGGTAGATCACGAACATGTCCTAGACTGGCAACGACTTTATAGGTCCGCCCCAGATACTTGCCAATCGTTTTAGCTTTGGAAGGCGATTCGACGATTACCAGTTTTTTCTCGGTCTTAGGCCGTTTGGCAGTCGTTTTCTTAGTTGTTTTAGTGGCCGTTTTCGTAGTCTTAGTCTTGGCCGAAGTTGTTTTAGTAGTAGTTTTTACAGTTTTAGTTGCCATCATTAGGCTCCTATCATGATGAATTTGATCGGTTTTACCTTCTATACTATTATATAGCTTCTTGTACGGTCAAACCCGTCTTGACTGATTTCAATCAGCAATGAACCGATCAGATAGACCTTGATTAATTCAAAAAAGAAAATGGTCTAACTAGCGTATCAATATAATCGAGTTTATTAAAAAAATCAAGGCAACGATAAAATCATTTTACCGAAAAAATAATTCAAAAATTAATGCCGGGATTTTTGGTGTCAGATTAAACTTTTGGCATATAGCAATAATGAGGAGGGAAGAACGATGCATCTGCGTGAATTTATCCTAAAGCTGAGTCTGTGCAGCTGCTTGAGCCGGCGCATGAAATATCGACTTTTGATGGCTGCTATTCAGCAAAAACAAATTACCAATCTTGCTAAATTGACTGATCACTTGAATATCACCTTTAATAAACGAATGCAGTGGTTTGATGAATGGTCTAGCCAGAAACTGCGGCGTCAAACTGAGCAAAACCTGCTAATGCCATTCATAACACCACTTGATGCGCTCTATCCGCAACGCCTGCGGGAAATTTATGATCCGCCATTGGTCCTGTATTATCATGGTAATCTAAAACTATTGCAGTACCCTTGCCTAGCCGTGGTTGGATCAAGAAACGCCACTCCATATGGTAAACGAGCGATTAATCAATTATTGCCAGGCGTTATCAGCAGTCAAGCCGCAATCGTCAGTGGTCTGGCCAAAGGCATTGACGGCTTGGCTCACCAGATTACGCTACTGGATGGTGGGGCTGCAATTGCCGTGATTGGCACCGGTCTGGATGGCAGCTATCCACGCTGCAACGCGACCTTACAACAACAAATCGCACAGTATGGACTTTTACTAACCGAATATCCGCTTGCAACCACGCCCTACCCGAGCAATTTTCCCGAACGCAATCGGATCATTGCCGGTTTGTGTCATGCCTGTCTGGTGATTGAAGGCAGTCGACGCAGTGGCAGTCTGATCACGGCCAACCTGGCGCTGCAGGATAATCGCAATGTTGGCGCAGTTCCCGGCCCAATCGATTCGCCAATGTCAATTGGAACCAACGAATTGATTGCTGCTGGGGCGCGACCGATTCTATGCAGTCAGGACATCTTAGAAGAACTGCCTGACTGGCTGTTTTCAGCAAAATAATGCAAAAAGGCACCGGCTCAAGTTCCGCAAACTCAAGCCGGTGCTGTTCATTTGACTTATTGCTTAGCTGCTAATGCAAATATTTTTGAACCGGTGCAAACGAGTGACGATGAATTGGACATGGACCCAGTTTGGCCAGTCCATCCAGATGCTGTTTGGTCCCGTATCCCATATTTTCAGCAAAACCATAGCCTGGATAGAGCCGGTCATAGTCTTTCATCAAATGATCTCGATACTCCTTGGCTACAATACTGGCAGCGGCCACACTGATGCTTTTTTGATCACCTTTGATTAAGGTTGTTTGTGGAATATCAATAGCAAGCGGCACAGCATCAACAATCAGATGAGACGGCCGATGGTACAATGACTCAACGCTACGAATCATTGCCTGCTGCGTGGCTGCATAAATGTTAAGCTGATCGATAACCGTACATGGATTAACGGCAATGCTGACTTCCAAAGCCTCATTGACGATCTGCAGATACAGCTGCTCACGCTCATGGCGAGTCAGCTGCTTAGAGTCGGTAACTCCGATTAGATCAAAATCAGGTTTTAAAATCACCGCACACGTAACGACCGGCCCCGCCAATGGACCACGCCCCACCTCATCGATGCCAGCAACATATTGATGTCCTTTTTGCCACAACTCATTTTCATAGTAAAAACGCTTCTTAAATGCCGCATAACTGGCTGCCTGACGCTCCAAGCGGCGTTTCAGCTGTTCCAGTGCGGTTTGAACGCCTTTACGCTCATCAGCTTGCAGCGACTGGACAAATGGATCATCAAGCGCTTGTACGTCTTTTAGGCGTTCTTTGATCTCTTTGATGCTCAACTTACTCATTGAGGCCCTCGTCATTGATGTCAGCTGGCTTCTCTAAAGAGATCGTACCCAGCTTGCCTTTTCGGAGATCAAAAATCAAGCGCTCACTGCCGCGATCGTAGTCATCACGAAAGCCCATCTTCTTAGTAATCGTCAGCAGCAGATCCGGATTCGGCACGCTTTCGTCCACATCAGCATCCGTCAGGTGATAGCGCTGCTTCAACTCAGTCAGCCGATTGGCCCGTAGATATTGCAATGCAAACAGCGCAACGTCATCCTTGGCAAACAGACTGTCCTTGATCGCGCCAGAAAGTGCCAGCATTAAGCCTTCCTTTTCAGTCGCAAACTTATGCCACAAAACACCTGGCGTATCCAACAGCTCCAATTCAGCCGATGAGCGCAGCCACTGCTGACCAGTCGTCACCCCTGGCCGATTGCCGGTCGCTGCGACGTTCTTTTTGACCAGATGATTTAAGAGCGTTGACTTGCCGACATTTGGCACGCCGACACACATCGCCCGAATAGCCCGTTTTTTCATTCCCTTAGCCTGCTCGTTTGCCAGTTTTTCAGCCAATACCTGCTTAGCCGCGCTGGTAACCGTCTTGGCAACGCTGCGGGCGCGCGAGTCCAATGCCAGTACCGGCTGCCCATGATCCTTAAAGTACTGCAGCCATTCTTTGGTGACTTCTGGATCCGCCAAATCGGTTTTGGTTAAAATCAAAAGACGCGGCTTGTCGCCAGCTGCGAGGTCCACTTCAGGGTTTTGCGAGGAATAAGGCACCCGCGCGTCAACCAGTTCAAATACGATATCGACCAAAGGCATCTGTTCTCTGATCTGGCGCAATGCTTTAGCCATGTGACCAGGGAACCATTGAATTGTTGCCATTTTAGTTCCTCCTAAATTCTAATTCATTTTTTCTAGATAGAGTTGCCAGGCCTCGTCAAAAATTGTCATTCCTGGCAGATAATCGGCATTTTCTTCCAAATAATGAGATATTTCATCAAAGTCTTGGGACTGCTTAGGAAATGTTGAGTCCAAAAAAGCATTGTTGGCAAACTGTTCAACCTCAGTAGGCTGATTTGGCTGCCTTAAGGTCATCAAAAAATGATAGAAGCTTTCACGAAACATCTGTCTCCCCCCTGTTAGTTATCCTGCGGCACGGTAATCAAAAATTTAAATTCCCCGTCAGCCATGTTGATCTCATCGGCCTGCGCATGTACCGCCTTATTCTTGGTGTACTTGTTCAGATCCAGCAAAATCGTCTTTTTCTTTTGGTTGATGTAGACCCAGTTTGGCAACTGATAGTTCTTTTTGATATAGCCCATGACGAACCCAATTGGCAGGTTAAGCCGCCCAACCGCCAGTCCCTTGGCTTTCAACAAAATATTGCCCTCGCTGGTTTTAACCGGAATGCAGTTCATCGAGTATTGCACGTTGACCCCCAAAAACTTAGCGTGCCCGATCACCGTTGCGTACTGATTGCCAACGATAAAGCGATATTGCGGCTTTTTGGACTTTTTCTGAATTTTCTTAATGTAGCTGTTGGCTAAGGCATTGACCTGCTTTTGATTCAAAACCAATTCCAGTGACGTATCGCTGGCTTTGGGTGCTGCCGTTTCAGCCGGCGTCTTAACCGGTGCGCTGGCTAGATGAACTATCGTCAACAGCGAGCCGATTAAGACGATTACCAAAACCCAAAAAGCAGCCTTCCAGCCATTGTATTGTTTTTTAATTTTGTCTTCCATATTCATTCAAATCATCCTACTTTTGCTGATATTCCCAGTCATCATGCTGCAGCATCACCTTGTACAAAGCATCGGTCATCCGATCATAGCCTTTGCTGTTAGGGTGAAAATTGTCTTCAGTTGAGATGTAGTTGTTTAGATTATGCGTATCATTATTCATAATCGCAATGACCTGTTTTTGGGTAACCTGATCGCTGTTAGCTTTTTGGGCCTGCTGTGAAAGTTTTTGCCGCTGCTTAACCGTTTTATATTGCCCATATGACATTAAATGATTAATATCAACAAAATAGGACGGACCATATTGTGCCACGGTCTGTTGCGTAATCTGATTCCATTTGGCGACTGATTCATTGATAACCGAGACGTCTGGGAAATAAGTATAGACCGGATCATAAATACTGTACATAAAAATCGGTGCGGTAGCATTCTGTTTGCGAACCGCGGTCAGCAATTCGTTTAGCTTTTGCTGATAGGTCGTGCCTGCCTGCTCAATATTGCTCTCGATCTTATTGGTTGAATTGCTCAGCAGGTTGCTCTCCAACTTCTGCATCAAGTCATTGCCACCAACCGTCATCACGATCACATCGGCTTTTTTTAGATTTGCCCGCATTTCAGGCTGTTCGTTAAGCCGCTTGAGCATCTGGTCGGACCGATCGCCAGTTACCCCATAATTATACGTAGTCACGCGATTATGGTAGTGTTTTTGCAGTTTGTTTTTAATCCGGCCAACATAGCCTTGTTCGTTTTTATCATCGCCTTGACCATGCGTCAGCGAGTCCCCAATTGCGACCAAAGTTACTCGCCGTTTCAAGACCCGCGTTTTTTGTGAAGTTTGTTGAACCGTTGTCGGTGCTGAATGCTGCTGATGATACCAGTAGCCACTCCCACCGGCAACCGCCAAAACGATACCGATCAACAACAGCAAGCCTTTTTTGCCGCGCAGCATAATATTACCTCTCACTAAAAAATTCTTAAAACCAATTAAGATACATAAGAAGTATTATAGTGCATTTTGTCATGCTACCGCAAACTCGGAAGCGGATCCAACTGTCAATAATTTATGGATTGATTGTTCCAAAAAGAGTACAAAAAATACGGTTGACGACTTAATAAGCCTCAACCGCATATTCAGCAACTGCTTAAATCGATTATAGATTACGGTGGAAGAAGAACTTCTCAATCCAGCGACTATCCTTACGCAGCCTTACGTAGGCAATCACCGCAAAAATCAAGGCCCCGATGAAATCCGCGCATAAATCCCCCATCGTATCCATCAAGGCAGCCCGTCCCATCAGTAAATGACCATCTTTCATGTAGCGCTGTAGATTCATGCCAAACGAGTCGCAGGTGAATTCGTAAAATTCCCATAAAACGCCGCAAAAAACCGCAAACGCTGTCGCATACATACTGATAAAAAACGGTGGGATATGCTTAATCCCCTCATTAGGAATCAAACCACCAAAAGCCGACAACGCAAAGCCAGCCAGCAGTGCACCGCTGATTAGATGAAGGCCCTTGTCCCAGTACGGAATACTATAAAAATGATAAATCGTCCCCAGATAGATTGCCCCATAGATAAACATCAAAAACAGGCTATAGAGCAGCGGTGGCAGATAAACCTTTAATTTAAGCGCCAAAAACTTAGGCAGCATAACGATCAACAGGCCAGCCACGATCTCAATATCCAGAAACCAGGCCGCTCCCGCAGCTTTAGTGGTTGTCGCCGTCAAAGCCGTTTTGGTCGTAAGCGCCAACGAGATCAGCATTGAAAGCACGATGAACCACAAAAAAACATTGAGCGCTTTTTCACTGATGTTTGAACCGTTTTTCATCATTGTCACTTCCTTTTATTTGAGTGTGCTGAACGATCATTGCTATAATCAGAGTGGAAAACTCGATTAAAGGAGCGGTAAATGATGGTCAAACAAGCACTCATTGTTTATTATTCTCAATTCAATAATACCACTAAACTTGCTAAATTAATTCAAGATGCGACTAAGGCTTCCGCGTTGCGTCTGCACGTAGCCGACAGCGTCTATCCAAATAATATGGAAGCTACTGATCGAATCTACCAAAAGCAGCTAACGCAACACCAGCTCCCCACACTCACCAATTCCTTACCAAAACTGAATCAATATGATGTTATTCTGGTCGGTGGCCCAGTCTGGAACGACAACGTAGCGGCACCAGTGATTGAGTTTTTGAGAACCATTCAAGGATATCAAGGTTTGATTGCACCATTTTCGACTGCCTGGAGCGATTCTGACCATTATCAAAAAAATTTCGTTAAATGGGCTGGCCGGCTGCAGGTCACTGATGGCTTTCACATCACGACTCACGGGTCCCGTCAGTTTAAAGCAAATAATCTAGCGGCCTGGCTGCGCAAATTATAATAAAACAAAAATGCTGTCGCCGACTCATCAAAAGCCTGCGACAGCATTTTTTCTGTGGCCTTTTCAGCTTGCTCTTTAAAAGACAAAGTTGATCAGCAGCATGTAACAAAGCGTCCCTACGATCAAGGTTAAAAACAGACTATGCTTCCATAAATGTACGATCACCGTCACCACACCAGCAATGACTTCCGGTAGGCCATGCGTCCCGCCAAGCCAATTGACGTTGCGGTAGCAGTATATGACTAACATCCCCATGATCGCGGCCGGTAAAAACTTGCCCAGTCCCGTTACGAAATCAGGCGTGGCGGCTTCCGTTCTAAAAAGCAGAAATGGTGTTAACCGGGTGGCAAAGTTCGCCAGCGCGGCTAAAGCAATGCAGATGATCTGCTCAGTCAGCGTCATTTTTAGTTCCCCTTTTTTCTCGGCGCCAGTAGATAATCGCATATTCAACTACCAAAACCAGCAAGGTAGCTACTAAAAAGTAAGTCTTGCCAAACACCAAAAGGCAGGCAATCGTCACAATCACGCCGCTGGTTGAACTGAGATGGTCCTTTTCCTTTTGAAACTGATCAACAGCCAGGGCAATAAACAGCGCCGTCATAACAAAATCCATTCCGGGAATCTGTTTGCCGACCAAACTGCCCAGCGCGCCGCCTAAAAAAGCGCCCAAGATCCAGTAGCTGTGATCAAACAGCGAAATCAGCGTGTAGACTGAGTAGCGATCATACTCTTTAGGAATCGATAGACTATAGTTGACGACAAAAGTCTCATCGGTCAAGCCATAGATCAAAAAGAACTTGCGCCAGCCCGCACCACGATACTTTTTCAGCATTGAAAGGCCATAAAAGAACTGTCGAAAGCCAACAACCAAAGTTATCAAAACAACATTGCCCGGCAGAAAGCTCTGAACCAGCATGGAAGCCAGGATAAATTCAACGGAGCCCCCATATACTACCGCTGCCATTATCGTGGGAAACCAAAAGTCAAAGCCCAGGTTGTGCATGTATAATCCGTAGCCGGTTCCTAAGATAACATAACCGAAAAAAATCGGTAACGAACTGTTAAAAGCAAAGCGCACGGTTTCTTGGTGCGTTGCCGGTGGTGATGCTTGCATATTTTCCTCTCCCCTGTGAATAATTAATTACAGAGATTAATTGTAACGCAAGCTATTATTGATTAACAGGGACTTTTTATTATTAAGACATTTTATGCATTATTGCCAAACTGACGTCAACACGATTATGCCAGCAAGATACGGTTGTTGCCTGATTTTGATCAAGCAAGCCAGCAATCCGCAGCATTAACCGCAGACATTAGTCGGAGATTTTTGATTTCGGCACTGCTACAAGATCAGACTGATACTGTCAAGAAGCGAACTAGCGATAAGGCAGCCAGCGATTCAATTCCTGCCGTTTTTTTGCCTGTTCCTGGCGCCACTGATGCCAACTGCTGCTGGCCTGGCTAACATGTTCAATCAGTTCACGATCGATTTTTTCACGGTATTCCGCTACTGGCTTGGTATAAAGTTTGCCATTTTGATCAAACTGATACCCGCCCCACATATGCTGACTGATCGGATCAAGCAGAATCGATTGCACATAGCGAACGCGACCAATGGCATGATGCAGATCAGTATAGCCTAGCGTCACAATATCTAACGAATCAACGTAATTGTTGATTTTGTTACGAAGAACGGCCGCCTGTGTTTTCTGCTGATCGTTAAGCAGCCAATAAACGTTTGGTCCCTCGTAAAGCCAGGCTTCGTTTAGACTGGCTGGGTAGATGCAATTGGCAAGGGCATACTGGGCATTGATTGCACCTAGCGAATGACCATAAATATAGTAATGTGCCGTTAAATCCTGCTGCATCAAATGGTTCAACAAACCTGCTGCCGACTTGAGCTGGGAAGGGATCTCGCCAACACGATGCTCAACGATTAAGCGACCAATCGGCAGATTAGTGGCCAGCCATTCATTAGACCAAGTCGTTGGGTTACCATGTCTTAAGCCAGATGACCCCCGAAAAAGCACCGTTATCTCATTATGGTCTTGATGATGGTTGACGATAATTGTCCCTCGCAGACCATCCTGCTTATAAAATGCTCGTTTAACACGGCCAATTCGCTTACCATTAGATAATCTAACATGGTCGCCAACACCTAATGGCTGATATTCCAAACCGGCCAGTTCAACTCGTTGCTGATCCGTTAACTGAGCGTTTGCATCCATTCTTTCACCTCAAAATAAAAAACGACTTCAATGATCGGTATGACCTATTGAGTCGATTTTATCATACTTATTTACTTTTCTTGAATTGGCATTTCGTAGACGTATGAGGTTTCTTCAGGACGATAAACGCCATGCAGAGTTCCCACGCGCGTAAAGCCGTACTTTTCAATCAGATGCTGCATTGGCTGGTTGTCTTCGTGAGTATCGATCCGCAGTGACTTGATGCCCTTTGGATTCTCCTTAACGTAGTCGATTACGTTTTTAAATAAACCGGAAGCGTAGCCATTGCCGGCATGGTCAGAGTGAATGGCAACTCGGTGAATAACCAGGTAGTCATCAGTATCAACGAGCCATTTGCCATCCAATTCATCGTAAGAATGGTCAGGCGCTGTTACGATTGCAAAAGCTCCCACCGTTTCATGATCGTCGGAATGTACCAGGTATGCAAAGCCATGTTCGATATCTTCTTGGATATGTTCAACGTTTGGATAATCGCCTTGCCATTGATCAATTCCACTTTCCGCCAACTGATTGCGGCCATCACGCAGAATTTCGACAATGCGGTCCAGATCCTTCATTTCGGCTTTTTCAATATGCATAGCACAACCTTCTTTCCTTAAAATATCAAGCGTTAATCAATTTAACATATTTTGCAGAAAATTGACAATAAAATGGTCAAATTCACCAAAGCGACTTAGAATAACATCATCAACATTGATACGAGGCGACGAACTTGAAATATAAATTCTGGCTTAAAATTATGCTGACAATCTGTCTGATGATGACCATGGTTTCATCGGTCAAAGCAACCGCACTGAATTCTCAAAAATACGTTCAGTCAACTACGCCAACCTTTTTCTTTCATGGCTGGGGCAGCGGGGCGCATGCCGAACGTCACATGGCTCAAGCCGCGATTGATGCCGGCGTAACCAAAACCGTCATCGTGGCCAATGTCGCGCAAAATGGCAGCGTTGATCTGGAAGGAAAGATTCCCCATGGTGCAATCAATCCAATTATTGAAGTCAATCTGATTGACAATGAAAACTCAAACTACACGACAGACGGTCATTACGTTGCCGCTGCTATTCAAAAGGTCTGCCAAACTTATCATTTTAAAAAATACCAGGTTGAGGCGCATTCCATGGGCAACATGGCGTTTCTTTATTGTCTGCTGCAAAACGCCAATAATTCTAAGTTTCCTAAGTTGCAAAAAGAAGTCGCCATGGCGGGTACCTTTGATGGCGTGATTGGCTGGAATCAACCCGCTAACCTGCAGTATAACGAGCAGACCGGCGAAGCCACGCCAGCCACTAAATCCTATCAGAAACTCAAAAAACTGCGCCGTACCTATCCCACCACCGCCCGTGTCTTAAACATCTATGGCGATCTGGGCGATGGCACCGACAGTCAGGTAGACAACAAATCATCCAAAGCCTTGAAGTACCTAGTCGTTGGTCGGGCCAAATCATATCAGGAACAGCGCATCACGGGGGCCAATGCCAAACATGAGCTCTTGCACCGCAATCCACAAGTCGACGCAATCTTGATCAAGTTTTTATGGGGCAAATAAACAGCACGGCATCACAAGGAATGACGATGCGACCTTATGACATCTAAGTTTTGAATACTCTTGGCCGCAATCCTGAGCGCATCGTTGAATATCGGAATGAACAACTGGCAGCTTAATTTTAAAAGTTTGTCCGGATTTTGTCTTGCACTTCAAAACGATTATGCAACTACCTACTATCGGCTAAAAAATTCAAAATCATAGGTAAAACAGTCACGAATCTCCCTTCTCTGGATCGAACAGTATTGACACGTCGCGTAATCTGTCAATTATCTGCCTAACCGAGCCGACAGAAACACTGATAGCTGGGTGAACGTTCATGATCCTAAATCCGGTTTCCTGTAAAGCCAACGCACAATCAAGAATGAATCGCTGTTCCATCAAGAATCGCCCTAACGAATATACATCCATAATCAGAGCTCCCAGGTAATACCGTGCTACTCACAAAAACAGCTATGGCGATCTGACTACTTTAAACTGCTTAATGCGGTATCGATTGGCTGGTTGCCGTCGTGCATCATGATCACCTTGCCAATCGTATTCGAATGTTTAAGGGTTTTTACTAATACGGTAGCAACATCAGGAATCGCGTTATGTCCTGAATTGCCATCATTCAAAGCAACCATCCCCGTAGCTGGACGTTCATCCAAGATTCCCGCCTGGATAATCGTCCAATCCAATCCCGGATGATCAATCAGCCAGCGATCCGCATAGAACTTGGCGATATTATAATCAGTAATGGCTTTTAAGGCCGGAATCTCCGCCCATTTATCCTGTTCAAGCGCGAACGCAGAGCTCAGCTGAATGAAGCGTTTGATGCCATTTTGCCGGCTTGCTTCTGCCAGTTTGACGCTGCCGTTTAGATCAACTTGCAGCAGATCCTTGCCACGAGATCCCGCTGTAAAAATTACCGCATCCACTTGACCCAGTGCTTTTTGCAGTTCCGTAACGGAGGCGTGCAGATCTAGTTTCACTTTTAGCACGTCCGATTGATTGATCTTTTCTGGGTGGCGAGCCCCCGCGACTACTTCATGACCTGCTTTTTGGAGTTCGGTAACTACAGCTTGCCCCACTCGTCCCGTAGCTCCAGCGATAAAAACTTTCATTGCAATCTCCTTTCAGCTGCACTAGTGGTTTACCATTAGTTTATACTAACTTTTTGTAAGCATAAATACAAATTTTTAGTCTTCCAACAGCCAATTCCGTTCTATCATCCTTAAAAGCGTCAGTGATTGGTCTTTTATCGCTGCGAATAGTTGCAAACCATCGCTAATCCGGCTGTAGAACAGTGACAGTCGGATTATTTTGACTGATGGCCACTTGCTTGAGCACCCGCTGCGTCATTTGAAAATAATTCTTATAAAGCGCCGTGTAGCGTCCCGTATTCTTATCAACGAGCCATGGCTTATGACGACCGCAATAGTGCAGAATTACCGTATGTTTGATGACCCAGTCCAGCGTCCACTCGCCAAAGCTGATCGTCTCATAGGTCTGGCCTTTACGGGCATCAAAATTATAAAGCTGATCGGGAACCGTTTTGATATCCTTGCCATATAACGCATTCAACACGTCCTGGTCAGGCAGCAGCAAGACGTGTTCGCGGATGTATTCGTAGATGTCTTCGGCATGAACTCGCTGCCGAATCAGATCCAGGTTCATCAATAACACTCCGGAATTATAATAGCCATCCGCGTCAAAATTCTGCAGCCGAATCTTATTGATGACTTCTGTTGTGCCAGTTAAGCCGGTATGAATTGCCGAAGCATACAGGTAGCCATCTAAATCAGTATCATAAAGCGATCCAACATCATTAATGCACAATACGTCGGCATCTAAATATAGAATGCGGTGCAGCTGTTTTGGCAGGTATTGATGAGCCAGTAGACGATAATAGATGGTCTTAGGATAACGGTCGGTAACCGGTGCCTGGTCAAATTCCTCGTCTTTAATCACAATTGGATGATAATGCATTCCCCATAGCTCGCAGATTTGCTTGATTTCCTTGGTATGGGCCAGTTTTTGTGATTGAATCACATACACGTCAATCTGGCGCGATTGTGAATTGAGTCGGATCGAATTCAGGACCGTCAGCATTTGACGCCAAAATCGATCATCAATTGAAAACAATAGATTCAAAATGTTCACTCCTCATAACAGCTATTAGTTCCATTTTAGATGACCAGACAGATTTTGCACGAAGCAAATACTGTAAAACGTTTCTTAGACCAATTTAACAGCTGGCCAATCTCGTTGCCTCAATTCAAGGTTCTACTTGTCAAACCGTTTAAATTGGCTTACGATCGAATGGTGACAATTGCGATTTTATTATTTATTTAAGAGGGAAAGATTTATGGAACAAGCAGCACAATTGGAGGCCATCAAACGCTATACCATTCAAAAACTGGGCAGCGACAGTACCGGTCATGGTCTTGACCATATCATGCGCGTGGTACGGATGACCAAAAAGCTGATCGAAACCGAGGCTGCCAATGAGTTTATTGCCGTTGCCGCGGCCTACCTTCATGATACGATTGATGAAAAACTGGTAATCAGCGTGCAAGAAGCCGAGGAAGAATTAGAGGATTTTTTGCGACGCATTGATCTAACTAATGAACAGATTCAAGCAATCATGGATATCATTTCCAATATGTCATTTGCCGATACGCTGGGCGATGCACGACCAACCTTATCGCGCGAAGGACGGATCGTGCAGGATGCCGACTGGCTGGATGGTCTGGGCAGTATTGGCATTACGCGAGCTGTTTATTACGGTGGCAGCCATGGCGAGCGCATCTATGACCCGCTGATCAAGCCGCGTGAACACATGAATCGTGAAGAATACCGCACGGAACGCGATGAGACTGTCATTAATCATTTTTACGAAAAACTGCTGAAGATCAAAGACATGCTAAATACAGAAACGGCTCGCAAAATAGCCGCTCATCGTCAGCAGATCATGGAAGACTTTTTAAATGAGTTCTTCTTGGAATGGGATGCCAAAGCTTAATTTGCAAACTAAAAGCCAAGCTGCCGGATTCGGTGCTGGTGTGTACCCAAAAAGCTGGAATTGAATATTAATTACTTGTAAACTGAATAAAAATTTTTATTAGGCAGCCAGC
>NZ_JABAFO010000013.1 GCF_012843675.1 Lactobacillus sp. MRS-253-APC-2B
GCTGGCTGCCTAATAAAAATTTTTATTCAGTTTACAAGTAATTAATATTCAATTCCAGCTTTTTGGGTACACACCAATTCTGGCTATTTTAGTTGGGACCAGCCAGGGCGGCATTCAAGCTTTGAGTCGCTCTTATTTTGGTCGGCTAATTCCTAAAACCGACAGCAGCGAGTTTTTCGGTTTTTATAACATTCTGGGCAAGTTTTCGGCGATTCTGGGACCGGTTTTGGTTGGGCTGGCAACGCAATGGACGGGCAACTCGCGCTGGGGAATCTTTTCTTTGGTAATTCTTTTCGTGATCGGTCTGGCTATCTTCTTGATTCTGCCGCACCTGAACGATGTCAAACCAGAATAGGCAGAGTTAAAGATCAGATCAAACGGCTTGACTGCTGACTTGCGTGAAGCGCGATTCTTCGCTATACTACCAGTGCCGTCTTAGCTCAGATAGGTAGAGCACATCCATGGTAAGGATGAGGTCGGCGGTTCAAATCCGCTAGACGGCTCTATAAAACAGGCAGTAATTTAGAAAGGCTTTCTGCAGCTTGGCAGAAGGCTTTTCTTTTTTGATGAAGCCAATCATTGTTTTTGGTAAGATAAAAATATAGTTTTGTTTTTGAACATTGAAGAAAGGGGAAAGACATGAGTTTTATTGCCACTTTGGCGGGAATCCTTTTAGCCACGCAGCTTGTTTCACACTTGTTTGTACGGTGGGGCATTCCCGATGTCATTGGGCAGATCTTAGTCGGGGTCGTGGCAGGACCGGCTATGCTGAATTGGGTTCACCAAACGGAAATGATCAATGAATTCCAAGAAATCGGCGTGATTATTCTGATGTTTATCGCCGGTTTGGAAAGTGATCTGAACCTGCTGAAGAAGTATCTTAAGCCAGCAGTTGTCGTGGCCTTGATGGGGATGATTCTGCCAGTCGTGGTCATGGGATTTGCATCAGACTTGTTCGGGATGCAGTGGTTTGAGTCATTGTTTGTCGGCGTGATTTTTTCAGCCACCTCTGTCAGCATCTCAGTGGCCGTCTTACGTGAGTATCGCCAGTTAGACAGTAAAGAAGGGGCCACGATTCTGGGGGCAGCGGTTGCTGATGATATTGGCGGCGTGATTGCGCTGAGTATTTTGATCAGTATGATGCGTGGTCAGGGATTTGATGGCGAGCAGAATATGAGTCTGGGGCTGACCATCTTTTTACAGCTGCTGTTTTTTGTTGGCACCTACCTGCTGGTTAAGTTTTTAGCGCCCTATCTGATGCATGCCAGTCAACGCATGCTGACAATCGCGGCCCCTGCAGTCGCGGCAATGATCATCTGTCTGACGATGGCCGCGCTGGCTGATAAGGTTGGCTTGAGTGGCGCTGTGGGAGCATTCTTTGCCGGAATCGCGATCGGTAATACCAAGACCAGCGAAGTCGTTAACCAGAGTTTCGTACCGCTTGGCTACGCCCTATTTATTCCGGTATTTTTCGTAAATGTCGGCTTGAGCATGCGGCTGGATCACTTTATCGACTCGCTTATGTTTATCGTTGTTATGACGATTCTGGCTTGTTTGACTAAGCTGATCGGCTGTGGCGGCGGTGCCAAACTAATGGGCTTTGACTTTAACAGCAGCTACGTGATCGGCAGTGGGATGGTTGCCCGGGGCGAAATGGCACTGATTACGGCTCAGATCGGCTATGAAGCTCATCTGCTTTCTGAAAAATACTATTCTGATGTAATCACAGTCATCGTTTTAGCTACGATTTTAGCACCATTCATCTTGAAAAACGCGCTTCAAAAAACTAAACAGACGGCATAAAAAAGTCCTCGTGCAATCGCACGGGGACTTTTGCTATTGTTTATTCTTCAATCATTTCAACCAGCTGGGCCGCATTTTGATCAATTGCTGAACTGATGGGACCGGCACTGATCAAGGTCAGCTCATGCATTGCACGTGAGGCGATGGTATAGATTAAGCCAACTGCCTCAGGTCTTGGCATATTTTGGTTCGAAACGTCCCAAGCAATGGCAGCGTCAAATTCCAAGCCTTTAGCCAGATAAATCGGCAAGATTACGATTCCGGTCGGCAAAACGCTGTCTTGGTTGTTGAGCAGGTGAGCGTTTGACTTAAACCGACGATGCAGCGTTTGATAAACCTGCTTTGCCTGCGCCTTATCCTTGGTTAAGACGGCAATCGTGGCGTATTTTTGATGCAAAATGGCTGCTTGCTCCAAAAGTACGGTTGAAGCTTCATTTGCATCGGCAGTCTTGATCAGCTTGGGCTTGGTACCATGACGGGTAAACGAGACGATCTGATCGCCATCTGGTAAGAGACTCTTGGCAAAATCCGTAATCTCCATGGTTGACCGATAGCTGCGTTTGAGTTCGATTAAGTTGGGCCGTTTGAAGGCCAGTGCCGTGTTTAATTCATTTAAGAGCTGTTTTGGCAGCTGCAACGGCTTAAACAGCGCCTGCTCACTGTCGCCTAGAATCGTGAAGCGAGCCTTGGGGAAGGCGTGTTTTAAATAAATCAGCATAGCTAGTGAGTAGTCTTGCATCTCATCGATAAAGACGTATTCAAACGCCCGATTCTGACCGCTGCCGCTCATCAAGTCACGCAGATACATCAATGGTGCTGTGTGCATCAGTGCCATGCGATGGTATTCAAGCTGCTGGCGAAAGGCAAAGAGCATAGACTGCCACTCGTGGTCTGCGATTTTTTCAGGCAGTGCAAGCCACTGCAAAAACTTTTCGTATTGAGTGTTAAAGTCGATGAAATAGTTATTGTAGATAGCGTCATAAACGATCCGCAGCCGCTTTTTGGCCAGCTGATACGATAAGTAGGCATACTGGACGTCTTCATCTTCAAAGTCGTCAATAGTCTTTTTGCCATATAGATTATGCAGGCTGATAACGTCTTGATCGTTGAGCTCTTTGGCAATCCAATCGCTTTTGGCCACTTCACGAATCTGGCCTTTTAATTCCTTGATTAAAATGTTTTTGGTTTTGAGCAGGCGGTCGGCAATCGTCATAGCAGCCGGCTGCGTTTGGTAGATTGCCTGAACGTGGGCGGCAGTAAAGAATGGCTGCTGCCTAAAGTTCAGAGCGGTAAAACAGATGTCGTCTGCATGCTGCTGTAGATATGCCAGGTAATCTTTTACCTTATGCATGCAGTCGGAGCCCTCCAAATAGTTGGCGATTGCTAGATTAACGTCTGGATTTTGCGATCGTGTCTCATAGCGCTCAAACAACGACTCCACGTTCAAGCCCTCAAATCGTCGTCGCAAAAAGCCTTCCAGCGTTACCTGGCGCATGTTGCGCTCACCTAAGCTGGGCAATACGTCTGAGATGTAGTGACTAAACAATAGGTTGGGACTGAACAAAACGATCTGATCGGCATTGAGTGCGGCGCGACTGTGATACAGCAAGTAGGCGATCCGCTGTAAAATGGCTGAGGTTTTGCCTGATCCAGCCACCCCTTGTACCAGTAAGAGATCGCTTTTGGTATCTCTGATGATGTCGTTTTGTTCTTTTTGAATCGTTGCCACGATGTTTTGCATGTATTGATCGTTTTGATGACCCAATGCCTCTTGCAGCATCTGGTCGCCAACGGTCTCATTGGTATCGAACATGTTGACGATCTGGCCGTCTTTAATGGTAAACTGCCGCTTTTTAACCAGGGTCGTCGTCTGCATGCCGGCTGGGGTCTGATACTGAACCTTGCCCAGCGTACCGTTGTAATAGATTCCAGAGATCGGTGCACGCCAGTCATAGATGATAAAATCGGTCTTGTCATCGTTCATTAATGAAGCCGTGCCGATATAAAGCGATTCGGGCTCTTTTTCGCCAGGATCCAGAATATCAATGCGGCCAAAATAAGGCGACTGCTTTAATTGCTGCAGCGTGTGCAGCTGTCGTTTCAAAATAGTTTCGTTTTCTACCGTTCGCGCCACCAGCTGCCGCTGCTGCTCTAGCTCGGAGCGGGATTCAGCAATATCGTCGACTTCATAGCGGTTGATCGACGCATTTTCACCAAAATTCTTTTCCACGGCCCGCGTTTCTTGATGGGCACTGGCTAAAGCTGCCTGCGTTTTTTTAATCTGAGCATCGATCTGTTGAATTGTCCAGTCGACGCGTTGCTGTTCATATTCACGTTCTGAGTATTCGTCTGCCAAACTGAATTCCCCACTTTTTCCAAAAATTGCCTAATTATTTTAGCACGTTCGAACATGGATTGCGGGAAAAGCGAATTTTAATGGCAAAATCGGTGTTTATGATGGCAGATAATGGTAACATTAAATGGATATTGAAAAAAATAATGATCAACAAATCATGCGGAGGTGAAAGTGGTGGAAAACCTCGCGATTGTTGACCTGGGATCAAATTCAGCTCGAATGGCGGTAACTGAAATCTCTCCGGATGGGAAGTTTCGGGAAATCAAGCGCGTTAAGGAAAATACGCGTCTTTCAGAGGGGATGGGTCACGAAAAGATTCTCCAGCCCGAGGCAATGGAACGCACAATCTTGGCAATCAAGCACTTTAAGCGTCAGTACCAAGGCCTGCCCAATCTGCAAGTACAAGCGATTGCAACGGCAGCAGTACGCCAAGCCAAGAATCGACAAGAATTTCTTCAACGGGTCAAGCAGGAAACCGGTCTGACGGTCCGTGTTCTTTCCGGCTATAAAGAGGCATATTATGACTATCTGGGCGTAGTGCGCACTTTAAAGCTCAATCATTGTCTGATCCTGGATGTGGGTGGGGCCAGTTGTGAATTGGTCTTAGTGCAGCATCGTAAGGCTCGAGACTTGATTTCACTGCCGATCGGTGCGGTTAACCTTTCCGAGCAGTATCATTTGGGGGGCTATGTGCGCAGTGCCGATCTTTTCAAGGCTCAAGCGGCAGTCTGTGATCGTCTCAATAAGATTCCATGGCTGCGCTATGCTACGCGCATGCCGATCGTTTTGTTGGGCGGGGCCAATCGTACGCTGGCCCGGATGAGTCGCTCATATCGCCATAAGAATCGCGGCTCGATTCATGGTTATCGGCTAACGTCACGCGTAGTCTATGCAACCTACCGTGAGCTTTTGAGTCGTAATCTGGCTCAGCGCAAGAAGATGCCTGGTTTGGAACCAGATCGGGCTGATATTATCATCGGCGGGATGTTGCCATTGGTGACGCTTTTGGAACGCAACAGCGATGGCCGCGTGATCTTTTCGGAAAGCGGCGTTCGTGAAGGGATTATTACCGAATATATTCAGCAGCGTGAAAAACGGAGTCAAAACGATGAAAAACAACGATAACAATAATGATAATTCTGACTGGATGCATGGACTCTACCGACTGTCGGATGCTCAGCGGCGTCAGATCATCAGTGATCGATTTAAGCTGAATGATGACAAACGAGAGCTTTTGGCTCGCAATGCCAGTCAGCTGGGCAATCAGCTGATCGAAAACTATCTGACTGATTATCGATTGCCGGAAGGTTTGGTTACCAACCTGGTCGTTAACGATAAAACGTATGCCGTACCAGTGGTTACTGAAGAACCTTCTGTTGTAGCAGCAGCGTGCAACGGTGCTCGACGCGTGGCTTTAAGCGGCGGCTTTTTTGCTCCGGATGCCAAGCGAGCGATGCTGGGACAGGTTGTCTTAAAAAACGTTGCTGATCCAGACAAGCTGCAAGACTGGCTGACCGGTCACGAAACCGAGATTCTGGCGGTTGCCAATGCTGCGCATCCTTCAATGCAAAAGCGTGGCGGTGGGGCCAAAAAAATTCGGCTCAGAAAAATTGATCCGTTTGTCAGTGTTGATCTGATTATTGGCGTAGGTGAAGCCATGGGAGCCAACACGGTTAATACAATGGCCGAGGCGGTTGCTCATTACCTAAAGGCTCATAATTATGACGTCTTGACGGCTATTTTGACCAACGCGGCATTCATGAGCCTGCAGTCAGCTGCTTGTCGGGTTAGTTTTAAGAATCTGGCAACCGCGACCATGGATGGAGCTACCGTGGCTTTACGGATTGCAGACCTGAGTCAGCTGGCGCAGGTCGATCCATATCGAGCGGCTACTCATAACAAAGGAATCATGAATGGCATCGATGCATTGATGATCGCCAGCGGCAATGATTGGCGGGCCATCGAAAGCGGAGCATACGCCTATGCAGCAAGCAGCGGTCAGCTTAAAGGACTCAGTACCTGGGAAATTGACGGTGATGCCTTATTGGGTCGCATAAAACTGCCATTACCGGTGGGAACGGTTGGTGGCTCAATCGGCCTGAATCCAATGACGCGGCTCAATTTTAAGATTAATGACATTCAATCAGCTGAAGAATTGGCAAAAGTAGCTGCCAGCCTTGGTCTTGCCCAAAATCTGGCAGCGTTGCGAGCCCTGGCTACCAGCGGCATTCAAGCGGGCCATATGCAGATGCAGTATCGTTCACTGGCGGTTGTGGTAGGAGCAAAGGATAAAGAAATTCCGGCCCTGGTCAAGAAGCTCAAGCAAATGCCACAGGTCAGTCAGGCAGTTGCCAAAAAAGCACTGCAGGAATTGAGAAAGGATTCAACAAATGACAGAAGAACAACCGATTAAATTAAATCAAGAAGCGCAAAGTCTTTTGGATGCCGTTAATGCCATCTATCCACAAGGCAGCGTTTTTGTGCAGTTTGAAGGCGAAAAATCTGGCTGGCTCAGACATGATCAGGCCCGTCAGACCACATTGCCTGGGGGCTTGGTAATCACGGTAACCGACTTGACGGCACCTGACTATACTGCCTCACATGAATTACTGCACCTGCTGATGCTTTTGCGTGGTTTTCCCCAGATCTTTTTCCAGCTTTCACTGGGCAATGAAGAACTTGATGAGCAGATGATGATCATGGCGACCGATCTTTACGACACGGTCATGCATCGCGTCGTAGTTTCTGAGCAGCGCAAGCACGGCTTGGTTGACGATCAGATCGAAGAAGAGTACTTTAAGGGCATCGAGCATACCTTGACGCCGGAGTCCGATCAGGTTGATGATGAACGAACGATGCGGCTGCTGACGCTTTTGGATGCATTGGTCTTTTATGGTACCGGTGATCATCTGGATGAATATAAGGCACGAATGACCAAGCTTTATCCATTGGCAGCTAAAGCAGCTGAGCAGATGTATGAGAAGCTGGTTGCAAAGCCGATTGACTCGCCGTTTGACCTGCGTCGCAACGTCGTCAAGCTGTTTGAGCTGTTTGATGAGCAGATGACGGCTTGGAATCTGCCTAAATTGCACAACAAGGAATTTGTTACGCTGTCACCAGTCTTGAGTGAGCGACAATTGCGCTTGAGCGTACGCCAGGTGTTTGAAATCTTCCATTCTGACATGAAGGATCGGAAAACCGGCAAGCGGGCCTACATCGGCGTACGGCGCAATGACGGGCAGAACTCATTTACGATTCCAGCACCTGAAAACGATGCGCCAGCTGAATTTTTAAAGCTGTATGATGAACCAGTGGAAAAGCTGCTGACGGATCTGAACGTGCCATTTATTGTTAGAAAATAACTAAGGAAGTGGTTTGATGGATGCTAAAGATCAAGAATTATTCGATCAGGCAAAACAGATTGTCTTTTTAACCGGCGCTGGCGTCTCAACGGCTTCGGGAATTCCGGATTTTCGCAGTGCCAATGGCTTGTATACACAGAATCACAATGCAGAATACTACTTGAGCCATCGTTATTTTGAAACGGATCCGGATGGCTTTTACGAGTTTTGCAAAAAGAACCTGTATTTTCCTGATGCACTGCCTAACCCGATCCATCAAAAGCAGGTTGCCTTAGCTCTTCAAAATCGAGCGGTAATCATTACCCAAAATATCGATAATCTGTATGAGCTGGAGTTTCAAAGACAAGGTGCCAAGCCCAAGCATCTGATTGACTTTCATGGTAATCTGTATCATGTTTACTGTGAGAAATGCGGGCAGACGGTGCCAGTCAGTGAGTATTTAAACAGCCGGCTGCACAGTACCGATCAAGGCCCGCTGCGTCCTGATATTGTCTTGTATGATGAGGGCATTAAGCAAGATGACATCTTGGATTCGGTGCATGCCATGCAAAAAGCCGATTTAGTGGTAATCGTTGGTACCAGCATGCGTGTTTATCCGTTTGCTGGCTTGTTGGAGTATCGCAATCCGCAGGCTAAGGTAATAGCAATCAATCAAGAAAAGCTTGATTTCCCATTTGACTTTGAAATGATTCAAGCCGATGCTACCAGTTTCTTTGCCCAACTGCATGCCTAAAAGCCACTCAAGGCCCAGCCTGCCGCTGCAGACTGAGCCTTTCTTAATCCAGCCGTTTAAAGCGAAAGGGGCGGTTTTATGACTCAGATTACCATTGGACTGACGACTTGGTCAGAGCATCCAGCACTGATAAAAAATCAGCGCCAGACAACGACGCTCAATGAATATGCTCAGCATTTTCCAACCGTTGAACTCGATACGTTTTTTTATGCTCTGCCTAAGCCGACGACGGTTCAAAAATGGCTGACCGAGGTACCGCGCAATTTTCAGTTTATCGTTAAGGCGCATCGACTCATGACCCAGCACGAAAAACTGGATAAGCAGGAACCAACGCTAAAAGAGGTATTTGAAAGCTACCGTTCTGCTATCATGCCGCTGGTTGCCGCTGGCCGGTTAAAGTGCGTGCTGTTTCAGTTTCCGCCTTTTTTTGATGCACAGCTGGATCATATTGACTATCTGCGTCAGATCCGTTTGCTGATGGGCAATCTGCCACTGGCCGTTGAATTTAGAAATGCCAGCTGGTATCAGCCCGCGATCTTGCAGCCGTTGACTGAGTTTTGTCGCGATTTAAAGATTACCCTGGTGGCTGCCGATGAGCCGCATGATACGCTGACCAGCGTGCCATTTTATCTGATTGTGACCAATCCTGAACTGGTATTGATTCGACTGCACGGTCGCAATCGCGAAGGGTGGAATCATCCAGACAAAGAATGGCGCAAAAAAAGGACGCTCTATCGCTATTCAACGACTGAGCTGCAAGGACTGGCAGCATTAATTGACAATCTGCAGCCGGCTCCAAAAGAGATCTGTGTTATCTTTAACAACAACTCCGGAAAGGACGCGGCTCCCAACGCCATGGAGCTGCAGAAGATCATGCATCTAAGTTTTAATGATTTGGCGCCGCATGATCCTGAACAGTTGAATCTGTTCTAAAATCAGTAAAAACGGTTCATTTTATGTTAAACTAAAGATTATTAAATCCGTATTAGAAAGAAGGGCCAACATGGCTGAACAAAAACCAACCTACTATATCACGACACCTATCTACTACCCATCTGGCAAGCTGCACATCGGCAATTCCTATACCGAAGTTGCCTGTGATGCTGAAGCCCGCTTCAAGCGTCTCGATGGCTACGACGTCTTCTTTTTGACTGGGACCGATGAACATGGTCTCAAGATTGAAGAAAAGGCTGAAAAGCTTGGTATGGAGCCGCAAGCTTACGTTGATGAGATGGCAGCCGGTATTAAAAAACTGTGGAAGAAATTGGAAATCTCCAATGATAAATTTATTCGGACCACCGATGACTATCACGAAAAGGCCGTCCAAAAAATCTTCCAAAAGTTTGTTGACCAAGGTGACATCTACAAGGGCGAATACGTTGGCTGGTACTCAGTTGACGACGAAGAATACTTCACCGAAAGTCAGCTGGCTGAAGTCTACCGTGATGAAAACGGCAATGTTACTGGTGGTAAGGCACCGTCTGGTCATGAGGTTGAGCTGGTTAAAGAAGAGTCTTACTTCTTTAAGATGAGCAAGTACGCGGACTGGCTGATGAACTACTACAAAGAGCATCCTGACTTTATCGAACCGCACACGCGGATGAACGAAATGGTCAAGAACTTCTTGGAACCTGGCCTGGAAGACCTGGCAGTTACGCGGACCTCATTCAACTGGGGGATCAAGGTGCCAAATGATCCAAAGCACGTCGTCTACGTCTGGATCGATGCACTGTCCAACTATATTACGGCACTAGGCTATGGCAGTGATGACGACAGCCTGTTTAAGAAATATTGGCCAGCTGACGTTCACATGGTTGGTAAGGAAATTGTGCGCTTCCACACCATCTATTGGCCAATCATGCTGCACGCCCTGGGACTGCCATTGCCAAAGCACGTTATCGGTCATGGCTGGCTGACGATGAAAGATGGCAAGATGAGCAAGTCCAAGGGTAACGTCATCTACCCAGAAACTTTGGTTGATCGCTATGGCCTGGATGCTACGCGCTACTACCTGTTGAAGGCAATGCCATTTGGCAATGACGGTGTGTTTAGTCCTGAAGACTTTGTCGACAAGGTCAACTATGATCTGGCAAATGACCTGGGGAACCTGCTGAACCGGACCGTTGCCATGATCAACAAGTACCAAGGCGGCGTTTTAAAGGGCGAAAATGCGGTAACGACCGCCTATGATCAAGACCTTGAGAATACGGCTGAACAAGTCTTTGCCGAATATAAAGATCTGATGGACAAGACGCATTTTGCCGATGCCTTGAGTGCCGTTTGGAAGTTGATTGCACGTGCCAACAAGTACATTGATGAAACCACGCCATGGCTGCTGGCTAAAGATGAAGCCAAAAAAGAAGAGCTTTCTGATGTAATGACGCACCTGGCTAAGAGTCTGCGCATGGCAGCCGCAATGCTGCAGCCAGTAATGACGCATGCGCCAAAAGAAATTCAGGAACAGCTTGGTCTGCCAAAAGAAGGCATCTCCTTGACTAACCTGTCATTTAACGACTTCCCAGCTGAAGTCAAGGTTGTAGCCAAGGGAACGCCAATCTTCCCACGGCGCGATGTTGAAGAAGAGGTTGCCTTTATCAAGAGTCAGATGAGTGCCAACCAAAAGGCCAAGGGTCGCAAGGCAATGGCTGAAGCGGCTGAAAAAGCCAAGCCACAGACTGAGACGGCAGAATTGAAAAAAGACATTCGTATCGATGTTTTTGACAAGGTTGATCTGCGGGTTGCTCAGATTAAGGCAGCTGACCATGTTGAAGGGGCCGACAAGCTGCTCAAGTTCCAGCTGGACGATGGTACGACTGAGGGACGTCAGATTCTGTCCGGTATTGCTCAATGGTATCCAGATCCAAGCGTGCTGGTTGGCAAGAAGGTATTGATCGTTGCCAATTTAAAGCCACGTAAGATGCGCGGCGAATTGAGTCAAGGCATGATCCTTTCTAATGAGGATGCAGCCGGCAACGTACAGGTCGTTACGGTTCCAGAAAATATGCAACCAGGGACGACGGTCTGCTAATGTCTGGATTAAAACCAAACTTAAAAATCTATGACTCACATACGCATCTAAACGATGATGCCTTTTATAGTGACGTTCCGGCTTATCTAGCAAGGGCACGGCACTTTGGCGTTGTTGAAATGAATATGATCGGTTCCAATGAACTGCTCAATCAGCGTGCTATTGAGCTGGCGCATCGCTATCAAGGAATGCATGCCGTGATTGGCTGGCATCCTGAGGACATCGCGCGTTTTGATGCAGCGGCTGAAAAAACGCTTTTAAATCAGCTTGAAGATCCCTCCGTCGTTGGTATCGGTGAGATTGGATTGGATTATTTTAACGATGAGCATTCACCGCATGATGATCAGAAGCGAATTTTTGAGCGTCAGCTGGCAATTGCCAAAGACATGCATCTGCCAGTCTCAATTCATTGTCGTGATGCGTTGGCTGATACCTATCAGATTTTGAAGTCCGCGCATGTAGATGAGTTTGGCGGCGTTATGCATAGTTTTAATGGTGATGTTGAATGGATGAAACGCTTCTTAGATTTAGGAATGGAAATCTCCTACAGTGGCGTTGTAACGTTTAACAGTGCCAAAGACGTGCAAGAAGCGATGCTAAAAACGCCATTGGAGCATTTGCTGGTTGAAACGGATGCACCATATCTAACACCGGTGCCATATCGCGGCCAGCAAAACGAACCAGGCTTTACGCGCTTTACAGTCGAAAAAATCGCTGAATTGCGCGAACAATCGTCAGTTGAGGTGGCGTTGGCAACGTTTGACAATGCCAGTCGTCTGTTTTTGAATCATTAATGAAAGGCCTTATGAAAAAGATTAAAGAAGTCATTGTTGTCGAAGGCAAGGATGACACCAAACAAATTGCTAAGGCCGTCAACGCCGACACGTTTGAAACAAACGGGTCGGCGTTGTCGTCAAGCGACCTTAAGCAGTTGTCAGAACTACAGAAAACGCGTGGCTTGATCGTGTTTACCGACCCTGATTTTAATGGCGAGCGGCTACGCAAGATGATTAGCCAGGCTGTTCCTGGCGTCAAGCATGCTTTTATCAGACGCGATCAGGGAGTTCCTGATGAGGCACATGGCAGCCTAGGCGTTGAACATGCAAATCCAGCGGTTATCAAGGCAGCCTTGGAGCATGTCTATACGCAAGAGACTGAACCAGAAGTTGCCATTACGCCAGCGATGATGCGCCAGGCTGGTCTGGTAGGCGGCAATAACGCCCGCACACGACGCGAACGGCTCGGACAGCTTTTGGGAATCGGCTATGGCAATGCCAAGCAGATGTCTAAGCGACTTAACATGTTTCGCGTCAGTGCACAGCGATTTGAAACGGCCATTGAAAAAATTAATCAGGAGGAAAAACGCGATGAGCAGTAATCCGGAGATTGGTAGTTTGAACCGGACACGGGCCATTATGAAAGAATATGGCATTCATGCTAAGAAGGGTTTTGGTCAGAACTTTTTGACGGATCTCAACGTCTTGAAAAACATCGTCAGAGCAGCTGAGATTACCAAGGCTGATAACGTGATCGAGATTGGACCAGGGTTGGGGGCCTTGACCGAACAGCTGGCTCAGGCGGCTGGCCAGGTAGTGGCACTGGAGATTGATACTGACTTGTTGCCGGTTTTGGATGAAGTACTCTCACCATATGACAATGTTAAGGTGATTAATCAAGACGTTTTAAAAGCGGATCTACCGGCACTGATTCAAGAACAGTTCACTGACCCCAGCCGGCCAATCAAAGTCGTTGCCAATCTACCTTATTACATTACCAGTCCAATCCTGATGCGGCTGTTGGAGAGTCCAGTTGAATGGGCGGCAATCTGCGTTATGATGCAAAAAGAGGTTGCCCAACGCTTAACGGCACAACCAGGGACCAAGGAGTATGGAGCATTGACGCTGGCAATTGAGTATCGCATGCAGGCACGGATTGCATTTGGCGTTTCCAGACATGCATTCGTCCCATCACCAAATGTCGACTCAGCCATTGTGGTGCTAACGCGACGGACTCAGCCATTATTGGATAAGCCGTTTGATGAAGGAAGATTCTTTGGGTTCGTAAAGAGCTGTTTTGCTCATCGACGCAAGAGTCTGTGGAACAATCTCAAGCCGCTGGCAGGTAAGGATACCGAAAAACAGGAGACGGTTCAGACCGTATTAGCTGAATTAAACATTTTACCCCAGATCCGTCCAGAAAAATTAACGTTGGAACAATTTATTGCCTTAGCTAATCAGCTTCATGATCATAAACTGTTTTAAAAAATAAATTGATTTTTACCATCAGTTATGATAAAATTTGACTTTTTGCTAATTCTTGCCTTATAATGGTTTTTTGTGAGGTGAGAATATATGCCAACGACAATTGAAGGCATCAAGGAAAAGCTTGATGCACAGGTAGGCCAAAAAGTACTGGTCACGGCGCAGGCTGGTCGTAAAAAGGTTACCCAGCGTCAAGGCATTTTAAGCGAGACGTATCCAGCAATTTTTATCGTCAAGCTTAACAAGCGTGAAGGTTCTTTTGATCGGGTCTCCTACAGCTATGCCGATCTTTTGACCAATAATATCTCTTTGACATTTGAAGAAGCTGAATAACTCAGCCAAAGCATCGTGTTTAGCACGGTGCTTTTTATTTAGGGACAAAAGAATCCATAAGGCTGGCTTTAGTCTTTGAGAATAGTTGCAACCCAGTCAGGCACATTTGTATAATAATTAAAAATTACTTGTCAAAAGGGGGGTATGACCTTGATCATAACTGAAAAAGCTCCCGCCAAAATCAACCTGGCGCTGGATACCCCAATGCGCTATATTGATGGTCTGCCACGCTGGGACATGGTAATGAACTCCATTGACCTTGCGGATTACGTTACGATTGAGACGCACCAGCACCAGCATCGTATCAAGGTTTATACCGACAGCGGCTTTTTACCCAACGATCAGCGCAATCTTGCCTATCAGGCTGCTCATATTCTCAAGAATCGTTTTCATGTTGATGAGGGCGTAACAATCAGAATCAAGAAACGAATCCCGGTCGCAGCAGGGCTCGGCGGTGGCTCGTCGGATGCGGCTGCCGTCTTAAGAGGACTCAATCAAGGCTGGAAGCTGGGACTTTCCTTAAAAGAGCTGGCACAGCTGTCGCTTTCGATCGATTCTGACGTACCCTACTGCGTCTACAGTCGAACGGCTCACGTAACCGGTCACGGTGAGCAGGTCGAGGTGCTAAGATCATTTCCGCATTACTGGGCGGTCGTTGCTAAGCCTAAGATCAGTGTTTCAACGCCAACGATTCTGCGGCAGATTAATTATGAAAAGCTTCAGCACCTGGATGTTGATTCATTGGTGGAGTGTATTCAAGCTGGACGCTGGCAGGAATCTTTTGCCTATATGGGCAATGTATTAGAGCCGGTTACAATGAAAGAATATCCTGAAATTCGTCAACTCAAGCAGCGGATGGAAAAGCTGGGGGCCGATGTAGTTCAGATGAGCGGCACGGGGCCGACCATTTTTGCGTTGTGTCATAATGAGTCAAGGGCTCGGCGGCTGCATAACAGCTTGTGCGGCTTTTGTCGGGAGGTCTATTTAGCCATGCTTTTATAGCAGCATTGGTTTCAATCAGGTTTTGACCCTGGTTGAGACCTTTTTTATTCATTTTGCAATTTACGATAATGAACAATTGATGCGTATGCAACTATTAGTTGTATGTCAATTGTTCATTTTCAAATTTATTTAAAAAAATGATATTCTAATTCTATACATTATTTGCCTAAAATATATTCATAAATTGATTGAGTAAGTATATTCGCGAAAACGTATTCATTTTATATAAAACTGCCACCAAAACGTTGATTTTACAGGATTGACAACGCTTACTTAACGGGTTATATTAAGAACGTAGTCAAGTAAGAAAACAAAGGAGTGACTGTATTATGCCAAGTCCAATTCATGTAACTTCGGAAATTGGCAAGCTGAAGACGGTTATGCTGCACCGTCCTGGCCGTGAAATTGAAAACATCACGCCAGACTCGATGTACCGTCTGCTGTTCGATGACATTCCATACCTGCCAATCGCGCAAGAAGAACACGATTACTTTGCTCAAACGCTGCGCGACCAAGGCATTGAAGTTCTGTATTTCGAAAAGCTGGCTGCTGAAGCACTGGCTGACCAAGACGTTAAGGAAGAATTTGTTGACCGCATGATTGCCGAATCCGGTTACGCAGCTGGTTTGATCCACGACGTTTTGAAGGAATACCTGCTGGCCATGAACACTCAAGACATGGTTAACAAGATCTTCGAAGGGGTTCGTCGTGAAGAAATCGATCTCCCACACATGACGCTGCAACAAGCTGCTGAAGATGCTGATTGGCCATTTGTTATGGACCCAATGCCAAACGCATACTTCACTCGTGACCCACAAGCATCAATTGGTGATGGCATTTCCATCAACCGGATGACTTTCCCAGCTCGTCAGCGTGAATCCTTAATCACTGAATACATCATTAAGCACCACCCACGTTTTGCTGGTCAAGTCAATGTATGGCGTGACCGCAACCACGAAACGCACATTGAAGGTGGGGACGAACTGGTATTAAGCGACCACGTATTTGCCATCGGTATCTCCCAACGGACGACTGCCGACGCAATCGAAGACATCGCTAAGAACCTGTTCAAGAAGTCGAACTACGACACGGTCATTGCCATCAAGATTCCACACAACCACGCAATGATGCACCTTGACACTGTCTTTACGATGATCGACTACGACAAGTTTACGGTTCACCCAGCTATCCTGGATGAAAATGGTCAAGTCGACAACTGGGTTCTGCACCCAGGCAAGGACGGCGAAATCACGATGGAACACCACACGGACATCAAGGAAGTGCTTAAGAAGGCCTTGAACAAGGACGACATTGACTTGATCCCAACTGGTAACGGTGACCCAATCATCGCTGCTCGTGAACAATGGAACGACGGCTCAAACACGTTGGCAATCGCACCTGGCGAGGTTGTTACCTACAACCGTAACTACGTATCCAACGATCTGCTGCGTAAACATGGCATCTTAGTTCACGAGGTTCGCTCAAGCGAATTGTCTCGGGGTCGTGGTGGTCCACGTTGCATGTCCTGCCCAATTGTTCGTGAAGACCTCTAAAAGCAGGCATGCGGCATGACCGCATAAAATCACGTGCCGATCAATGAGATTTGGCGCATATTAAAAGCGAAAGTTGGATCATCGCGATATAAATTCGCAACGGTACGACTTTCGCTTTTTTCGATTAAGAATTAAAATAGTATTAGACAATTCTCGATCATTTATTTTTTTAAGGTGTGTAAGGGTTCAGAGGTGGGCGATTGAGTAAGAGTCGAAGTGTTTTTAAGTCATTTAAGCGAGTTTAGGTTTGATTTGTTTGATGTCGAGTGGCTAGTCGATCTACGAATAGAAACGAGGGGATATTTATGGATACTCAAAAGAAAGGTATCGGCAAGGGCGAACTGATTGCCCTGATCATTAGTTCATGTATCGGTACCGGTATCTTCGGGATTACCAGCGACGTTGCGGCTGCGGCTGCACCTGGTCCAGCTCTTTTGGCCTGGCTGTTCGTTGCCTTTGGTTTCCTGATGCTGGTGCTTTCTTTAAACAACTTGTCAAACAAGCGTCCAGACCTAGAGGGTGGGATCTTTGCCTATGCCGGTGAAGGTTTCGGTCCACTGGGTGAATTTATTTCTGGCTGGTCCTACTGGCTGTCAGCCTGGCTGGGTAACATTGCCTTTGCTACGATGCTGATGAGTTCAATCGGGACATTTATTCCAACCTTTAAAGGTGGCCAAAACGTTCCATCAATTATTGTTGCAATTATTTTCTGTTGGCTGTTAACGATTTTGGTTAACAATGGTGTCGAAAGTGCCACCTTCGTTAACATGATTGGGACGATCTGCAAGATTGTGCCATTGGTAATCTTTATCATTATTATGTTTGTCTGCTTCAAGGGCGGCATGTTTACAGCTGACTTCTGGGGCAAGGTAGCAAGCAACGCTACTAAAGGTACGACGACTGGCTCGGTTTGGACTCAAATGAAGGGTACGCTGATGACTCTGATCTGGGTATTTATCGGGATCGAAGGGGCATCAGTTATGGCTCACCGTGCAAAGTCTCGTTCTGAAGCTGAACAAGCCTCTGTTATCAGTTTCATTCTGCTGGTAATCATCTACGTTTTGATTTCTGTTCTGCCATATGGTGCGCTGACGCGTGCTCAATTAGCCGGCATGGGTCAACCAGCCATTGGCCACGTTCTGGAAATGACGGTTGGTCACTGGGGTGCCGTATTGATTAACGTTGGTTTGATCATTTCAACGATTGTTTCCTGGCTGTCTTGGACGATGCTGCCAGCCGAAACGACGATGCTGGTTGCTGATGACAAGGCGATGCCAAAAGCTTGGGGCAAGGTTAACTCCAAGAACGCACCAACGACTTCTTTGATGATCACGGCCGTTTTGCAGACGATCTTCCTGTTCTCGCTGCTGTTTACGGAAAAGGCTTATGAATTTGCTTACTCGCTCTGTGCTGCCGCAATTTTGTTCTCCTACCTGTTTGTTGGTCTCTACCAAATGAAGTTGAGTTCCGAACGTAAGGAATGGGGTCAATACACGGTTGGTTTACTGTCGGCACTGTTTATGTTTGCCTGCATGTTCCTGGCTGGTTGGCAAGAAGTGCTGCTGGTTACGATCAGCTTTATTCCTGGCTTCTGTGTCTACTACGCCGGCTGCAAGGAAAACAGTCACAAGCTCTCTAAGGCTGAGCTGTGGACGATGGGCCTGATTCTGGTATTGAGCGTTGTTGCCATCGTATTGGTATGCAATGGTACGATCACCATTAGCTAGTGATTTTTGACGGATGATTGTCATTGAATGAATCAAGACTATTTAAAAGCTTAAAGACGAATTTAAATCGTGTTGGAATTTCTCCAGCACGATTTTTTTATATAAAGGATTGCGCAGACGTACAAAATTAGGTAAGATAGTTAACGTTGCTAAATCGTAATTATTACTATTTAATTAAATGGATTTTTAAAGAGGTGAAAAAATGGATCGACGCTTTTGGAAAATGACAGCTGGTCTGGGATTGCTTTTGGCCGTAATTCTTGGTCTGGCAGCTACTGATTGGCGACCACAGCAAAAATCACAGCGTCCAATCAGGGTTGTGACCAGCCTGAATTTCTATGGTGAAGCAGCTCAAGCGGTTGCGGGAAAGTATGGCCAGGTTACCTCTGTCATTGATAATGCCGCGATTGATCCCCATGACTATCAGCCATCAACGGTTCAGGCTGAACAGGTTGCCAAGGCCAATGTCGTAATCTTAAATGGCCTGGGCTATGATCAATGGATGAGTGATCTGGTTAAGGCCAATGCCGATGATTCACAAATCATCGTTAATGTTGGCAGTCAAGTTGCCAAGCGAAAAAACGGCGATAATGAGCATGTTTGGTATCGACCACAGACAATGAAAAAATTAGCCGATCAGCTGGCCAAAAAATATGCCAGCATTGATCCAAAACACAAACAGTATTATTACCGCAATGCCCAAAAGTATGTTCGTTCCCTGGGCGTAATTGATCAGCAGATTGAAAAATGTCGGGTACTGGCCCAAAAACAGAAAGTTGATGTCAGCGAACCGGTTTTTGACTATGCCTTAGAGAATCTGGGCTATCAAATCAATGATCGTCATTTTGAAAAAGCCATTGAAGACGGCAACGACCCATCGCCACAAGATATTCAGCAGCTGCAAGAAGACATTGAGGAGCATCGGATTGCTTTTTTTGTCAACAACAAGCAGTCTGACAGCAAGACGATTGACAATCTGGTCGCATTAGCCAAAAAGAATCACGTCCCGGTTCTCAACGTTACCGAATCACAGCCCAATGGCAAAACATATCGGCAATGGATGATGGGGCAGTATCGGCAGCTTTACCAAATTCTACAGCGAGGTGAATGATCATTTCTCTTATTACAGTTAAAAATCTGACCCTAGCCTATGGCGACAAGGATATTGTTGATGGCCTAAGCTTTTCGCTGACAGCCGGAGATTTTTTGGTTGTCATCGGGGATAATGGCGTGGGTAAGACAACGCTGGTGCGGGCACTTTTAGGACAGCTCAAGCCGAAAAAAGGCACGATTGCCATGCAAGAAAAACTGAAAATTGGCTATGTACCGCAATTTCGCAATCTTGATGAAGAGTATCCGCTGTCAATCAAAGACTTTGTGGCCTTAAACGCCGGCAAGAGTCTGCGGCCATGGCTAAATAAAAAGGAACGCCAGCATTTAAAGCAGATTCTGGAGCTAACGGATCTGATTCGCATTCAAGAACGCCAGCTGGGCCAAGCCTCAGGCGGTGAAAAGCAGCGTGCCTATCTGGCGCAGGCACTGTTGGGCAACCCGCGGCTTTTGATTTTGGATGAGTCGACGGCCAGCCTAGATAATGAAATGAAATACGAGCTGCTGGATCTGGTTGCCAAGCTGCAAAAACAGGGCTTGAGCGTGATTTTTATTACACATGACTGGGAACTGGCGCAAAAATACGGTACGCGTTATCTGAAGATGATGCCGGGTCACTATCAGACGGGGCCAATCGCTGAGTTTCGGCAGGGGGTAAAAAATGTTTGAGTTGAGTTTTATGCGCAATGCATTCATGGCAGGAACGTTTATTGCCATCGTTAGCGGAACGATCGGCGTCTTTGTAATGGCGCGCAATATGTCTTTTTTGACGCATACCCTGTCAGAGATTGGCTTTGCGGGGGCTTCATTTGCCGTCTTTGCTGGCTGGCCAGCCTTAAATGGCATGCTTTTGTTTACCATGCTGAGCTCAGTTTTGGTCGGACAAATGAGTATCAAAGAATCACGTCGGGAGGCCGTGATCAGTGCGGTTTCGGCGCTGTTTATCGGGCTGGGCATCTTGTTTTTGTCACTTTCTAGTCAAACGGCCAGCTCGGCTACCAGCATTTTGTTTGGCAGCGTGGTCGGTATCAGTAAACATGAGGTCTGGCAGCTGGTGGGGCTGTCGCTTTTGGTATTGGCGGTCGTGCTGATCGGCTATCGGCAGCTGAAGTTTGACTCGTTTGATGCGGTTGGTGCACGGGTCAATGGCGTCAATGGTACGATCGTCTCGATCATCTTTTTGCTTTTGTTGGCACTAAGCGTCAGCGTGGCAGCCCAGATTGTTGGCTCGCTTTTGATCTTTATTTTGCTGACGCTGCCGGCAGCCAGTGCTAAGTATTATACGCATGGCGTGGCCAAGATGATCGTTTTGGCGATTTTGTTTGCAATGCTGGGGACCTGGCTGGGACTTTACCTGGGTTATCTAACCAATTGGCCGGTCAGCTTCTTTATTGCGGTGATTGAGGTGACAATCTACATATCCGCATTGATTTTCCAGCATTTGGTCAACGATTAGCAGAAAGTGTTAAAATAAGACACGGCTCAAGCTTTGGGCGGTGTTTTTTAATTTTGGTCGTAAAATGCACCAATGATAATGTTTAGTCCGGAATTTCTCTTTTTTGCTTATCTAAATTGGTTAATCCTTTTAGGTGCCGTGATTATTATGATTATTTACCGAAATGGCTTGTAAGATTATAAATAAAATTGCGGTAAAAGACGAACTATTATGGTATGATTTGAAGGTATCAATAATTATTAGCTCAAGTAAAAGAGGGAGATCACATGAAAGTCAGACGCAGTAATCGCTTGGTTGATATGACGCGCTATTTGATGGAACACCCACGGACATTAGTTTCATTAAAGTTTTTTGGTGAACGTTACGGCTCGGCCAAGTCATCAATCAGTGAGGATCTAAGCATCATTCGGCGGACGCTGCACACATGGGGCGTTGGTCGTCTGGAAACTCTGCCTGGTGCCAGTGGCGGAGCCCGTTTGACGCTGCTCTACTCTGAAGAGAATGCTGCGCAGGTCATTGATGATCTGGTTAAGGCAGTTGATGACGACAGCCGTCTTTTACCAGGTGGTTATGTCTATCTGTCAGATCTTTTGGGTCGACCAGACGTGCTGCGTGAAGTTGGTCGCTTGATTGCAACGCAGTACGTTGACGATGACGTTGACGTGGTGATGACGGTTGAAACCAAGGGGATTCCGATTGCACAAAGCGTAGCAATGTATCTGAATAAGCCATTCGTAATCGTGCGCAACAGCTCACACATTACTGAAGGATCAACGGTCAGCGTCAACTATGTTTCTGGTTCATCACAACGGATCAAGAAAATGGAGCTTTCGCGGCGGACGCTTAAGGAAGGCGCCAATGTGATCGTGGTGGACGACTTTATGAAGGGTGGCGGCACGCTGAACGGCATGAAGTCGCTGATCGAAGAGTTCGGCGCTCACTTGGTTGGCATGACGGTATTTGCTGAGGGACAATTCAGCGGTCAGCGACTGGTTGACGGCTGCACGTCTTTAATTAAGGTTCAGGCAGTTGATGACACGACCAACAAAAAAATCACTGCTCAGCCAGGCAGCTACATGGAAGCCGTATTTGGCAAGAAAAAGGAGAAATAAATCAATATGACGCAACGCAATGCAATTATTCTCGCGGCCGGCAAGGGTACGCGGATGAAGTCCAAGCTTTATAAAGTATTGCACCAGGTATGTGGCAAAACGATGGTTGAACATGTCTTGGGTCAGTTAGAAAAAGCCAAGATCGACAACATCGTAACGGTAGTTGGCTATGGTGCCGAAACTGTTGAGCAGACGCTGGGCAATCGGACCAAATATGCTTTGCAAAAACAGCAGCTGGGGACCGGTCATGCCGTTATGCAGACTGAGCAGCTGCTGGGTGATCAAAAGGGTGAAACGCTGATCGTTAGCGGGGATACGCCTTTGTTTACCGCTGCGACCTTTAACAAGATGTTTGAATACCATGAGCAGCGTCATGCGGCAGTCACCATTTTGACTTCAGTGGCACCGGATCCAACCGGCTATGGTCGTATTGTTCGTAATGACGTGGGCATCGTTGAGCGGATTGTCGAACAAAAGGATGCCACGCGTGAAGAACAGGAGATTCACGAAATCAATACTGGGGTCTACTGCTTTGACAATGAAAAACTGTTCCAGGCCTTGAAATTAATCAATAATGACAATGCTCAGGGCGAATATTACCTGACCGATGTCATCGGTATTTTAAAGAGCCATGGTGAAATCGTCACGGCCTACCGGATGAATGATTTTGATGAATCAATGGGGGTCAATGACCGCGTTGCCTTGGCCCAGGCCAACAAGATCATGAGAAAGCGCATCAACACCCAATTGATGCAAGACGGTGTTACCATGGTTGATCCCGACACGACCTATATTGATGCCGACGTCAAGGTGGGACGTGATACGGTTATTGAAGGCAACGTCGTAATTAAAGGCAATACGACAATCGGCAGTGACTGTTTTATTGGAGCCCATTCCGTAATTACGGATTCCGTGTTGCATGATGACGTTAAGGTTTATGCCTCAACGCTGAAAGAATCCGAAATGCACACCGGTTCCGACATTGGCCCCAATAGTCACCTGCGTCCGCAAGCTGAAATCGGCAAGGGCGCTCACATCGGAAATTTCTGTGAGATCAAGAAGGCCTACATTGGTGAAAATACCAAGATCGGTCATCTGAGTTACGTTGGCGATGCAACCTTGGGCAAGAACATCAATATTGGCTGCGGCGTGGTCTTTGTCAACTACGATGGTTCTAAAAAGCATCACACCAACGTTGGTGATCATGCTTTTATCGGCAGCAATTCAAACATCGTTGCACCAGTTAATATTGCTGAAGACTCATTTATTGCGGCTGGATCGACGATTACGGACAGTACTGAACGTTTCGACATGGCAATCGCACGGGCACGTCAGGTCAACAAACCGGATTATGCCAAGAAGCTTCCTTGGTAACAGTTGCTTTTTGTGCTTTAAATCAATATGATTAGAGTGTTGGAAAAAGTATGCAGATTTCGGAGGACCCCATGAAAGAACGTTATGCTGACCCTAAATTAAAAATCTTTGCCCTAAATTCCAATCGTCCCTTGGCAGAAAAGATTGCCGAAGAAGTTGGCGTGGAACTGGGTAAACTTTCGGTTGACCGCTTTAGCGATGGTGAGATTCAGATCAACATCGAAGAAAGCGTTCGTGGTGATAATGTCTACGTGATTCAGTCAACCTCAGCTCCTGTCAATGACAACCTGATGGAGCTGATGATCATGATCGATGCCTTGCGTCGGGCAAGTGCCAATACGATCAACGTGGTCTTGCCATACTATGGCTACGCACGGCAAGATCGTAAAGCGCGGAGCCGGGAACCCATCACGGCCAAGCTGGTTGCCAACATGCTGCAGAATTCCGGCGTAACGCGGATCGTTGCCCTCGATCTGCATGCAGCTCAGATTCAAGGCTTCTTTGATATTCCGGTTGACCATCTGATGGGGGCACCGCTTTTGGCTGACTACTTTATCAATGAAGGCGTGGCTGCCAATGCCGTTGTTGTCTCGCCTGACCATGGTGGGGTTACGCGGGCACGGGCCCTGGCTGAGTTTTTGAAGGCGCCAATTGCCATTATCGACAAGCGGCGGCCACGGCCAAACGTTGCCAAGATCATGAACATCATTGGTGACGTTAAGGGTAAAAAGTGCATTATGATTGATGACATGATCGACACTGCCGGTACGATCTCCAAAGGTGCGCAGGCACTGATGGATGCTGGTGCAGAAGAAGTCTATGCTTCAGCAACCCACGCCGTTTTATCCGGTCCAGCCATCGAGCGTTTGGATAACTCGCCATTAAAACAGGTCGTCGTTACGGACTCAATCCAGCTGCCGGCTGAAAAGCAGATTGACAAGATCGTGCAGGTTTCCGTAGCACCGCTGATTGGATCGGCCATCAAGCGGATCAACGAAAATCGCCCGGTCAGTCCATTGTTCAACAATCGTTTTGAACAAGCCAACGAAGATTAATCAAACTATGCTTCAAGAGTCGCTGATGGGCGGCTCTTTTTGATTTTGAGGCAAAATAGCAGTCCATGTTATAATGGTTGAGGCAAGACATAAAGGAGCAAAAAATATGAAAATCAAAACTTCGATGAAGCGACTCATGCTGGGCATGGCTTCAGTAATGGTCATGTTTGGCCTGGCTGGATGCGGCAGTACGTCTACTCAGTCCAGCGAGTCGTCTTCTGCGTCGTCACAATCTTCTACCAAGACGACGGCTGCTTCCAAGGCGCGGGATACTGCCAATAATCAGATCATGTCCGGCCAGTACAAGGAAGCATTGAAAACGCTGCTGGCAGTTAAGAATCCCGATTCACAGACTCGCAGCATGATTAAGGATCTGCAAAAATACTTAGCGGCTCAAGATGCCTATAACGATCAGGAATATGAGGAGGCTGCCAGTGATCTGGCTTCAGTATCGTCAAGTTCCAAGCCAATGCGCTCTGCGTTTATCAGCATGAAAAACAAGGTCAAGCAGGCTCAGCAGTCGGCTTCAACCAGCTCTGCCAGTCAGACCAGCACGAGTACTTCGAACAGCACGAGCGCTTCGTCGGCTGCCAGTTCATCCAGTTCAGCGGCTAACTCACAGGCGGCCAGTCAGACTGGTATGGACGTGATTGATGCGTTTGCAGCCAAGATGAGCTTTAACCAATCCAGTTATGGAATCATTCCAGAGGGTAAGGATGGCGACGTGTACACCTTTGAGGTTCGTCAAAACAATGATGACAATACCGTTGCCCACTTGATTGGCATCTATCAATATAATGCCGTAACCGGTGCGGTGGAAAAAATCGGCTAATATCCAACTAAGAAGGTGAGAAATGGAATGAGCGAGGAAATTATTGCCCGTCCGTTGATTACAATCACCAACATCATTTGGAGCTTTAATCGGCAGACGCATGAAATGCAGCTGCTTTTGATCAAGCGATCGGAAGCCCCATTTCAAGATGCCTGGGCCTTGCCGGAAACTCTTTTGCGCAGTACGGAAAGTGCCGATGATGCTGCATTGCGCCTGATCAAAGACAAGATTGGTCTTGAGGTACGTTCAACGGCAACTGAACAGTTGGCAACATTTACGGCTCCACATCGTTCAGTGGGGGAGCGGGCCTTGGCATTGGCCTACATGACTTTTTTGCCGGCCATGCCCAAACTAAAGCCTGGTTATGGTGCGGTAGCTGCAGAATGGTTTGCTTTTGAGAATTTCGGCCATCATTATTTATTAAGTGATGGCAAGCAGCGGTTTGATCTTTCTGATACCTCACAGGCCTTGGCGTTTGATCATGATCAAATCGTTACGACGGCCATTCAGCGGATTCGCAATAAGCTGGACTACCAGCCAACGGTTCTGCAGGTGTTAGGACCAACGTTTACGCTTAAAGAGGCCCGTGAGGTTTATGCGCCGTTTTGGCAGTTGCGAGCTGACCAGATTGATAATTCCAATTTTCGCAAAACGCATCAGCATCTTTTTAAAGAAGTCGGGACGGCTACCACGCGCAGGCGCAGCGGTCGGCCTCCTAAGATATATGCATTGGCGAGCTTGCCAAATCCATTGGAAAGGAGTAAAGTTGACAACAATTAAAGTCAACTTTACTTTTTTTTGCGCTTATTAAAGTAATTTATACTTTTATCCAGTGATTTGAGAGGTGAAACAAATGGTAAACGAGGCACTGCTGATTATTGACTATACCAACGACTTTGTTGCTGATGATGGTGCCCTAACCTGTGGCAAGCCCGCCCAGACTCTAGACGATCACATTACAGAACTGGCCGACTCATTTTTAAAGGCCGGCAAGTGGGTCTATCTGCCAACCGACGTTCATCAGCCAAATGATCCGTATCATCCGGAAAGCAAATTATATCCCCCGCACAACGTTAGAGGAACCTGGGGTCGCAAGCTTTATGGTCAGCTTGGCAATTGGTATGAAGAGCATAAAGATGATGAGCATGTCATTTTAATGGACAAGACGCACTATTCATCATTTTGTGGCACGCCCTTGGATCTGCGCTTGCGTGAAAGAAAAATCGACACGCTGCATTTGACCGGAGTCTGCACGGATATCTGCGTTCTGCATACGGCGATTGCTGCCTATGATCTGAATTACCAGATCGTCGTACATGAAAAAGCCGTAGCAACTTTTGATCCAGCTGGTCAAGACTGGGCAATGCGGCATTTTAAAAACGTATTGAACGCACGAATTGAAGATTAAGCAAAGTTAGATAAGTTGAGGGAGAGAGAAAATGGCAATGTCTGAAGAATTATTGACGGATCTGTATGAATTTTCGATGGCCAATGGCTACTATGCGACCCTGCCGCATGACCAAGAAGCGGTTTTTGACGTCTTTTACCGCAACGTTCCCGATAATGGCAGCTTTGTCATTGCGGCTGGGCTGGCCCAGGTTGTTGAGGCTTTGGAGAATTTTCACTTTACGGATGATGACATCAGCTACCTGCGATCATTAAATCTGTTTTCGGCTGGCTTTTTAGACTACCTGGCCAATCTGGAGTTTTCCTGCACGGTTCGGGCAATTCCGGAAGGTACGCCGGTATTTCCACGGGAGCCAATGCTGACGGTCAAGGGCCCATTGCTGCAGTGTCAATTACTGGAAACGTTTGTATTAAACATCTTGAACCATCAGTCACTGATTGCTACCAAGTCGCGCCGTATCTGTGCGGCGGCTGAGGGACGTGCGGTGATGGAATTTGGCGCGCGGCGGGCACAGGGACCAGATGCCTCGGTCTTTGGTGCACGGGCTGCTGTCATCGGTGGGTGTACCAGCACGTCCAACTGTTTGGCAGCCAAGAAATTTGGCCTGGTGGCTGCTGGGACGATGGCACACAGCTGGATTGAAAGCTATCCTGACGAACTGACGGCTTTTCGGGCATGGGCTCAGGTTTACCCCGACAGTGCCTCACTGTTGGTTGATACCTATGACGTCTTAAAGAGCGGGGTGCCAAATGCAATTAAGGTCTTTAAAGAACTACGGCAGGCCGGGCATGAACCGGTTGGCATTCGCATTGATTCCGGTGATTTGACTCAATTGGCAACCAAGGCGCGGCAAATGCTGGATGAGGCCGGATTTGAAAATGCTAAGATCACGGCCTCCAATGCGCTGGATGAAACCGTGATCCAAGCATTGCTCAAAGAAGGGGCACCACTGGATAATTTTGGGATTGGTGAAAAGCTGATTACCAGCTCGACTTCACCGGTTTTGAGCGGAGTCTACAAAATGGCGGCCTTAAAGGTAGATGGTCAATGGCAGCCAAAGATCAAGCTCAGCAACAGTCGTGAAAAGGTAACGCTGCCCGGCGACAAGATGGTCTATCGGCTCTACAAAAAGGATGTCCCCAAGGCTGCCTTTGCCGATGTGATTGCACTGGCCGATGAAGAGCTGCCAGCCACGCTTTATGCAATCAATGCTGATCCATTGGCAACCAATGATGAGATTGAATTGAGCAACTTTATCGCCAAACCATTGCAACAAGAAGTCGTTGGTCAAAATGCACAGCCAATTGAAACCAATGTCATGAAGCTGCAAGCCTCAATGAAGCATCAGCTGGCTGAGCTGCCAAAAGCAACCCAGCGGCTGATCAATCCAGATATTTACCAGGTATATCTGACGCCAAAGCTGTTTAAGCTGCAGCAACAGTTGATTAAAGAACACCATCAAAAGGCCCAGGGCTAGGCCATACAAAAAAGCGTCGCACCATCTGCGACGCTTTTTTGTTGATTATTAGGCATTTAAGACATATTTTTCAATAGCTTCGGCAACCCCATCGTGATTATTATCATTTTCGGTAACTACATCAGCCATCTGCAAAGTGTGTTCAATTGAGTTGGCCATTGCAACGCCGGTTCCGGCAAATTCAATCATGGACTCATCATTTTGCGCGTTGCCAATTGCCATAACGTTGTCGGCATTCAGTCCCAGCTTATCAGTCAAAGCAGCCAAGGCCACGCCTTTGCTGGTCTGCTTGTTGATCAGTTCCAGGTAGAAAGCCTCGCTGCGAACGACGCGGAAACGATTGCTTAGTTCTTTTGGCATATTGGCCAAAGCAGCGTCGATCTTTTCTTTTTCATCGGTCATCATGGCTTTGCCGATCGTAATCGATTCGCGCATGTGATTTAGCTGATCCATGCTGCGGTAGCGCAACGGCATTGATACCAGATTGGACTCGTAGACCGTGTATGGATTGATATCCTGATTAGGCGTGTAGATGTAGTTGCTGGTTTCAATGATAGAAGAGACGTTTTGCTTGCGGCAGTACGCCTCAAAGTCAATATAGTCGTCAAAATCGACCGTGTAGTGAGCCAAAACGGTGCCATCAGTAGCCTGGGCCAGGGCACCGTTATAACAGATAACGTATTCGCTGGCAGAATCAGCCAGGCCCAGTTGGTCAACGTAGGCCTTGACGCCAGTCATCGGACGACCGGTACACAAAACGATCCGAACGTCGCGTTTGGTAGCCTCATTGATAGCGGCAACGGTTGCCGGGGTGATTTGACGATGGTCGTTGATCAGCGTGCCATCAATATCAATGGCAACAAGTTTGATTGACATAAAAAAACCTCCTGAGTTTAGTCGGCAATGACTTGGTTGTTTTTGATACAGTGTTGAAATGCTTCGTAGATCGGCTCAAAAATCTCGATGTCGTCTTGTTCAGTCAGCATCTCGCGTGGGAAAAAGAAGCGCTGATCGCCAGCTTCACGACCTGAGACGCTTGCTACCAGCGTGCTGACCTGTGACAGCTCAACCAGCTCACCATTAGGATAGATGAGCTCAATTTGAGTCTGGGGCTTAAAATCTTGTGGGTTATAGGTGTCATAGGGCAGCTTGTAGCTGGAGTCGACAGCTGTATAGTAGTCAACATCAAAACCAGCCGTGGCAATCAATTCACGCAGCTTAGGCAGCATGAACCGAGTCTGCTGATCATAGACGGCGGATTTGAATGGTCGCCGATTGATGAAACGCTGGGCCAGATCGCTGAGAATGCGATCGCTGGAACTCATCCAATGAATAAAATAAGTAGTCAAAACGCCATCGTCAAGTGTCAGGTAGTCGTTTAAATCATAGTGGCCATTGAAAAACGGCATCAAGAGCTTAGGCGTGAAGTCCGGCTGATACTGACTGGGATGCTGATAAAGCCACTTGGCCCGCATCAGTAAGTGATCCAAGATAACCTCCATTGAGCGTGAGACTGGATGAAAGTAAACTTGTAGATACATTTGCAGCCGGCTGAGAATGTAGTCCTCGACGGCGTGCATGCCATTAATTTCAAAAGCAATGCCATCCTTGACTGGCCGCATCATGTGCAAGACGCGATCCAGATCGAATTTGCCATAATTGGTCCCCGTATAATATGAGTCGCGCTGCAGGTAGTCCATGCGATCGGCATCAACTTGGCTGGAGATCAGCTGCACTACTTGCGGATTTTGATAGGTATGATCGATCACGCTGGCAACCTTTTGGGGAAAATCCTTGCCAACGCGCTGCAAAATCCGGTTGATGCTGGTTGATTCGCTGGTGATGATGCGTCGGGTGATCTGCTCATGATCAGTGTGAAAAATATGTTCAAACGTATGTGAGTATGGTCCATGCCCCAGATCATGAAGCAAGGCTGCACATAAGGCAACGGGTCGCTCTTGATCATTCCAGAGACCATCATTTGGTGACTGCTGCGGATAGTTGCGCTGAAACAAATTGCAGATGCGCCGCGTAATTTCATAGACGCCCAGACAATGACCAAAGCGGGAATGCTCGGCGCCATGAAAGGTCATCGAAGAGGTGCCAAGCTGCTTGATTCTGCGTAGTCGTTGAAATTCCGGCGTATCAATCAAGTCGAGAATGATTTGATTGTCAACGATAATCGTGCCGTGGATCGGGTCACGAAAGACTTTTTCGCGCGGCAGCTGTTCATCTTTAAATGTCATGACTAATCCTTTCTTAGAAAAAGCAGTTGGTCTAATTATACAAAAATATTATTTAGTCCGCATTGGTTGAGAAATTAAAAACAATCCGCGTATAATCAAATTGAAAAAATCGAACAAGGGGGGCCGAGTCTATCAAATCCATTGTACCAGTCAAGGTCAGCTTAAATACAAAAATGACTCAGGATGGCAAAAGCGATCATTATCATTTTGAAGAAGACGGTCAATTCGTAACGTTGGAAAACGGTCAGCACTATCTGCGCTATGTCGAGCATCAGGGCAGCCAGGCCACACCGGTTCAGTTTCGGATTGCAGAAGACGAGATTCGCTTGATTCGCAGCGGCGCGCAGAAAACACATTTTTGCTTTGCTAATGGCAGTGAGCATCTGACACATTATCAAACAGAATACGGGCGAATTGCCCTGCGTGTCGTTACCAATCGCTTGGATGCCGACTTGAATCTGGCAGCCGTTGCCGGTCGCGTTGAGATTTGCTATCAGCTGCTGATGCAGGATCAATTAATCGGCAACTATCAGATTCAATTGCAATTTGGCGCGTAATATCGTATTATGTAGAGTAGACTTTTTGAGACTTTTTGAAGGGATGTGCACCAGTTTGGATTTAACCCATTTGGATTTAAAGGTTTTCGATGGCCAAGACAAGTCAGAACTGTCCATGATCGAAGTAGCGCACGCTATTTTGGCCTACCATGGTGAAGCAATGGCGTTCGCTGATTTGACCAACGAGGTTCAGCAATATCTTGGTAAGAGCGATGAGGAGATTCGGGAACGGCTCCCACAGTTCTACACGGACCTGAACGTCGATGGCAGTTTTATTTCCCTTGGTGACAATACTTGGGGCCTGCGTGCATGGTACCCATATGAATCAATCGATGAAGCCACGGTTGGCGAAAACGAAGAAGAAGAGGATCGTCCAAAGAAGAAGCGTCGCAAAGTCAATGCCTTCTTGGCAGGTGCTGATGAAGACGACGACGTGATCGACTACGACAACGATGATCCAGAAGATGACGATCTGGCTGACGTTGACGACGAAAATGACAGCGACAGCGAAGAAGAAGACTACGATAACCCAGATTACGATGAAGACAATCCTCTGGGTGACGACGATGAGGATACCAATCTGGAAGATCAGCTCTCATCAGAAGGCTTCGATGACGAAGACGACGATGAAGATGATGACGACGAAGAAGAATAAATAATACATCACTCTTGACTAACCAGTCTGGTCTTTGTATTATTTTACTTGGGCTCCCAAGTTTATCTTGGGACTTTTCGTTTTAAAGGGCTCCCTGTTTCAATGAAATGGGGAGCCTTTTTGTATTAGAGAACCGGACGCAGTTCCAAAAGGAGAGAAATAATGACTAAATACATTTTCGTAACTGGTGGGGTTGTTTCATCATTGGGCAAAGGGATCATTGCTGCATCTCTTGGCCGATTGCTGAAAAACCGGGGTCTGAAAGTGGCCATTCAAAAGTTTGACCCATACTTGAACGTGGACCCTGGGACGATGAGCCCTTACCAGCACGGTGAGGTTTTCGTTACCGATGATGGTACGGAAACCGACTTGGACTTGGGACACTACGAACGGTTCATTGACAATAACTTAAACAAGTACTCCAACGTTACGACTGGTAAGATTTACTCAGAAGTGCTGCACAAGGAACGGCGTGGCGACTACCTTGGTCGGACGGTTCAGGTAATTCCACACATTACCGATGCCATTAAAAACAAAATCAAGCGGGCCGGCGAGAGTACGGATGCTGAGATCGTGATTACTGAAATTGGTGGTACGGTTGGGGATATCGAATCACAACCGTTTATGGAAGCCATTCGGGAAATGAAAAAGGATGCCGGCGCCGAGAACGTGCTATACATTCACGCTACGCTGATCCCATACCTGCATGCCGCTGGCGAAATGAAGACCAAGCCAACGCAGCACAGCGTTCGTGAGCTGCGGGGTCTGGGAATTCAGCCTAACATCTTGGTCGTACGGACGGAAGCACCGATTACCGACAGCATGCGCAAAAAGATTGCCATGTTCTGTGACGTTGATGAAAATGCCGTTATCGAATCGCGCGACGTCAAGGTTTTGTATGAAATTCCACTGAAGCTGCAAAAGCAGGGAATGGACCAACTGGTAGTCGACCACTTTGGTCTTGACGTTCCAGAAGCTGACATGCGTGACTGGACCAATATGATTCACCACATTGAAAATGGTCTGACCAACACGGTAACGATTGCGATGGTTGGTAAGTACACGGATCTGCAAGACGCCTACATCTCAGTCAACGAAGCGCTGCGCCATGCCGGCTACCCAGTCAACGCCAAGGTTAAGATTGACCACTTCAACTCTGAAGACATCAACGATGAAAACGTGGCTGAAAAGCTGGGCAAGTATGATGGAATCTTGGTTCCCGGCGGCTTTGGCTCTCGTGGGGTCGAAGGAATGATTGCCGCAATCAAGTACGCACGTGAAAATGACGTACCATACCTGGGGATCTGCCTGGGGATGCAGACGGCCTGCATCGAATTTGCTCGTGACGTACTGGGCTACAAGGATGCCAACTCAACCGAGTTCAATCCAAACACTGAACACAACATCATTGATCTGATGCCGGATCAAGAAGACGTTGAAAATATGGGTGGTACGCAGCGACTGGGTTCATACCCATGCAAGCTCAAGGCTGGGACCAAGGCTGCGGCTGCTTATGGCAACAAGACGATGATCCATGAGCGTCACCGTCACCGTTACGAATTCAACAATGAATATCGTGAAGCTATGGAACAAGCCGGTTTGGTTATTTCTGGTGTCAATCCAGATCGTAATCTGGTTGAAGTCGTAGAACTGCCAAAGAACAAATTCTTCGTTGCAGCTCAGTACCACCCAGAATTCCTGTCACGGCCAAACCGTCCAGAAGGTCTGTTTGCTGCCTTCGTTAAGGCGGCTGCCGAAAATCAAAAATAATTAGTCTGTATCATAAAAAACGACGCGATCAGAGATGGTCACGTCGCTTTTTAGACTGGCAAGGCGTAAGTTATGAAGATTGTTTGAAAAGGTTGTAATTTAGCGGTTTATTAATTATCATTAAAGCTGACTGTTTTAAAAATAAAGAAAGATTCAACTTAGAAAACAATTATCAATTTTGTAAGCGAGGAAAAGACAATCATGAAAAAAATGATCATTCAAGGAGGAAACCGACTTTCGGGCGAAGTAACCATCGGCGGAGCCAAGAACAGTACCGTGGCTTTGATTCCGGCGGCTATTCTGGCCGATACGCCTGTTCAGTTTGATACCGTGCCGGATATCTTGGATGTTCACAATCTGATGATTATTTTGGAGTCAATGAACGTCAAATCATCGTTCAAGCATGGCGTCTTAAATATTGACCCCACTCAAATCATGGAAGCTGAACTGCCCAGCAAGGCGATCAAGAGTCTGCGGGCTTCCTATTATTTCATGGGAGCCCTGCTTGGCCGCTTTCATCGAGCAACGGTAACTTTCCCAGGTGGCGACAACATTGGTCCTCGGCCAATCGACCAGCACTTGAAGGCTTTCAAGGCTTTAGGCGCCAACGTCAGCGAATCGGGCGGCACCGTAAAGATGGACGCGCCAAACGGACTGCATGGAACGCGGATTTTTATGGATATGGTTTCAGTTGGTGCTACGATCAACGCGGTCTTGGCCGCCGTACGGGCTCAGGGAACCACGATTATCGAAAACGCGGCTCGTGAACCCGAAATCGTTGACTTGGCAACCTTCTTGAACAACATGGGGGCTAAGATTCGTGGTGTTGGGACTGATACGATTCGCATTACCGGCGTTGATACGCTGCAATCAATGAACACGCATACGATCATTGCCGACCGGATCGAGACCGGGACCTACCTGTCATTGGCTGCTGCAATGGGTGATGGAATCATGTTGAACAACGTGATTCCAGAACACTTGGAGGCTTATACCAGCAAGCTGATTGACATGGGGGTTGACCTGCAGATCGACAGCGATAAGATCTATGTTCCCAAAACCGACCACCTCAAGCCGATCAGCGTCAAGACGATGCCTTACCCAGGTTTTGCTACCGACCTGCAACAGCCATTGACGCCGCTGCTTTCCAAGGCTGACGGAGAAAGCACGATTGTTGATACGATCTATCCAAAACGAGTCAAGCACGTCCCTGAACTGCAAAAGATGGGAATGAATATTGAGACCCAAGATGGCCAGATCGCCGTTCGTCATACGGAAAAACTGCACGGTGCCGATGTCAAGGCTGGTGAGATTCGGGCCGGAGCTTCCTTGATGATTGCTGGCTTGATGGCAGATGGTCAAACGGTTATTCATGATGCCGACCATATTTTGCGCGGTTATGACCGAGTTGTCTGGAAACTCAACCGTTTAAATGCCGACGTTAGAATTGAAGAAGAATAGAAAATGACAGAGTAGTTGCAAGTTGGACAAAGATATGTTAATCTGTGAAGGTTGATTATCTATGTTTCAGGCAATGATTCATGGCAAAAGGAGCGTAAAATTTATGAAACAAGGAATTCATCCAGATTACCACTTGGTAGTTTTTGAAGACTCAGCAACCGGCTACAAGTTTATCTCCGGTTCTACTGCTACTTCTAAGGAAACCGTTAAATGGGAAGACGGCAACGAATACCCACTGATCCGGGTTGAAGTTACCTCTGATTCTCACCCATTCTACACGGGCAAGCAAAAGTTCACGCAAGCCGATGGTGCCGTGGACAAGTTCAACAAGAAGTACGGCCTCAAGTAAGCCGCATCTTGGCCAAAAGTCTCACTGCTGGATTTTCCGCGGTGGGGCTTTTGTTTTATCATTATAAAAGTTGAGGAAGCAAAACATGCATCGCAAGTTAAACTGGCTGCGCTGGAGTGCCGCGGCAATTCTCTTTATCATTGGCCTGGTCTTGATCTTCAACCAGCAGATTAAGTCAGCATTAGTTGATAGCTATCGTCCTGCGGTAACGCGCAAGGCAGTAGTCAAAAATCAAAAGAAAAAGGCCAGCTATGATTTTGACAGTGTTCAAGACCTCAGTCTGCAAAGCGTTGCCGAGGCCCGTGCCAAAAAACAAGCCATCAACGTGATTGGTGAGATTGCCATTCCTGACATTGATATGGTACTCCCAATAGCCAAAGGGGTTGACAATACCACGTTAGCGCTGGCGGCTGGAACCATGCGCGAGGACATGCAGATGGGCAAGGGCAATTATGCGCTGGCTGGACATAATATGGCCAATGGCAGTAAAATCTTGTTCTCGCCGCTTTACTACCATGCTAAAAAAGGTCAGATGATCTATCTGACTGATATGGATCGCGTTTATGAATATCGGATCTATCAGCGCAAGTTTATTAAGGCCACTGATGTTCAAGTCGTCAACGATACCAAAAAGGCCATCGTTACCTTGATTACATGTGATGATACTGGGAAGGGCCGCTTGATGATTCGCGGTAAATTAGTGCGCAGCGAGAAGTTCTCCCAGGCACCTAAAAAAGCCCAAAAAGCCCTCAGCAGTAAATACACGACTGGGCGCGATTAACCAAAAAAGGATCAGACGCAAAATGCGCCGATCCTTTTTTATTTGGTCTGCAGCTGTTCTTTAACGACGTCCAGCCAATATGGCAAAGCTTCGGCCAAACTGTCGTAGGTGTCCTGGAAACGATGCGTATACCAGGGATCGGGAATTGACGTGCCCTTTTTGCCTGGTACTATGTCAAAGGCCTCGTAGATTTTATCACGGTCTTTTTTAGGTGCAATGGTTTTTAAATGGCGGATATTCATATCGTCCATACCGATGATCAAGTCGGCCGTATCAAAGTCGGCTTGGCTGATTGGCCTTGAGATTAGGCCTTCAGTTGGCAGATGGTACTTGTGCATGATTTTTAAGGCACCAGGATGGGGACCATTACCTTCTTCTTCATAGCTGGTTGCAGCGGAGTCGACTTGAACCTGGTCAGCAAGATGATTTTGGGCAATCATCTGTTTAAACATCGCCTCTGCCATTGGTGAGCGGCAGATGTTGCCCAGACAGACGAATAAGACTTTCATAAAAAACTCCTTATCAATACTTTTACAAATTATTCTATAAAAGTTTAAGTTTTTATGCAAAACAGCAAAATCATTTTATTCACTTATCATTAACTGTTATCATTAAGAAAATCAATCTCTTAAGGAGGAGTAGTAGTTTATGATGGCAGCAATTATCGTTGCAGTAGTCGTGATTCTGCTGATTGTATGGTATGTCAGCATGTACAACGGCTTTGTCACTACGCGCAATCAGGTTGAGGAATCGGCCAGTCAGATTGACGTTCAGCTGCAGCGTCGAAACGACCTGATTCCAAATCTGGTTAATACGGTTAAGGGGTACAGCAAATATGAAGCTGGTACGCTGGAAAAGGTTACCGCGTTGAGAAATCAGCTGGCTGGTATGAATATGGAAGATGATCCGCAAAAGACCATGGAAATTTCTAATCAGCTGAGTGGCACCTTAAAGACACTGTTTGCCGTTAGCGAAGCCTATCCAGACTTAAAGGCCAGTGCGGAGTATCAAAAACTGATGGAAGAACTGACCAATACGGAAAACAAGATCGCCTACTCACGTCAGCTCTATAACAGCTGCGTACGGCGCTTTAACGAAAAACTGCAGGCTTTCCCATCCAATCTGGTCGGTAAGATTCATCACTTTACCAAGTTTGAATACCTGCAGGTGCCAGCTGAGGCTAAGGAAACGCCAAAAGTTGAGTTTTAAAATCGAGCTGAGGGACACGCATGCTTTATCAACAAATTAATATGAATAAGCGGCGGACGGTCTACGTGGTCTTCGGCTTTTGTCTGCTGGTAGCCCTGGTTGGTGCCGCAGTCGGCTATTGGCTGGCTGGTTCGGCAGTTGTGGGTATCATCATGGCATTAGTGATTGCTTTGATCTATACTTCGGTGATGATCGGCCAGTCAACGGATGTCGTGATGAACATGAATCATGCCCATGAGATTCATTCGGCAGCGGAGTCGCCAGAACTCTGGCACGTCGTTGAAGATATGGCAATGGTTGCACAGGTACCAATGCCGCGGGTTTTTATCATTGATGATCCCAGCCCCAATGCATTTGCAACTGGCAACGATCCTGAGCATTCGGCAGTCGCTGCCACGACCGGCTTGATGCAGATGATGAATCGAGAAGAGCTGGAAGGCGTGATGGGCCATGAGATAACGCACGTCCGCAACTACGATATTCGCTTGCAGACGATTGCATTGGCACTTTCGGCAGCCATCTCGTTTTTGGTCAATCTGGTCAGCAATTTTTGGTGGCTGGGCGGTGGCCGCCACGATGATGACGAAGATCGTGGGGTCAACATTTTTGGTATGGTTGCCTCAGTGCTTTTGATTATCCTGGCTCCTTTGGCAGCTGCCATTGCCCAGATGGCCTTGTCGAGAAATCGCGAGTATCTGGCTGATGCCGGTTCGGTAGAATTAACGCGCAATCCACAAGGGATGATCAGTGCCTTGCGTAAGCTGGAACATGCCGAACCAATGCAGCAGGCAGATCCAAGCAGCGCCTCGCTTTATATTACCGATCCAGAAGAAAACGCCAAGCGTCATCGCTGGCTGGATCATCTTTTTGATACGCATCCGCCACTGGAGGATCGGATCACCCGACTGGAAGAAATGTAGCATATTTTAAAACAAGGGTTTATGGATACCGATTGATAGCCATGAGCCTTTTTTGATGCTTAAAAATTAAGAACTATGCAATTGATAAATTTATAACCCTCGTTTTGTGATCATAAGGGTGATATAATTAATCAGTTAGACTAGTCGGTACGAAAGTTCAAAAATAAACAAAAGAGGAAATTTTCATGAAGATGAGTTTAGCCGAGATTGCCAAGGCAATTCGGGTGCAAAATGATATTGCAAAATGGCAGGATCTGGAAGCGACCAGCGTGGCTTTTGACAGTCGTGCCTTAGAAGACGGGGCACTGTTTGTTCCATTGATGGGTGAACAAGACGGACATCAATACGTCGCCAATGCATTTGCAAATGGCGCGGTAGCATCGCTTTGGGCCAGCGACCATGATCTGCCGGCAATGGATCGGCCACTGCTGGTGGTTGATGATCCGCTGCAGGCCTTACAGGAACTGAGCCAATACTACCTGCACAAGATCAATCCGTTCGTGGTTGCCGTAACGGGCAGCAATGGTAAGACGACCACCAAGGATATGACGGCTGCAGTCCTGGCAAGCCAAATGAATGTAACCAAAACCTATGCCAACTTCAATAACGAGATTGGTGTACCGGTTACGCTGCTCAATATGAATCCCAATACAGAAGCCGTTGTGGTTGAAATGGGAATGGATCGTCCAGGACAATTGGATTTTTTGAGCAAGTTGACTACGCCTGACATTGCAGTCATCACGATGATTGGTGAAGCGCATATTGAATTCTTTGGTACGCGCGACAAGATTGCCGATGCCAAAATGGAGATTGTACACGGCCTCAAAGAAGACGGTACGCTGGTCTACAACGGTGATGAGCCGCTGCTTAAAGAACGGGCCGCCAAGATCAAGCAGTACACCAAGACGTTTGGTCGTGAATTGGGTAATGATCTGTATGCTACCAGTGTTACGACTGCGCCTAGCCATGTTACGTTCCAGGTCAATGAATGGCCAGGATTGAGTTTTGATCTGCCAATGGGTGGTGAATACAACGTCAACAACGCCTTGGCAGCCATCACGGTTGGCAAGCTGCTGCACGTCAAGCCGGAAAACATGCAGCAGGCCTTGGCTGGCGTTGAATTAACGGCCAACCGTGCTGAATGGATTCAAGGCGATGCTGGCGAGGCGATCTTAAGCGATGTCTATAATTCCAATCCAACGGCCGTTAAGCAGGTTATCAAGACGCTGGCCACGGTCAAGACCAATGGCCGGCATATTGCCGTATTGGGCGACATGCTTGAATTAGGCGATGCTTCGGCCAAATTGCATGCCAGCTTGGCTGAGGCAATTTCGCATGATCAGATTGATGCCGTTTACCTGGTTGGCAAGGAAATGAACAATCTAAAAGATCAGCTGATTAAAGACGGTTATCCACAAGCAGATATCCATAGCTATGATGCTGATCAGCTTGAGCAGCTGACAAGCGATCTCAAAGCAGTACTGACAGCTGACGATGCCGTTTTGATGAAGGCCAGTCATGGCATTCATTTAGAAAAGGTTCTGGCAGAATTGGCCAGTGCCAATGAAAAGTAATCATAGTCATGAACGATCATGATTGAAAATTAAGGAGAATATATTTAAGTGAAATTTGGAGAATTAGGGTTGTCAAACAGCCTGCTTAAAGCCATCAAGCGCAGCGGCTATGAAGAAGCTACGCCCATTCAAGAACAGACGATTCCGATGGTTTTAAATGGCGATGACGTGATTGGTCAAGCTCAGACCGGTACCGGTAAGACGGCCGCATTTGGGCTACCGATCCTTGAACACATCGATACCCAGAATCCGGCTATTCAGGCACTGATTATCTCACCAACACGTGAGCTGGCAATTCAGACGCAAGAAGAGCTGTATCGACTTGGTAAGGACAAGCGGGCGAAGGTTCAGGTTGTCTACGGTGGTGCTGACATTCGTCGTCAGATCAAGAGCTTAAAGCACCAGCCAGAGATTTTGGTTGGTACGCCGGGCCGGCTGCGTGATCACATTCGACGCCACACGGTTGATCTCAGTCAGATTCATACGCTGGTCTTGGATGAGGCCGATGAAATGCTGAACATGGGCTTTTTGGAAGATATTGAGGCCATTATTAACGAAACGCCGGCAACGCGGCAGACATTGCTGTTCAGTGCTACGATGCCGCCAGAAATCAAGCGGATCGGCATGCAGTTTATGAAGGATCCTAAAACTGTACGCATTCAGGCTCAAGAGCTGACGACTGACCTGGTGGATCAATATTACGTGCGGGCACGCGACTACGAAAAATTTGATATCATGACCAGATTAATCGATGTGCAGGATCCGGACCTGACGATCGTGTTTGGTCGGACCAAGCGGCGTGTCGACGAACTGTCTAAAGGCTTGACGGCCCGTGGCTACAACGCGGCCGGTATCCATGGCGACTTGACGCAGGATCGACGGACCAAGATCATGAAGCGGTTTAAAGAAGGCAAGCTGGATATTTTGGTGGCTACCGACGTTGCGGCGCGGGGACTTGACATTTCAGGCGTTACCCATGTCTACAACTACGATATTCCATCCGATCCCGACAGCTACGTACACCGGATTGGTCGAACGGGTCGTGCCGGGCATCATGGCGTCTCACTAACGTTTGTTACGCCAAATGAGATGGATTACCTGCATGAGATCGAAAAATTGACTAAAGTCCGGATGCTGCCCTTAAAGCCACCTACGGAAGAAGAGGCCTTTAAGGGTCAGCTGGCCAGTGCCGTCAGCGAAATTGATGAATTGATTGCCCAGCCATCTACGCAGCGCTATGCCGAAGCTGCCCAAAAATTGCTGGAAACGCATGATGCGCTTGACTTGGCAGCAGCTTTGCTTAACGATATGACCAAAGAGGCGGCTAGTCAGGTACCAGTTAAGATTACGCCAGAACGACCATTGCCACGGCGCAAACGTCGCCAAAACAGTGGCTATCGTACCGGCAGCTACCGTCATGGTCATGGCAGCTCATCACACCGCAATTATCGTGGCGGCAAGCGCAGCGGCCAAAGCAAGAGTCGGCGCAGCTATCGCGAGGACTCAAACAACAAGAATCGACGTGGGTTTAACATTCGGCGGCGTGGCGGTCAGGAACAGTAGCCAATGATTCAAGGATTTGGAATTGATTTAACGGAAATTGCCCGCGTTAAGCGTGCCGTTGATAAAACGCCCAGCTTCGTTAAGCGGATTCTAACGCCGCCTGAACTGGAGCAATTAGCGACGCTGGGCGGTCGGCGCCGATACGAATATATCGCCGGTCGCTGGTCGCTAAAAGAGGCTTTTGCCAAGGCTTGGGGAACCGGGATCGGTCGCGAGGTTGGCTTTCAAGATATTGCGATCATCAATAACCAAAATGGTCGTCCGATCGTGGTTAAATCACCATTTGAAGGTCAGGTGTGGGCATCGGTCAGTCATACCGCCGATCTGGTAATGACTGAAATCATTTTGGAAAGGACAAGCGATCAGAGAAATGATTAGCGCACAATTGCGTGATGCCGCAATGGTAGTTGACCTAAAGGCATTGAAGCACAACATCAAACAGCAGCAGGCAGCTCTGCCAGTCAACAGTCGAATCTTGGCGGTCGTCAAGGCCGATGCCTATGGACATGGTGCTGTTCCGGTTGCCAATGCCGCTAAAGAAGCCGGCGTGGATGGTTTTTGCGTAGCCATGCTGGATGAAGGACTGGAATTAAGAAATGCCGGAATTGATCGGCTGATGCTGGTTTTGGGATTGACACCGGTTCATTATGCACCGATTGCGGCTCTAAACGACATCTCACTGACGGTTGGCAGCACTTCTTGGCTAAAGGAGTATGCCGAGTTGGCCAAGCATGAGTCGCTGCCACCATTAAAGGTCCATCTGGCACTTGATACTGGTATGGGCCGCATTGGGTTTCAAAGCGTAAAAGAGTTTAAGGAAGCCCTGGATCTGGTTAGACAGCCGGTATTTGTCTTTGAAGGGATGTTTACGCACTTTGCAACGGCTGATGTGGCTGACGATACCTACTTCAAACGTCAGCTGCAGCGCTGGCAAGAGTTTTTGGATACTGTTGATCAAAAACCGCCTTACGTTCATATGGCTAATTCCGCTGTTGGCATGTGGCATCGGGAAACGATTGCTGCCAATACGGTACGAATGGGGATTTCAATGTACGGCTGCAATCCATCTGGTCATGAACTGCCGGATTCATTGGATTTGCGGCCGGTTGCCTCAATCATTGCCAAAACAACCTTTGTCAAGCATCTCAAGGCTGGTGAGTCGGTCAGCTATGGCGCAACCTATACGGCTCAAAATGACGAATGGGTAGCTACCTTGCCAATTGGCTATGCAGATGGTTATCTACGGCGGATGCAAGGCTTTAAGGTGTTAGTGGATGGTCAAGAATGTGATATTTTGGGTCGCATCTGCATGGATCAGATGATGATTCGACTGCCTGAGTCCATGTCGGTTGGTACCGAGGTTGTCTTGATGGGAACTTCTAAAGACAAGACGCTTTTTGCAACTGATCTGGCTGACTACGCGCACACGATCAACTATGAAATCTTGACCAGTATTACACCACGTTTATTGCGGCGTTATCAAGACTAGGCAGGCGATGATGAATGGGAAAGATACGGATTCAACGCGGTGATGTTTTTCTAGCTGATCTATCACCGGTAATCGGCTCGGAACAAGGTGGCGTACGGCCAGTTCTGATTATTCAAAACGATGTCGGTAACCGCTACAGTCCGACGACGATCGTAGCCGCCATTACGGCCCAACTAACCAAGAATACCTTGCCGACGCACGTTAAAATCAAAGCATCCGAATCGGGAATCGCCCATGATTCGATTATTTTACTCGAACAGTTGCGTACGATCGACAAGCAGCGCTTAAAAAAGCATTTAACGCGGTTTGACGATCGGACTATGAAAAACGTTGATCATGCACTGCATATCAGTTTGAATCTATCGTAAACAAAAAGATCCAGTCATATTTGGCTGGATCTTTTTGTATATGGAAAAATCAATTTTTCAATTAGTAATTTGGATGCAGGTCTTCAATTTCTGGGACCTCAAAGCCTTTGCGATTCAGCCGTTTAACGACTTTATCAACCAAAGCCTGGTCGGCACTGGCCGGCAACGTAAACAGGATCTGCTTGTTGTGAGTCTGAGTTGGATCAAGGTTTAACGAGATGACGTTGGCAATGTCGGTAAAGCGCGTGATCTCTTTGGCTGCCGTTACCAAGGCGCCTCGTTCATCAGGTACCGTTACCGTCAGAACATAGCTGCCGGCATTGATGTTCCAGGCTTCAGCCAGCATGCGTAAAACGCGGCTGTGCGTCAAGATACCGTAAAAATGGTTGTCCTCATCTAAAACCGCAATGTATGGCAAGTCGCGAATGGTAAAGAAGACGTTGAAGAAAGCGGCCTTGATTGAGATGAACTTGGTTGAGTTCTTTAAAAGGCTGGTAACGGGCAGATCCATGTCGCCGTGGCGTGATTTATGCCGATAGATATGCATCTTATAGATGTTGCCTCGAAAAATCGTGCCAGTCTTATCCAAAACAGGTACACAGCGAAAACCGGTATTTTCCAAAACGGTCAGCGCCTCAGCCAAGGTGGCATCTTCAGGCAGGGTAGTCAGTTGATCCTTGGTCTTGATCAGTGAGTTGAAAATCATGATTGTGCCTCCAGTTTGATTACATTATGCGAATTAATCTATCAACATGATAGCACAAGTAGCAATGGTCTAATCAGCAAAAATCAGGTGGGCATTTGCTTTTTGATTGATCGTCACTTGCGGTATAATGATTGCACTGATGCTGGACGGGGTACGGCTCCGTGCGGCCTTTTTGCGTGTAAAGAAAGGTGATTTTAATGAAGATGATTGTAGGATTGGGTAACATTGGTTCTCGTTATGATGAGACGCGGCACAACACTGGCTTTATGGTTGTTGAGCAGATCGCGCGCGACTATCATTTGGGAGCATTTACCCATACCAAGTACGAAGCCGTTGCGGCTACAGGCATGATTGATGGTGAAAAGGTCATGCTGGTCAAGCCAACGACGTTTATGAATGATTCGGGCCGAGCCGTCAAACCATTGATGGATTACTATCAAATTGATCTGGCTGACTTGGTGATCGTGGCTGATGACTTAGATATGCCAGTTGGCCGTGTCCGGTTAAAGACGCATGGGGCCTCGGGTGGTCACAATGGTTTAAAGAGCATCATTCAGTATCTGGGAACCAAGAACTTCAATCGCGTCAAGCTGGGCATTGATCATCCCCAAAATGGAACAGTGGTCAGTCACGTGTTGGGACGCTTTACGGCACAAGAGCGGCCCGATTTTGACCAGGCTGTTGCCACCGCTGAGCATGCTCTGATCGACTGGGTTCATGGTGAGACGTTTGACCAATTGATGAATCAATATAACTAAAGCAAAAGGGGTGAATAATTTGCGTCTGACGGAATTTATGGAATCGACCAGCAATTTTGAAACGATCCTGGCCACGATTTCCGATCATAAAAATCAATTGATTACCGGAGTTTCCGGTTCTGCCACGACGCTTTTGCTGGCGGCATTGCATGAAAAGCTGAATCACCCACAGCTGATCGTGGTTGACAGTCTCTATCATATGCAAGAGCTGGCAGCCGATCTGGAAAATCTGTTGCCAGAAACCGAGATTTACCAATTTCCAGTCGAAGAGGTCCTGGCCGCTGAGGTTGCAACCAGCTCGCCCAATTACCGTTTGCAGCGAGTGCTAGCCTTAAACGCACTGCAAAAGCATGATCCGGCGATTGTGATTGCCTCAACGGCTGGACTGCGTCGCAAGCTGATCAAGCCAACTGAGTTTAAAAAGGCCGCCTTGCATCTAAAGCCAGGGATGGAACTGGATCCAACTGAGATGCGCGCCAAGCTGGGGGCAATGGGCTATCAGTACCAGCAGATGGTATTAAGGCCCGGCGACTTTGCTATACGAGGGTCGATTATTGATGTCTATGCCTTAAATACTGAGCTGCCGATTCGAATCGATCTTTTTGATACTGAAATTGATTCGCTGCGTACTTTTGATCCAGAATCTCAGCGCAGTCAAAAAAATCTTGCTGAAGTCACGGTTCTGCCAGCAACCGACTTTATCCTGCCAATTACGGAGTTCGAACGGGTTGCGCAGAAAATGACCAAAGAGCAGGCTGATCTGCAGGCATTGGTTACCGATCAGGAACAAAGACAGGTGCTCAATAGTCATTTTGCCGAACTGATCTCGGCGCTAAAAAAACATGAGCTGCCAGTTGAAATGTTGGAATATGCTGACCTGGTCTATCCTGAGGCGGCCTCGCTTTTAGACTATCTGCCGCCAGCTGGCAGTCTGTATCTGGATGATTGGCCACGCATTAAAGAAACGGGCCAGCGTCTGGAAAAAGACGAACTAAGCTGGCTGGACGAAAAAATGCAGCATCATGAACGGGGACAGGCCGGGTTGCTGGGGCATGATCCAGAGCAGCTGGTAACTGCCGATGCTCACGTCCAGACGTATCTGGCACTGTTTAAAAAAGGGATGGGTGCCAAACGGTTTGCCGCGCTGACTGATTTAAAGACGCGCCCCATGCAGCGTTTCTTTGGTCAGATGGCGCTTTTGAAAAGCGAACTGCAGCGCTGGCAAGCTCAAGGCGAAACGATTGTCCTATTGGCACAGAGTCAAGAGCGGCGCCAGCAGATGGCCAAGACCATGGCCGAGTTTGGCGTTCAAGCAGTTGAGACCCAGCCAGACTCACTGCTTGAGCATCAGACTCAATTGACGGCAATGACTTTGGCAAATGGCTTTGAATATCCGCAAGCCAATCTGGTCGTGATTACCGAAAATGAGATGTTTGCCCAGGTCAAGCAGCGCAAAATCCGACCGCAGAAACTGGCTAACGCGGAACGGCTCAAGAGCTATACCGACCTTAAGCCGGGCGATTACGTCGTACACGTCAACCACGGGATTGGGATCTTTTCTGGAATCAAGACGATGACGGTTGATGGGGCCAATCAAGACTACATGGTGGTCAACTATCGCAACCATGCGCAGATCTTTGTCCCAGTTACGCAGCTGGATCTGGTACAAAAATATGTTGCCAGTGAAGGCAAGGTGCCCCACATCAATCGATTGGGCGGTACCGAATGGGCTAAAACCAAGGCGCGCGTGGCTGCCAGAGTCGAAGACATTGCCGATGAGCTGGTTGATCTTTATGCGGCGCGGGAAACGGAAACGGGCTATGCCTTTCCTAAAGATGACTATCTGCAAGAAAAGTTTGAGGCCGAGTTCCCATATCAGGAAACGCCCGATCAGCTGCGCAGCATCAAAGAGATCAAAAAAGACATGGAAAGCGAACGGCCCATGGATCGGCTCCTGGTTGGCGACGTTGGCTATGGTAAAACGGAAGTAGCCTTGCGAGCGGTCTTTAAGGCGGTTTTAGGCGGTAAGCAGGTGGCCTTTTTGGTACCAACAACGATTCTGGCTCAACAGCACTATGACACCATGAAGAGTCGTTTTGAGGGATTTCCCATTGAGATCGCCATGATGTCGCGTTTTAGAACGCCCAAACAGCTCAAAGAAACTGAAGCAGGGCTTAAAAATGGCAAGATCGACGTAGTAGTCGGTACGCACCGACTGCTCAGCAAAGACGTCCAGTTCAATGATTTAGGGCTTTTAGTCATTGATGAAGAGCAACGCTTTGGCGTCAAGCACAAAGAACGACTCAAACAGCTCAAGCACAACATTGACGTGTTAACGCTGACGGCCACGCCGATTCCGCGAACGCTGCATATGTCAATGATGGGCGTGCGTGATCTATCGGTGATTGAAACACCGCCTGCCGATCGCTACCCAATTCAAACCTATGTAATGGAGCAAAATCAAGCCGCGATTCGTGATGGAATTCTGCGTGAGCTGCAGCGTGGCGGACAGATCTATTATCTGCATAATCGTGTCAATGATATCGAGCGAGTCGTGTTCGAACTGCAGGAATTGGTTCCTGAGGCGCGAATCGGCTATATTCATGGTCAGATGACCGAATCACAATTGGAAGGCGTGCTGTATGACTTTATTCGCGGTGAGTATGATGTTTTGGTAACTACCTCAATTATTGAAACCGGCGTTGATATTGCCAACGTCAACACGCTTTTTGTCGAGGATGCCGATCGAATGGGGCTTTCGCAGCTTTATCAGATTCGGGGACGCATTGGTCGCAGCAATCGTGTTGCTTATGCCTATTTTATGTATCAGCCAAACAAGGTACTGACGGAACTGGGTGAAAAGCGGCTGGCTGCAATTCGTGACTTTACCGAGCTGGGCAGCGGCTTTAAGATTGCAATGCGCGACCTGGCAATTCGCGGTGCGGGTAATCTTTTAGGCAAGCAGCAGCACGGCTTTATCGATTCAGTCGGCTATGATCTGTATTCAGAAATGCTGAGCGAAGCCGTTGCCAAAAAACGTGGTCAGGTCAAAAAGCCGGTCTCAAATGCCGAAATTGACATTAATGTGGAAGCCTATCTGCCGGATGAATATGTCAGCGACTCTAGGCAAAAGATTGCACTGTATAAACAGATTCGCCAAGCCAAGTCCGATCAAGAACTGCTTGATCTGCAAGGCGATTTGCTCGATCGATTTGGCGATTATGGCAAGCCGGTTGAGAATCTGCTGCTGGTCGGTAAACTGAAGATGAATGCCGATGCGGCAATGCTGGCATCCATCAAGCGGCAGCGTGATAATCTTAACCTGACGTTTACCAAGGCTGGCAGTCAGGTCATCAAGCCGCCAGCGATCATCAAGGCGCTTGCCAAAACTCGTTTTAAGGCAACGATGGGGCAGACTGATGATGGATGCTTGACGATCAGGCTGGTTATTCAGCCAAAGATGACGCAAAAAGACTGGCTTGAACAGTTGATCGTCTTGGTTAGCGGCATTAAGCAGGCTATCAATGCGGCAATTGAATCGAAGAATGATTCAAATGACAATGCCGCCTCCGCACAGGATCAAAAGCAAGATAAGGAAAGTGATGAATAAATGCGATTAGACAAATTTTTAAAGGTTTCGCGAATCATTAAGCGACGTACCGTTGCCAAAAAAATTGCCGATCAAGGCCGGATTCTGATCAATGGTAAGCCGGCAAAGTCATCCAGCAGCGTTAAGGCTGGAGACGAACTGACGATTCAGTTTGGCAATAAGACTGAGACGGTTCGTATCGATCAGATCATTGAGACAACCAAGAAAAGCGAGACTGATCAGATGTACACCATTATTGATGAAAAATTTGCCGAAGACTTCAGCAATCCCTTTGATGATTAGGGCAAATCGTCAGCAGATCTGACTAATCAATGATTTATCAAGGAATTAGCGATTGGGTTGGACAGACGGTTAAAAATACTGTTATACTTTGGACAATAATTACAAGGTGAGGAATTTTTAATGAAAGGTCGCAACGTATATAATCTTGACACGCCATACGTGCAGCAGAAAACGGCTCAACTGGCGGCTGATCTAGCATACGTCCGGCATGTCCGCAAACGCCGCTTTGTGATGATTTCGGCAATTATTGGCGTACTTGTTTTGATTCTGGGCTTTCAGCTCTGGCATAATCAGCGCCAGCTCGGTCAAGTCAACACGCAGATCCAGCAGACGCAGACACAGCTTACCAAGCAGAAGAACAAGCAAAAGGAATTAAATGCTCACATTAAAGAGCTTAATGATTCAGAATATCTGCAGCAGCTGATCCGCTCCAAATACAACTACGCCAAAAAAGGTGAAACGATTTATAACTTTGCTAATTAAGCTAAAAGCGCTTTTAAAATCGTGACAGCGTTTAACTGACGATAAAAGAAAGCGGTTTTGGTGTGTACCCAAAAAGCTGGAATTGAATATTAATTACTTGTAAACTGAATAAAAATTTTTATTAGGCAGCCAGC
>NZ_JABAFO010000014.1 GCF_012843675.1 Lactobacillus sp. MRS-253-APC-2B
GGCTGGCTGCCTAATAAAAATTTTTATTCAGTTTACAAGTAATTAATATTCAATTCCAGCTTTTTGGGTACACACCACAGTCGATTTTTTCACCACAAATGGAGAAAGACATCCCCAACAAGTAGCAGATATTGCACTTTCGACACTTTTGCCGAAAGCAGCCGAATCCAAAACTGGATTGGTTGAAACCGACTCAAAATTGAGCCCGTTAAAACCTGAGAAAACCTGTTAAAAGTTGGCCACAATTGGACAACGCAGAATCCAAAATTGGATTTTGATTGCTTGCATGAATTTGTGGCCACAATTGGACACAAAAGCAATCCTGCCAAAAACGGCAGAAAGCTAATCATCAAAAGAATTATTATCATAGTCTTTTGGATTGTCTAAACGGTATTGAATGTTATCAACTTGTTCTCTTAGGTCATATAGTTCACCTAGTATTTCTTCAAAAAGATCGGTTAATGACTCTTTAATTTCGTTGCTTTTAATTGGCTTAAGATAAGCTGCTAATGCTTTTCTTGATAGTTCTTCACTATTTGAAAATACATTTCTTGCAAGAACATTTTGAACATATGATTTAACTTTTACAGCTAATTCATAGCTGCCAGCAATACCAGTTTTATATTGGTTTTCTTCAATCGTTGATAAGAAAACATAATCGTTTAACACTTTCAGATATTTATTAGCAGCCTTTTTAAATAAAGAAAAATATTTACTTTCTTCAAATGACAACCGGCCGAATACTACATTTTCAATAAAATCTAATGTATTGCTTTCTAATTCATGTATTTCATCCCTACTAAAAATAAGGTTCAAAAATTCGTGGACATCTATGCATTCGCTATTATCGATTAGTTTTTTATTTATTTTTTCTCTATCTTCTTTTGAGAAGGAATCAACGTCAGGAAATTTTTCATTACCAAAGATTTGCCAGTTATCATTACTATCATCAGTTATACCCAACGAATAAGCAGTTTTCAGAATTATATAAGAATGATCACCAAGTTCTTCAACCATATTTATTTGATATTTATAAACTTTGCCATTCTCACAATTTTCATCTTCAAAAAATTCAGAGTCGTAATAATAGTTATGACTAGCATAAACGATTGCTAGGCTTTTAATAGCATGTTCTTTTGACCAGCCTTGACCTTGCAAATATGAAATTGGAACATCAAAATATTTCGCTAATTTTCCCCAAATTTCAGGTTTAGGATTTGTTTTTCCATTTTCATAATTATTATAAGTTCCACGCTTAACGCCTGTTTCTTGAGCTATTTCATCAAGAGTCAGGCTTTTTTGTTTTCTTAATTCTTTAAGCCTATTCATAAATAACACAACCTTTTAAGCCATTATAACAAGCAATAAATTACGAGAAAAGCAAATATCTAAAATTATTAGACGTTGACATCTAAGAAACTTAGATATAATATCTTAAATGATCAATATCTAAGTTTCTTAGATTTAAAAGGTGGTGATTATATGACTGAATACATGAGTTACACGCAAGCCATGAAATATTTAGGTTTTAAATCGCGATCAGCGTTAGAAACTTATATTGCGGCTGGTTTGCCAGTAATCAAGGTTGGCCGGTCAAAACGAATCAGCAAAACCGCAATTGACAAATTTATGGCAGAGCATCAAACAAGCACGGTCAACGCTGAATCTAAGTCAGTCAAGGAAGGGGCTTAATCATGGATAGTGAAGAACAAAAGAGTATTGCCGTGTTAGTTGAATCAGCAGTTAATACCGGCATTCAACGGGCTTTACATCCCCGCTATGAATGGCTGACTAACAAACAAGTTTGCGAGTGGCTGACTATCAGCAAGACCACGCTTTACAAGTGGCGCAAGCTAGGGCTGCCATATAGCAGCATTGAGGGGATGAACGTTTACAACAAAGAACAAGTTAATCAATGGCTGCTAGAGCATAAGCAGCCAAAAGCGCGCAGCTAGTCAACGGGTAGACGGCAGCACACACAAGAACATCATACGAGGTAATTAACCATGATCACGCAGATTAAAAATGATATGGCTGGCCTGATTGATACTCACGGTAAGTCAATGAGCAAACAGCAAGCTGCCTTTTGGTACGTGTATTTGAACGCGGTAATTTTCGCAGTTTTGGGATTGTATGGAGTAGCAGCATTAAATCTTTTTGAATTATACCGATACGGTAAAACTTGCTTTTAGGGGGTACTAAATCAGTACCCCCCAGCAGTCGCAACTTGCGACCCCAGTTTATTTTTAGAGGTGAAAGACTTTGAACACTGAGAAAATTTTGAATGCTGCCGCAAACAAGAATCTAGCCAAAGAGTTTGGCAACCCTGTTTTTTTAGGCAACGTAACCGAAGAACCATACACAACAGATGAAATTGTTGCGGCCTATTCAGGCAACAGCGTACACGCAGTTAAGAACATCATTTACAACCATAAACGCGACCTTGAAGAATTTGGGGTTTTGTCATTTGAAATGACTAAACCTAATAAGGGAACGCAAGGCGGACGGCCTACAAAAACATACAAATTCAACGAGCAGCAAGCGACCTTGCTAATGACCTATTTAGGAAATACGCCAAAGGTCAGGGCCTTTAAAAAGGCATTAGTTAGAGCTTTCTTTGCTATGAGAGATGAAAAGCTAGAGCAAATTAAAAACCGTGCTAGGTCAATACCAGAACGCCGGACGCTTACAGACGCGATTAAGGATTGGCCTTATTGCAATAAATGGACTTACAAGGCAATTACTGACCTGATATTAAAGGCGTCAACAGGGATGAACGCGCAGCAGCTGAAAAGAAAACGCAGCGTATCAAATGCAATGGACGGGCTAACAATTACAGAGCAGCAGACTTACAACGCAATTCAGAATGTAGTAATTGGCCTGCTTGACTTAAAACAGTCATATCAGCAGATTAAGACGCTGCTTAATGCAATGACTGCTGGCAGTCAACCGGCAGCGTGCTAGAAAATGCTAGGGTTAATTCATATATTGACGGCTAAATAAACAAAAAATAAAAGGCCATACCCACAAGTGGGCATGACCAGAACATCAAAACGATTATCGATCATTGAGGTATTTAAGGCCTGACCAGTTAAATTGACGGGTCAGCCCAAATTAGGAACGCAAATGCAAGGGAGTAAACGAAAATGCAAGAGCAAGGATATACATTCTATTTAGCAGACGACCGCAACGGGGACAAAGCACTATTTGCCGTTAAGGGGCATTTTACCAGCGACATGGAAAAGATTGAGAATAACGGTATTCTGACCGACCCACGTTTTTTCGCTAATTACAGCGAAACCATTAACGGCATTAAGGAAATTTTAGATCATGCTACCGTTGCGCTGCCAACGAAAGAGGAGCGTAAAAATGAAAATTCAAACACTAACCAAAGAGGAACAACGGCTGATTAGTTTTTTACCAGCTGGAGCAGAGCGACCACGATCACAAAGCGAGCTGGCAGCCTTGTTATATGGCAATGCAAGCAATGAAAACAAGCGCAAAGTTCGCAAGCTGGTTAATCAGTCAATTTTAGACGGCGCGCCGGTAGGATCACTACACCGCAGTTATAACGCGGGCTATTTTCTAATTACGAATGAGGATGAACGACTGGCCGCCTTACAAACATTAAGAACGCAATCAAGCAGCCTGATTAAACGGGCTGACAAATTACGCAGAACGGCATTATGGACTAATTAAGCAACAAAAAAACCGGCTATCAGCAAAAACTGACAACCGGCACTTGCTTTAGAGGTAAAAGCAAATGTTTTTTGAACATCAAAATCCAGAATTAAGGCCGCCGCCTTGTCTGGATTGAGGTATTAACCGCGTACGGGTAGGAACGCGGGCAAAGTTTTTTTAAGAACCTTACGAATGAAATTATATGACAATTAAGGGGATGAACGCAATGGAATCACCGCAGTTAGACAACTTTTTAAGAATTTTGCACGATAGCAATATTAGCAAAACGGCCCGCCTTGTATATCTAGACATCAAGGCAGAAAGCCAACTATCACACGGCGAATTTTACACCAGTGATAAATTATTAGCCGCAAAGTCTGGAGAAAGTGAGCGAACAATTGCTAGGGCCTTGCATGAGCTAGAGAAATACAATTACATCTACCGCAAAACAGTAAGAAAAGGGCTTGATATATCATCCAGAACGATCATACCGCTTAAATAAGCAGCGAGCGCAAGCCCTGCTATATTCTGGATTGTTGTTTGCACAAAATAAAAAGGGCATGACCACTTTAAGCCCTTTTGTCTTAATCGAATTAGATAGAGGGGCTTATTATGAGCAGAAATGAAGAATCAGATAAAACAGTAAAGCGCAGCAATTGGGATAGCCTGCTGCCTGCTGCCGTTCGTTATGATAGCCGGTTAAAAGGGGACACCAAAGTTTTATATAGCGAGATCCTTTTATTATCCAATAAAGCGGGCTATTGTTACGCGACTGATCAGCACTTGGCAGCATTGTTTGATAAAAGGCGCGAAACAATCAACAGGTATATTAAATCGTTAGTGAAATATGGATATATCAAAATCGAAAGTACCAGACAAGGCAAAACGGTTGTTGAACGTAAGATTTACCCGCTTACATTGCCGAAAACATCCATTTTCCAAAATGACAAATCGGTCATATCAAGGGATAGCGCAAAACTTAGTGATCAAACAGTCACTAAGTCATTAGTTAGTGATCAAACAGTCACAAAGGTTAGTGATCAAACAGTCACTAAGGTTAGTGATCAAATAGTCACAGTAAATGACTCTAACTCTAATGACTCTAAAAAAGAATTAGAGAGAGAGCAAGAGGGGCAACAGCCCGCTGCTGGCATTTTATATAGCAACTTAACTTGGCATGAAAGCTTAGGCAGCCTAGACGGCAAACTTAAATTGCTACTGGATAAGTATTTAACATCCCTGCCAGTTAACGTTATTCAGTATGCAATCGACAAGGCAGCCAAAAAGGACAAACTTAAATCCAGTTATGGCTATTTGAGTAAGGTTTTAGCTGACTATCAGGAAAACAACATTAACACGATTGACAAGCTGGAGAAACTGAACGCTGATAGATATAAGCAGTTGGGGATGAACCAACTTAAAGAATCAGACAAAAACAATGCTACCGCCAATGGTTTAGAGGAAAGCTCAAAATCGAGCCCTGATAATGCAAAACCTAAAACCAAGTCAATCAGTGAATGGCAGAAAGAGCAGCAAGCTATCAGCCAACATGATATAGACGAGAACCGCAAATATGGCCTGCCTGAATGGCTTGACGCTAAAACAAGAGAATCAGAGCTTGCGACTGAAAAAGAACGAGAATCAAACAGCCTTGACGATACAGAGAGCGAAAGCAAGCAACCGGACGACAAAGCCAACAATGACAATCAGCAAGACGAAACCAAAGTTAAAGACGGCAAGCCCGTAATAAAAGACGCTAAACGAAATAGAGAACCTAGAATGACGCAAGATGAACAGATCAATGTAGCTTTGGGAATTGCTGCTTTAAGAAAAGGCGAGCAGTTGAGCAACTATCAAATTACCTTGATTGAACGTTTTGATAACAGCGATAAAGATTTAGCGCTGCTGAGAGCATACAAAGACAAAAAAACATCCCCAACGCCAACAGCTGATCAGGGATGAACGACACCATGCAATTTTAGCCGTGTAAAAAGACCATACAGACGTTTTACATGAGTTAGGTATAAATACCCTACTAGGCAATTACATTTTGAATTTTGCCAGTACGGACTGAGTGCAGATAAAAATAAGAGCAAATTACAAGGGAGTGAATGACATCATGGCAGTTAAAAATGAATCATGGACAACTAGCAGTCTTGAAGAACGCGAAACGATAATCAGTTATGACCGGTTATTAGACCGCTGGCATATCTGGACGGACGAGCCAAAACACGCGCGCAAATATGAAAAATATATTGACGAGCAACAGCCAACACGCAAAGGCTACAATCCAAAAAACGGCCAGCTGGTAATGTTAGAGGGAGATTTAATAAACGTGAATGTAATTATCACGAAAAAGAGGACTTACAAAATGACACCAGAGCAGAAAGCAGAGAAAGCCAAAATTTTGTTAGAAATCAGACAACGAAATCAGAAAAAAGAAACTCAAATGATTTAGCGGGTAATTATACCCGAAACAAAAACAAGGCGCTTAGAACGCAATTATGGACGATATACGAGGTACAGAAAGAGGACTAACAGCAGTGAAGAACATAATCGAATATCCATCCCTTGTTGAACAGGCTTACGGCATGCTACTAAGTCAAGGTATTACCAACGTTAGCAAGCTGGCACTGTTTAATGAGCTGGTAAAAGAGAATCTATTAGATACGAACGGCCAGCCTACCAAGAAAGCCATTAAAGAGGGCTATATTAAGAAATACAGGCGGGACAATATGAGCCCAATTAAAAAATTTAAATACGATTATCCACGCTTTGCATTTTTGCCTGACAGCTATTTTAAAGTCGATCATGGCGCTATTGCTATCAGTCTTAGAGGGATAGCCCTATATATTCAACGACTGACAAGGGATGAACAAGTTACTGAGAAAGAATTACACGAGGGCCAGCAGCTGCTTAATGACTGGATAAAGGAAAACAAGAACCCAACTCAAAAGCAGCAAAGACTAATCCAGAATCTTAAATTTGAGCTGAATTACAAACTGGCACTATTAAAATAGCAGTGCAAAATAAGCCAGAATTGCACCGCAAAAGAACATCAAAATCAGAAAGAGGTAGAACATCATGAGATTAATAAAACTTAGTGATCAGCATGGCCACGCATTACGATATGACTATCACACGGCACTAAAAGGCATTAAGAGCCTATATAATTACGAGCTTACGCAAGGCGACAAGCGTTTGAATGATATTGCTAAAACCATGCTGCCGCTGCTAGGCCATGACCTTAATAACATCAAAGCCTGCTATTGGCTTGTATTGAGCCTAAAAAATGGCGTATATCAGAAAGTAATGGACTTACTGGCATTAAATGGTGATACGTTCAAAACATTGTCAGCGGTTGAAAGACTGGACACGATTTACAGAAATACAAAGAGCAAAAAGCGAACCGTTAGCGGTAAGAGCCTAGCAGCCTTACAGTTAACACAACGTCAATCAATAGCAGTTCAGAGAGCCAATGACCTTTTAGCCAATACGGACGAAACAAACATTGCTGCTAATCTATTGCGGGCTATGGTAAGCGGTCAGCTGGACAAAATAAAAACCCCGCTACCAGCAGGCAACGGGGAAAAATTTAAAATTAAAGCATAGTAAGCAAAAAGCACGCCTAATTATAACACTTGTAGCAGCTTATAAGTGTAACCGTGCTTTTTGTTTTGAGTTGAGTTAAGGGGATGAAACTTTGGGAGTATTGTTTAAAACAAAACCGGTAGATAAAGTAAAGACCGGCGCAAACGTTAGAGCCTTTTTTAAAAATGACGTGCAAGAATTGCAAGCAATGGCTGGCAGAAAACTAACCGGCTTTATTACATCCCCAAACTTAACCAAGACTGGCAGCAGCAACCACGCAATCAATGGCATTGAATCATGCTATTTAGAGGCAGTTAATGCTGACCAAGAATTAGAAACCATAGCGGCAGCCATTAACACGTGTAGCGAAAAAACTAAAAAGATAATTATCATGAGGTGCATTGAAGAACGGCCACACCGACAAATGGAGGAATATTTTTGCCTTAGCAGGTCGCAATATGGCTTGTATCAACAAAAGGCCCTTTGCGAGTTTGCCGAAAATTATGCTAGATACGGCAGAGAATTAAGAGTATTTGCTGAAAACTGAATTAGTTGTTTGAAAATGTAGGAATTAAAAGGGATCGGCGTTTTACCGACCCCCTTTTTTTGCTGCCAGTGAGATAAGATCAAAATTGAGCCTATCTTGTTAACTAATGTTAACCTTAAACGCTAAAAGCTAGAAAATCAGAGGATCAAACGCAATGAAAAGCAGTAGCCGCTTATAGTTGACCATTCATGTTTGATAAAGTCCAACATAGACAAGCGAAAATGAATCCAGTATTGGTTTTATCTATTTACCATGATTGACTTGGACAAAATTGGACAAAACGGCCTTTTTACAAATTGGATGAAAGACATCAAGGCTTGGCAGAGCGATCATTTTCTCAACATATTGGGAAAAACGCCGCTTAAATGAGTCTAAATGTTAATTCGACAGTCGAAAATTCGACAGTCGAGAAAATGGAGAGCCCAAAAATGGACTATCAAAAGCCCAGATCAAAATTGAGCGCGGCAGACCCGTAATTGCATTTAAACGCTGCCTGATTGTGAAACTTAAAAAACCTAAAATCAGCGCCTAGAATTAGACAATATCAAGCAGCAAATGGCCGTTTTCAAGGGATGAATAACAGCTAACAGTTCCTTGCTTACACAAAATAAAAAAGGCTGCTGCCGGCAACCTTGAAATGATATTCTTTTGAGTGCCGCCGTCAAAACGTCAACAGAAAAAGTCAACAGAACGTCAACAGAAATTAGAGTTCATATCAGCAAGCCTAAAATCAAGAATGCTGATATATCAACGATTGCGGGCCTTGACTGACAACCAAAATATCATGATAATAAATGTAAGTTAATTGAAAGTAATTTATATTTCGTTGCATCGGATGGAGGGGTGAGTCCGATGACAATTGTTGAAATGGGGATAACGATGCTTACGTATGAATTGATGGTCTATCATTGTTCAAAGGGTTACTGTGCTGTTTTGCCACCAGAGCTTAAGATGCTGGAAAGTCATTATCAACGGCAGATGTGCTTTACTGATGGACTGCCAGGAGAGCTGCTGAGCGGAACGGAGCGTGATAACGTCATCTTTCGCGGCCGCGCAGTTTTGGAGCAGGTACTAAACTGTGCACGCTTTGACAATCTAGAGCTGCCTGAGCCGATCAAGTGGTCAAAATGCCGTGATGCCCAGCCACAGCTCGAGTTTGTTCCAGTCGAGTGTCTTAAAAAAGGAACGATCCAGATTTATGAAGGTCGCCACGTGCGGTTTTATCACAACAGTCTCAAGGCACCGCTGATTAGCTGGGAAAGCCAAGGAATCAAGCTGGTTGATAAGCCACATCAAGCGGCGATTGTCGGTAATGCCTTTTTTGGACTTTGTTATGACTGGACAGCCTAGTCGGGATCATCAGAATAATGATCAATTGTTTAGATGATGTACAAGGCGGCAGTCAGAATTACGGAGATGAATTGGGCATCAATTAAGCTGTTTACATAATGGTTAATTTAAAATCGAACAGCCTAAATATTGCCGAGTAAACGAGTCACTGGTTCACTTAAAATCAGCGAGTTTCGGCAAACTATAATTAAACGATTAAGTCGCTTACGGGCGGCTTTTTATGATTGGCAATGATTGATAGGTTCAGTTAGACTAGAAATGAGACTAATTTGAGTAAAGGGATGAAATAAATGCAGGCCAATGATGTTCAATGGAATGCCCAGTATGACGTGGTCGTTGTAGGTTTTGGCGGTGCTGGTGCCACGGCAGCGCGCTTTGCAGCAGATTCAGGAGCCCATGTGCTGCTGGTTGATGCGGCACCACTGGGAAGAGAAGGAGGCAATACGCGCTATGCCTCTCAGCACGTCGCAATGGGAAAGGGAATCGGCCAATTAACCAGATACTATCAGCAGCTTAATGATGATTTTTTGGTACCAGCCAAACTGATGCAGACCTACCTACGCGGGCTGGTGAATATGCCGGATTATTTTGAAAAATATCTGGGAGTTCGGGCCATCAGCTGGAAAGACGACATTCGCTTGGGGGATCCAGTCGTACCCAAGCATTCATTGGCCGAATATCCTGAGCTTGATGACAGCGAGGCAGTTGATATTGCTCTGGTTCATCGGCGTGATAAGGATGCGGCCCTTTGGAAGATTCTGCGTCAAAACGTGATCGACCGTGCCAATTTGATTGACGTCTGGCTTAATACTCGGGCACGACACCTTTATCAAGATCCTCAAACTGGTATCGTCAAGGGTGTTCAGTTGCGGCGACGGGGCAAGAATTATAATATTGCCGCAAAAAATGGATTGGTACTGGCAACGGGTGGTTTTGAAAACAATCGCGAAATGATTCAGAACTACTTGCAAAAGCCAGCGTTAATGCCAATGGGGTCACTGTTCAACCGTGGAGATGGCATCAAAATGGCGCAAGAGGTACAGGCCAAACTGTGGCACATGGGCAACTATGAAAGTTTCGGTACGCTGGCGGGCCTAACGTTTGCAGAAGAAGGGACGCAGCATCGGGGGCGGGTCATCCAAAGCTGGTCACAGTTAAATCATGGCAGTATTTTCGTGATTGGCGATGATGGGACACGCTTTTTTGCCGAGAATCAACCGGCACGTCATGGACATCTGTATTCACATGGCCACTGGGTATTGCCGCACTACCAAAAGCATCCCTATCTGGTATTTGATCAAGCCCAGTATGAGGTTTTTGAACAACAGGAAAAAGAGGATCGGCGCCTGCCTTATCCTAAATTCATGCAAAAACTGATCAGTGCGGATTCATTGCCGGAATTGGCCAAGCAGCTGCATGTTCCCGTGATCAGCCTGACGCAGACGGTTACTGATTTCAACCATTATAAAGAATTAGGGCGTGACTACCAAACGGGACGTGATACCGATACGATGCGTAAATTTGGTGCGGGTCCATACTATGCCATTGAACTGGCCAGCAACGTCTTGAATACGCAGGGTGGTCCACAGCATGATGAAAAGGCGCGCGTTTTAAACGTTGATGATCAGCCGATTCCACATTTGTACAGTGCTGGAGAATTGGGAGGAATTGCCGCCAACTACTATCAAAGCGGTGGCAACCTGGCTGAATGTCTGATTTTTGGTAAGCTTGCCGGTGAGAATGCCGCCAAGCCAAAATCGGATGCGGTCAACGTAAAACGGCTGCATGATGCAGTGACCGTTCATATCAATGACTTGTTGGATATGTCGGCTCAGCATTATATGGTAGGACCGGATCAATACTTGGGCGTTTCAGATGATGGCATGGGTGGCCGGATCATCGTTCGAGTTACATACCAAAAGCAAAAACTGCAGCAGATCGAGATCTTGGAAAACCATGAAAATGAAGAGATCGGTCAGGCGGCCTTTGAGCAACTTGAAAAAAATATGATTAGAGCCAATACGTCAGACGTTGATGCAATCTCTGGCGCAACCACGACCAGCCGCGCGCTGAGTGAAGCCGTAGCTGATGCCTTAAGCAAAGTAAGACAGGTATAAATAAAAACCGTCATCGAACGTAGAATTCGATGACGGTTTTTAATATTGTCAGCAGGCTCATGGATGTAATATGGATTAAATTTTTAATGATTAGAGTGAACAAGAGTCAGTCTTAAAATGAGCCTGTAGACAAGGATGATCAGATGTGAAGCCTAAAAGTGGATTAAAGGGATTGAGAGTCTAACACTGTGGATTGGCGTTTCAGTGTTGCGGCTTCACAATTTTGAGGAAAGACGAATGATCGCCTTGAGGTTAAATTGAACATCCGGCCGTTTGAGTTGGCGTACCCAAACAGTAGAAGGAAGGGTCGGTCAAACGCTGGCAGACAGTCGATGGATTGACGTTGACGGACGTCGTTGGCGTGGCGTGGCCAGGATGATCGTCGTCGACTGTCGGCATGAGCGGTTTCACGATAAAACAAGTTATGAAAGAAAGCAGAATCTGAAAACACTTTCCTTACGACCCATAAATATAATAGTATAACGGTTTACTAAGTGCAAGCCTTTTTTATAAAAAATCTGAATAAGATGGTGATTAAAGGGTTAAAAGTCTGTCTTAATAACGTTTTACCTAATCAAAGAAATTTTAGAAAAGAACAGCTATTTTGATCCGAATCGCGCTAAAATAGAATCAATCAAATCAAAGGATGTGTTGTCTATGAAATGTCCACATTGTAAGGTGCCATTAAAAGCCCATACCAAGATCTGCGCCGATTGTGGTCACACAGTTAGGGCCGAACGCCAAAAGCGACAGCGCAATCTGCTTATCGGTATGCTGCTATTGATCAGACTGCTGCTGTCAATAGTATTGGTAGTTAAATTGTCCAAACAAAAAAAAATTAAAAAACAGGACTCAGAATCATGTTCTGGGTCCCGTTTTTAATTATGATGGATATGGAAATGGCCAGGTTCTTCATGACCATCCAAATAGCGATTAACATACCAGATCAAGACGTAGTGCAGCTTAACCAAGATTTGATAGGCGTTTTGGGCACCAATGAGCTGGGGATGACGACCAGATTTACGTAGCTGAGTCAGCAGCGTGGTCATTTCATCGTTTAATAAATGAGTTGACTGCAGTTTTTTAAGTCCATCCTCACTATTAAAATGCTTGTCCATGTCGGGGAACTCACGCTTAACCAGCTTGCGAATCAAACGGCCGCTGATCTCTCGGATCAAAAGTGCCTCAGTAGCATACTGACCATTGCGGTAGGCCTTTTCCGCCATCCGAGAAAGATGCTGCAGCTTATGCATGCCATGATAGGATTTTAAAAATGCGAAGTTACCAGCCACGATCGGCCTCCTTTTTTCGTATGTATTATAACTATTTTATCATTGATCAAACTACGTGCGGCCTGGAGGATAATTTTTCTAAAAGCAGGTGGCTGATTGAGGATCGCCGGCAGCTACTATGCTTAATTTTGGGGGGGATTTTTATGGAAAATAAATTAAAACTACTAAGCATCATTGGGCTAAGCAGTCTGCTTTTAGCGGGCTGTGGCAGCCAAAACCACGAAGATCATGCATCCTCGCATTCGCGATCCACATCACGGTCAGCCAGTCATCATCAAAAATCAACTGCCAAAAAGTCCAGCCATCATGCTGATAAAACCAGTTCATCGACTGCAGCGACAAACGAGTCCTCAGCTGCAAATCAGACCAGCTCCAGTCAGTCTGATTCACAATCGGCAACCAATTCGAGCACTCAAAATGGCATTCAGGCTGAGCAGCATGCCATTAATTCGGTTCAGGAAGCCATTGCTGCAGTTGATGCCAAATATGGCAATGGCGATATTCAGTGGTCATATATGTCAGAAGGCAATGGTACGATGGCAACCGATGAGCATGGTCAGCCGGCCTATTGGATTCGTGGCCAAGACTCAGCGTATCGCAATGGTAACTACACGGCTGGCAGCTATGATGGACACGACTATTATGTTTATCCGGATGGCCGCATCGTACCACGGGAAGGTAATCAATAACTAAAGAATTCGCAAATGCATTAACGTGGCGTATGACTTGAATTAGAAAACGGAGCAGTCGCTGCTGCAACTGACCAAATGAATGGGGTTAGTTTTGGTTGAACGTTTTACTTAAACTACTATTGACCATTTTGCCATGATACGACTAAAATTGAGTTATTCATTTTTAACAACTAGCGTCATGGGCATAGGGCAAAACTGGATTCAAGAATGTGTCTGACGCAGCTATAACGATCGTCTGGGTCAATCAATGATCCAAATGCAACCATATATAATGAATGAAAGGAGAATCATGCCTGTTTTGCCAGCCCAGAAAAAGACTACTTGAATCGGCATGATGCTTGTTCATGGCAACAATCAAAGATATCGCGGCACGTGCGGGGGTCTCGGTCTCTACGGCATCAAGAGCCTTGAATGATAATCCGCGAATCAGCGAGGCTACGCGAGAAAGAATCAAAAAAATTGCCACTGAAATCGGTTATCATCCCAACTATGCCGCTCGTAATTTAACGCGGGGCGAGGCCAACATGGTCGGGCTGGTTTTTCCGGTAACGACCGATGAGGCGCCAGCTAATCCGTTTCATATTGATTTGATGCGGGGGATTGCCGCCGCGCTGGAGTCACGCGACTATTCGATGGTCGTGGCCCTGGCACCTACGCAAGAAAAGCTTTTGCGCGCCGTCAAGTCGATGGTGCTGCAATCCAAGATTCACAACTTTTTATTGTTCTATACTTTGGAGCATGATCCAGTGGCAGCCTATCTGCGTGAGCATGGCTATAATTTTCTGGTTATTGGCCATCCAGAGCGCCATCAAAACGATCGCTATGTCGATAATGATAACGTGGCCGCTGGTTATGCAGCAACCAAGCAGCTTTTGATCAATCATGACGTTACGCATCTGGCATACGTCAGTTCACCAAATCACTGGCAGTATGAAGAGGATCGTCGCTTGGGCTATGAGAATTGTTTGGCAGAGCGTCATTTGCCAGAAGCCGATTGGTATTATGGCAAACAATCAGCCAGCGAATTTTTTGCTCAGCATCCCAACGTTGATGGGCTGGTATGCGCCGATGACATTTTGTTCTTAAAGCTTAATCATGAACTCCAAGAGCTGCACTTGTTGGATCGATTGTCGATTATCTGTTTTAACAACAGCAAGCTTTTAGGCATGCTGCTGCCCGATGTGGAGAAGGTTGATTTACGGCCACATGAGCTGGGTAAAAAGGCAGTTGAATTGCTCTTCAATCCAAACATTCAGCACGCGTTTGTGGCATTTAGAATTGACTAGCAGCTGAATGCATGTCATTGTGTCACTGGATACAGCAATGATTGAGCGTTTTTTTATAATAGAAGCCAAAAATATTTAAAAAATTTTTTAGTCGGTTCATTCCTTGATGGATCGGCTTTTCTTTAAGTTTTTTGCGCAATCGGTTGCATAAATTTGTGCGCAAACGGTTGCGGAAAACGAATTCATTTGTTATATTATAAATTGTTAAAAGTCATGAAGCGCTTACACGACTTGGCAATTATTTATTGAGTGGATTTTTTAGGATAGGAGTTTTAAGTCATGAGTGAAGTAGAGCAAAAGAAACAGACCTCTGGCTTGCCATATTTGTCCAAGAAAACGATTTGGATGATTAACTTCGGTTTTCTTGGCGTACAGACGGCCTTTACTTTACAAAGTTCTCAAATGAGTCGGATCTTCCAAACGATTGGGGCTGACCCGAACAGTCTTGGGTGGTTCTTCATTTTGCCACCATTAATGGGTATGATCGTACAGCCAATTGTTGGTTACTATTCTGACCGAACCTGGGCGCCAAAGCTTGGTGGTCGGCGGTTGCCATACTTAATGCTTGGTACGATTGTTGCCGTTATTGTTATGCTTCTTTTACCAAACTCAGGTAGTCTTGGATTTGGGTATGGATCGTTTGCGGCATTGATGTTTGGTGCGATTACCGTTGCCTTCTTGGATCTGTCTTCTAACGTTGCCATGCAGCCATTCAAGATGATGGTTGGCGACATGGTTAACGATGATCAAAAGAGTTATGCTTATGGTATTCAGAGTCTGCTGAACAACATCGGTTCCGTTCTGGCAGCCATCTTCCCATTCCTGCTGACTTGGTTTGGTCTGCAGAACACGGCTCCTAAGGGTGTTGTTCCTCCTTCGGTTCGCTGGGCCTTCTACATTGGTGCTATTCTGCTGATTTGTACCAGTGCTTTGACGATGACCCACGTTAAGGAATATGACCCTGAAACCTATGCTAAGTACCATGGCATCAAGGAATCCGACAACACGGAAGGCGGTAACTGGGTTGAATTGCTCAAGCACGCTCCCAAGGCCTTCTGGACGGTTTCACTGGTACAATTCTTCTGCTGGTTTGCTTTCCAATACCTGTGGACTTACTCTGCTGGTGCAATTGCGCAAAACGTATGGCACACGACCAACGCAAGTTCTGCTGCTTACCAGGCTGCTGGTAACTGGTACGGTGTGATGGCTGCTGTTCAGTCAATTGCCGCTGTTGTATGGTCCTACGTATTGGCCAAGCTGCCTAACAAGTACCACAAAGCTGGCTACATGGGATCACTGCTGCTGGGTGCTGTTGGTTTCGCAACGGTCTGCTTCTTCTCCAACCAATACGCTTTGATTCTGTCTTACGCACTGGTTGGTATTGGCTGGGCTGGGATCAACACTTACCCACTGACGATCGTTACCAACGCATTGTCTGGTAAGCACATGGGTACCTACCTTGGCTTGTTTAACTGCTCGATCTGTCTGCCACAGATTGTTGCTTCGCTTTGCAGTTTCTTCCTTTACCCAATGTTGGGCAACTCCCAGCCACACATGCTGCTGCTGGGTGGGGTCGTTATGGCAATCGGTGCATTCTCCGTTAACGCCATCAAGGAAACGTTCGCTGCTTAGTTTTGACTGATTTTGCAACTTTAGAAATTAATTGAGATTGAGAAAGGATAATATCTTATGAAACGAACTTTTGACGTCGCTCCTTGGAATATCGTAACGACCAAGTGGGCTCCTGAAGATAAACGCCTGCAAGAATCAATGACCAGTCTGGCCAACGAAAACCTCGGGATGCGTGGTTTCTTTGAAGAAGGCTACTCTGGCGACAAGATGGAAGGTGTCTACTACGGTGGCGTTTGGTTCCCAGACAAGACGCGGGTCGGCTGGTGGAAGATCGGTTATCCAAAGTACTTTGGTAAGATGATCAACGGCACCAACTTCCTGCAGCTGACGATCAAGGTTAATGGCGAACAGCTGGATCTGGCTAAGCAGGCACCAACTGACTTCAAGCTGGACCTTGACCTCAAGAAGGGAATCTTTACCCGTGAATTTACGGCTGAAGTTGGCGGTGCCAAGCTGCACTTTACGTTTGAACGTTTTGTCAGCGTAGCGCAAAAGGAACTGGTTGGTCAGCGTCTGCACGTCAAGAACTTGGGCAATGCTGAAGCCAAGCTGGAAGTTGCCAGCGTTATCAACGGTGACGTCTACAACGAAGACTCCAACTACGATGAACAGTTCTGGGATGTGTTGGAACAAAAGGCAGCCGGCGAACACGCACTGCTGGTTTCTAAGACGAAGCCAAACCCATTCGGCACGCCTCAATTTACGGTTGGTGTAAAGACTACTACCAAGACGACTTTGGAACATGTTGGCGATGGCACGACCGCTAAGACAGCTGAAAACGACTTTGCTGGGACGCTGGCTGCTGGTGCTGAAGTTGAATTGGAAAAGCGTTCCGTTATCGCAACTTCACGTGATTTTGACACCCAAGAAGCGCTGGTTGCTCGTCTGGATGAATTAGCTGGTCAACTGGATGGTCAAAGCTTTGATGATCTGCTGGCTCCCCACGTTGCTGGCTGGGCAGAACGCTGGAACAAGGCCGATGTTGAAATCAATGGCGATGACGAAGCTCAACAAGGGATTCGCTTCAACCTGTTCCAACTCTTCTCAACTTACTACGGTAACGACTCACGCCTGAACATCAGTCCTAAAGGGTTCACTGGTGAAAAATACGGTGGTGCTACTTACTGGGATACTGAAGCCTACTGCCTGCCAGTTTACCTGGGTGTTTCCGATCCTAAGATTTCCCGCAACCTGCTGATGTACCGTTATGACCAACTGGACGGTGCTTACGTCAACGCCCAAGAACAAGGCTTGAAGGGTGCGCTGTTCCCAATGGTTACGTTCAACGGTATCGAATGCCACAACGAATGGGAAATCACGTTTGAAGAAATCCACCGTAACGGTGACATTGCCTACGCAATCTACAACTACACCAACTACACGGGCGACAAGAGCTACGTGCTGCATGAAGGTGCCAAGGTTCTGACTGAAATTTCTCGTTTCTGGGCTGACCGAGTTCACTACTCACAACGTCAAAATAAGTACATGCTGCATGCCGTTACCGGTCCTGACGAATACGACAACAACGTTAACAACGACTGGTACACGAACCTGCTTTGCCAATGGACGCTCAAGTACACGCTGCAAGTGCTCAAGGAAGTTGACGCTGACGTAGCTGAAAAGCTTAACGTTACGGACGACGAAAAGCGCAAGTGGCAAGCAATCGTTGACAACATGTACCTGCCATACGACAAGGAACGCGACATCTTCCCTGAAAACGATGGCTTCTTAGACAAAGATCTGAAGCCGGTTGCCGACATTCCTAGCGACCAACTGCCAATCAACCAACACTGGTCATGGGACAAGATCCTGCGTTCACCATACGTTAAGCAAGGTGACGTTATCCAAGGTATCTGGGACTTTATCGACGACTTTACGCCAGAAGAAAAGAAGCACAACTTTGACTTCTACGAACAATACACGGTTCATGAATCAAGTCTGTCACCATCGATCTACTCCATTATTGCCTCTGACTTGGGTTACGAAGACAAAGCCGTTGAACTGTACGACCGTTCCGCACGGCTTGACCTGGACAACTACAACAACGACACTTCCGATGGTCTGCACATTACTTCCATGACTGGTAGTTGGCTGGATATCGTCCAAGGCTTTGCTGGCATGCGGATTCGTGAAGGCAAGCTGCACTATGCACCATTCCTGCCTAAGAAGTGGGATTCATACCAATTCACGCAAGTCTTCCGTGGCCGCGTCATCAAGGTCTTGGTTGATAAGGAAGGCACGCACGTATCACTCGTATCCGGTGAACCACTGACCATTGACCTGGCTGGTAAGGATCTGGAACTGAAGTAGGAGGCATTTTACATGAAGTTTGAAGATCTGAAAGGTTTTGCCTTTGACCTGGACGGCGTTATTGCCGACACGGCGCGTTTTCACACGCAAGCCTGGCATCAATTGGCCGATAAAGTAGGTACGACTTGGACGCCTGAACTGCAGGAAAGCTTGAAGGGTGTTGGCCGGATGGATTCTCTGGAATTGATCCTGAAGGCTGGTGGTCACGAAAACGACTACACGCAAGCTGAAAAAGAAGCATTGGCTGCTGAAAAGAATGACAACTACCTGCGTCTGGTAGAAACCCTGACGCCAGCTGACGTTCTGCCTGGGATGCAAGCCTTCTTGGATGACATTCGTGAAAAGGGCTATCAAATGGTTCTGGCATCGGCCTCCAAGAACGCACCTAAGGTATTGAAGTACCTGAAGCTGAGTGATTACTTTGACGGGATTGTCAACCCTGCTTCCGTTAAGCATGGTAAGCCAGCTCCTGATATTTACATCGCTGCTGCTGAAATGATGAACCTGCCAGTTGCCAACGTGGCTGGTCTGGAAGATGCCCAAGCCGGTGTGCAAGCCATCAATGATGCTGGCGAGCTTTCAATCGGTATTGGTGCCGGTCTTGATGATGCTGACATTCGCTTTGACGCAACCAAGGACGTTACGCTGGAAGCAATCAAGGCTCAACTCGACTAGTCAAAATTCGTTTTGAATCAAAAATTCTCTCTCTCAAAATGGTCCGCGAATTTATTTCGTGGATCATTTTTTATTTGCAATGGTCTTGTTGATGTCGCATTTGTAAATGAAAACGTTTAATTGACTCGTAGTCAAAATGAATTGGTTTGTCAAATCAGTGCTAAACTAAAAGCAAGTAAGATTATGAAAAGGGGATGGCTAAAATGGAACTAATGGATCTATTACAATCAAGACACGCTTTTCGTGAATATGATGACCGGCCGCTTACCAGTGAGGAACTGCAGCCAATTTTGCTGGCTGCTGAAACCAGTCCAGTTGGTTTAGGCAAGTATCAAAATCATGCATTAACGGTAATCCAAAATCCTGAGGTGCTTAAAAAGATTCAAAATATCTATCATGCACCAACATTAATCGTTGTTTCATCACCCAACCCAAGCCAGCTGGAGTTTATCGATGCCGGTATCATCGTGCACAGTATGGAGCTGGCCGCTGAAAACGAAGGTTTGGCTGCTAACTACAATATGGCCTGCTTGTCTTCATTGCCTAAAGGAGTGATTCCGGAAAAGATGACGCCTTGCTTTGCATTAACGCTGGGACATACCAAAGCAAAGTTAACGCCACGTGAGATTGATATTAAGCGGATTCCGATTAAGTGGATCAAAGAAGACTGATTTTATTTCCTGGGAAATCAAAAAGAGGCCGGAAATTAACTCAACCTCTTAACTACGTATGTAATAATGCCTCAGCGCAGGAGCTGGCGGTCTCCTGGAGCATACGCGCCGGTAAGCTTTCCAACGCTTGATTTCGGACCATTCAATCGTTTCACTATTAATAACTGCTTTAAATTCCATCATTATAATCATCCTTTCACTGGTTGTTGAGATGATTTAGACCAGTTGCAACATAGGCAAACAGGTGCCAAAAGTAAGATATCGAACCCTCAGCAGTAAAGGGTCCGATATCATTAGGTTAGATTTTGTAGAATGTGTTGAAGCTGATTCAACAAGGATAAAAGATTGGTCTGTGAAAGTTCTAGCTGATCGGTTTCATCAGCATCGAGAATTTCCATTAGCAGGGCAGCAACCATTGATGCCAATAGTGCTGACTGATTTTTAAAGCCCAGCTTGACGATAAATGGCTGCAGAGATTTTGCCAACTGCTCTTTTAACATTTTTTCAACATTAAGCTCTGGTGTTTGAATCTTACGCATCAAGAGGGCAGTATCGGCTGGTTAATCAGATCGTTGATTGAATGATCAAGCTTTTTTTAGCGAGGAATTAAAACATGCTGCTGATAGTTTTTTAAGCTTTGGATTGCCAGTTGACGCGCTAGATCATATTTATCCTCATAATGATAGTAAAAAGTCGACTTGCCAATCATCACCTGTGTACAGATATCCTTGATGGTAATCTTTTCAAAGCCTTTTTCAGCTAGTAGTGATAAAAAAGCGTTCTTGATGGCTTGTTTGGACTTTTGAATTCTTAGATCTTCACTCACTCATAAGCAGTCACGAAGTCTATTCTGCCAACCGCAGCTCACCAGCATCGAGGTGGAAATAATCCTGCAGATACTTGGCTAGTCCGTCATGATCGTTATCAACTGGTGTGACGTCATCGGCAATTTGTTTGATGTTATCAACGGCATTTTGCATCGCAACACCGCGACCGGCATAGCTGAGCATTTCGGCATCATTGTGCTCATCGCCAAATGCAATGATCTGATCAGCACTCAGCTGGTATTCTTTAACTAAATGGCGCAGACCGGCTTCTTTATGCGTGCCGCGTCGAATTAGCTCCATAATTGAATATGGTCCGCCCCAGACGCGTGGCTCAATAAAATCACCGTATTTCTGATTGACAGCGGCCAAAATAGCGTCTTTTTTGGACGGATCAAACTGAATCGTCAGGGCAATTGGATCGTTGTTTAAATTATGTTCATTGAGGATCTGTTCCGGTGCCAATTTGGCGGGTAAAAACTCAGGCAGCTCGTTGCTGGGATGATCAGCCCAGACGTGGTATTTATCTTCGGCAATCACCATTTTGATACCAAGCTCCTCTTTATGCGCCAATAGATCCAGCGTCATTTCGCGCGTAACGCTGACGGCATATTCTCCTGCCCATTTACGGTGCGGGATGTGTGCCAATGCGCCATTGAAATTGATCATCGGCGTTTTAAGCCCGATTTCATCGTAAAGGTGACCAGAGATCAGATAAGGGCGACCAGTAACGATGGTAACCAGGTGTCCTTGCTGACTGAGCGTGCGCAGAGTCTTAATCGTATTAGGCGTTAATTTAGATTGATTGTTGAGCGTAGTACCATCCAAGTCGATGGCAATCAAATGCTGCTTCATTTAATTCGTCCTTTCGAAAAAATATCTGGTTAAATTATATCGAGAATCGCTAGGTAAACGCAAATTATTCGAAACCGATAAGACAATCGTGGATTAATGTTTTAAAGGACTGTTGAACTGGTAAAAGCCGCGCTACAATTATCCTAATTAGATCTAGAAAGGAAGATGGCGAAATGTCTGCTTTGATTAATCGCAAGGCCCATCGGATTGGTGGCGTTGAGTTTCGCAATCCACGCAAGTTTCAATTATTGGCGGCAACGGTTGTCAGTAGTGCCATGGAAGGATGGGAGCCAACCGAAGAAGAGATTCGGCTTTTGGGAGATGCGTATGAACATCCGCAGCATGAATTGGATGGGAAATTAGATCGGCTGCGTCACTGGCCGATTCCGGTTGCTGAACCAGCAATTACTGATGAAAAGACTTTGAATCGGGATTTTCTGTACCCAAACGACACGCTGAAGAACAAGCTGGGGATTCAAGATAAAGCTGATCTGGATGAGCATGAATTTATGCAGGGTTCCTTGGTTGGCCTAAGAATTTTGCAAAGAGGCTTTAAGGTAGATGACGTTGATGATCTTTGCCGCATCAACAAAGCGCTGTTTGGTGATTTGTATGCTTGGGCAGGCAAGCTGCGCAACTATAACCTGACCAAGCAGCAGACGCTTTTTTTGCCGCCAAATGTCTTTGACAATGGCATTCGCTCGATTAACGCTGTAATCACAGATCTAAAAGAACAAACGCTGCCTCAATCAGCTGCATATGCCAGGCTGTTGGATGAGCTGAACTATCTGCATCCATTTAGAGAAGGCAATGGTCGGGCAATTCGCATCTTTATTGAACTGCTGGCGAATGAAAAGGGACAGTATCTTTACTATGACGATGAGGATGATGAGTTTATTCAAGCGCTGTATGACTCAAAAATCGAGGTTTTGACCCATAAAATTCATCTGACGGCTTTGGCAGCTGATTAATGCTATAATAGTAAGGATACTTTTATGACGAGGAGCATTTTTTGTGAAACTACCAACTGCTTTTATTGAAAAATATCGTCAGCTGTTAGGCGATGAGGCGGATGCTTTTTTGGCTTCATTTGATCAGCCAAGCTGCAGTGGTTTTCGGATCAATCCACTGAAAAACGGTCAGCCGACTGCCACCATCAAAACCGCACAAGGCAAGATTGAATACGTCGCGGATGGCTGGTTTGGCAAGGTCGATGGCAAGTCGCTGGATCATACGGCTGGCTGGGTATACAGTCAAGAACCCAGTGCCATGTATGTTGGCGAAGTCGTTGATCCCAAGCCTGGTGAACGGGTTTTGGATTTGTGTGCGGCGCCAGGCGGCAAGAGCACGCATCTAATTGCTAAGATGCATGATGAGGGCTTACTGGTTGCCAACGAAATCTTTCGTAAACGGGCCAATATTTTGGCAGAAAACCTGGAACGTTGGGGAGCCAAGCATGCTATTGTGATGAATGAGAGTCCGGCTGAACTTGAAAAACAGTTCCCACAGTTTTTCGATCGCATCTTAGTGGATGCACCATGCTCTGGTGAGGGAATGTTTCGCAAGGAGCCGGCGGGGATCGAGTATTGGACACCGGATTATCCAAGCGAGTGCGCCAACCGTCAGCAAAAGATTTTGAGCTCAGCCATGAAGATGCTCAAGCCTGGTGGAACGTTAGTATATTCGACTTGCACGTTTGCTCCAGAAGAAGATGAGCAAAACGCAGCATGGCTTTTGGACAATTATGATCTGACCATGGAGCCGATTCAAAAATACCCAGGGATGGACGACGGTCGACCAGAATGGGGTAATGGAAATCCTGAATTGACTAAGGCAGTCAGATTATTCCCACACCATCTTAAAGGTGAGGGACATTTTATCGCCAAGTTCCGTTTGCAGGGCAATTTGTCTGAAACAGCCGGATCAAAGCCATCAGCAAAGAAAAACAAAAAGAACAGGAAAAAAGGCAACAGTCGCAGTGCTATTACCAAAGAGCAGCGCGAATTGTTTGAAAAGTTCGCCCAAGAAACCATGCCAAGCTATCAGGTCAATCATCTGCTTACTTATGGCGATCAGTTATATGATCTGCCTAAGGGAATTGATGATATCAGCCAAATGACGGTACTGCGGCCAGGACTGCATTTGGGTACATTTAAAAAGAATCGGTTTGAGCCGGCTTTGGCGTGGGCATTGGCCAGTCAGCCAGATGAGACAGCCAATGTCTTGATAATTGATCATGACCAATGGCGTCAGTATGTTCACGGTGATACGCTGTCAATCAGCGGCGGGAAGCCTGGCTGGCAGCTGCTGGTTTGTGAGGGACATGTCTGCGGCTGGGGGAAGCTAGTCGGTCAGACTTTAAAGAATTTCTATCCAAAAGGTCTTCGCTTTTAAAAATCGAATTGAAGGTGCTGGGAATAAAGTCTCAAAACAGAAAAATGGCTGAAGATTGCGTGACTTAAAACGCTGATCTTCGGCCATTTCTATTATTAAAGTTGCTTTATTTTCCAGAAAAATTAATCTTTTTCCAACCTCTTGAATTTAGTTATATGCTAATTGCAAAGCCTGATTTGAGCCACGTCCATTCAACTTGCCCAAAAGGCGAGAAAGCTCCAGCCGTCGCTGCTGATGAGGTACCAAGACGCCCATTTTGTCAGCATTAAAGCCCGTTAGCATCTTATGACCACTAACGATTAATGGACTTTTAAGAATTTGTGGCGTGTTTTGGATGGCCTCGATCAGCTGATTCATAGTTGGTGTAGGGTGCTTGGCATATAATTCCTTGGTTGCCTTTGAACGCTCGGATACCAAAGTTTCGGTACCGTCCGGTGAGAGCTCCAGCAGTTGGAGGATTTCATCGCGGGTTAACGGTTCTTTGTTCAGATTGCGAGACTGAAAATCAAGACTGTGCTTGGTCAGCCATTTTTCTGCCCGACGCTTGGCTGGGTTATTAGTATGAAAATAAAATTTGATCATAGGCAGTTTCCTCTTATTCATATGTTAGGATTCGTGATTATTTTCCTCAAAAAGGCCATTGACCGAGATGCGAACGACTTTTTTGATCTGGGTGTCTTTGACTTGAGTGCCATTCAGCTTGGCTTGACGCAAGAGCCACATGATTGGACCTAACAGTAAGGCACCAACCAGGGTTTGATTATCGGCGGTAGCAGCAGCTTTGGTTTCATAACAAAGCTGACAGTACAGTTCATTTAGATTATGGGCAAATGATGCGCCGGCCTGTCTGGCAGCCGGTGTAATTAACTCGGGTGCGGCATGAATGGCCATGATGTAGTTGGCCTGCAAAGGATATTTCATATACTGCTGAGCAAAATACTCGAGGCAGGTGATTAGTTGTTCTTTGGTTGAGTTCGATTTAGCAAGTCGATCATCTAAGCCCGACTCTAGTTCTTGCTTGGTAGCAATGTAGATCTGTGAGAGCATGTCCGTTTTATCGCGATAGTACACATACGGAGTTCCGGAACTGATACCGGCCCACTTGGCGATCTTACCAAACGACAGCCCTGCAAGGCCATCGTGATCGACGATTTCAAAAACGGCTTGGACGATTTTTTCTTTTTTGGTTTGGTCTTTTTCTCTCATGATAATTATACTAAATGATCATTTAGTTAAAGTCAATAAAATCCTGAAAAAAGTTATGAAAAACTTGTTGAATATTCAAGAAAGCGTTATATTGTTAAACGAATGACAAAAAAATAGAATCTTTTTAGCGAGTGAGGGATCAAATTCATGCTACTTGGCAGTATTGAAGCCGGCGGGACTAAGTTTGTCTGCGCTGTTGGCAATGAAAAATATGAAGTAATCGACAAGGCAATTTTTCCGACGATTGATCCGGCAACCACAATCGGTAACTGCATTGCATTCTTTAAAAAGTATCCGGAAATGCAGGCAATGAGTGTTGCCAGTTTTGGCCCAATTGACATCGATAAGCATTCGGCCAAGTACGGCTACATTACCGATACGCCTAAAATCAAGTGGTCCAACTGTAATTTTGTTGGGATGCTCAAGCGTGGCCTGGGACAGAACCTGCCAATCTACTTTACGACCGATGTCAACGGCTCGGTTTACGGTGAATACATCAACTTAAAGGATCAGCTGCCCAAAGCTGACTTGGTCTACTACACGATTGGGACTGGTGTAGGTGCCGGTGCCATTCAGAATGGCCATTTTATTGGTGGCGTTGGCGCACCTGAAATGGGTCACGTTTTGGTTAAGCGGCATCCCGATGATTTAAACTTTACTGGCATCTGCCCATATCATGGTGACTGTTTGGAAGGGCTGCTGTGTGGTCCAACCTTTAAGGCACGGCTCGGCAAGCGTGGCGAGGACGTCAGCGATGATGATCACGTTTGGGACATCATGGCTTATTATGCAGCTCAGGCAGTCATGCAGGTAACATCGATTCTGCGGCCAGCACGGGTAATCTTTGGAGGCAGCGTTTCACGTCCTCACTTTATGGAAAAGGTACGTGTCCAATTTAAGCAGCTCTACAACGATTATCTGGAAGTCGGTGATCTGGATGAATACATCACCAACCCAAGTGTTCCTGGCAATGGTTCGGCAACGCTTGGCAACTTTGCTTTAGCAGAAAAACTGCTTAATAAATAATCAGTTACATAGAATCGCGATGCAGCAACCGCCATTGTGATTCTTTTATTTTGGCCGAAAAAAAGTGAATGCAGAAATTTCCCAGGAAATATCAAAGACCACAAAATAGGGTCCAGCTTGCATATTGGCAGCTGGACCCTAAATTATTGATATTTAATTAATCAGCTTTTTTAGCGGTGTGGGGTGCCAACTTATGCTGAACCCAGCCAAGTACCCAGTCGGTAATGATAGCCATCAAAGCGGTTGGCAAAGCACCAGCCAAGATAATGGCCCCGCCGTTGGTTGCGTTGGTCCCCCGAATGATGATGTCACCCAGACCACCGGCACCAACGAATGAACCGATTGCCGTAATTCCAATGGCAACAACCAAGGCATTACGAATCCCGGCCATAATAACGGAAACCGAAAGCGGCATCTCAACCATGGTTAAAAGCTGCCACTTGGTCATTCCAAGCCCACGACCGGCATCCAGCGATACGGGACTAACACTGTCGAGACCAGCCGCCGTGTTTTTGATGATTGGCAGCAATGAGTATAGAAAATTAGCTACGATAACCGTCTGCGTGCCTAGCCCCAAGACCAGCATCAGCATTGAAACCATGGCTAAAGAAGGGATGGTTTGAATAATGTTGGCAATACTGATGATTGGACCATTCAGATGATGATGACGCGAGATCAGGATACCAAGCGGAATGCCGACTACGGCTGCCAGTAAAACGCCGTAGACCGAAATGGCAAAGTGATGATTGAACTGCTGCAGAACATAGGTACCATTATGCCCAAGATAGTACCAGAACTGCTGCCAAAGACTCAGACCTTTCATCAGTTGTCGCCTCCTTCAAAGTAGTGGTGCTTAACCAGGAAACGATGCGCAACCGTGGCCGGCTCCAACAGCTCGTCATCGGACTGGTAGTTGAGCTCTTGCATGGTTGAAAGACTGATCTTGCCATCCAGCCGATGCAGAACCTTCTTTAGGTGTGGATCGTGACGAATAATAACGCCTCTAACGACTAATGAACAGTTGTAGGGTGGGAAGAAATGCAGATTGTCTTTTAAAATCTTAAGGTTATAGCTGCGAATTCGTCCATCAGTTGAGTAACCTAAAATGACCTGCATTTTTCCCTGCTCAGCCGCATCATAGACCAATCCGATCTGCATTGGATAGACGCGCTTGAATTTAAAACCGTAAACCTTGGCAAAATCGTTATAGCCGTCGCCTTTACGATTCATCCAGGAACTGTCGACCCCGGCTGTCAATTGACTGGCAACCGGTTTTAAGTCGCCCACCGTATTAAGACTGTATTTCTTGGCATTGGCATGCGTCACCATAAAGGCATAGGTGTCGGCAAAGCCATATGATGGATAGCGAATCTCGTCATAGCGTTCCTTTAACAAACGATCAACGGTACGGGTTGCCTTTTTAGGATCTTTTTGGGCTGGCATCCCCAAAGTCCCTGTCAGGTCAGTGCCAGTATAGCTGGTTGCCATGATATCGGCATCATTGTTTTGTAATGCCTTATGTGAAACCGATGAGCTTCCCAGGTTGCTGACCATCTTGACCTTGTAATTGGTATCGTGTTCAATCAAGTCCTTGAGCATGTAGCCCATGATTTGAGATTCAGTTGAGCTTTGGGTTGCAATCCGCAGTGTTTTGGGCTTGTGGTAGGTGGATTCGCTTGACGAGCTGCTGCAGCCGCCAATCCCGATCATCAGGGTTAGAACGCTTAAAAATAGGGCGCCCAGCCTGAGTTTTTTACTCTTGATCATCAGCCACACCCCCTCGACTCGTCACTGGTGTGAGTTTGCGCTCAACGATTCCTAACAGCCAGTCGGCAAGCAGGGCCAAGATGGTAACTGGAATCGTACCACCCATAATCAAATCAGGCTCATAAAGGTCCAGCCCATTAAAGATAAAGTCCCCTAAACCGCCAGCTCCGATGTAGGATGCCAGCGTTGACCAGGCAATTACATAGACGGCGGCCAGCCGAATTCCGGCCATGATGACGGGCAGGGCCAAGGGGAGTTCGACCATCCGAATCGACTCCCAGTTGGTCATCCCCATTCCCTTGGCACTGTCAATCAAAGTTGGATCGACATCTTCCATGCCGGCATAAGTGTTGCGCAGAATTGGCAGCAGCGAATAAATAAATAGGGCAACGATTGCCGGCTTTACACCAATTCCCAAAATTGGAATCATTAGAGCCAGCAGTGCCAAAGAAGGAATGGTTTGCAGCATGCTGGCAAGACCAATCACCAATTTGGCAATTTTTTTACAACGGGTTAAAGCAATTCCCAGTGGTACCGCAACAATGATTCCCAAAGCAAGCGAAACTGCAGAGATATAGATCTGCTCCCATGTTTTGACGATCAGCTCGGTACCATGTGCTTGCAAGAAAGCCATCATTATTGCTCACCTGCCTCTTGTTGAACGTCGTCTTGCTTATGGGACGGCCGAGGATCCTCAGTGGTTCCCCAAACGGCATCATAGATCACGTCAACCAGTGCGGATCTGGTAATGATGCCTTTTAAGTGCTCTTGTTCGTCAACGACGGGAACGTATTCCCAGTTACGCTCCAAAAGCGGCTCCGTAATCATTTGCAGTCGCTCGGATTCATGAATCTTAACCGGGACGGGATGCTTCATATCATCGACTATCAGTTGTGTCTGCTGTTGTTGATTGTGCAGTGTCTTGAGGTCCAAAATACCGGTCAGATGATTATCATCATCAACCACCATCAGACTGTCAACGTGGTGTTCGTGCATTTCTGATAAGGCATCGCCAAGAGTTTGTTGAGCGTGAATCTTGATTGGATTAGGCCGCATAATCTCTTCGGCCGTCAAGTGGTTGACCTTGGCCTGGTGCAGCCGATCCGGCCCAATCAGATTGGCAACGAACTCATTGGCTGGGTGCGTTAAGACATCATCAGGCGCAGCGTTTTGGACGATGTGCCCAAGGTCCATGACGACGATGCGATCGGCCAGACGAATAGCCTCATCCATATCGTGCGTAACCATGATGATAGTGCGTCCCATTTCCTCTTGCAGCCGTTTAACCAGTCGCTGCAAGGCTTCACGCGTTAGTGGGTCCAAGGCACCAAACGGTTCGTCCATTAAGATGATCTGCTGGTCGGCAGCTAAAGCGCGAATAACCCCAATCCGCTGCTGCTGACCACCTGAAAGCTCAGAAGGGTAGCGATCCAGAAAATCTTCTGGCAACTCGACCATTTTGATCAGTTCTTTTGCCCGCGCATCGCGTTTTTCCTTGGGCCATTTCAATAATTTAGGTACCAGGGTAATGTTGTCACGAATCGTCATGTGTGGCATCAGACCGATATTTTGAATCACATAGCCAATGCTGCGGCGCAATTCGATTGGATCAATATCATGGATGTTTTTGCCATCAACGAAAATATCGCCACTGGTTGGTGTCAGCATACTGTTGATCATTCGCAGCGTCGTCGTCTTGCCCCCGCCAGATGTTCCAATGAAGCAGACGAATTCACCACGCTCGATCCGCAGATTAATGTTTTCAACTGCCACCTTGCCTCCTGGATAGATCTTGGAGACGTTCTTAAATTCGACCATTGGTGGTTTAGCAGCCATATGCATCATCCTCCTTACAGTCAAAAATTAGAATTTCCCAGTCAAATAATTAGGAATCCCTCACTATTCTTAGTATAGGAGCGATACGTTGAATTGTCATTACTTAAAAAACGTCCACTTGTCGCGCAAGTGAACGTTTTCAAGAAAATATCCGGTAAAAATAGTTAATTAAATAGGGGATTTTTATTCTAATAAGTCAAAATAGTATTTTGTAACTAGGTTATAAGCCACGTTGAGTTGCATAGCTGATCAACTCAGGACTTAAAACCACCTCGGCCTGAGTCAGCTCGGCAAAATTATGACAGCCCAGCAGTGTCAACAGACGTGCGATGGTTTCTTGCCAGATCGTCAGCTCACGGTCAAGGGCATCGTCGCCTTCATTCAGCAACGTGTGCAGAAAATGGCCAGCCACGCCAACTGCACTGGCCCCCAGCGCACCAGCTTTGATGACGTCGAGTGGGGAGGTGATGCCGCCAGAAGCAACAATTGCGACATCTGGATGCTTAACGGATCGAGCTTCCAAAAGCGATTCCGGCGTTGTTTGTCCCCAATCGTTGAGCATTGAAAGATCAAATTCATGATTGCGTCGATTTTCGATCGCGGCAAAGTTGGTACCACCGCGCCCGCTGACATTAATGTATTTGACGCCAAGGTCTTGCAATAAAGCAACTGTTGTTTTATCCATGCCAAAACCGACTTCTTTAACGATAACCGGGACACCGAGACCATCAACCAGCTGTTTAATACGGTCATGCCAGAAAAATTCACGATCTCCTTCCGGCATAACCAGCTCTTGGGCAGTATTTAGATGAATCTCGATCGCATCGGCATTTAGGATGTTGATGGCTTCTTTTGCCTGGTCAATGTTGACGCCGGCGCCAACATTGGCAATTACCGGTTCAGTCGGCATTTTTTCCCGGACAATGGCAAATGAGTCTCTGGCGTTAGAATCCTTTAAGGCCACGCTTAAAGATCCGGTGGCCATTGCCAGGCCATGCCGGTGTGCCAAAATTGCCAGCCGCTCGTTGATCTTGGCTGTCTGCCTGCTGCCACCGGTCATGGCTTCAATATAAAAAGGTGCATTCAAAGACAGATTACCTAGGCTGACCTTTTGATCGACCTGACTCAGGGCCATTTCCGGCAGACTGTGGTGAATCAGTCGGACCTGATCAAAGGGATGACTGGCGTGGGATTGCTGGTAGAGCTTTTCGGCCAGTGAGACGTGCTCATTTTTACGTTGCGCTTGCAGCGATTCCATAGAATCCTCCTTGGTAGGGTGCATAAAATTCGCGCGTCACGAAACTGCGGCGCGCGAGCTGAATTATTTTGACTATTTGATCTTTAGCTTGTAGCGGCGAATTGAATCGACAAAATGTACCGCTAATGGCAGCTGCTCGATTTTTTTATTCTGCCAAGCCGCTAAGAGACCATCCAGATCGGCATGACCATCAATCGCCACGATGCCGCAGTCGCCGCCGCCAGCACCGGAAGTCTTGGCCGCGCCACCGAAATCCTCGGCAATTCGGCACAGTTCATGCAGAATCGGCGTTTCAATCTGAACGCCCGAATTGGCCCCCAGATTTTTCAACAGATCGCGATTTTTGCGGATCTCACGCTTGATTACATCCAGATCAGCATGATGAAAGCCTTCGATCATGCGCTGAATGCAGGCCTTGCTTTCTTCCAGAAAATGGTGATACTTATCCTGCTGGCGGGCCTTAAACAAAGAGATTTTGTCGACCAGCCGCGAAGTTGAGGCCGGGCTGCCAGTCCAGCCGATCAAAAGCTGCAGGTTGGCTGGGGCAGTCAGTGATTCAATTTTTAGATCTGGCCATGGCAGTTCCAACAGCGTCGGCAGATCCAGGTATTGGCGCTGTTCAGCCAGCCACTGCCGATCAAACGAGTGGTACGCGATCCAACCGCCATATACCGAAGCTGCCACATCCCCCAATGAGCCATTGCCTTGGACAGCGAAATGAGCGATCGCAGCCAGCTTAAAGAGTTTGTCCTTGTTAACCGGCAGATCATAAAAAAGACACAGTGCCTTGACCGTGGCAACTGTAACCGCGGCTGAGGAGCCCAGACCATATTTCTTGCCATTGGCCGAATCGAGTTGACTGTCAATATAGATGTCGTAGATCTGCAGCTGACGATCCAGACTGCGCGCATATTCTTCGGTGACGCTGATGGCGGAAAGAATGTAGGCAAATGGGTTATCACGCTGATCAACGACCATCTTATCGCCTTGCCGCCGCCAGAGCAGGGAGTTTTCGTGGTACTGTTCGCTGATGATTCGTCCCGTATCGGCAGGACTGACTTTGATCGAACAGGTAACAAACTGGTTTAATGCAACCAGAATTGCTGGGTAGCCATTTTCGACGACGGCATATTCACCGGCAATATAAAGTTTGCCAGGAGCTTTTGCAGTAATCAATTTTCCATATTCCTCTCAATATTGGTTTATTCTTGATCCAATAAGACTGTTCCTGGTCCAGGCTGGGACACGATCAGATTGTCGGCGCCGAACAGTGGGGACAGGGCAGCTTGAATTTTATTACGGTCAGCCCGATCGTAAATGACTTTCACGTTCGGACCCGCATCCATCGTATAATAACAGTTTGTACCATTGGCGCGCAAGTCATCAACTACATGCATAGCCTTGAGCGTTGCATCATTGAAGTATGTAAAACCAGGATCAGCTGCCAGATTCAATGCATGCATGCGCAGCGCGTTGGTTTGAGCAATATGGCCAATCTCATTGATGTCGTGCTTGTCAATGGCTTGCTTGATCTTTTGCATATCAGCTGCCACGACTTCTCGCCAGGCTGGATAGTAAGGGGAGGTTTCAACGACATGCTGCATGCCCAGCGTGCTGGAAACCTTTTTTTGCTCGGTATTTAATAAGATTGCCATCATTTCAATTGGAAAATCAACTTCTTCCATGATGGGCTCTGCATATGAGGTCAGATCATCGATGCCGCGATGCCATTCAACCAGTCCTCCAAAAATTGAGCGCGTGGCTGAGCCAGATCCGCGCCGGGCCAGCCGTGACAGATCACGGCGCGACATGTTTAAACCAGCAGCAGTACTGGCGGCCGTGGCCAAGGCAGCAAAGGCTGAAGCTGAACTGGCCAGACCGGCTGCCATAGGAACATGGTTTTCTGATTCGACACGCGCTGCCAGATCGATATGACTCATTTTTCGAACCAGGTCCAAGACTTTTTGTACTTTTTTAAGTCCTTTGCCATTAATACCTTGACCATCAATGATCAGCTCATCGTGGTCCAGACGATTGGAAAATTCAACTCTTGTATCGGCATAAAATTCGCTCAGGGTCAATGAGAGACTGTCGGTTTGCGGCAGCATCAGCTCACTATCGCGTTTTCCCCAGTATTTGACCAATGCGATGTTGGTATGCGCACGGGCAGTGGCACTTGTCATTCTTCATCCCCCTTTGCCAGTGGCTGAATCCAGGTTGCAACGGCGCCATGATCCTTTAGAATCCCGGCCAGCCTGCGCGCACCCAGGGCAGTTTTGGTTAGAGCAAACATACAGCCACCACGACCACCACCAGTGAGTTTAGCACCAAGAGCACCGTTTTGCCGCGCGATGCGAATCAGATGGTCAAGCGACTCATCGCTGACGTTGAGCTCAGAAAGTTCATCTTGAGCCAGGTTCAAGACTCTTCCCAGTTCATCGGCATCATCTCTGCTTAGCAGCTGCTGAGTACGTTTTGTCAACTGTCCCAGGTGTTCTAAGCGATTCTGCGTCGTCTGCGGTTCGGTAGCCAGCAATTCTCTGACCGCCATAATGGCTTCTTTGGTGGCACCTTTGACACCAGTATCGGCAATGACCATCGTAGCATGCAAGTTGAGCTCAATTGGCTGGCCGGGCTGTCCCTTGACAAAATAGATTGGCTGATCAGAGCTGGTCGTAGCCGCATCCAAACCGCTGGGACTGCGATGGGTGATCTGTTCTTCAACATCAGCCAGTTTCAGTAACGTCTGACGATCCAATGGTACCTCGTATAAATCAAAAAAGGCCCGTACGATGGCAATGGCAGTGGCGGCCGAAGATCCCATGCCGCGTTCACTTGGCAGCATGCTCTCGATCTCCAGAGTCCAGCCATCGTCTTGACCATCGAAACGTTCCATCAGGGTGCTGATTAATTTTTGAATGCCTGCCATGGATTCGGGCAGACTGGTTAAATTTCCTTGGGCCCAACTGCTTTTGACAACATGACTTGATGTTGTTGCATCAGCAGTGAGCGTTGCCTTAAGTTGGACGTTGGGCAGTGGCAGTGCGATTGCCGGCTGACCATAGACAACGCTGTGTTCGCCAATCAAGATGATCTTGGCGTGACTTTCCCCAATACCTTGCTGTTTCAATCTGAAACCTACTTTCTTCAAAAATGTTTCTCTATCCATCTTAACCTAATCTAGGGATGGCTGAAAGAATTTTATATTTTCTTAAACATAATCTGGCAAAAACGTTAATAATTTTAGACTTCTTACGAATTTTTGGCAATGATTCAAACATGCGACAATGGTCAAGATGACAAATGAATAGTATTATGGTGGTGAGAAATATAACGAAGCACGGTGAAGACAAGTGAAAAAACAGTCAAACACGCGCGAGCCGATCTATTCGGTCGTTGACTTGGAAACTACCGGTACCAGTGTCAAGCATGGCGATCGGATTATCCAGATTGGCTGCGTGCTGGTTCAGGCAGGCCAGATTATCAATCAGTTTGAAACCAAAATCAATCCACGAACCAAGATTCCCCACACCATCGAACAGCTGACGGGGATTACCAATGCCGACGTGCACGATGCACCGTGGTTTGATGACGTAGCAGATACGTTGGAGAGCCTGCTGAGCGATACGATTTTTGTCGCGCATAACGTCAATTTTGATTTTCCGTTTTTAAATGCCGAATTTGAGCGTGCCGGGCATCATGCTTTGGCAATCCCGGCTATTGATACGGTGACGCTGGCTCAGATTCTGCTGCCGACTGCCAAAAGCTTTCGGCTGCGCGATTTGAGTACCTATCTTGAGATTGAACACGATCAGCCGCACAGTGCCGCTAGCGATGCCGAGGCTACGGCAGTGCTTTTGATCGATCTTTTGAAAAAGGCTCATAAGCTGCCAACCTTGACCTTAAACAGTTTGGTTAAAATGAAGCTGCAATTGCCAAAGCAGACTGCAATGATTTTTGACCAAGAGCTGGAAAAAAGGCGTCACCATCCTCAACCACTCAGCAGCGATCTATACGTTGCCAACGGCTTGGTGCTTCATAAATCACGGCCGGCAGCAACGCCATTGGCACGAGACAAGAATAGCTACCCGGTAACCAAAAAGGCCAAAGAGAAAATGTTTGGCAATCATCTGCAGTTTCGGGTTGCCCAGTCCAAGATGATGAACAGCATCTATAATCATTATGCTCACGACTCGCAAAAGCCGATGATCATCGAGGCTGGTACTGGGGTAGGGAAGACTTTAGGGTATCTATTGCCGATGGTCTATCAGGCTTATCCGGATCGGCAGGTAGTTGTTTCAACGGCAACCAATCTCCAGCTGCAGCAGATTACACAAAAGTCAATGCCCCAGCTTAATGCAATTTTGCCATTTACGGTTGCCAGCGTGGTCGTAAAAGGCAACGATCATTATCTGGACCTGGCTAAGTTTGCCCATTCGCTGAGTATTGTTGAGGACTCCAAACTCGTTCAGTTGCTTAAGGCTCGGATTTTAGTATGGCTTTTGCAGACAACCAGTGGCGATATGGATGAATTGAACTTAAATGCGCAGCAGTCGCCTTATTTTACAGAGATTCGCCATCATGGGCTGAGAACCTTGAATCCGGATAATCCGTTCATTAAAGATGATTTTTTGGTACGACGCAACCGCCAGCTGCAGCATGCAACGGTTATAATTACCAACCATGCCTATTTAGCCGCCCATGCAGCCGAGTTCAGCCAAGGAACGCTGCAGCCATATCTAGTGGTTGACGAGGCCCAGCATCTGAGCAGCAGCATCTTGAAAAAGGCACGGCAAACCGTGGACTTTCAGCGTTTAACAACGGCAGCGCATGTTTTGGAAAGCCTGGTTAAAGAGGGCAGCGATCGTAATTTGATTGATGTTTTTGCACAATTGCCATTGGGCAGCTATAACGTTGAGCTGCTTCAAGGTGATCTGCAGCAGCTTGATCAATCAATTCTGGACTTCCAAGAGGCACTCTATCGCAGTTTTATGATGAACTCTGTTGGTGAGGATGATCAAATCATCGAGCAGGTTATCAGCAATGAGCGACTGTATGCGCTTTTGGATGCAGCTGGTCCGGTTATGATGAATCTTGAGCAGGCATTGGCCAGCGTGCAGCTGCATTTCTCGGCGCTTGCCCATCTTTTTGACTCGCGCAGTGACAGTTGGCTGGTCAGTGATCGTTATTTGATGAGTCAGTTTGCCACGCAGTTAGCTGCCTTAAATGTAGCTGATGAGGTGCTGCATGAATACGTGCGGGTACTGGATCAAAACAGCACGGCAGCCGTTTTCTGGTTGACGGTGCAACAGTCGCATGAGCGCAGCACGATGAAACTCAGTGGCGGACTTTTAAGCGCCAGTCACTATTTAAGCGAGCAGGTTTATCCATACTTTCAGCCAGCATTGTTTGTTGGGGCAACGCTGTTTACGTCCAAGCGTTCCAATTATCTATATCAGCAGCTGGATCTGAATCGTGATGACGTTAAGGTCAAGCACTTCAAGTCGCCGTTCAACTATCAGCAAAACAGCCGGCTGTTGATTGCCAAGGATGCGCCAATGCCTGCCGATGCCGATAACAGCGAATATATTCATTATCTTAGCCAGACCATCTACCGCTTGGCCAATGAGACTCAGTGCCAGACCATGATCCTGTTTAATTCACTGGTAACGGTCGAACAAGTCTACAGTCAGCTGCGCAGCACGGATCTGTTTAATCAGCGCGACATTTTGGCCCAAGGGATTACCGGCAATCGCGAAAAGCTCTTGAAACAATTTGCCACTGGTGAAAATTCGGTCTTGTTGGGAGCAGCCAGTTTTTGGGAAGGAATTGACTTGCCAAATAGTCAGCTGCAGCTTTTGATTATTACCAGATTGCCGTTTGATTCGCCTCAAGAAATCCTTAATCGTGCCCAAAGCAGTCTTCTTAAGGAAAAAGGCATCAACCCGTTCTATCACTTGGAGCTGCCCAAGGCGACGATGCGGATGCGCCAAGGAATCGGTCGGCTGCTACGGACGCCGGATGACTATGGCGTGGCCGTCGTCTTGGATCCACGCTTGAGTGAGCGGCGCTATGGCAAGACGATTCTGCATGCATTGCCAGAGATGATGCCCGTAGCTGAGATTGAGACCGCTGCAGTGATCGAAGAAACAAAAAAATTCTTAAAAAACCATGAACGAGCCACGCAGCGCCAATAGATTTTGTTATAATGCAAGAGATACTGAATTGAATTAGGAAGGAAGGCCGCTATGCAAAGTCGCCGCGAGGTACAAAGAGAACGCAGTCGTGGAGCATCGAAGCGGGTGATTCGTGATCTGCTGATTCTGATTATCCTAATTTTTTTGGTTGGCTGGAGCATCTATGCTGTCGGTAATCATCCCAAGGCTGAGGCGGAAAGGCAGGCAACCTCAATTGCCAAGCGCTATGCCAATTTAAAGACCCGGACCGGTTTTTACATCTACAATCGCGAGAATACCTATTACACGGTTGCGGGCAAAAACAACAAGGGCCAAAAGATTTTGGTCATCGTGCCGCAGAAAAACGGCTCAGTACGGATCGTCAAGCAAAGCACGGGATTAACCGAACAGCAGGCACTTGCCCAGGTTAAGAGCAATGAGCATCCTAAAAAAGTGCTCAAGGCCGTACCGGGGATCTTTAACGACAAGGTAGTCTGGGAAGTTACCTACCTTAATCAAAAGGGTAATCTCTGCTATGACCTGATCAACTTTAAGACGGGCAGCTTTGTGCAACAGATCAACAATTTATAGTTACATTGTTTGGAGGAATTTTTTGTGGAAATCATCAACATTATTGATGCACCAAAACACGTCAATGAACGCGTAAAAATCGGTGTCTGGCTGACTGACAAGCGTTCCAGTGGTAAGATCGCTTTTCTGCAGCTGCGTGACGGGACGGCATTTTTCCAAGGCATTTTGCGGAAAAACGACGTAACGCCAGAAGTATTTGACATGGCCCGTCATGAGCTGCGCCAAGAAAGCAGCTTCTGGGTTACGGGTGAGATTCATGAGGATGCCCGTTCCAAGTTTGGCTACGAGATCCAAATCGAAGACATCGAACTGATTGGTCAAAGCGTTGACTATCCAATCGGCAACAAGGAACACGGGGTTGACTTTTTGTTTGACCACCGTCACCTGTGGCTGCGCTCCAGCAAGCCTCATGCATTGATGCGGATTCGTGACCGTGTGATTCGCGCCAACTACGAATTCTTCGGTGAACATGGCTTTACCAAGATCGATGCCCCAATTCTGACGGCCAATGCTCCAGAAGGTACGACCGATTTGTTTAAGACCAAGTACTTTGATCGTGACGCTTATCTTTCCCAATCTGGTCAGCTTTATGAAGAAGCCGGCGCACTGGCATTTGACAAGGTCTACAGTTTTGGTCCGGTCTTCCGTGCCGAAAAGTCCAAGACGCGCCGTCACCTGATCGAATTTTGGATGATTGAACCAGAAATGGCCTTTATGCATCAAGAAGAAAGTCTGCAGCTGCAAGAAGAATACGTTGCCTACCTGATCAAGGCCGTAATCAAGGACTGCAGCCGCGAACTTGAAGTCGTTGGTCGTGACCCTAAGACGCTGGAACCATTTACGCAGACGCCATACCCACGCATCAGCTATGATGAAGCAATCAAGCTTTTGCAAGACGCCGGCATGGACGTTAAGTGGGGCGATGACTTTGGTTCCCCAGAAGAAACTTACTTGGCCAACCACTTCAGCAAGCCGGTCTTTGTTTTGAACTATCCTAAGTCAATCAAGCCATTCTACATGAAGGGCCACCCAACGCGTGACGACGTTTATGTCTGTGCCGACTTGCTGGCTCCAGAAGGCTATGGTGAGATTATCGGGGGATCGGAACGTGAAACCAACTATGACACGCTGGTTGAGTCAGCTAAAGAAGCAGGCCTAAACATTGACGACTATCAATGGTACTTTGACCTGCGCAAATACGGTACGGTGCCACACAGCGGCTTTGGTCTGGGTCTGGAACGTTTCTTGACCTGGATCTGCCTGCAAGAACACCTGCGCGAGGTTATCCCATTCCCTCGTCTGCTGAACCGGATCTACCCATAGTCAGCAGATAAACCAAACAATAAAAGATCGATGGCAGTTTGGTCATCGATCTTTTTGATTTAGTGGTTTTTAGGGTAGGCGCTTGAAAAACAATTTGGTGTCACAAATTTGAGACTTGTACAACCGGCTTTGATTATTCTAAAATGGTTCATGCACGAATAAAAAAGGGGGATGCTTATGGCAGCGCAGGATTTTTTGTTTTCCTATCTGCAGGCCGGCGAAACGTCAATCAGCAATCTTTTGCTTCATCACTACCGCGAGATTGGAATGACCAGTGGCGAGCTGCTGGTTTATCTGGAACTAAAGTCCTACATTGATCGGGGTATTGAAAATCCAAGCATCACCTGGATTGCGGAAAATCTGCAGACCGATGAGCGCATCGTTTATGAACAGATTCACCAGATGACTGAACATCAATTGCTGGTCCAGCGAATGAAGCGGGATGAAGAAGGCAAGGAAACGGCCTATTATGACTTTTCGCCGATGATCAATCGCCTGGTTGGTCGCGATGGGCAGATCAAGTCGCAGCAGACGACGGTTAAAAAAGCTACGGCACGTGAAAAGCTGTTTAAAGAGATTGAAAGTGAGTTTGGCCGCCCGCTGACGCCAATGGAGATTACCTATGTTAATGACTGGCTGGATAAGGATCACTATGATCTTGAAATGGTACGACTGGCGCTTAAAGAAGCAGTCGTCAACGGCTCTTTGCGATTCCGCTACATGGACTCGATTCTGCTGAACTGGCGTAAAAATAATCTCAAGACGCCTCAAGAAGTTGAGCAGGATAAGCAACGCTACCAAAGTCGCCAGATCCAGCAAGGACATCAGTCAAAACGACCGATTCCCAATATTCCGATTTTTAAGCTGCCTGATGACTAGACCAAATCCCCAAAAACATGTCAAAAAATCAAATCGGCACCAATTTAGATATCTTAGAATTCTTGATTTTAATTATGCCTGTCCATCCCGTGACTTTAGTCATGGGATGGATAGGCATACTATGATATAATACTTATAGATAGTAATTGACTTAGTAACTGCATCACTAAGAACCAAAGTGAGCGATTACAGCATTATAAGACTGACTATCTAACAACTATTGAGATATATTGTCCCTATGGCAACCTGGGGACATAAAAGGCATTGGTAATTAGATGATCACTGCTCAAGCGACTGTGGCTGTTTGAGTAAATCGTCCGTATCTATGCAAATTATGGTTCAGACACTCAATATTGGGGTGTCTGCTCACAAGCCATCTACTTTAGCCGATGGTGGTTGACATACTTAAGTTTTGGCTAAGGACGCGCTTTTAGGCAATCAATCAAGGTATAATATCAGATGTAAATAATCAGAAAGGCGGTTTGCTAAAGATGAACAAACCAATTAAAATGCTGGCCGGCTTGATGCTGGCAGTAACGCTTGCTGGTGTGGCCACGATGGCGGCTCCAGCAGTCGTATCCGCTGACACGACGACCGAGCAGTCAAGCTCGTCATCTTCTACGGCAACGCACACCTTGAGTAATTCCTACGTGGTTTATGGTGCCGGTGCGCCTCAAAGCGTTTATGATCAGTTAAACTCTGTGATGGGTGTTGACTCATCATTTAAAAAACTGACGGCCACGGCCAGCGACTATGCTAAATATATCGGCAATGGTACGACGACCGATGCCGCGATGATCAGTTCAGTGGCAATTGCACCAACTGATCCGGGCAGTGGGGTCAAGGTCAATATTAAGAAATACGATGGCCAAAGCAATATTACCGAGGTTACGGCTCAGCAATACGCGATGGTTGCGCAAATGGCTGGGGTAACCGACATTACGATTGTCGTTACTGCTAATCGGGCCGTCTCTGGTGAATCGGCTCTGACAGGGGTCTACAAGGCTTTTGAAGCTGATGGTCATCAATTAAACAGTCAAAATACGGCAGCTGCCAACTCCGTGCTGGATGCAACTCAGTCGGCCATTGATGCCAACAAGGATGATTCGTCTTATCCAGGCAAGCTGATGGCTGCAGTCGGTGATACATCCAAGCAGATTGCCCAGCAAAAACAAAGCAGTGGTGAGCTGGCAACCAAGGCTGATATTCAGGAAATGCTGAACAAGGCACTGGAAAAACGGGGAATTGCCGATCAGACGACAACGACGCAGCAAGAAAAGATTGCCAGTGCGCTGGTCAACTTCCAAAACTCGCCAATCTCGTCAAGCAAGACCTACGTTACCAATGTTACCAACACGATCAACAACGTTAAGAACTCTACTGGCAACCTGATGAATAAGGCCAAGAACTGGGCCAACAGCAAGGCTGGTAAGGAAACAGTCAAAGAAGCCCAAAGCTGGATTGCCAAGTTTATCGATTGGGTTAAGAGCTTCTTTTAAACTTAATAAAATTAAGCAAACCGTCCATGAAACTTTCATGAACGGTTTTTTTAAGCTGAAAAAAGCATTTTACCGGAAGAATTTATGCAAAAATGATAAAATATTTTTTATTGTGATTTGAAATAATTAATAGATGGGATCTTTATTATGAGTAAACAAAAAAATGTCGTTAAAGGAATGCTGTGGGCAGGAACCGCCTCCATCAGCTGGGGTGTCTCCGGTACGGTTCTGCAGCTGATCTCGCAAAATCTTGCCATTCCAGCACATTGGATGCTTTCGATGCGAACCTCGGCAGCCGGGATCATTTTGCTGGTTATCAGCGCCATTCTTTATCGTGGTAAGATTTTTAACGTCTTTAAGTCTTGGCCATCAGTAATTTCGCTGTTTAGCTATGCGATCTTTGGCTTGATGGCTAACCTTTATACGTTTTATTACTCCGTCCAAACTGGGAATGCGTCAATGGCAACCATCCTGCAGTATCTGTCACCGTTATTTATTGTTTTTGGTGGTTGGATCTTTCAGCGTGCCCGACCATTAAAAAGCGACTTACTGTCGTTTGTTATTGCCATGGTGGGCGTCTTTTTATGTCTGACCAAAGGGAATTTTGGTCACTTAGCCATTCCAATGAACTCGTTTTTATGGGGACTGGGCTCTGGCATCACGGCAGCCTTTTACGTTGTATTGCCGCAAAAAGCCGCTGAGGAGAATTCGCCACTGATTGTTCTAGGATGGGGAACCGCTATTGCCGGCTTATTGTTTAATCTGTATCAGCCATTTTGGGTTAACCCGCCACACGTTACCGTGACGCTGGTGGCTTCGGTTTCAACAGTCGTCTTGTTTGGGACGATCATTCCATTTGGGATGCTGATGCATGCAACCAAGTTTGCGCCATCAGATGTGGTTAGCATCATGGACGCGCTTCAGCCAATTGTAACTGCCATTTTAAGCGTAATTTTCTTTAAAGAATGGATGAACTGGATTGAGATTGCCGGCATCGTCTTGGTGATCTTGGCCATCTACATTTTGCAAAATGGTCGGCGCAAGGGGTACATTGAAAAAGACTATGATCTGCATTATTAGTAATAAAAAAGGCGATCAGCTCGCAATGAAGCTGATCGCCTTTTAGTTTGTTCAGAAGTTAAATATTACTGTCCAGTGGCAGCTGGCTGTTGAGCCGGCTGTTGCTGCTGGGAAGCAGAGCTTGATGCTGCCGGTGCTGAGCTAGCTGCACTGGCAGCACTTGATGAGCTTTCGCTAGAAGAACTAGCAGCGCTGGAACTGGAGCTGGAAGGTCTGGATTCCGAACTCGAATCAGATGCTGAAGATTCAGATTTGGAATGAGAACTGGAACTAGCAGAACTGCTGGAGCTGGATGACAAGGCCGAGCTGCTGGTTACGCCTAGAGCCCATTTAGAATCTTTAATAACCAGCTGACGAGTACCGTTTACCGTAACGGCTTCAACCGTGCTTGGCATTGACCAGTTGGTGGCGTGATTCTTACTGTCAAGATACTGCATCAGATTCTTGTAGAGCAGCTGGGCCGTGTTTTGGTAGGCTTTGGTAATCCCGCTGCCGGCCTGCATTGGGTGATCATAGCCAGTCCAGATTGCAATTGAGTAGTTCTTAGTGTAGCCGGCCATCCATGAGTCCATTTCACCATCGGGATGGCTAGTGGTTGGGTAGTCCGTCGAACCGGTCTTGCCGGCTTGGTAGACGCCAGAAAGGTTAGCCTTAGTGGCACTCCCTTGACCGGTAAAGACGCCTTTGAGCATGTCAGTGATCATGTAGGCGGTCGCTTTGCTCATAGCCCGCTTGCCGCTTGGCGAGTAGGTAATGGTATTACCATCCTGCGTAGTGATTGAGTTGATGTAGTATGGCTTGTAGTAGGTACCGCCGTTGGCAAAGGCCGCGTAGGCAGCAGCGATCTGCAGTGGCGATACATAGATGCCAATCCCGTTTTGCAGCGTGTAGGCTTTGGATTGCGAAATACCCACACCTTTGAGGAACTTGGTAGCTCGCGAGATGCCGACTGTTTGCAGCGTTCGAATGGCAGGAACGTTTCTGGATTGAACCAGAGCCTCGCGCATTGTCATCGTACCCTTGTATTGATTGTCAAAGTCGTGCAGAACCTTGTTGGTACCAGGGTAGACAAACTTGGTATCTTCGACGGACTTATAGGTTGGCCACTTGAGATATTGGATAGCTGGGCCGTAGTCCATCAAAGGCTTCACAGTCGAACCAGAGGAACGGTCAGTCTGAACGGCACGGTTAAGACCGTAGACGACGTTGCCGGTCTTGCGGCCCCCCAGCATTGCGATGATCTGACCATTGTTTGGATCAACGACGGCAACCCCAGTCTGCATCTTGTCGCTTTGGAAGGCTACCGAGTTGTTAGCGGCATTGTACAGGTGCTTTTGGGCGCTCAAGTCAAGATTGGTGTGCACCTTTAAGCCGTCCGTGTAAGGGTTGTATCCCTTAGCCTCCAGCTGCGACAGAACTTCCTTGACATAGGAATCAACTACTTTTTCCTTGACCTGGACGGAATTATCGGACGTGTTGCCATGATCAGGGTCAAGACCGTCTTTGATGCTGACTTTCTTAGCGGCATCGGCCTGACTTTGTGAAATGTACTTGCTGCGCACCATTGCATCCAGCACCTGATTGCGTCGTTGCGTTGCGTACTTGGTATTGCCGGTTGTTGGGTTGTAGTAGGTTGGCGACTGTGGAATCCCCGCCAGCATTGCCAACTGTGCCAAACTAAGTTCATTTAGATCCTTGCCATAATAGTATTGAGCAGCCGTCTTCATACCATAGACCCCATTGCCCATGTAGACTTTATTGATATAAAAGCCTAGGATCTGGGACTTGGAGAAATGGCGCTCAACGTTAATGGCCAGCCACGCTTCTTGGGCCTTGCGCTTCAGCGTCCGATCGGCATCTGAAGTTGAGAATACCGAAAGCTTGACCAACTGCTGGGTTAAGGTACTCCCACCTTGCATGCCGCTTGAACGATGGGTGATATCAGCTACGGCAGCCCCCATGATGCGGACTGGATCGACCCCATGGTGCTTGTAGAAGCGACGGTCTTCAATCGCGACGACCGCGTCCTTTAAAGTGCTGGGGATCTCACTGTTGGAGGCATATTCACGCTTTTGTGCACCTAAGCGTGAGATGACGTTGTTGTTGGCGTCATAAATCGTGGTGGTAGTCTGACTGGCCAGTTCACTGCGACTGATCTTGGGCGCGCTGGATGCATAATAGAAGAATACGCATGCCCCAGCAACGACCGCGAGAACGAACAGTCCTAAAATCCACAGCAGCACGCGCTTGACGATGCTGCCGCGACCAGCCTTTTTCTTGCCGGGTCGCTGACTGGCACGACTCGGCCTTGCTTGGTTGTTCATTGCTTACTCCTTTAAAATTATTGCTTCTTGGCGGCAATCAGCTGATCAACTGCAGCCAGGTAATGCAGCCGTGGCTTTAGACCATACTGGACAGGATAGCCGTCTTGAATAATAGCGGTCAAGGGAATGGATTTGCGCCCACCATGCAGCTGCTTTTGCCAATGCTCAAACAGGCTGGTAGCGGGCAATACATACATTTGATCGAGTTCGACGAATCTGATCAAAGCAAAGCAGATTCCACCTTGGTCAACGCACTCATGCATGTGACGAATTTGGTGCTCATGAAAGTTCTTTAAAGGAAAAGAAGTTTTATTGCGGGTTTCCTTGGCGTCAAAATCAATGTACCATCCTTTATAGATACCATTGTAGTCGGTCGTTGAAGGCTGCTTGAAGTAGGCTTCTCTGATAACGGCCGCGCTCCGCTTGGGATAGTCGACCTTAACCAGCTGGACTGGTGTCGGTTTTTTATGAATCACGGCAATATGGTTTGCCAGGTAATACTGATTGCTGGCATTGATTTCAGCTTCCAATGACATCCCACGCTGAGCATAGGTCGAATGCAGTGCAACGGATCGATGCTGCGTTCGTTCGTGAACAGCGAGCGGCTTTTGACCACTTGGATAATGAATGCTCATCAGTTTTTCCTCCCTTAACTAGGTGTTATTATACCAGAGTACGAAAAAAACCGGTTAAATCCATTCAAAAAATTAGAAAGGGGTATCAATTTTGTAATGAAAAGATTGTGGACGACAGGCTATCGTGCATATGAGCTTGGTGTTTTTGACGAGCAAAAGGATCCCAAGGTAGCTGTGATCAAAGCGGTCCTACAAAAAGAGCTGCGCAGGCAACTTGAGAATACGACCGAAGAATTTTGGTTGATTACTGGACCGCAGATGGGCGTTGAACGTTGGAGCATCGAAAGCGCACTGATGTTGCAAAGCGATTTTCCCCAGCTAAAAATTGCCTTGATGGAACCTTACGCCGATTTTTCAATTCGCTGGAACGAAAATAATCAGGCTAGATTGGCAGCTGTCAAGTCGCAGGTTGATTTTGTCGGCAAGGTTAGCAAAAAAAAGTATGAATCACCTGAGCAATTGCGTGCGTACCAGAATTTTATGCTTTATTATACAGACAGCGCCCTATTGATCTATGACCCCGAGCGTGAGGGAAAAACGATCTGGGACTGGCGCGCGATCAATCGCTACCGGGAACAAAACAAAGACTATGCATTGCGAATGATTGACTTTGATGAGCTGCAGGAAGCCGCTGAAGAATACAGTGAACGACTGCGCGAGAACAGTGAAGCATAAAAAGCAAAATTGGCTCTTGAAAAATTTTTTGAGTCTGGTAGAATTAACTAATGTGTTACGGATTAATTAAGCAATGAGGTGTTTAAGTTGGATGGCATTAAGTTTACCCCGCAGGATATCCTGCAAAAACAGTTCAAAGAAAAGAGCATCGGTAAAGGCTACGACGTTTCCGATGTTGATTCTTTCCTCGATGATGTTATCAAGGACTACGACACTTTTAATAAAGAAATCGCACGTCTTCAAGATGAAAACGATCGTCTGAAGGCTAAGGTCGATGAGCTTAACCGTCAAGTGGAGGTTGGTTCGTCCATGCCACGTTCGGCAAGCTCACAGCCCGTTTCAAATGCAACCAACATGGACATCTTGAAGCGGCTTTCGAATCTGGAACGGCGGGTGTTTGGTTCTCAATTGAACAGCAACGACCGTGATGATTCTCATTTGCTCTAGTCCGCAAATAAAATTGATTTAAATAATGCAGGTCTTGGGCGATCGGGCATGATCATGCATCATGTCAGGAAGGTCCATGCTCGCACAGACTGAGATGTCTGTAGTGTTTGTGCTCGCTGAAAAAATAAGGCGGGGCACCGATCTGATCGGTGACGGCGGGAAAACCGGCTAAGGCGTAAGCTATGCCCCAGTATCCCTGAAAAGTGCCACAGTGACGAAGCAGTATTGGAAACAGTGCTGGTGGAACGCGGTAAACCCCTCAAGCGGTAAACCCAAACTACGGTAGGGGAGCTTTGGATAGCGAATTGAAGCGATTCCAGGGGAGAGTTTTTACTCTGAGATAGATGATTGCCTCGACGTTGTTATGACCTGGTGACAATGTTACGACAAAACATGGCCTACAGAGATTTGCATTACAGGTGCCCGAGTTATGCTCGGGTTTTTTTATTACCATTAAATGCAACCGCTTTCAAAAACACTGATAGTTCCTGCGGCTGTGTTTTGATAGGCTGAGTTGAAAAGCGAGACTGCCCATGATTGATCAGGTGATGGTTTGTCTTGATAATGATCAAAAGCTGAGCAAGCGACCGGTTTTTAATTGATCACACCCAAGCTTGAATTATGGAGCGATGTATTTTTATAAATGGAACGAACCAAATTGATTAAAAAGCCTTAATTTAATATGAACGATAAAAAAACAGCGATTGTCAAAATTACAATTAGCCGAACACATATTGACAAGAAAAACACTTTTTTGAAACAATTCGCTAAATTTGTATTAGATATATTAATAATATGCTACAGATTTAACTAAGTTCGTGTTGTTGAAAGCGCTAAGTAGATTTATACTTTAATTAGTAAAAGCAGTAAACGAAATTTCATTTTTGAAAAGGGTCGTTAATTAATTCTTTCTAATAGGCAGATTGTAAAATTTAAGTTGAACATTTAAGTGGACAGAAAAACCCATCAAGGTCTTTAATGGTGTTACCGTACA
>NZ_JABAFO010000015.1 GCF_012843675.1 Lactobacillus sp. MRS-253-APC-2B
TCAACTACACGGCTGACCCACAGCATGCGCAAATCGATTACGTTGATCAAGATACTGGTCAGACGATTCAAAGCGACACGGTTGATGGCGTAACTGATGCCAAGATTGACTACAGTACCGCTGATCAGATCAAGCAACTGACCAATGAAGGCTATGTTTTGGTCAGTGACGAGTTTGCCCAGGCTCAAGACACAGGAAAGGCAGTCTTTGATCAGGATGGCAATGCTTTGCAGACGTTTATCGTTACACTCAAGCATGGTACGCAGGTAATCGATCCTAACAATCCGGATCCTGACAACCCGATTTTGCCAGCAACACCAATCAATCCTGCCGATCCAACCGGTCCAGCTTGGCCAGCCAAGGACGAATATGATCAAACAGTCCAAGCTATCGTGCATTATCAAGATGATGACGGCAATACGATGGCCCCTGACAATGTTCAAACCGCGCGCTGGACGCGAATGATCACGGTTGACAAGGTGACGGGGCGGATTATTGCCGCCACGGACTGGACGAGTGATCCGACTGAATACGCCACAGTCAGCTCGCCAGTAATTGACGGCTACACGCCTGATCAGACGACGGTTGCATTTGAGATGACACCGACTGATCAAGTCAAGACGGTGATCTATGCTAAGAATGCCGTACCGGTTGAACCAGAACAGCCAGCGGAATCAAGTCGACCGACTGCTCCGAGTGAAACCGTTCAGCTAGGCATCGTCCGTGATTCGCAGTCAATGCAGACTTCAGTGGAATCGCCAACTACCAAGACGACGATGAAACAATTGCCGCAGACTGGCAATGACAATGTTAAAGACGCGTCATGGAGCATCATGGGGTTGTTGACGTCATTGCTAAGCATGCTTGGTCTAGCAGGACACTTTAAAAAGAAGCATGATCGCGGCTAATATTGAGTAAGAAATGAAAAGGCTCGCTTAAGGCGGGTCTTTTTTGCTCTGATTTAAGACGAAGTGCAAGCTAAAATCCAGACAAACTTTTAAAATTAAGCGGCCAACTGTTGATTGGGATATTCAACAGGACTCAGACCGTCTGCTTTTAACAGAGATACGAATATTGTTGAAGAAAATAATATAGCCATTTACCAGGCGTTTGAATTTCTCGATGTCACGAACAAGGGGACGGCCAATGCCATAAAATCGTGGCCAGCAAAAAAGACCATCTTCAAATAGCTGAAGATGGCCTTTTTTGTTCGTTGTTTGATGGAAAACAGAGGAGAGTGGGTTATTTTTTGATCAGCTTAGGATCGTTTTTGCCGGGATTCAATTCAACGATCTTGCCAGTTTGAGCATAAACAATCCATTCGGCAATATTGACGATATGGTCGCCAACACGTTCCAGTTGCCGGCTGATGATCAAGTAGACGTCAGAAGCTTTTAGCTGCTGTTTGTCTTTGACCTGTTGGCTTAAAATCAGCTGCCGCAATTGCAGATAGAGGCGGTCAACCTTAATGTCTTCGTTGGCAACGGCATAGGCAGCATCACTGTCATCGTTGACGTAGTCTTCGTCAACCTTATCCAACATCTGACGCACTTGGTAGGTTAATTGCTGAATCAGTTTTTCGGCCGCAGTGAAGGTTGGCTTGTCAGACATGCGCAATGTTTGGCGGGCAATGCGGATCGCGGCGTCGCCAATTCGTTCCATATCAGAACTGGCTTTGAGAATTGACATGGTTTCACGAAAATCAGAGGCCATGGGATTTTTGCGAATCAAGACGTCAAAAACGTTCTTTTCCAATTCGATTTCTGCTTCATTGACCTGCTGATCTTTAGAAATTACCTGTTTGGCCAGAATCATATCGTGTTCCAAAAAAGATTTGGTTGCTTGATGAATCTGTGAGCTGACCAGTGTCCCCATGGCAACGAACTGTTTTTTTACCTTTAAGATTTCTGCTAGATTTTGATCTCCCATTATAAACTCCTTTTAGCCGAAGCGCCCATTCAAGTAGTCATCAGTCAGCTGGTTGTCTGGCTTTTCAAACATCTGCCTGGTTGAGTTGAACTCAATCAAAGAACCATTGAGCATAAATGCCGTGTAGTCAGAGATACGGGCAGCCTGCTGCATGTTGTGCGTCACAATGACGATCGTGTATTCATCCTTTAGCTTCATCAGCGTTTCCTCAATCAAGCCGCTGGAAATCGGGTCCAGGGCACTGGTTGGCTCGTCCAGCAAGATGATTTTAGGTTTGACGGCCAGCGTGCGGGCAATACAGAGCCGTTGCTGCTGACCACCGGAAAGACCCAGACCGCTTTTTTTCAGATCGTCTTTGACTTCATCCCATAAGGCAGCCTGTTTGAGACTTTCTTCAACGATCTGATCCAGCTGTGTTTTGTCTTTGATGCCGCCAATACGAGGTCCATAGGCAACGTTGTCATAGATGGAAAGCGGGAAGGGAACGGGTTGTTGGAAAACCATGCCAATCTGCCGCCGCAGCTCAACCATGTCTTCTTTGGGATCATAAATGTCTTGATCGTTAAACAGGATCTGACCTTCAACCGTGGCATTATCGTCAAGGTGCATGCGATTGAAGCATTTTAACAGGGTTGACTTGCCACAGCCGGATGGACCGATCAAAGCCGTGATCTTGTTTTGTTCAATCTCCATGTTAATGCCGTGCAGTGCTTCTTTAGTGCCATATTTGAGCACCACGTTTTTACATTTAAGAATTTTTTCCATGATGCCCTCCTAGCCGAAGTTACCGGATACATAATCATTAGTTGCCTTGATCTTAGGATTGCTGAAGATGTCTTTGGTAGAGTTGAATTCCAAGACATGTCCTAAGTAGAAGAAGGCACAGTAGTCTGAACAGCGCGCAGCTTGCTGCATATTGTGCGTCACGATGATAATCGTGTGATCCTTTTTCAATTTCTGCATGGTTTCTTCCAGTTTAGACGTTGAAATTGGGTCCAAGGCACTGGCCGGCTCATCCATCAAGATGATTTTAGGATTCATCGCTAAGGAGCGGGCGATGCAGAGACGTTGCTGCTGACCACCAGAAAGGGAAAGCGCGCTGCGGTCAAGCGAGTCTTTGACCTCATCCCAGAGGGCTACGCTCTTTAAGGATTCTTCGACCATTTGATCTAGTTTTTGCTGGTCTTTGATGCCATAGAGCTTGGGGGCGAAGGTGATATTTTCGCGAATCGACTTGGCAAACGGGTTTGGATGTTGGAAAACCATGCCGATCTCACGCCGAGTTTCGTAGACGTTAACCTGTGGGGAGTTCAGATTGATTCCCCGATACAGGATCTCGCCATCGATGCGGCCCAGCTCATCATTCATTCGGTTGAGACAGCGCAGATAAGTAGACTTCCCAGAACCGGATGGACCAATCAAAGCCGTGATCTTGTTTTCGGCAAAGTCCATACTGACCTGGTGAAGTGAAGGCGTTGTCTGCTTGCCGTAGTATACGCTGACGTTTTTGGTCTGCATTGCCAGTGGTTCCTTGACGGGCAGCGTGTAGGTATCATCAAAAGAATATTCAGCCATCTGTTTTCACCTCTAGTTTATTTACGAGCCGACATCTTTTTGTAAATATGGTTGCCTAAGAAGCGAGCTCCCAGGTTGAACAATAAGATGACGATGATCAGTACGGCCGAAGCCCCACTGGAAATTGCATGGGCATTAGAAACCAGCCCTTCAGTATTCAGCTTCCAGATGTGAACGGCCAGTGTTTCGGCAGGACGGGTTGGATTTAAGAAGCTGGTAGCCGAAAATGGGTTCCAATTACCGTAGTCAACGCTTGGCGCGCTTTGTCCGGAAGTGTAGATCAAAGCAGCGGCCTCACCAAAGACCCGGCCGGCTCCCAGAATCACCCCGGTTAAAATACCAGGCAAGGCTTCCGGCAGCATGATCTTGGTCATCGTCTTCCAGCGAGAAAGTCCTAATGAAAGACCAGCTTGTCGCTGCAGTGGCGAGACATCATTTAAGGCGTTCTCACAGTTCCGCGTCAAAAGCGGCAGGTTGAAAAACGTTAAGGCAATGGCACCTGAGATGACGGAAAAGCCCAGGTGCAGCTTGATTACGAAGAACAGATAACCGAACAGGCCAACGACCACGCTGGGCAGGGAGCTTAAAATTTCAATCGCAGTTTTAAAGACTTCCGTAACGCCATTTTTAGGGGCGTATTCGGCTAAGAAAATACCGGCCCCAATTGAAAGCGGCGTGGAGATCAAAAGCGTTAAGATCAACAGATACATTGAATTAAACAGCTGATCGCGAATCCCGCCGCCTTCACCGACGCTTTGGGCAGCCGAGCTCAAAAACTGCCAGCTGATGTGCGGCAGACCGCTCAAGATGATATAGCCCAGCAGACCAAACAGAATCAAGACCACCAGACCGACTAAGACATAAATGATGCCCATTGCCAGTTGATTGGCTTTTTTGACATTAAGCATTACGTGAAACTCCTTTCTTGTTGACCAGCTTTACCAGCAAGTTGAAGGCCAAAGACATCAGCATCAAGACTAGCGCCAAAGACCAAAGCGCGTCGTTTGGCAAGGTTCCCATTACGGTGTTGCCGATGCCGACCGTTAAAGTACTGGTTAGAGTCGAGGCGGGCGAAATCAGGTTTTCTGGCATCAAAGGCGCGTTACCGATCACCATTTGAACGGCCAACGCCTCACCAAACGCTCGGGCCATCCCAAAGATTACGGCGGTCAGAATGCCGGGAATGGCGGAGCGTAAGATAACCTTGTAGATGGTTTGCCAAAGCGTGGCCCCCAGTGCGATTGAAGCCTCACGATAGTTTTTAGGCACGTTTTTAAGACTGTCGATTGACATGGAAGTGATCGTTGGCAGCACCATAACGAACAGTACCGTAACGGCTGCCAAAATCCCACTTCCAGTACCACCGAAAAGATGGCGGATAAAGGGAACGACGACGACTAAGCCGACGAACCCGTAAACGACGGATGGGATCCCGACTAAAAGCTCGATGACTGACTGCATGAATGAAGCAGCCTTTTTAGGGGCTAATTCAGTCATAAAGATGGCAACGGCCAAAGCGAGCGGGGTTGCGACCAGCGTAGCCAGAATCGTAACGGCAAACGAGGTAAAGATCATTGGCCAAGCGCCGACTTCTGGTTTGCCATGCGCGTCAGTAACGGTTGGATCCCACGTCGTACCGGTCAGGAAGTCCTTGAGGCTGACGCCATCTTTAATAAACATGTTCAAGCCTCGAGCGGCGATGAAGTAAATAATTGAAATGACCAGCAGTCCAATTACCGTAATACAGAAATAGCTGACCAATTTGCCCCAATGGTCCTGCCTGGTTTGGAAACTGCTTTGCATCAGTTGATCTTGTTCATTCATCTTGCTTCCTCCGGTTTCTCTCCTTTATTGATGTGATGATTATTTCTTGGTAACCTGACCGTCAGCGTTCTTGTTGACTTTCATATCATGAATGCTGATGTAGCCAAGGTTCTTAACGTCTTTGCCCTGGACTTCCTTAGAGTTCATGTAGTTCAGGAATTTCTTGGTTTGACCCTTGGCAGCGCCCTTAGTGTACATGTGTTCATAGGACCAGATCTTCCAGTTGTTGGTTTCGACGTTCTTGTCGGTTGGTGCAACGTTGTCAACCTTCAGTGCCTTGATCTTGTCAGACTTCGTGTAAGAGAAGGCCAGGTAGCTGATGGCACCAGGCGTGTTGGCAACCAGTTTTTGAACAGTACCGTTGGAATCTTGTTCTTGGGTCTTCATGGCCGTCTTGCCCTTCAAAACGGCAGCTTCAAACGTTGCCCGCGTACCAGAACCCTTGGCACGATTGATAACGGTGATCTTTTCGTTTGGTCCGCCGACTTGTTTCCAGTTGGTGATCTTGCCAGTGAAGATCTTTTGCAGCTGGCTCATTGACAGATTGTTAACTTTCAAGCTCTTGTTTACCACTGGCGCCATCCCAACAACGGCAACCTTGTGATCCTGCAGTTTCTTGGCATCAATGCCGCTTTGCTGTTCAGCGAAAATGTCCGAGTTACCAATTGAAACGGCACCAGATTGAACCTGACTCAAACCAGTACCGGAGCCACCACCCTGGACGTCGATGTTGACGCCAGAGTTTTTGCTCATGTAGCTGTGAGCCGCCGTTTCGGCAAGTGGCTGCAGAGCCGTTGAGCCGACAATCGTAATCTTGTTACTGTCAGTTGCAGCGTGGACCGTACCAGCCGTACCGCCAAACAGGCTAAAGCCTAAAGTAGCGACGGCAGCTAAAGAGATAAGTGACTTCTTGTTCATGTTATTTGCTTCCTTTCTCAATATCCCATGAATAAAGCATGTACCTGAGTACGATTTATAATTTAAAGTAAGAACGTAAAGAAAAAAGACGGTTTTCCGTAAAAAACACGTAACGGCTAAATTTACAAAAACGATACAAAAAGATCAAAAATCTGATAATCAGAGCTGATACCGATGATTCATTGTGATAAATATTAACAATAAAAGTTATTTTCGTTATTAATGTTCGACTATTCCTGAAAAATGTTTAAGTAAATAGTTTTGATCAATCCTAAAAAGCTTAAAATATCCTAAAATTTACAAACAAATTATCTTAATAAAATTAACCTTGGCGATAAAACGCGTTAGATTAAGGTTTAGGACCGAAAAAGCGGATTTGGTAACGACCATCATTTACAAAAATAAAAACCGCTTACCTAAAATGTTTCAGGTAAGCGGTAAATTCAATATTTTGCTGGTTTTACTGAACATTTAAGATCAGCAGATTGTTGGTAATTTTTTGTTTTGGATGAATAAAGTGTTGCCAAAAGCGGTGCCGCCATTTTGGCTGCCACGGTTCAACGACCAGGGTGAATTTTTCTTCTTGAATCAGCTGACTGATGGCTAGATACTGATTGCCAACTGCTAATTGATGCGTGATTTTTTGTACCCCAGCATCTTCAAGCAGCTGCTCAATGATGGTTAGCTGATGAGCAGCCATGTTAAGCAAGCAATCTGGATCTAAATTGGGTAGCCCAGCAGCCAGCCAGCGGCAGTCGCGGGGCTCAAAAATGTATAAAAGCTTGAAGGTGGCATTGGGCCGACCTAAAACCAGGCGCTTTAGTTCGGCAACACATGCTGGATTAATTTCATGATTAAACGAGCGTACAGTAATGGGAATTAAAATTTGATCGTACATAGGATAACCCCCTTGATCAGGGGAAACGATCATGAATGAACGTCTGATGTGACAAAATCATTGGAGCACCCTAATTTTAGCATTAAAAAAAGACTTTGACCCGCTTTCACAGGTAAAGTCTTTGTAAATTTCAGACAGCTGGATTATTTGGATCAGTCTTGCGCACCATCATCGTGATCATCCTTACGATCGCGCTTTGAACGGTATTTATGATCTGAGTCGCTGTCACTATCAACGACAGGTTTCTTCTTTGGCTTAATGTGAACGACCTTAAACTGACTGACGTAGGCGTTCTTAAGATCAAGTGGCGTAAAGCTGAAATCTTCGACTCTAACGGGTTGTCCCACCTTTAAGTCGTATTGTCGCTCCAGGAAAAAGCCGGTCAGCGTTGAAACGTCGGTTTGATCAAATTGTGGAATCCGCACGTCAAAGTAGCGCTCAAAGTCGTCTAATGGCATCTTGCCGGATACCAGATAGGTTGAGTTGCCTTTGGAGTCAGGCTCCTTTTTTTCGATCATATCGGAAGAAACGTGATCAATTTCTTCGCCAACCGTACCGAACAGCTCTTCATAAATGTCCTTATCGGTAATAATCCCGGCCGTACCACCGTATTCGTCTTGAACGACCACGATTGGCACCTGCTTTTTCATCATGATCTGCAAGACATCGGTCAATTCTTCGCTTTGGTAGACGATCGGAATCTTACGCATGATTGAGCGGATCGCCTGTTTAGGATTGATCTGGTTTTGCCGCATGATGTCATAGCTAAAGATGTAGCCTAAGATATGGTCTTTATCGTTATTGGCAACGACTGGGAACCGCGTGTATTTCTTTTGGAAATAAAGCTGAGCCGCATCGGCAACGGTTGCGGTGATGTCAATGACGCTCAGTTGCGTACGGTCAACCATAACGTCATCAGCCACCTTGTCGTTCATCCGAAAGGCGCGTTCCATAAATACGACGTCCTCTTTGTCCATTTCACCGGCACGCTCAGACTCTTGCGACAGGGTGACGATTTCATTTTGCGTGTAGATGTCTTCATCTGGATTGACTGAAAAGCCAAGCAGCTTGGTAATGATCTTGGCCGTCCAGTCAAACAGCCAGATCAGTGGGTAGAAGATCACGTGGAAGAACGTCATTGGGTGAGCAATGGCCAACAGAATCTTAACTGGCTGGTCAATTGCCATGTTTTTAGGCACCAAGTCGGTAAAGACGGCGTGCAGGAAAGTAAACAGCAAAATCCCAATGATCGAGCTGAAATCGTTGGCTACGGCTTTAGGGAAGATGTTGGCCTTTTCCAAGAGCTCAGTGATGTAGGCTTCACCAATCCAACCTAAAATCAGAGACGTCATCGTGACCCCGACTTGAGCCGTAGACAGGTATTCCGTCAGGTGCTCAATCATATTTTCGGCGCGCCGAACGCTGGATGTCTGTTTGAGCTCTTTTAATTCGGTTGGACGAACCTTGATCAAGGAATATTCCAACAGGGTAAACAGCGCTGCTAAAAGCAGAATAAATATAATTGTAAAAAGTGTTATGGGACTGGTACTAACTTCCATATTTTGCAATTTTCCTTTCAAAATTAGCTTTGAGTTCATTATAGCAAATAAAAAGGTCAGCATTCAGCAAAATCGCTTTTTGTTGAACGAGAAATGGTCCATAATAGAATAAAATCATTTATTAATAAATAAGGAAGATGGTGAAAAAATGACGGCTAGATTGATTGATGATGCGCACTGGCAGATTTTAGTTTCGGCAGCGCATCAAACCAAACAGAGCGCGCGCTATCAAAATGCCAGCCAAAAAGCGCCATTCGATGCCGCCTATGCACAGCTGGAAAACCTGGAACAAAATCGAGACGTTACGCTCGAACAGTTCTTAAAGGTTCAAGAAAGCCTGGCTCATGCGGTAACTCAGCTTAACGGGCAAGAGACGACTACTTTTGTGCTGAAGCAGGCAATCAGTGATGCGGAACTACTGATGGAAACAGCCCGTTACGTCAATGCCAGCCCGGCAGCAAAAGAGAATCTGGATACGGCTTTGCAGGATGCCCAAGCTATCTTGGCAACGGATGGCTTCGTGTTGCAGACAAAAGTGGACCAAACCGTTGAAAAACTGCAAAAATCAGCAACGGCACTGAGCGGTTTGGAGACTGATTTCAGCCAGCTGGCTCTGGTTTTTAAAAATGCCCAGAGCGACTTAAACACGTTGCGTTATTTAAATGCCACGGCCAATCAGCGTGAAAATTTTGAAAAATGCTTCAATCAGGCCAAGCAGCTGCTCAGTCAAGCTGCTGCCAATCAGGAACTGAATGCACCAGTGGCGGACCTGTCAAAGATGGCGCCTAATTTTCAGTCGGTCCCACAAGAAACAATTGATCTGACGGCTAGTGAGCTGATCAAGGCCCGCAATGCGCTCAACGGCAAAAGTAGCAATTTAAAATCGTTGCAAAAAGCGGTCAAAAAGATGAGCAGCGTTTCACAGACCAAGCGTTATCAGGATGCCTATGACTCTAGAAAAGCCGCGTTTGATCTAGCACTCAGCGAGGCTCAGACAGCGCTAAAAAATGAGAAGACCACCCAAAAACTAGCCGATCGTCTGGTCAGTCAGCTTAATGTTACTTATGAAACACTGAATGGCGAAGAAGTTGAACAGTTCATACCTGTTGTCAATTTTGAAAATGCAGATCAGGCAGTTGCGGATTCACCAGCTGACTCAGTAACATCTGAAAATACAGCTGCTGTGGCTGAACACGATTCAGCTGCCACTAATCAATCTATTGAAGAACCGATTAAAGAACCAGGATCTGATTTTGCAGCATCAGATCCTTCAAAAAGTTCGACAGACAGCCAAGGCGTGGTCCAGACGGCGCCACTGAACAAGCCAACTCCACCGACCAAGGAAAGAACGGCTGCAACGGTACTTGGCAGTATGCTGGGCTTTAAGCGCGGCTCAAAATAAAGAAAGGAAGATCTTTTTGGAAAATTCGATTACGCCGGCAGAATGGCAAATAATGCGCGTGGCCTGGACGCTTGGTCACGTTACCAGCACGGAGATGATCGATATTCTGCAGTGTAAGGTAGCCTGGAAGCCAGCTACGATCAAGACTCTTTTACGGCGCCTGGTACAAAAAGGTGCTCTGAAAACAACACGGGTTGGTCGAGCATTTGTTTATGAGCCTCAGGTTGAAGAACAGCCAACGATGAATCAAGCAGCTGATGAATTATTTGATAATCTTTGCGAGATGCATGTTGGCAAAACGTTGCTGCATGTAATTGAAAAAGCCACGCTCAGTCAGTCAGACATTAACCAGCTGCAAGATCTGCTCGCCAAAAAAGCTGCCACCGCACCAGCTGAGGTTCCGTGCAACTGTGTGCCGGGGATGCGCTGTCAAGAAGACTAACCAGGAAAGCTGATTTAGAAGGGAAGTGTCGTCAGTGAATGTACCACCAGAGCTGGAGCGATCCTTGCCTGTTGATCATCATGATCATGACCAGCTGCTGGTCGTCATTGGCAATGGCTTTGACCTTTTTCATGGCTATAAGAGTCGCTATCAGGATTTTTGGCAGCAAGTCGGGACAACGCCTCTGGATGAGATCGTGCATTTTAATCGTCAGGCACGCGGTCAGCAGGTGCGTTGGTCTGATGTAGAGGCGCAGATTCGCGTTGCAGCTGAAAATGCTTATCAACTCAGTGCTACGCGCAGAATGCCTGGGGCTGGTGTCATGGTCCAGCAGCGCAGCACGCGGGCAATTCGGCGCTTTGAACATGACTTCTCGCGCTATTTACGAACAGAGCGCGAGCGCGTTTTGATCAGTGATCCGACGCGTTCACAGACCGCCCGTGAGTTGCTGAGTGAGGCTGGAGCCATTCTGAATTTCAACTATACCGATACGGCTACACAGCTGTATGACGTTTTGCCAGAAAATATCTATTACTTGCATGGCTCGCTTTTGGAAGGGCAAACGATTTTAGGCGTTGATAACGATGACGTCATAGCTCGTGAACCATATGAATATGCCAGCACGACCAAAGGATATCGTCGTGATATTCTTGATTTTAAGCGTTGGTACTGGATAAAGAACAACTTTGGCCCGATCCCCGAAAAAACGCTGGCCGCATTTCGTGCCTACGATGCTTACTACTATGGTTGGCGTCGCCTTTATCCTGCGTTTGGCGACCATGAGATTATCTCATTGCTTTATACCTTAGACAGCGACATGCCGGTGACCAGTCGCTATTTTGCGACGCGGTTCTTTGAGCAGTGGCAAACCAGAAGACAGTGGCTGATTGATGCGATTGCCAGGCGCTGTGCCCAAAAACGAATTGATCAAAGTGTTTTGGACTATACGGCCGCGCATGCATTTCGGCCATTTAAAATCAAGCTGCCCAACGATGTCTATCCAGAAGACGTGGCTACGATTGCGATCATGGGCCATTCGTTGCGGGCCGATCATGGCATCTTCAGTGATCTATTCAAAACGGCGATTCACTTAAAACGAGTAATTCTATTTATTTTTCAAAGAGAGCCACCGGAAGAATTAGCCTTGCAAAAGCATATGCTGACCTGGCTTTTGGGTGAGGGCAGTCGGGTTAAAATCATCACGGTTGAGTACTGAAAGGAAGATATTATGACGAAAATGGCAGGCAAATATGCGATTGAAACGCGTAAAATCGTCTATATGCCAGGTGACACGCTGAATCCGCGTGAAGGAATTGCCAATTGGCATGAGCTGCCTGAAAAGACCAGCTATGCCTGGCAGCAGGATCCGGTCTTAGAAACACCAGGGTTGACTCAGGTTACGATTGTCGTTGCCTATCCTGATGACTCGCAGGCTGCCGTTAAGGTTCCGGTTGAAGTATTGCCGCGGCCCGTTAAACAAAAAGGACGCAGTAAAAACGTCTCGATTCAAGTCGATCATCAAAACAAACGGACGCCTGGTACAATCCTAACGGGTAATCAGCGCGGTACGATGATGGATGCGTTTGCTGGTATTGGTCTCTTGTTTAAAGCAGCCAAAAAAGGTCTGCACCATCGTCATTGATCACGCAGCAAAAACGACTGGAGGGATAGCGTGCAAAAAAGCAAAACCAGCCTTAGTGAACTGATCACGCTGGAACGGCCCAACTGGCAACAGACGCAAAATAAGGCCACGTCAGCCAACGCGGTTACGACGCTTAAACAGGTTCATGAAATTGTTAATGGCCCAGCCAAGCTGTTAAGTCTGGATCTGGAGTTTTATAGTGACTGCCAGCCACAGATGCCGGGAACCACGCGCCTGGGTCAAATTGCTGGTCGCGTATATGGTGAAGATGACGCCTTTAACTATTACGTCTTTAGCAGCAGGATGACGGCCAAGGATCAGTTGAGTCTGTTGAAACGATTGGATCTGCGCTATTCAGAGGCCGAAAGACTGACGGTTGCCAGTGTCTTGAAAAAGGTTCTAAAATTTATCGATCGAGTTCAGCCCGACTACCTGGTCAGCTGGGACAATCGCCTGGATTTAAGCGTGCTTAATCAAGAAGCCAATCGACTGCAACTAGCCCAGACCAGTCGTTCATGGACCAGAATTCAGCCCTTGGATCTGGAAAAAATCATCAGCAGCGATGTTTTTGACAAAAGCTCAGGAATCAGCCTGGCTAGAATGTGTGACCTCTTGCGGCTGCAGCATCCCCAACCGCACCTGGCTGACCATGATGTCTTGATGATTGATAAGATCTTGCAGTTTTACGCGCTGGATCTTAATGAACTGCTGCACTAAAAAATTCCCGCTCTCAGTTCGAGGCGGGAATTTTTCATTATTATCATTATTATATTATAAGCGTTTCTTATGATGTTTTTTAAGGTGATGATACAGATCACCAATAAAAAGGCAGATGATCACGATGATGGCAATCGAATAGCCAGCCGTCCCCAGTTTAAAGATTGCGGGATGACCGCTGCTCCCCTCCACTAAAATTGAAGAGCCCAGAATGATGGCAGCCAAAACGATAACAATCAGCAGTCGATTCAGCATGCGTTCCAGATTGCGTAAAACGCGGGCTTGATCCTTGTACTGAAAATTGATCTTGGCCTGACCGGTGCTTAAAACTTCCAGCAGATCATTAACGCGTGATGGAATAGCCGCCGAATCCAAAGCGGTCTGGCGTGCTTGCCAGATGCTTGCTTCAAGCGAGTCCCTCCAGTTGAAGTGCTTGAGCAGATATTTTTTAGCAAACGGCTTGGCAACTTCCATCAGCGACATTTCTGGATCCAAAGCAGCCACGATGCCCTCAATTGAGCTGAAGGCCTTGATCAAAAGCGTGACTTCAGGCTTAACTTGCAAGTTGTTTTGCCGACACAGCGAGATGATCTGAAACAGCATGGTAGGCAGATCGATGCCGCCCAAACCGGCATTTAGATAAGGACTTAAAAAACTGCCTAATTGACTGTAGAAATTTTGTTCATCGATTTCACCAGTACGATTGCAGATGCCTAAAATAGCCTGACCAACCTGACGTGTGCTCTTGGTATTGAGCGCAATAACGACCTTGGCAATGCCATCCGTTAAAGCAGGCGAAAGACGTCCCATCATGCCAAAGTCAAGGTAGACCAAGCGAAAGGGTGGCAAGGGGTGTTCTTTTTGAATCTCAATCTCATTTGACCCGAGTTGTTTTTGATAGTCAAAATCCTTGGATGTGGCTTTTAATTTAGGATCATCGGGTTTGAGTTCATAAAACAAGACGTTACCAGGGTGCGGATCGGCATGAAAGAAGTGATCTGCAAAAACCTGTTTGATGAAGTTTTCCACCAGCACATGGGCTAGGTAGTGATTACGCTCCTTGATCTTAGCAGCAAGTTTTTCATCGGTAGGCTTTTTTTCGTTCATCAGCTGTTTGATGCTTTGTCCCGGCATGGCCTCATTGACCAGAATCTTTTGCGTACAGTATTTAGGATAGACTCTGGGAACCTCAATGATGTCATAGTCATTGTTGAGCCGGTAGAACTCCTGACCGTTTTGCACTTCAGTAGTGGTGTCGATTTCATGTAAAAGCGACGTACTTAATTCATCCAATACTCGTTTGGGATCGATTACCGAAAAATCCATCGGCACGTGTTCAACCATCCCCAGCGCTCGTTTGAACAGTGCCAGGTCGGTCTGAATCAATTGGGTGACGGCAGGATGCTGAACCTTGACAACGACATTGGTACCATCAAACAGCGTGGCATGGTGCGTTTGACCAATGGAAGCTGAAGCAAAGGGTGTTTTGTCAAAGGTTTTAAAAACTTCATCGATCCGCTTGCCGGTTTGCTCTTCAAAGGTTTGTTCAACGGTTTCATATGGATCGATGTCAACGTGATCCTGCAGCTGGCGCAGCTCTTTGATGTATGCCGGCGAGACTAGATCAGGACGCGTGGACAACAACTGACCGATCTTAATAAAGGTTGGTCCCAGTTCTTCCAAGGCTTGACGAACCTCTTCAGGATGCTTTTGGCGATAGAAGTTGGTTAAAAACGAATGCTGATTTAAGACCTTGATGATCTGTTTGAGGCGAATCGTTTGGCTGATCGCTGTCTTTTCTTCGTTCAGAAAAATCACGTCCTTAACTGATAGATAATAACCTTATTATAGCAAAACAAGTACGCGTCGATTTACCGAAGCGTACTTGTTTTCTAGTCGAGATTCAATTCATAGACATTGCGCAGATCGCGATCAGTTGGTCCAGTGTAGACCTGACCACGCTTGATGAAGCCAAAGTTTTGCACCAGGTTGTGGACGCGGTCATTTTTGTCGTGAGTGGCAATCCGGAAATTGCGGACCCCGGCATCGTAGGCCAGTGTGATCATATGACTCATGATGTAGTTGGCAAAGTGCTTCCCACGGTACTTGCCTGAGATGGCAACGCGATGAATTGTCGCAAATGGGTGCCCAGGCCGGTTCCATTTACCGTTAACGATATGCATATAATGGGCATCGCCTTGAGTCATCAAGGTTGCCGTACCCACAATTTCGTTGCCGTACATCAAAAGCCAGCAATAGCCCCCTTCAATGTCCATTTGAAAGGTCAGGCGCGTTGGGTAGCCATCTTCTCCCTGCCATTGTTCGCTCCCATCAGCCTTTAAAAGCGCGCGGGCATTTTCAACGATCTCCATTACCGTATCCAGATCATTTAGGTTTGCCTTACGCATGTAAATAGCTTCACTCACTTTTTTCACCTCTTGAAATTTAAAATAAGCTTTAAAATTTTAAGCTATTTTTTTAAATTTGCCAAGTAAAAATTATTTGTTTTGATAAACCGCGATCTCAATCAAGTTATCGTCAGGATCATGCAGATAAACCGACTGCATCGGGCCTTCTGAACCAAGGCGGTCAACGGGACCGGCAACGATATCGACATAATAGCTCTTTAGATGATGGATGATGGCATCGATTGGATCGTTGGCGACCAAACATAAGTCGGCACTGCCAATCGTTGGATTTTTAGCTATCAAGGCATCACGATCAGCTTTTTGCAACCGGATCAATTGATGACCACATCTCAATGTCACAACGCCAGGCTTGGTTTGCTGATCGATGACCGGCATATCAAAAACTTCGTGATAGAAGCGACGTGATTGCTCCAGATCACTGACGGTAATAACGACGTGATCGATTCGACGCATTTTCATGGATGAGACCTCACTTTAATTTATTTGGCTGGTTTAATTATAGAACTCATAGTCATTTTTGAACAGTTCACGAAAAACGGGCTGCGCTATAATTAAAGATATTTTTTAAGGAGGCCAACTATGACCAAAAATTTATTTAGCGTAATGTTGTTTGCCTTTTTCGGTGGCTGTTTAAGATCACTTTGCAGTCAGGTATGGGGTGGCTTTTGGGGGACGATTATGGTCAATTTAATCGGCAGCTTTCTGCTGGCTTTTTTAACCTATCGGACCATCGTCAAAAGATATCTGGCCAGCTGGCTGAATCTCGGTTTATGTACAGGCCTGGTCGGTTCGTTTACCACGTTTGGGACGTTTTCTTTACAGTCCGTACAACTGCTGCAGCAGTCTTTTTTAGCCGGGGTCGGTTTTATGGCATTGAATCTATTGGGCGGTTTTTTGCTGGCAGTGCTTGGCTTTAGGCTGGCCATGAAAATAAATCGGAGGACGGGCAATGATTGAGATGATGATGATTGGTGCCGGTGCCAGTTTAGGAGCGGCAATGCGCTGGCTTTTGACAATAGCCTGGAAAAAATGGGGGCAACTGGATTGGCCAATCGCAACTTTATTAATTAACCTGTCAGGGTCATTTTTGATGGGCTGGCTATCAATTCTGGTTTTATCTGGCAATATGCGCATTTTTTTAACTACTGGGCTGCTGGGTGGCTATACAACTTTTTCAACCTTTAATACCGAGCTGCTGGTGATGCTTGATGAAGGAAAAACCGCGCAATGCTGGGAATACATCATGATCAGCACACTTGGCGGAATCATAATGGCCTGGCTGGGGATGAGCGTATAAAATGCAAAAAATATTCGCTTTTAAGAGTTTGTTTTGTCAAGGATAACAAAAATAAAGACCTATTTTCAGCTTTTAATCCCTAAACTCAAATAAAAGTAGTATAATTATGCACGTGAGCTTAACAGGGTTAGGCAGCAATTATTCATTAGGTTAGGGGTTATTTTGCAATGGAGCAAGATAAAAAGAAAATCGGGCTGGTAAATCTGACCATGATGATTTTCACGTGCGTATTTGGTTTTGCCAATACGACCGTTGCTTATGATCAGATGGGCTATGCCTCGATTATTTGGTATGTTCTGGCAGCGTTGTTCTTTTTCCTGCCATCGTCTTTGATGTTTGCCGAATACGGTTCAGCATTAAAAAGTGCCAAAGGGGGCATCTATTCATGGCTGAAGGTTTCAATCGGTGAAAAGATGGCCTTTATCGGAACTTTCATCTGGCTTTGTTCATGGGTCGTCTGGATGGTTTCAACGGCTGCCAAGGTTTGGATTCCAATGTCGGCATTGTTCTTTGGCTCGGACAAAACACAGAGCTGGGCGTTCTTTGGCCTGACCTCGACGCAATTTGTCGGAATTTTGGCAATTTTATGGATTATCTTTGTTACCTACATGGGTAGTCGCGGAATTGACAAGATTGCCAAGGTAGGGGCCGTTGGTGGAACGTTTGTCATGATTTTAAGCGGCGTCTTCATTGTGGCCAGTCTGATTATCTGGATCTGCAATCATGGCGCTATGATGCAGCCAATTCAGGGGATTCACTCGTTTGTCGCCTCGCCAAATCCACAGTTCCAATCCGGCGTTGCGGTTGTTTCGTTTATGGTCTATGCAGTCTTTGCCTATGGCGGGATGGAATCAATGGGGGGCGTAATGGATTCGGTTGACCAGCCGGAAAAAACGTTTCCGAAGGCTTTGATGATTGGTATGATCGTGATTACGGTTCTGTATGCCTTGATGATCTTTATGTGGGGGATGTCCACCAACTGGCAAAGCGTGCTGGGTAAGAAAAATGTTAACCTGGGTAACATCTCTTATGCGCTGATGAACAACGTAGGTCTGGTTTTGGGGAGCTCATTGGGCTTGTCACATGCTGCATCAGTTCTGCTGGGTAATATTTTAACGCGGTTTACCGGCCTTTCGATGTGGCTGGCCTACATTGGCTCGTTTTTTGTGATGGTCTATTCGCCGATCAAATCATTTATCATGGGTTCTGATCCGCATCTGTGGCCAGCCAAGATGACCAAGCTTAACAAACACGATATGCCGGCTTTTGCCATGTGGATGCAGGCGATCGTCATCTGTGTAATCATCTTTGCCGTCAGTTTCGGTGGTTCAGCAGCCCAACAGTTCTACTTGATCTTGACTGATATGTCCAATGTGGCCACTTCGGCACCATATCTGTTCTTGGTTGGGGCCTTTCCGTTCTTTAAGAAGATCAAGGACCTGGATCGGCCATTTGTATTCTTTAAGACGCAGCGTTCGGCCAACTGGGTTTCCGCCATTGTTTGGCTGGTGGTAGCAGTCGGGATCGTCTTTACCTGCCTGCAGCCAATCTTGGAGCATGACTATCAAACGGCATTCTGGACGGTATTTGGACCAATCTTCTTTGGCCTGGTTGCCTGGATCTTTTATGCCAGTGCTCAAAAACGCGGCTTAAAAGCTGATAAATAAGACTAATCAATAATTAAGCAAGGACTCACTCGGCTGGCGAGCGAGTCCTTTTACTTTGCCCCATCCTGGGTTAAGATGGTTAGGAACTTAATTGAGGAGAATTGATAATGAAAAAAAACAAAGCCATCATGATGGAATATAGACGTCATTGGCTGGATTATGGCAGTTTTCTACTGGCAATCGTGCTGGTTGATCAGATTATCGCTGGTCCTTTATTTAAAACCATACTGACCTTGTTGATGAAGCAAGGCCAGGTGCCATTGGTGTCTAAAATGACGGCTAAAGAGTTGTTGATGAGCCATCCGATCGTTTTGATTGCTGGAATTGGCTGTCTGTATCTATGGCTTGTTTGGATTGGCATCATCTGGGGAATTGCAATTCGCGGGATCATGTTGATCAGGCAGCGTCGTTTTTCGTTATCAATGCTGTTTGATCGAATATCATTTTGGCTGCGGCCCGACTGGACGATGCTGGTGCTGCTTGATTTTTTATGGCTGATGCCACTTGGCCAGGGACTATTTTGTGCGCTGCGCTGGGGAAATCCAAATTATCCAGGGCTAATGCTGGATTTTTTGACGCGTAAGACCTGGTTGCTGATTTTGGCCGGAATGCTTTATCTGCTGATCGTGCTGGCCGGTCTGCTGACCATGCGCAGTTTAATTGCTATGGCAGCCAATCAAATTTCCTTTCAGTCAGTCTGGCGGGAAAACAAAGTCGCAAAATGCAATTTTAAGAGTATGGCAGGCCTATTTTTTAGTTTGCTGATTTTTAGTCTGCTGGGCTGGAGCATCAATCACTTTTTATTGCTGATTTTAATGGAATTAAAAAAATTTCCCGGGAAATGGGTCTGGGGAGTCGCAATTGCCTTTCGTTCCCTAATGCTTTTGGCAGGCTTTTGGCTGTTGGCAGGTGCAATCGTCAGTCTGGTGTTATGGCAACTGCCGATCAAAAAAGCGGGTGAATTAAGCACGCCCTTAAAAATTCGTTGGTGTCAAGCGGTTATTTGGATGACGATTGGAGCTTTAGTTGTTTTAACCAGTATCATGAGTCTTCCGATGACCTGGCATCGCCCCTTGGTTATTTCTCATCGGGGCGTTACGCAAGCAGATGGGGTTCAAAATACATTGCCGGCTGCCCGAAAAACGCAGCGTCTGCATCCGGATTATATTGAAATTGACGTTCACGAAACTGCCGATCAAAAATTTGTGGTTGTACATGATGAAAATCTGCATCAGTTGACCGGCGTCAATCGCAAGCCGCACCAGTTGATTTTAAAACAGCTACAAAATTTGGTGGCCAAAGAAAATGGGCAACAGGCCCAGCTGGTTAGTTTGGATCAATATTTAAGCTTTGCTCAGCAGCAGCATCAAAAACTGCTGGTTGAAATTAAGACTACCCCCAATGACTCATCCGAGATGCTGCTGCATTTTAGTCAACGCTATGGCAAACGGCTGCAAGCCAATCATGCCTGGCTGCACACGATGGATCTAAACGCGGCCCAAAAGCTGCATCGCCTGAATCCACGCCTCAAGCTGATGGCGATTCAGCCTTATGCTTTGGGTTGGCCGAGGCAAAACCTGGGCTGGAACGTGGAGCATTCAATGCTTAGTCCAATGCTGATTGCTTGGTTTAACTTTAATCATCAGCCAATCTGCGTCTGGACGGTTGACGATCAAAAAACGATGCAGCAGGCGGCCTTGCTGGGCGTTGACGGCATCGTGACCGATAATGTTAAGGCGTTGGATGCAGCCATCAAAGCAGTTGATGCAAATCATGGTTACGCAGTGCGACTGGCCGCCCAATTAAACGTGACCTATGATTGGCAAAATATCTTTAATGGGCGTAAATAAAATAATTTTAATAATAGAAATGGCCGAAGATCAACGTTCTAAGTAACGCAATCTTCAGCCATTTTTGTTTTGAGACTTTATTTTCAGCCCCTTTTACTAACTTAATTGATGCCGGGCAATCATACGGCTTAGGGCAAAGGTGATCATATAGGCAACGGCCAAGAAGATAACCACGACCCAGTATGGATATTGATAGTTGATGTCCAAAAGCGCCCCTGAGATCAAGGGTCCGATGATGTTGCCGACGCTGGTCAGCGACATGTTGATGCCGTTTAAAAGGCCTTGATTCTGCTCGCTCATTTTGGTTAAAAGTGTCGTAATTGCCGGCCGCAGTAAATCAAAGGCTTCAAAGACGACCAGGGTGGCGATGATGATCTGCCAATGGGAGTGATCGTAAATGACGACGACCGTTCCGATAGCACTGAGCAAAAATGCCCAGCGGACCAGCTTGACCTCGCCTAGCCAGAGTACCATGCGTTCAAAGAAAAAGACCTGCAGAATCAAAGAGATGATCCCGTTTAGCGTCAGAACGGTGGCAATCGCGCCCAGACCGAATTGGTGAACCTCATTGACATAAAGGCTGTAGATGCTTTCAAAACCAGCCAAGCCAAACGCTGCGACAAAAATCATCAGAAACGCGGTCGTCATTGCCGGACTGAGCAGTGACTTAACCTGTGTCCAAGTGCTGTCCTGCAGCTCTTTTTGAACGTCTTCGGTATGGGACTTGAATTCTTCATTTTGGTCGTTTGGCAGCAAAAACCAGGCCACCAGAGTACTGATCAGTCCGAGGATGCCGGCAACCCCAAATGGCACCTTATAGCCGAAGTTGGCTAAAATACCGCCCAGCCCCGGTCCCAGAATCAATCCACCGCTAAAGGAGGCCGACAGCCAGCCGATTACCTTAGCCCGGTCTTTCAGTGAGGTCAGATCGGCAGCCAGTGCCATTGAAGTCGGCACGACCATGGCTGCCGACAGTCCGTCAAAGGCCCGTGAAAGATTGAACCAGAAAAGGTGACCAGCCATGGCAAAAACAAACTCGGCCAGGCCGAAAATCAATAGTCCCCAGACAATCAGCGGCTTACGACCGATTTTATCAGAGATGCGTCCGACGATGGGGGAGCCGATGAATTGGACCAAGGCAAATAACGAAGACATCAATCCCATTTCAAAGGCCGAAAAATTATACTCTTTTTTGATAAATGGCATGACGGGGAAGATCAGACTCATGCCAAGACAGATTAGAAACTGACAGACCAACAAAATCCAGATGGTCCGTTTTGATTGCGAACTCATAAAAAACTCCTTAATTTAAGATAATTTGGCAAAAAGAAAGCGGGAATGGACGCTGGGTCGCATTTCCGTGTTTATTCGCTTAGCTCTTTGGTCTTCGATTGATAGCTGATATGCTGGCGATGACGATGGGCAATAATTGAAACAATTGCCAAAATTAGGATTAAACCGGCAAAGATCAGCAGCTGGCTGAGATTCTCACTTAAGATGGCATTGCCACCAAATGCATAGATAAATGAGCATGGCAGCATTCCTAGTGCGATCAAAGGCAGCATCTGCGTTAATGAGATTTTCAATCGGATGCCCGAATAGTTTACTAACGCATTGGGAATCGCAGGGATCATATAACCAATGATTAGGCCCAGCCGTGGATGTGGTTGATTAAGCAGTCTTTGCAACAGTTGATGCTTCTTGAATTTTTGCGATAGATGCATATGACCAAATAAAGAAGCAACAGCCAGATTGCCTAAGATGTTGCCGCTCCAACTGATTAAAAGGCCGATCCATGGTCCATAGCAGGCTCCCGCCAGAATGCAGACCGCCGCAATCGACATGCCAGGGATCGCATTGAACAGGGCAATCACCAGCGTCAACAGCAAAAAGTCCTTGGCGCCGTGATCGCGAATCATCTTGGTTAACATAACGCGGTGCTGATGGGTTGGGTGCATTAAGAGCTTGATTTCTGGCCAATAGTCAAAACCGACCTTAATCAAGACGATAACTGCTAAAATACCGGCCAAAATGCCTAATAAGCGGCTGTTGAGGTGCAGTTTTTTGGGGGCCATGGAGTCACCTTCTTTCTATGATTATTCCGCATTTAATTGTTGATCTAACATGACCAGCGTCTTGCGTAGCAACGGGTCATGGGCGTATAGATAGGTTCCTTTGACGCCCCGTTTTAAGATTACGTTTAGGGCATTGAGAATCATGCGCTTTTCATAATAGATGATCTGATCAGGATCGGTCAGGTCAGCGCGTTTTTTAAAGGCTTCGGTATCGGTAAAACGATCCAGATTGACCTGCAGCTGATTGGTGTCTGGTTTTTGACTGATTACCGGTCCAATGATGATCCCGGCATAGTTGAGGTCAAATCCCTGACAAGTGTAAATCGATCCGACCTCGTCAATTGTTTCTGGCAATTCAGCCCAGGGCGTGGCAGTAAAATTATACTGATCCCATGGCATCTTAAAGCGGCCCTCGGTGATATAGTGCTTGCCGCCATCAAGCGTGGAAGGGTAGCCGGATGTGGAAAGAATGCGTGAAAGACCAACTTCTTGATTGCGCTTGACGATGGTCTGGCGCATCAGTTCGGCATCGTCAAAAATTCGGAAGTCGTAATGCTCACGGGCGTTTTTGGGTAGTGGCTTGATTTGACCATCAGTCAGATTATTGAACCAGTCGATCAATTCATCAGAAGCCGTCATCCGAAACTGGTGCTTGAGCCGATAGCTTTGGTGTGGATAAGGGGCAACCAGCTCATTTAAGCGATCCAGCGTCCAAAAGCTCTTCATGCGCAGCACTTGGTAGGGATCAAAGACCAAAATTACGACTTTGGCGCGTTTGATGATCTCCACCAGCTGATTCTCATGATAAAAATTGTTGTAGTGATCTGGCTTGCTCAACAATAGATGGGCCTCATCGATTACAACGATATCGGAAGTTTCATCGCGCTTATCCAGCTGATTGATAAACGTGGTCGGCCGCTGATAGTCTTTTTTTAACAAGGTCTTGATCGGTCCAGTAATCTGTTTGTAGACCTTTAAGACCTCGGGATGATTGACTAAAAAATAATTATGCGTGCCATAAAAAGGACTGTCGGCTTGAATTCGCGCTGCTTTTTGAATTCCAGCAAACAGCTGTGACAAGACGACGCTTTTTCCGGTGCCGGCATCACCCAGAATCGTATAGACGGCGGGATGATCCTGTTCGAGATGTTTCCTGGCAAAATCGATGACATCATCAACCAGTTCAGCCTGCTCATCAGTCAATTCTTTAAAAGGTGATAGTTTTTCAATGGCTTGATTTGACAAATTTCTTTCCCCCAATTTAGGAATAATCCTATATTTATTTAATGTTACGGATCTTTTGCTCAACCGTCAAATTAAAGGTTTTATCAACCGTTTTCTTTATTCGTTAAAGTGGTGTAGAATATACAGCTAGGAAGTTTGTTTACAATTTGAGAGGTGGAAGAAATGAATCAACATCCGGATTTCCTGCTGAATGAGGTCGATGAGCCCCAAGACATCAAACCGATGAACCTGGATCAGCTCAAGGAACTGGCTAAAGAAATGCGGCAGCTGGTACTTGAACGCGACAGTGCAGTCGGTGGGCATGTCGGTCCCAATCTTGGCGTCATGGAGCTGACGATTGCATTTCATTATGTATTCGACTCCCCACACGATAAAGTGATCTGGGACGTGTCGCACCAATGCTATGCACATAAGATGCTCACGGGTCGCAAGCTGGGATTTTTGGATCCAGATCATTATGAAGACGTCAGCGGCTACACTGATCCGAGCGAAAGTCCACATGATTTCTTTAAAGTTGGTCATACTTCCACGTCAATTGCACTGGCAGTTGGAATGGCCCAGGCTCGCGATCTCGTAAATCCCAATAGTCACGAAAACGTCATGGCTGTAATTGGCGATGGTTCACTGTCTGGCGGGCTGGCGTTTGAAGGTTTGAATAATGCAGCCAAGCTTAAGAGTAATCTGATCATTTTGGTTAATGACAATCAAATGTCGATTGACGAGGATCAAGGTGGTCTGTACCAGGGCCTCAAAGAGCTGCGTGATACCCAGGGCCAGTCAGCAAACAACATCTTTAAGTTCATGGGATTAGACTATCGCTACGTAGCTGATGGTAACGATCTTCAGGCGATGATTGACGTCTTTAAAGAGGTTAAAAATATCGATCACCCAATCGTCTTGCACGTTAATACGCAAAAAGGCAAGGGCTATCAGCCAGCCATTGATAACCAAAAAGAATACCACTGGCGCGCACCATTCGATCTTGAAACGGGAAAAAGCAAGCACCAGTCGCCAAAAGAAAGCTATAGTGCGGCGGTGATTGATGAGCTCAATGCTCAAGTTGAGTCCGGTAAGCCGGTTGTTGCCATTAATGCTGCTATTCCAGGTATGTTTGATCTGGAACGTTTTAAGTCTGCGCATGCTGATCGCTATTTTGACGTGGGCATTGCCGAACCAGATTCCGTAACGACTGCTGTTGCCATGGCAGCTGGCGGGGCGCGGCCAGTGCTGTTTGAAAGCAGTACGTTCTTGCAGCGGGCCTATGATCAATTAGTACATGACGTAGCCTTAAACGACTACCCAATCGTCATGATCGTTCGTGGTGGCACGATCTCATCAGGTTCGGCTACGCATCAGGGTACGTTTGATATTTCCTACATTAGCAGTCTGCCAAATATCGAATACCTGGCGCCAACCAATGTTGAGGAAATGATCTCAATGCTGCGTTGGGCACTAAAGCAAAACGATACGCCGGTTGTTATTCGTCAGCCGGAACATGAGCTTTTGCATGGCACGCCAACGCAGGATAACTATGCGGCAATCGACTACGATATTGCGCACCACGGCAGCGAGGTTGCCATCATGGCCGTGGGCGGTTTTTGGAAGCTGGGTGAAGAAGTTTGCCGTCAGCTAAAGGAAAAGCTTAATATCGATGCTACCTTGATCAACCCCAAGTCCGTTACCAGCATTGATCAGCGCGATCTGCACTATCTGCAAGAAGATCATGATATCGTCGTTACGATTGAGGATGGCAATTTGAGCGGTGGCTTTGGCGAAACGATCGATCGCTACTATGGACCAACCAACATGAAGGTCTTAAACTTTGGTGCACCCCGCGAGTTTGCCGATAACGTGCCGCTAGAGGTGCTGTACGAATGGTATCATCTAACGCCAGAACAGATCGTAGACGACATCGAGCGGGTCGTGCACTCGGCAATTTACTAAGCTGTCAGCTTGACTTTTTTTAAAAAACATTTTATAGTTCAATCAATATCGTCGCGAATCAATTAAGGATCGTTCAGAGAATCGCCAGCAGCTGAAAAGGCGAGCTAGTATCCGAAGCCCTGTCGCGAATAGCTACATCGAAAATAATCTTTTAAAAGGGTAAAGCACGTCTTTAAACGAGAATGGTACCGCCGTCACTGGTGTCTCGATTAAGGGCGTGCTTTTTGTCTTATTCATAATGAGGTGAAAATATGGGAGCAAAAACGATTCGCCGGCTGGTTGTCAAGGTGGGGACCAGCAGTCTGGTAATGAAAAACGGTCGCATCAATCTGCCTTCAATTGATCGCTTGGCTTATTCACTGTCGGCACTAAACAACGCTGGCTATCAGGTGGTCTTGGTATCTTCGGGGGCCATGGGGGCAGGTTTGGCCAGCTTAAACAAAACCAAGCGGCCATCAGCCATTGCCGAGCAGCAGGCATTAGCATCACTGGGACAGGTTGAATTGATGCGCATCTATTCACAGCGCTTTTTGGACTATCAGACCCGTATTGCACAGTTATTGCTGACGCGCGACAATCTGGAGTATCCGCTCAACCGTACCAATGTGTTGAATACGATTGAGGCACTGCTGCAGCAAAAAATCGTGCCCATCATTAATGAAAATGACCCTGTCAGTGTTGACGAATTGGATCACCACACAACTTTTAGTGACAACGATGAATTGTCGGCACTGGTGGCAACACGGATTGGTGCGGATCTCTTGATTGTTTTGTCCGATATCGATGGTTTGTTTGACAAGGATCCGCATAAAAATGACGATGCCCGCTTGATTGACAATGTGACTGAATTGACACCAGAAATCAGGCTGAGTGCCACAGGTTCATCGACGCGTTTTGGGACTGGCGGCATGGTTACCAAGCTTAGAGCAGCTGAGACCATTTTAGACGCGGATCGGCAAATGGTGCTTTGCAACGGTCAAGATCCACGCATCATCTTAAAGGTGGTCAATGGTGAACCAATTGGTACGCACTTTGGCCGCAACACGATCAAGCCATTATCAGCCAACAAGGAGGAATTTTAAATGAACGCGACTTTGATTAAAATGGGGCAGCGGGCCCAGGCAGCCGAACAAAAACTGATGCTCTTGGACACAGCCACCAAGAACCAGGCCCTTTTGCAGATGGCCCAAGCATTGCTGAACAACAAAGACAAGATTATTGCGGCCAATCGGATCGATATGGAAAATGCCGTCGCCATGCCAAAGAAGTTTACCGACCGGCTGTTGATCAATGAAAGCCGTATTGATGATATGGCCAATGGCTTAAAGACGGTTGCCCAGCTGCCGGATCCGATTGCTAGAATCGATAAGGGCTGGTACACGGCAGATGGTCTGCAGATCTTGCAAAAGCGCGTGCCACTGGGTGTAATTGGCATTATTTTTGAGGCGCGACCAAACGTTACGGTTGATGCAGCCGCGCTGACTTTTAAGAGCGGCAATGCCGTGATTTTGCGTGGTGGCAAGGAGGCCCTGCACACCAATGCCGCTTTGGCCAACATTTTGCGGCAGTCACTGGAAGATCAAGACCTGCCTAAAGACAGCGTCCAATTAATCACTGATACCAGTCATGAGACGGCCGGTGAGCTGATGCATCTAAACGACTACTTAGACGTCTTGATTCCGCGTGGTGGTCGTGGCTTGATTCAACGCGTGGTCAAGACGGCAACGGTACCGGTGATCGAAACCGGGGCGGGCAACTGCCATATCTACGTTGACAAGGATGCGCGGCTGGAAATGGCCCAGGCAATCGTGGTTAATGCCAAGGTCCAGCGGCCATCTGTCTGCAATGCGGCCGAAAAACTATTGATTCACCAAGACGTTGCTGATGCCTATCTGCCGGTATTAGCCAAGAGTCTGCAGGCACATGGCGTTCAGTTGCGTGGCGATGAGCGGGCCTGCGCGATTGTTTCTGACATGCAGCCAGCTACCAAAGAAGACTGGGATACCGAATACAATGATCTGATTATGGCAGTCAAGGTCGTAGATTCATTTGATGACGCGGTTAAGCATATCAATGCGCACAGCACTCACCATTCCGAAGCCATCATTACCGATGACTTAGAGCGGGGGCAGGCCTTCTTAAACCAGATTAATTCGGCCTGTGTTTATGTCAATGCATCTACGCGCTTTACGGACGGTGGTCAGTTTGGCTTTGGCGCTGAGATCGGTATCAGTACGCAAAAACTGCATGCCAGAGGCCCAATGGGATTGGATCAGTTGACGACGATTAAGTATCAGATTATTGGCAATGGCCAGATTCGTCACTGATTTTTGGCAATTTTAATAAAATTAGTTGCATAAATCATTTTCTAATGCTATTCTAATAGCATACTAAGTTTTAAGGAGGTAGCTGAGATGCTAATTCGACAATTAAAGATGCACATGATTCAGCTAACCTCCACCTCAACCACAACAATCTAAAGTGGTTGAGTTCTTCAATCTGGATATCAATAAAGCAGTTAACAGCTGATCGAATCCGCTCAACCACTTACAGAAAGTCTTAAGTGGGATTGAGATGGGTGGATTCGATCGGCTTTTTGTTTGGCTGAAAATAAAGGAGTTTTTTCTATGGAACAGCAGAACAGCGGTCATCTGCGACGTTCAATGACGACGGGGCAGATGGAAATGATAGCCATCGGTGGAACGATTGGTAGTGGTCTGTTTATGGGGGCTACTTCAACCATCAAATGGGCTGGGCCATCGGTATTGTTGGCCTATGCCCTGGTTGGTCTGGTTTTGTATGCCATGATGCGGGCCTTGGGGGAAATGATCTATCTAAATCCGGGAACGGGTTCGTTTGCCGATTACGGTACCAAATACATCAATCCACTATCAGGCTATTTGGTTAAGTGGAGCAACGTCTTTCAGTTTATCATCGTTGGGATCTCTGACGTGATTGCCATGTCGCAGTATCTGAACTACTGGTGGCCCAACTTACCAGACTGGATCTCGGGGATCATTTTAATTGTCATCTTGACGCTGGCCAACCTGGTTTCGGCTAAGGCATATGGCTCATTGGAATTCTGGTTTGCCATGATCAAGGTCGTAACGATTATTTTGATGATCGTCGTTGGTTTAATGGTAATCGTCTTTGGTCTGGGCAATAACTGGCATCCAGTCGGCATTTCCAATCTGTGGTCGCATGGCGGCTTTTTCCCGAACGGCTGGAAAGGCTTCTTCTTCTCTTTGGCTGTGATTGCCGGTTCATATCAAGGGATTGAGCTGTTAGGGATTGCGGCTGGTGAGACGGCCTCGCCACAAAAAGCCATTGTTAAGTCAGTCAAGTCCGTAATCTGGCGGATTCTGATTTTCTATATCGGAGCTATTTTCGTAATCGTTTCGATTTATCCTTGGAATCAATTGAGTGCAGTGGGCTCGCCATTTGTGGAAACTTTTGAAAAAGTCGGAATCACTGGGGCAGCCGGTTTGATCAACTTTGTCGTTTTGACGGCCGCCATGTCAGGGGCCAATTCGGGGATTTACAGTGCCAGCCGGATGCTGTTTAAGCTGTCGGTTGATCATGAGGTCTCTCCGTTTTTCTCCAAGCTGTCTAAGCGCGTCGTGCCAAACGTGGCGATTTTGACGATTGCTGGCTGGATTCTGGTTGGCTTTGTGCTTAACACGATTCTGACCCAGATGAGCAAAACGGCTTCCAATCTGTTTGTCATCGTCTACAGTGCCTCAGTGTTGCCGGGGATGGTGCCATGGTTCGTTATTTTGATTTCTGAGCTGCACTTTAGAAAACAAAATCCCAACCTGATGGAGAATCATCCATTCAAGATGCCACTGTTCCCGCTCTACAACTACTTTGCTACGGCGGCATTGCTGCTGATCCTGGCCTTTATGTTTATCAATCCGGATACGCGCATCTCGGTTTCTGTTGGGGTGATCTTCTTGGTAATCATGTCAATCATCTACTTCGTGCGCGTTCGTAAGCATGAGGAACCAGAAGCTAGTGAAGAAACGGAATTTGAAAACGAGCATCATTTAAATCGTCATAAATAATTGATAAAAAGCGTCTGGTCGAATCGGCCGGGCGCTTTTTGACAGGATTGCTATGCTATAATTTTGATTAATCAATATTTTTAAGGAAGAGATTGCAATGAAACATACCTGTACGACTTTTTTGGCAGGCAAGGCAGCCACGCTTGACGGTTCAACCTTGATCTGCCGGCAAGAAGACTATGGCAATGCGTTTGATCCGCAGCGCTTCGTGGTCGTTGATCCTAAAGACCAGCCACTCCACTACGCATCCAAAACGACTAAATTTACGTTGGAGCTGCCCGATAATCCGCTTAAGTATACATCGGTACCGGATGCTGACGACAGTGCGGGCGTTTTTGCCGCTGGGGGCATTAATGCGGCCAACGTTGCCATGACCGCAACCGAAACGGCAACCACCAATGCGCGCGTGCTTGGTGCCGATCCCTATAATACCGAAAGTGGAATTGGTGAAGAAGATTTTGTCGTTTTGGTATTGCCATATATCAAATCGGCACGTGAAGGCGTCAAGCGGCTGGGCCATTTGCTGGAGCAATACGGTACTTATGAATCAAACGGAATTGCATTTAGCGATCACGATGAAGTCTGGTATTTTGAGACGATTGGCGGCCATCACTGGGCAGCTCAGAAAATTCCTGACGATGCTTATGTAATTGCGCCAAATCAGTTTAATATTGCCGATTATGATTTTGAAAGCGACTCATCGATGTATTCTGCTGATTTACCAACTTTTATCAAGCAGCATCATCTGAATCCAGAACATGGTCTGAATCTGCGCGAGATTTTTGGCAGTCGTACGGCCAGCGATGCACGTTACAATTACCCACGGGCCTGGTACGTACAAAGGCTGCTGAGTGATGAAGCAGAGCAGCAGCCAACTGATCAGGATCTGCCATTTGTTTGTCATCCCAAGCATAAATTAGCCATTGAAGACGTCAAGCAGGCGATGAGCTCGCATTTCCAACAGACCGATTATGATCCATATGGTCATGGTCCGGTTAATGAGCGGCAGAAATATCGTCCAATTGCCTTGAATCGAAATCTTGAGATCCATATGCTGCAGATCAGAAATCACGTGCCTGACTCAATTGCCGGCGTGCACTGGCTGGCATTTGGACCTAATACGTTTAATGCTGTCGTGCCGTTTTATGCCAATATCGATGATACGCCGGCTCCTTATAAGAACACGACTGGTGATTTTGATCTGCAGAACATGTATTGGCTGACGCATACGATTGCAGCGCTGGGTGATCAAAACTATCAGCGCTATGAAATGATGGAAGAAGCCTTTGAACAGACGGTCGTTGCTGCCTGTCGCCAACTGCAGGAGCAAATGGACGCCAAGGCAGCTGACATTGAAGATCAGTCATTACTCAGTGCTGAACTGACCAAGACCAATGAAAAAATGGCTCAGATTTCGTTAAATGAAAGTACCAAACTCTTGGGTAAGATGGTCAAGGAAGCCTTTAAAAACGAAAAATTAAGTTATTAATTTGATAGTTTGCTATGGTCTACAATCGTTGATATATCAGCATTCTTAATTTTGTGATCACTGATACGAACTCAAATATCTGTTGGCGTTCTGTTGACGTTTTCTGTTAACCAAAAGACAACGGCACTCAAAAGAATAGAACGACTTTCAAGAGATGTTTTATAGCATCTCTTTTATTTTGCTCTTTTTATGGCGCTACTATTCCTACATATCAGGCAGCAGCCTTTTTATTTTGTGTAGGCTGTTAGACCAAAGCAATTTATTTTTTAGGAATACCATTCGCAAGCTCAAACATAGCGAGGAACTGTTAGCTGTTATTCGTCCCTTGAAAACGGCCATTTGCTGCTTGATATTGTCTAATTCTAGGCGCTGACTATGTTAGGTTTTTTAAGGTTCGCAACCAGCGTACTTAAAGGTACGGTCGTTATGATTGCCGTTCTATAAGGCTTTTAGCATTTTGCTATAAGCTGATCAGGGCTTTTGATAGTCCATTTTTGGGCTCTCCATTTTCTCGACTGTCGAATTAATATTGAACTCATTTAAGCGGCGTTTTGCCAAGTCTTGATGTCTTCATCTAATTTGTAAAAAGGGCCGTTTTGTCCAATTATGTCAACTAGGTAAGCCTAAAATTGGTCAAGGCTCAATTTTGAGCTTTCCTCTTTTAACGATCATGAACGATCAACTATAAGCAGCTACTACTTTTCGTTGCGTCTGAAAGCCAATATAAGGCAAACAAAAAAGGAATGCCGTTGTGCATTCCCTTTAATCGTTCATTATTCTTAAATCTCTGCCATATCGTGAGTATTGATCAGCAAAATCACAATAAGCCTTGCGCCGGTATTTCTGATATTGCTTATTACTGCTCAACGATAGCTGTTCCTTAATCTGCCATTGTTGCAAGCCCTGAACAAAACGCAAATTCAAAATCTTTTTTGATAGGGCAGGGCAATTATTAATCGCTTTGGCTATAATTTCAAGCTCATTCTTTGCGTCAACAACTCTAATATAATGTTCCTCGCTTTTGTTCGTTGCATGATCAGCGCTGCCGATTCCGTCAAAACTAGGTGATTTAATAATACCTTGTAGCGTTTCGTTTGCTAGGTCTTGTAGTTTCTGAACGTCCTTATCAAAAAATTCTCTTACTTGTAAATTAGTTTCTTTCTCATTGACCGGCTCAAACTCAAAAAGGACTCCCAAACTTTCATCTCCATTCAAAACACGGCTACAAACTATAATGCTGATAGGCTTTTTCAGCGGTGTAAAATCTGTATATTATAGCGGCTTACTTTGCACTGCTTAAACGATCAATTGATTCAATTAGGCTGTTGGCTTGCTGTTCGCTCTGATCTGTTAAGCCGCGTTGCTTATAGAGTGCCAATATTTGTTTTGTAGCATTTAATTCTTGAATGCTTGCGTTCTCGTCATTGATTAACCTGCTTGCGTACCATGCAAAACCCTTAAAACCAATTAATACATTGTTTTGCTCGTCAACCTGAAAGAACTTATCAGGTACTGCGCTAAATTGTGGATAGTATGCTTTGAACTGCTGAATTGGGTTTAAGTCGTTATAGTCTGCTGCCTCAATTAATCCATTTTCTATGGCCTTTTTAGTTGGCTGACCGTTCTTGTTTATCATGCCGTCTTTGACCATTTCATTAAATAGCGTTAGTTTGCTAACGTTGTTGATGCCTCTGCTGATTAAATAAGCGTGCATCTGTTCGACTAAAACGGGATATTCAATTTTCTTTTGCATTGTCTTTTTACCTCTCTTTTGATTTTAGCGGTCTGATTGCTCTATCTCATCAATATAATGTTCTGATAGGGTAATTATCCATTTAGGGCTTAAAACGCTCATACGGGACTCTCAGACCTATTAAATTGCAAATAGGGTTTTGATACGTGAAAACAAATATATGTTTGCCATAAGGTTAGTGGATGTTCTCAGCAGGCTGTTTCATGCTCTCTTTTTATCCTGTTATCACGATATGAAAGATATATAAATCATTAAGGGTAATTTATCCATTCTCTGCCTAAAATGATCATACGGGACTCTCAGGCCTGTTTAATTGAATGCTGTTGTGCATCACTTATCTAACTTTGATACCAGCTTGATGTTTATATGCTCTCAGCAGCTCTAAATCCTTTTCGCTGTTGTCAAACCGCTCAATCAACTCAATCTGATACTTGGTTAGCCGTTCACCATTTTGCAAGGCAGCAATTCCATTAATTATGTTGATCTGTTCGTTTTGTGTCATTTTAGGTCTTTCAGCCGGTGTCTTTTGTATAATTACGGGCTGACCGTCCTTAACTTTGGTTTTGTCTTGCTGATTGTCATTGTTGGCTTTGTCGTCCGGTTGCTTGCTTTCGATCTTTGTATCGTCAAGGCTGTTTGATTCTCGTTCTTTTTCAGTCGCAAGCTCTGATTCTCTCATTTTAGCGTCAAACCATTCAGGCAGGCCATATTTGCGATTCTCGTCTATATCATGTTGGCTGATAGCTTGCTGCTCTTTCTGCCATTCACTGATTGACTTGGTTTCAGACTGCTGTTTGCCATTGCTAGACTCGTTTAGGTCGTTAATGCCGTTTTGCTTATAGCGCTCAGCATTTAACCGTTCCAGGTCGTCCAGTGTTTGAATGTTATTTGTCTGATAGTCAGCTAAAACCTTATTCAGATAGCCATAACTGGATTTAAGTTTGTCCTTTTTGGCTGCCTTGTCGATTGCATACTGAATAACGTTAACTGGCAGAGATGTTAAATACTTATCCAGTAGCAATTTAAGTTTGCCGTCTAAGCTGCCTAACTTGTTTTCGTACCAATAAAGATTTTTAAATTCAATAAAAGGGGTAGGGCAATCACTTGTTGATTGACCCTCTTTCTCTATCTCTTTATTAATATTAGATTCATTAGAGTTAGAGTCATTTACTACGCCAATTTTGTCTATACCCCTATTGCCAATTTTGTCTATACCTACTAAGGTATTGCCAACTTTGGCTGTACCTTTGCCATTGTCAGCAATTGTCATTTTAGGCAATTCTAACGGGTATATATGCCGTTCGGTTATTCGTTTTCCTTGTCGTTTGGTTTCAATTTTGATATATCCAAATTTTTTAAGGCTTGCAATATGGCGGTTAATACTGCGCTGACTGCTGCTGTAAGATTCAGCTAAATATTTGTCTGTTGCATAGCAATATCCTTTTTGACTTGATAACAAAAGAATTTCACTATATAGAACTTTGGCCTCGCCTTTTAACCGGCTATCATAACGAACTTTAGCGGGTAATATAGCGTCCCAATTTGAACGCTTGATGTTTTCTGATTCCATTTTGTCCCTCTCTCTTTCCATAGATTAAAGGGCTTAAAGTGGTCGCGCCCGTTCATCTATTACCGCCAAAATGACGCTTTCTGTAAGTGTGCTGCTCGATTGATTAGGTCTGCTGATTGTGCATCTAACGTTTTAAGTGCTATTTGTCGTTCTGCCTCGTTAGTGATCAAAAAGTAGCCATTAGGCCGGTTATGCTTTGATCCTACTGGAATTTCATAATTGATCACTAGGCTGTTAATGATTCGCCTGGTCTTGCGTGTGTTGTTGCTTTCAGCATCTCCATATAACAATTTAGACAACTCTTTTAATGGTCGCGGCCGTTCGCTACCTTTTGGCAGGAACTCAATTAACCGGCGTTCATCTTTGGTCATGCGTTTGTTTTGGTATTGGCTCATATAATCACCTCTTAATTTAAATAGATGTCGATCAAACGTTGAACTGCTGCCTTTAATTGGCCTGATAAGCCGTCTAGTGCTAAATGGATTTTCTTTGTGTTAGCACTCTTAAATGCCTCTAAATCGTTCAATAGCGTTTCATCTCCAATTAGCAGCGCGGTTTTATCGTCCGGTGTGTTGATGAACAAAGCTGTTTTATCCTCAATGGCTTTTTGTTCGATTCTTGCGCCCGTAATGCCATTTTCAATTAAACTGTTTTCGCGTCCGCTCTCTGTAAGTAAAAGCGCCTTGCGTCCGCTCTCTGGATGTTCAATCGTAATTACTGTTAAATCATTCATGTTCGTTGTCCTCGCTTTCAGTATTGAATAGCTTTTTCTGAATTTCTTTCTCTAACCATTGGTCGAATTCTATTGTTTCTTTGTCGAGTAGCCTGCTATCGTCAAACATTTCCTGGATTCCTTTATCTAGCTGTTTGTTAAACTCTATTGTTTCTTTGTCCGGGCTTGGCTGTTTAAAGTATTCAGCCCAAAAATCAGTTTTATCGCTCATTACTTTGTGCCTCGTCAATTACTCGCAATTTATCGTTGGCAGCATCAACCGCGTTATAGATAGTTTTAAGCATTAAATCAATAAGCGGTGAAACGTCTGCTAATTTAGCTTTCAATAAGTCCGGCTCAGTGTCCGTCAATTCTTCAAAATAATCTGATAGGATTTTGCTTGCGTTATCAATATCGCTAATATTGGTTTCTAACAGATCTAACAACTTAAAAGATATTTTTTGCATGGTTTTTCCTCGCTTGATTCCGGCGTTGTCGTTATGGCAGCGCCTTTTAATTTGCTCTGATCAGCAATAGGTGATGTTAGTATCAGTCCTCTAACAGTCAGATATCTGTCCATGCCCACAAGCGGGCACGACAAGGGGTTAGTATCAGCCCTCTAACAGTCCGCTGCTATCCATTGAGTTAAGCAGCGCCTTAATCTGCTGATATGACTGTTTCAAGTCAAGCAGGCCAATTACTACACTCTGAATTGCGTTGTAAGTCTGCTGTTCTTTCAGTGTTAGCCCGTCCATTGCATTGGATACGTTTCGCCGGCTCTTAATCTGCTTTGCGTTCATCCCTGTTGTTTTCTTCAATATCAAGTCAGTAATGGTCTTATACGTCCATTGATTGCAATTAGGCCAATTCTGGATTGCATCTGTAAGCGTCCGGCGCTCTGGTATTGACCTAGCGCGGTTTTTAATCTGCTCTAGCTTTTCGTTTCTTATTTTGAAAAAGGCAGCAACTAAATTGTCTTTAAAGTCAAGAACTCGCTTTGTATTCCCTAGATAGGTTATTAATGCGGTTGCTTGCGGTTCATTTAATCGATATGTTTTGACCGGTCGTCCTCGTCCGATTAAACGCACCTCGTGAGTGTTTAATCGTCCAAACTTTTCAAGTCGTGTTTTATGTTTTCTGATCATATTCTTTAACGCGTGCAAAGAGTATCCAGAATAAGCTGCGACAATTTCATCTGTTGTGTAGGGTTCTTCTGTTACGTTGCCTAAAAATACCAGGTCGCTAAAATTCTTTGCTAATTCAGCATTCCCGGCTGCCTTGATAATCTTTTCAGTGTCCATATAATCACCTCGTTAATCGTCCAAGCTATCGATATACAGATATAGTCCCAAGCCAACCAGCGCCATTAATACATTCATAAGTAGCCTCCTAATTGTTAAAGCAGCGTTTTCCGTACCGGTATAATTCGCAAATATTAATTGCGGCTACTCCATACAGTCCCAAGACCGCAAAAGTTACCGCGTTCAAACATACGTACCAAAAGGCAGCATCTGTTTTTGTCATTGGCTCGCCTTGTGTGTCGATTAGGGCGGCCATATCGTTTTTAATTTGTGTGATCATTGATTGTCCTACTCTTTTGCGTGTCGTTGTCCGTTGTTCTACTTATTGCCGTGTGCTAAAAGCCATTCGTTAACTTGCGCCTTGTTGTAAACGCTCATACCCTCAACGCTGCTATATGGCAGGCCCAACTTTCGCCATTTATAAAGCGTGGTCTTGCTAATGGCTAACCATTGGCAAATTTGCTTGTTGTTCATCCACTCGTAACGGGGATGTAAGGCCCTTTGAACGCCATTATTAACGGCTGTTTCAACTAGCAGCATGATATTCTGCTGCTGTTTCTGATCTAACTGTTCTTCAATCATGGTTACTTGTCCCCCTTGATCGTGCTTGATTGATGTTCTGCCATGAACTTATCAATCGCGGTCTTACTGATTCGCTTTGACCGGCCAACCTTGATTGTTGGCAGCCCTTGCTTGATGTACTTGCCAAAAGTCGCTTTTGACTTGATTCCCAAGTATTCCATTGCCTGCTTGTAGTTAAAATAAGCATTCGTCATAATTTCACCTTCTCCCAAGAATTGAACTTTTTTGAACAAACGTATTAAAAAAATAGCGATGTTTCAAAACGTAACTTTTTTGAACTCGCTTGACCTAATATTAAAACCTAAACTATACTTAAGTCAATAAAATACGTTGAACTTTTTTGAATTAGTAAGGTGTGATTTGTTTGTCCTATAATGTTGAATTAGGTGATCGTATAAAGAAAATTAGGCTATCGTTAGGCAAAACCCAAGAAGAATTTGGAAGAATGTTTGACCCTCCAGCACCAAAAAGTGCTGTTTCAAGGTGGGAACATGGCGGCAGCCCAAACAAAAAAAGATTAAAAGCGATCGCTGATCTTGGTAATGTTTCGATTTCTTATTTGCTAGGAACTGATAAGGTAGTTAAATCTGCTCTTGACACTGTGAATGATATATCTTCATCGCAATATTCGCGACTGACTAAAATTCTTTTTGAAACGATTTCCAACGAAAAAAAGAAAAAATTGGAAGAATTACAGTCTAAAATAAGTGATCCCCAAGAATTCGATAACTTTGTGTTCACGGTAACTGAATTGCTGACAATTTTCTTATATGCAAAATCAAACAGTAATGCCAAAATGGCAGAAAAATATAAATCGATTCAAAATTCTATCGATGAATTAGGATCTGAACTCCCAGAATTTCAACTTCCGTCAATCTTCTAAATGCGTCAAAAGCATTTAAAAAGGTGGTTGAACGGCGTAAATGTTTTTACACCCTCGAAACCCTATTACATGGGGCTTCTAGCAAAATGCTATAAGCTAAAAAAACGGCTTTCATGCTTGATGTGTGGGGCTTATAACGAAACGTTAGAACCTTGCTGCTATCAAAGATAATGATGTAAAAGCGATTATCTGATAGCAACGTTCACAATCAACCAGGCAGCGAATAGCCAATTGAACAAGCGTTAAAGTTTTTACGGTTGTTAGGATTGCTGATAGATAAGGCTTTTAACGATTCGTTAAAAGCTAATACTTTTTAGTAAGTGCAAAAAGGGCCTTTGTGTATTGGTAAATGTTGTTCAAAATCCAGTTTTGGCTTTTGAGTTGTCCAATTGTGGCCAACTTTTAACGGGCTCAATTTTGAGCTCATCTCCAACCGATCCATTTTTGGATTGGTTCATCTCTGCCGCTTGTTGGGTTTCAAAACAGATACTTTCAAAGTATATGTTTTCTGACTATGGGTTGATTGGTTCATCTCTGCCGCTTGTTGGGTTTCCTTATTTTTAAGGTGGCCCAATCCAGTTTTGGATTCGGCTGCTTTCGGCAAAAGTGTCGAAAGTGCAATATCTGCTACTTGTTGGTACAAGCGTACAAACTTGTAAATTCTCCACTTGTGGCGAAAGTTTATTCATGTATCGTCCTATTTTTTTGCGTGTCGTTGTCCTAAAAGCAAAATAGGGGGGCTAATCATGAATAAGATTCCAATTTACGAATATGAAACTAAGCACGGCACTAAATACGGCTTTCGCTTTTATGGCGGTCAAGATACCAACAAGGACTATTCAAAGACAATTCAAAAGCGGGGTTTTAAAGATTTCGATTCTGCTTTGTCTGCTTATCTGGATACAAAAAAAGCGTTTGAAAACGGGCAATTAAAGCCGCGTCCCAAACGCTACACGTTTAAAGATGTTTACGATTTATGGTTTCAGCAGCATAACCAAGATATTAAACCGTCAACTGCCTACAATATCAAAATATTATTCGATAATTACATTTTACCAGAATTAGGCAATCGTTACATGGATAAGATTACGCCGGCTATTTGTCAGAAAGTAATTAATCAATGGTCAAAAGACTATCCTAAATTTATTAAGATGCTTGTTTCGCGGTCTGGTCAAGTGTTCGATTATGCTTATCGCCTTGAACTCGTTAGCAGCAATCCAATTAAACGTGTCATAATGCCGCGTTCTAAGTCTTCAGATGCTAAAGATAAATACTATACCAAGCAAGAATTAGGCCAATTCCTAGACTGCTGTAAGAAAGAATGCGACTTAAAATATTATGCTGCTTTTCGCTTGCTTGCTTATTCTGGTATGCGTAAGGGTGAACTTTTAGCGTTGACCTGGAATGATATTGATTTCAGCAACAACACCATTAGCATTAATAAAACAGTTTCAAGAAACGAAAACGGCCATACCATTGTTCAGACAACAAAAACAAAAAAATCAATGCGTGTCATTTCAATGGATAGTCAGACAATGGCAATTATAAGACAATGGCAATTAAAACAACGTAAGGCGCTGCTTGCACTAGGCTATAACGCAATAAACGGCAATCAAATAGTTTTTCAAGGTAGAAACAACAAATATTTATCTAAGGTAACGTTAAACAGAATTTTCAGAAAGATACAAACCAGAAACAAACTAAAGATTATCCCGATTCATGGCTTGCGTCATACTCATTGTTCTTTGCTATTGGCCGCCGGTGTACCAGTTAATGATGTAAAAGACCGGTTAGGCCATGCCAATATTCAGACAACGTTAGATATTTATGCTCATGTTACCAAGCAGCAGCGAAAAAATACCGCTGATAAATTTATCCGGTTCATGCAAGCATAATCTGTTAACAGTTTCTGTTGACGTATTATGATAATCTCGTAGATATGCTTTATAATAAGCTTTATAGATGCCATTAACTTTTAAAAACGAAAAACTGCAATACTAGCAATCAATCGATAGGTAAGGAAAACTAAATGAAGAAAAAAACGCGGCGGATCCTGCATTGGCTAACGGCCTTTGTAATTTTGTTTGCGCTAAGCAGCTTAATCAAGCCTGGTACGCAAACGAGCTCGACTAACTCCACCATCAGCTCTACCAGCAGCTCAACGACGCTAGCTAGCCAAGCAAAAGAAAAACTGAGCAGTCTAATCGGTAAGAGCAGCACGAGTTCCAGCAACTATCAGCGTCAGGGCTCCAGTACGCTGATCACGCCCAGTCAAACCAAGGCAGCCTCCGTTTTGTCGGCGGGCGTTAAAGAACAGCTTGGTGGCAGTCTGACTTGGAATGGCCATGGTGCCTACATTGTCAACAATAATCAGACCAGTCTGAATGCTGGTGTCAGCAGTGCACCCTATGCCGTCAACTATACTGACAGTCGTGGGCGAGCCTGGCGTGGGGATGCATGGCTGAACAGAACTACGCGCCAGTATCGTAGTCGTGATCAAACAGGCAATGGCGCGACCAGTTGGAAACCAGCGGGCTTTTTGCAGGCTACCAATCTGACCAACGGACCATCACATGCCTATGATCGCGGTCATCTGCTGGGTTATGCGCTGGTTGGGGGGATTTCAGGCTTTGATGCCTCCGAGTCCAATGCTAAAAACATCGCTACGCAGACAGCTTGGGCCAATGAAGCAGCCAGTGAGACATCGACCGGTCAAAATTACTATGAGGGACTGGTTAGAAAGGCCCTGGATCAAAATAAAAAGGTCCGCTATCGGGTAACCGATATTTATGACGGTGCCAATTTGGTTCCATCTGGTGCCCACATTGAAGCCAAATCCAGTGATGGCAGTCTGGAGTTCAATGTGTTCGTTCCCAACGTCCAAAACAATATCGTAGTCAACTATGCAACGGGTGCGGTTACGGCCAATAGCACTAGCAATTGATCACAGAACAGAAAAAGAGGTTGGGAAAAAACTAATTTTTCTGACAAAATAAAACAATTTTAATAATAGAAATGGCTGAAGATCAACGTTTTAAGTCACGCAATCTTCAGCCATTTTTCTGTTTTGAGACTTTATTTCCAGCCTCTTTTTATTGTGTATCTTTAATCGCGTCAATCAACTGTAAAATCGCGTAGGCTGCCTTGTCAGCCTGCTGTGGATCCATCGATTTTAACTGGTAGATCAACTGATTAACAGAAAGAGAGGTTTCGCGGTCACGCTGACTGTCCTCGACCAATTGTGCAGTTGAGATTTGCATGGCGTGGGCAATCTTGTTAAGCGTTTTGATGCTGACGTTTTGATCACTCGTTCTCTCTAATCGTGAGATGAAATTGACAGACAAACCGCTTTCTTCAGCAAGTTTTTCTTGAGTTATACCGAGGCTTCTACGGAAGGCTCTAATATTCTCGCCTATATTTAAAATTTCCGGCACCCCCTCTTTTTAAATCTAACTAAAAAATTTGAAATTTTTAACGTTACGAATAAACGGTTTCACGAAACAATTTTTACAATTAATGCACATATTATAGAATTCACAGAATTTTTGAGTAATTTTTTTTTGCATAAGGCAGATTGTAAAATTTAAGTTGAACATTTAAGTGGACAGAAAAACCCATCAAGGTCTTTAATGGTGTTACCGTAC
>NZ_JABAFO010000016.1 GCF_012843675.1 Lactobacillus sp. MRS-253-APC-2B
ACTGGCGCACACCAATCGAGATCTTCCTGCTTAATTTACGTCATTAAATTCGTTCAAGTTATTTCTTGCAATCTGCCGAAATCAAATGATCAGGGATGATTAGGCAAATGCCGCTGGATTTTAGTACCAGCCGTGGCTTTGCCAGAATTGTTGAGCAGCCGTCCAAGAACCGTAGCGGCTGGCAACGTAATTATCAGCCACGCGTTCCTGGTTGGCGGCAGAGTAGTCGCCATTCAAGTAAGATGAGCTCAGTTGGTACTTACCGTAGTATTGACCATTTTGAGCCGTGTAGCTGCCACCGGATTCACGAGCAGCAATCCAGGCCTTGGCTGCGGCATCGCTACCATCAACAGCGGAAGTGTACGTTGATTGCGTGCTTGCTGGTGCCTGGCTGGCAGCTGATTGCGCAACAGCAGTCGTTTGAGCAGCTGGCTGAGTTTGAACTTGAGCGACCGTAGTCTGTTGACCATTTTGATCACTGACTACAACTTCACCATCGTCTTTGATCGTCAGCTGTTGACCAACAAAGATCAGATTCTTGTCGGCGATGTTGTTGTTTTGGGCAAGTTGGTCAACAAAGTCCAGGTTGTGACCCAACTTATATGAAATGCTGGAAAGCGTGTCGCCGGCTTGTACCGTGTAGGTGGTGTCGGCGTTGGCCGTAGTTGCTGCTCCTACCGTTCCCAATGCAACGGCACCAGCAACGGCTGCGGTAATCTTCATAGCTTTCTTGTTAAACTTCATAATTAGTCAAATCCATCCTTTTTCGTTTGTTTTTGTCTTGCTTGTTTATCAACGGTGACTACTATACAGGTTCAACGTTACACGTGGGTTAATCAAAAATATCAAAATAAGCCTTTTTCGTAATGTTTCGTAATGTAAGCCGGTTTCAAAGATTCTAAACAATGTGTGGTAAAAACGTCCTGATTGGCGACTGGCCTTGTTTTCACAAATGTTTCATTAAAAAAGTTAGGGATGCCGTAATTTGTAATAAAAAAGTTGTATTTTTGAAGATTTCAGCCCCAAAATTATGGTTTTTTCTTGAATTTTTGCTTGAACGACCTCTTTGAACGTGCTTGCTCACTGCCAAATATCACCACAGCAAATCCCACATTTTTGCTGGCAGCTTGAGTTATGCTTCTGTTTTTTCAAAATTTCCGTTGACATAATTAATTTAACATTATAGAATCGTGAAAAATTAATTAATGACGTCGAAGAGATGAGTAATTAAGGGGATGCCTTTAGAGAGACGGTGGTTGGTGAAAACCGTTGGCAAATGCTTAATGAAGATGGTTTCTGAGTCTTAGAAGCTGTGAGCTTATGGTAAGCAGTTTCCGGTCAACGGTCGATATTCCGTTCTGGTCTCTCCTATTTGGAGGCACCAGCTGAGGATAAAGGAGTAATTCTTTATCGAATTTAGGGTGGTAACGCGTACAATACGCCCCTAGCAGTGACTGAGTGCATTGCTAGGGGCTTTTTTGTTTATTAAGAAAAGAGGAATTCAAATGGTAGCACAAAACTTATCCAAATATACGATTGCTGTTTTAGGAGCTGGAGCGGTTGGCCGTTCTGTCGCCGCCGACTGTAAGCTGGCTGGCAACCACGTCCGATTGTTTGATCTGCCAGAATTTGCCAAAACGTCGTTAAAGGATATCGACAAAACCGGCATTGAGATTCAAGGATTTGAATATAACCGCTATAACTTTAAACGCAGCGGCATTGCCAAGTTCGATCTCGTTTCTGATGATTTAAAAGAAGTCGTTGCCGGCGCACAGATTATTTTGGTCGCCGTTCCTTCAGTTGGCCACAACGCTTTCTTTGAACAGCTGGTGCCACTCTTGGAAGATGGCCAAATCATCCATATCATCCCTGACAACTTTGGCAGTCTACGTTTACGCAAACAGTTGCGAGAAAAGCGTCCCGAACTCAACGTGATCATTGGCGGCTGGTCAAGTGCGCCGTATGGTACGCGGATTGTTAAAGAAGCCGGCATTGACACTAAACGGGTATTCTTCCGCTACCGAGCAATCTCTTTGCGGGGAGCGGCTCTGCCTTCGACTGATCAAGAAAAATTCCTGGAAAGTACGCAGCACATCGGCTGTTTTGATTCGATTACATTTGGAGATGGTCCAGTTGGCGGCAAGACGGTGCTCGATATTGGCTTTAGCAACGTTAATCCGACCCTGCACTGCCCTGGCACGATCCTGGGCGCTGCCGTAATGGAAAACTATGGACGCGTTTTTGGTGGTAATGATAAGAGCGACTTTTCCATTTACTCTCATGTTTATACGGAATCCGTCTCTGAAGTTCAATATGCCTTTTACCAAGAAGAAATTCAACTGGCCGAAACAATTGGCGTCGACATTGCCCGTTATCCAAAAAAGACCTTCTTCTCACGCTCAAATATTTTAGGACCTGAATATATGGGTGATGGGGCCGAGGCACCGTTTGACGATCAGTTTCCAATGGCCTTTGGTACCGGTCCATTCAGTATTCATGATCGCTACGTTACTGAAGATATTCCTGTCGGTTGCCACGTTTACCATGAATTGGGCAAGAAATTCGGTGTTGCAACACCAGTAATCGACAGCATCATCACATTAGGATCAGCAATGGTTGGCACCGATTTTTACCAAACTGGCGTCACCCTGGATGAGTTAGGCATCGCTCATCTTAATAAAGAAGAATTATTGGACTACTTGGTAAATGGCAACTTTAAGGAGCAGAACCATGGCTGATCCATACGGCTACATTAGCTTTTACAATCAGAATCAATCCGTCTCGCCCAACGTCAGTCCCATTGCTGGCAACGCAATCGGTATTATTGCAGTTAATCTCAATTATCCCAAGCTTCCCGGTAATGTCGCCAATGCCACGACTTTCAACTTTCCCGTTGACTATGAAGTAATCGATCTTGAAATCGAACAGCTCTTTGAAAACGATCCAGCAGCCGTCAAAGTAATCGTTAATGCGGCTAAAAATCTAGAAGCAAGAGGTGTTAAGGCAATCGTCGGCGCGTGCGGCTACTTTGCCAACTTTCAGCGTCAGGTTCAAGCCAGCGTGCACGTTCCGGTTATTCTTTCCAGTCTTGCGCAATTGCCATTAATCTCACTCAGCCTACGAGCCAATCAAAAAATCGCCGTACTGGTCGCTGATATTAATGGTGCTGATCAAAAGCTGTTGAATAACGTCAACGCTGATGACCGTAATGTGATTTTTGTTGACATTGGCAGCTTACCCGAATTTCACGCTATTCGCTATGGACAAACCGTTCTTGATAATGGCGCGCTGACTAAAGCCTTAATGCAAAAAGCGCAAGCGGTAGTTGCCAATCATCCCGAAGTCGGGGCCATCTTATTGGAATGCAGTGATTTGCCACCATATGCCGCGGCCATTCAAGCAGCTGCCAAGCGACCGGTATTTGATTTCATTACGCTTATTAATTGGCTGCATCAATCAGTTTGCCAAAAGCCATATTCTGGATTCTTCTAAGTATAAAAGAAAAGAAACATCTTGTTTGGACAACAGGATGTCTCTTTTTCATTCAACAAGATTTTAATTATTTCTAGCTGGAAATTCCATGACTTTAATCGATGGTGGTTGACGAATCAGCAGATCAGAACGAACATCCCCCACTGCCAGTTGCTGTGAATTCAGTCGGCGACCATCTTTTCACCGCTAAGCAACTAATTTTGTGAAAAAATCGGGCTTGATCTAGGTGCGGGTTCTAAAACTATCTACTATTCGCTGTTTTTAGCTAATAATAGATAACTGCATATTCAATCGCACCAAACTTTTGATTTTTACCTACTTATACATTGATTTTTGCGAAAAGTAGGTAATCAGTTTTTCTTTGGGTATTTTATGCAAATTCTTCTGCATAAAAGTTTCATCTGGGGTATTTATCATCACTAATAAGCTGACAATCCATTATCACAATCGATCGCATGACAATATCATAATCTCAGATCTGATTTTTTTGTGAGATACCGATAAACCCCGCCAGCATCTTAATAATTTCCAAACCGTAGTAAATCAATCTGCCCGCCTATTTGCCACTCAAATGAGCCAACAAATCGCGCTCCTGTTGACGAACCGTGGCCCGCTGCGCACGACGATCCTGATAGCCTGCCAACAGATATTTGGTTTCATCGTTATCAGCAATCAATTCATCGTAGGCCAACCCCGACTCTGCTCCTGGCACTACATAGGTCAAAAAGCAGGTAAAGCCAACAAAACGTTCGCCAGTCATCAAGTGCTCGCCCAAAACCTTTACGAATACCTCAACTGACCGATGCCCCAGTCCAGTAACCACTGCCCTGACAATCATGGCATCCTGCAAGTGAAATGGCTTGACAAACTGAACATGATCCATGGCTGCCGTGACTAAAGTGGCTCTGGCAACCCGCATTGCCGCGACTGAAGCCTCCGCATCCACTGCTTCCAGCAGGCGACCACCAAACAGCGTCCCATGCTCATTCAAGTCGCCATTCAAAATCCGGTGCGTTGTTTCAATTCGTGTTTGTTGACAGTTGATTGCAGTCATCACAAATCCCTCTTCTCAATTATTATCTGCGTTTTATTCTAGCACTACTAGAACTCACCCGCACAGCTGCTTTAGCTTTCTTATAACATGACGAACCATTCACGTGTTCCGTCTATCTAACTAATACTGGCCTGTCTAAACTAGCCTGCCGATCTAAAACAGCACCCCGCTCCATCTCAAATTGGTTTCGCGTCTTTTAGCAGCTCAAATCAGTCGCTTACGCCAGCTGCGCCAATTTATCAAACCGTCCCAGCTTACGCGCTGATTCAAAAAAATGGCAATGCAAAAAAAAGCAATGTTCAAAAATTGCCATTGCTTTTCATTTTATTAAATTAAGCTGATTTTTAGTACCAGCCATGAGTCTGCCAGAATTGTTGTGCGTTCGTCCAAGAACCATAACGATTCTTAACGTAATTATCAGCAACTTGTTCTTGGTTGGCGGCTGAATAGTCACCATTCAAGTATGAAGAACTCAGTTGGTACTTACCATAGTATTGACCGTTTTGAGCCGTGTAGCTGCCGCCAGATTCACGAGCAGCGATCCAAGCCTTAGCAGTTGCTTCGTCTCCAGAAACCGTTGAAGTGTAGCTGGAAGAACTCGTCGTGGTCGTTGTGCTGGTAGTCGTCGTATTAGTGTTGTTGTAAGACGTTGCCTGTGCTTGAGCAGCTTGTTGCTGAGCGGCTTGTGCCTGAGCTGCGGCAGCTTGAGAGGCAGCGGCTTGGGATGCAGCCGCCTGAGAAGCAGCAGCGGCACTAGCAGCCTGAGCAGCAACGGCATCACTGGCAGCTTGGTCAGCACTGGAGTCAACTGCCGTAGAGTCAGCAGCACTTGCAGATTGAGCAGTCGTGTCTTCTGCCGTGGCCGTGTTTTCAGCCGTAGCACTTGGCAGCGTAGCAGCTTGTTCAGAAGTTGCTGAAGATACTTCGCCATCATCAGCGATAACCAGTTTTTGACCAACATAGATCAAGTTCTTGTTAGCGATGTTGTTCTTGGATGCCAATTGATCTACAAAGTCCAGGTTATGACCCAACTTAGCGGAAATTCCAGACAGCGTGTCGCCGGACTGAACCGTGTAAACCGTGTCGGCATTGGCAGTGATTGCCGTGCCTACCGTACCCAAAGCTACGGCACCAGCAACGGCAGCAGAGATTTTAACAGCTTTCTTTGAAATTTTCATAAAATAGATTCATCCTTTTTTATCTGTAGTTCAGGTTTTTTGCTCTTTATCTTTATCAACGATGAATACTATAACCCCTCAGCTTTACCATGCAATTACCGGAATATCTCAAAAATCGCGAATTCTGTAAAAGTGTGTAATGTAATTCGCTTTCATTTGCCGGTTTAGGTTAACCTAAACTCGTTATAAATCGCATTATTATGGTCTTATTTGACTATGTTTTCATCACAGCCAAAAATTTCCGATTTTGTAACATTTTAGAGTAAAAAATTTTTTATTTTTCATAAAAAAAGGCCATAAATCCTAAAATTTAGGAATTTACGACCTTGTTTGTGACAATTTTGTAATCTTTTATCAGTATTTTCGGTGCCAATTCACCGTAATTTTTCCATCAAACAGCTTATAATTCAAAACTGCCTTACGAGCTACACGTTTTGTTGCCACCGACACATCTTTTTAGCTTTTCATTTATATGCGAAGCCTAACCGACCGAGCCTTCCATTTGAAAGTCAATCAAGCGATTCAACTCTACCGCGTATTCCATCGGCAACTGCTTGGTGAATGGTTCAATAAAGCCCATGACGATCATTTTAGTTGCTTCTTCTTCGCTCAGTCCACGCGACATTAAATAGTAGAGTTCTTCTTCAGAAACTTTGGATACCTTGGCCTCATGCTCCATCGCCACATCGCCGATTGCTACCTTATTATATGGAATCGTATCCGAACTCGAATCGTCATCCATGATAATCGTGTCACATTCAACATGCGAGCTTGAGCCATGCGCGTTTTCATCCATCTTGACCTCACCGCGATAGTCACAGATCCCGCCGGCCCGGCATAGTGATTTGGAAATGATCGTGGAGTGCGTGTGAGGAGCTTGATGAATCATCCGCGCACCAGTATCCTGATCAATTGGACCATTGGCAAACGCAATCGACAGCATGGTTCCCTTAGCTTCACGCCCCCGCAGATAAATGCTGGGATATTTCATCGTTACCTTGGAACCCAGATTACCGTCAACCCATTCCATCGTGGCCCCCGCTTCAGCTTCAGCACGCTTGGTCTCCAGGCTGTAGACGTTGCTGGACCAGTTTTGAATCGTCGTATAGCGGCAAAAGGCGTTAGGATGGACAAACACCTCCACAACGGCCGCATGCAGACTGTCTTCTGAATAGACTGGTGCCGTGCAGCCCTCAACATAATTAACGCTCGCGCCGTCCTCAACTACAATCAGTGTCCGCTCAAACTGGCCTGTGTTTTCGGCATTGATTCTAAAAAAGCTCTGCAATGGCGCGTCGGCATGCACGCCTTTTGGTACATAGATAAACGTACCGCCCGACCAGACTGCCGTGTTTAAAGCCGCGAAAATATTGTCAGCTGGATGAACCAGCGTTGCGAAATACTTTTTGACAATCTCAGGATGCTTTTGGACGGCCGTATCCGTATCCATAAAAATGATTCCTTGGCGTGAAAGATCCCGCTTTAGATTGGCATAAACGACTTCTGATTCATACTGTGCCGTGGCCCCCGCCAGATATTTCCGCTCAGCTTCGGGAACGCCCATCTTTTCAAAAGTCGTTTTCATTGCTTGCGGTACGTCATCCCAGCTACGGGCCACATGATCGGTTGGCCGTTGAAAATAGCGCAGCTGATCCAGATTCAGCTGACTCAGATCCGGACCAAAAGCCGGCAGCTTCATTTGCCGATATTGATGATAGGCATCCAGGCGAATCTGAAGCATCCAGTCCGGCTCATGCTTGCGACGCGAGATTTCCCGAACCGTTTCTTCCGTCAGTCCGACCCCAGTTGAGAAGAGCGGCTTGATATCATCGTGAAAACCAAATTGATAGTGCTGACTGGCGAACTCTTGAATTGCCGCCTTGTCTGCTGCCTGTTGACCCGCTTCGTCACTCATACTTTTCCTCCAATCTATGCGCCAATTCGTCAACCAGATTTTCCCGCAGCTTTTGATCGGGGAACTGATTTAAAACCGGCAGTAAAAAGCCCCGCGTCAGCAATGCCTGCGCGTCATGCTCACTGAGGCCGCGTGATTCCAAGTAATAGAGATCATCCGCGTCAACCTTTCCGATACTGGCCGCGTGTCCGGCATTAACGTCATTTTCTTCAATCAGCAGCACGGGATCTGCCTCGCCCTTGCACTCATCAGACAGCGTCAGAATGCGACTCTGCTGCTGCGAGTTGGCGCCATATGCTCCACGCTCGGTTTTACCAACCGCGTGGAAGTTCAAAACGGCTTTGTCCTTGGCCACGCCATTTTGGACGATATTGCCGATCGTATGCGGACCATGATTAAGAATCTGCGTCTGGACGTCTTGAATCTGCTGGCCACTGGCGATCGTGACCATTTTGATCTCAGCTTCGCCACCTTGACCATCCAGATTGGCATAAAAATCGGTCGTCAAATCATGCTCGTCAAATAAAGCCAGATACATATTCAAAACTGAGTGCTGTGCTTGATATGCCCTGACCGCCTGGTGATTACGCACGGCCGCAAAACGATTGGACTGATAGTAGTCGACCCGCGCGCCATCGCCTAAAAGCAGTTCCGTGCCAAAATAGGCCGGCTGCCTGCCCGTGGCGATTTGGTGCTCGACAATGGTTGCCTGCGCGCCAGCACCGACGATCACCAGATTATGATAGTTCGGCAATGGACAGTCAACGGCCAGTTCAATTGGTTCTTTGACAATCGTGCCATCCGGAATATAGATAAAGCGCCCGCCATTCAACAAGGCCAGGTGCATGGCATTGAGCTGACTGTCCTGCCAGGCGATTGCCTTTTCCATCAGATTTTCCTGCAGCAGCTCCGGATACTCGTTGGCGGCCTTAAACAACGGCAGATTAACGCAACCAACCGTATTCTGGGCGACGGTTTGGGCTTGATCGGCATTTACCTGTCCACCGGCTGCTTGGTTGAGCTGGGCAAGTCTGGGATTTCCCCGCCAGGCAGTCATAATCTTTTCTGCGGCTGGCGTACTTTTGAACCGCTTCTGAAGCAAAACCGCCAATTGTCGTTTTTTCATCAGCCAGTCTGGTTCATTCACGCAGCTGGCCATCACTTGACTTAAAAGTTGTTGATTCATTCGCTCACGCCATTTCTTCTTATTTGCTCATACTTAGCATAACCATCTGCTTCCAACTCGTCAGCCAATTCTGGTCCCGCCGTCTTGACGATCTGCCCATCCACCATAACGTGAATCTTGTCTGGCGTAACGTATTCCAGCAGCCGCTCATAGTGAGTAATCAGTAAGGCACTAAACTCAGGCCCGCGCAGATGATTGATCCCCTTGGCCACGATTCGCAGCGCGTCAATGTCCAGCCCGGAGTCGATCTCATCTAAAATTGCTAGTTTTGGCTGCAGCATCAGCATCTGGAGCACTTCATTACGTTTTTTCTCCCCGCCGGAAAAGCCCACGTTTAAGTAACGGTCGGTGATATCATCAGGCATTTCCAGTAAAGCCATGTTTTCTTGGAGGCGCTGGATAAATTGCATCACCGGCAGCGGATCGTTTTCGGGACGCTGGGCATTAATTGCCGTGCGGATAAAGTCGGCATTGTTGACCCCTTGAATCTCAGCCGGATACTGCATCCCCAAAAACATTCCCAATCTGGCACGTTCATTGACTGGTCTGCTCAAGACGTCTTGGCCATCAAACTCCACCGTGCCTTGTGTGACCTCATAGGCCGGATAGCCCATGATCGTTTCCGACAGCGTTGACTTGCCCGTGCCATTAGGACCCATAATGGCATGAATCTCGCCAGTTGGCACCGTTAGATCAACGCCTTTTAAGATTTCTTCGCCGGTTTCTTTGATAATGGCATGCAGATTGTTAATTTTTAGTGTCATGATAGCCTCTTTTCTAGTGAACCAGCTTGTCCCAAATAATAACCTGATTGGCTTTCAATGATTTTTGCACGTCAATGATACGCTGGTTGGCACTGCCTCGAAACTGCAGCGTCAAGTCTTTTTGGCCTTCCAAGAAACGCCCGTCAACCAGGATATCGATCAAACTGAGCATCTCCAGCTTGTCATAGGATTCCTGCTGCAGTTCTTCCCAAGTGTAGCCAGACCATGACCAGATATCTTTGGTGTGTCCAAACTCCTTGCGCACGCGCTTGATAATCTTTAAACAAACCTGAGTATTCAAAAACGGTTCCCCGCCCAGCAGCGTCAGACCTTGGACATAGTCATGATCCAGGTCTTCGATAATCTGATCTTCCAGTTCCTGGGAATATGGCTGACCATAGTGAAAGTTTTGCGCGGCTTTGTTATAGCAGCCGGGACAGTTGAACAGACAGCCGCTGACGTAAAGACTGCAACGGACTCCTTCACCATCGACAAAGTTAAACGGCTTGTAGTCAGCAATATATTGCAGCGAGTGATCCGCGGCCAGCCATTCTTTAGGTTTGGGATTCTTAGGGAGTCTGATTGGACGTTCTTTTGGCATAATTATCTTCCTTTCTAAAGCAATAAGGGCCCAACGTTCGGTCTAGCCGAATGCGGACCCTTAGCGGTATTCACAAGTTATTTAATTTTGATTGAAGTGCCGATACTTAATGTGATGCCATTTTAAGTCGGCAATATTTTGCAGACGTGGTCACTTAGATCTGATCGCCGGTAATGTTGGCATGTGCCTTGTCATCCAACTGCCGGCTCCGTTGAAATTCAGCGGCCGTCTTGATCATGCCGGGATCCATGTGCTTGGCCCGGTGAATGATTTCTTCGTGACGACCGTGAACCATTGGCCGTGCCTGCGGATTGCCAAGGTAGCCGCAAGTCCGCTTAACCACGTCACAGGTTGCGGGATCAGTGTTGCCGCATTGTGGACACTTGAAACCGCGCGCCGTGGCCTTGAACTCACCTTTAAAGCCGCACTTGAAACATTGGTCGATCGAAGTGTTGGTGCCTAGGTAGCCCACATGATCGTATGCCCAGTCCCAAACGGCTTCCAGCGCTTTAGGATTCTGACGCAGGTTGGGATATTCGCAGTAGTGAATGAAGCCGCCCGCTGCGTACTGAGGAAAATCTTCTTCAAACGTCAACTTTTCAAATGGCGTGGGGTGCTTGCGAACGTCATAGTGGAAACTGTTGGTGTAGTATTCCTTATCAGTAACGTCTTCAACCAGACCAAACTTCTTTTCGTCATCCCGGCAGAACGTGTCTGTCAAAGACTCGGCTGGCGTGGAGTAGACGCTGAAGTGGTAGCCTTCCTCTTTTTCCCACTCGGCACACAGGTCATGCATTTCCTTGACGATTGAAACCGCAAAGTCATGCGCTTCTTTGTTGTGTTCCCACTTTGGACCGTAGAACGTTGAGCAGACTTCATACAAGCCGATGTAGCCCAATGAAACGGTCGCCCGGCTGTTTTTAAAGACCTCATCAACGCTGTCGTCTTTTTTCAGCCGCTTGCCAAATGCGCCATACATGTAGAGCAGTGGTGCGTTTTCTGGCTTAGCTTCCTTGGTCCGTTTAATCCGGTAGTCCAGGGCAATCTTAGCAATATTCATCTTTTCAGCAAAGATCTGCCAGAACAATTGCTTGTCGCCATGAGCTTCCAATGCAATCCGTGGTAGGTTGACGGTAACGACACCCAGGTTCATCCGACCAGAGTTGACCTCTTTGCCGTTTTCATCTTCCCATCCTTGCAAAAATGAACGGCAGCCCATTGGTGTCTTAAATGAGCCGGTGATCTCCTTGATCTTGTCGTACATCAAAAGGTCAGGATACATCCGCTTGGTTGAACATTCCAGGGCCAATTGTTTGATGTCGTAATTAGGATCGCCTGGCTTGAGGTTCAAACCGCGCTTGAGCGTAAAGATCAGCTTAGGAAAGATCGCTGTCCGGTGTTCCTTACCCAGACCCTTGATGCGAATCTGCAAGATGGCCTTTTGAATCTCACGGCAGATCCATGACGTTCCCAGACCAAAGTTAATCGTAGTAAATGGCGTTTGCCCTTGACTGGAATACAGCGTGTTGATTTCGTATTCCAGTGCCTGCATGGCGTCATAGATGTCTTTTTTGGTCTTGGCCTTGGCGTAGGCTTCGCGCTTGTCTGGTGCCACCCATTCCTCAGCGTCTTTCATGTGCTTATCGTAGTTCAGCTGGGCGTATGGTTCCAACAGCTGGTCAATGCGGTTGGCCGAGCAACCACCATATTGCAGTGAAGCTACGTTAGCAATAATCTGCGACATCTGAGCCGTGGCCGTTTGAATAGAGCGTGGTGAAGAAACCCACGCGTTCCCAATCTTAAAGCCATTTTTGAACATTTCGTCAAAGTCAATCAGACAACAGTTGGTTTCTGGCATAACTGGAGAGTAGTCCAAATCGTGCCAGTGAATGTCGCCGCGCAGATGTGCCTTGGCAACGATGCCTGGCAGCATTTTGAGTCCCAGTGCCCGACTCACCACACCAGCTTCCAGGTCGCGCTGCGTGTTGAAGACTCGTGAGTCCTTGTTGGCATTTTCGTGCACGATATGTGAATCGCGGCCAAACAATTGATGCAGCTTGTTCATCGGATTGGTAGCTTCAGCAAAGGCTTCCTCATCTTGCTTACGGTATTCAAGGTAGCGCGTAGCCAGATCATCATGACCCGCCTGACGCAGCCCATCAACAAAGGCGTTGGCAATCTCAACCGTCGTGGCACTTTCCTGATCGCTAAAGGCTTCTTCTAAGGCCTTGCAGACGGATTGTTGAGTTGCCCAATCCGCGTCAAGGGCCTTAAATACTAAGTTAAGCTTATATGCATAAAAAGGCGTTTTTGTCCCGTCGCGTTTTACAACTTTCAAATCGGCCAAGTTCTTGAGGCCGGTATTTTTCTCCGTCTGCAGCTTCATGATGATCCTCTCCTTTTTTGAACAGTATCTATAGTAGCCAGTTTCAAATCAAAACACAATATCTAGTTAGGGTTGACTTTTTGCGCACCATATGTTGTAGCGCCTTGACCAGTCATTTCAAATCAAGGTTATAAAATAGATTTCATAATCGTACGTTAAGGCGATCAAAAGCAGAGCAAAACTCAATTTCTTATTTTTGGTCAGCCGCATATTGCATTGCATTCAATGTATAATTGCCGGCTGATTTATCGTTTGATATGCCCCTAAAATCGTCAAAAATAAATTTGGAAATATGATCAAAATTATCATCGTTTCCAAAACAGCCAAAGACTATCTTAGTTGCCAAACGTTGATATATCAAGACTTGACATGAATTTTAGTCCGGGTAAAACGCAACAGTGCCTGCTGGATCGGCATCAAAAAAATTTTTTAGTAAGCGATCCAGACGCTATTTTTAAATTTTTTCTACTATTATAAAAACAGCCCAACTATGACGAATGATCGAACTGTAGATTTTGAAGTTAATATCAAATACTGAAAATATTGTTTAGAAATCAAAGTATTAAATGGATTTAGCATTATGTCACCATCAATTGATATTTTTATATCCTTTTAGATGCTTTTAGAACTTTTCACGGGTAAATAAAAAGCCCTCCAAACAACCAGCTAATTCATCGGCTGCTTAAAGGACAATATCTTTTGTTCAGCGTTGATGCTTGCGATACCAGGCAATCGTTTCTTTCAAACCATTTTTAAAATCGGTCTGTCGTTTCCAATGCAACTGGTTTTCAATCCGGGTGGTATCAAGCGAATAGCGCAGATCATGCCCCGGACGCTCTGTGACGTGATGAATCAGTTGATCAGAAAAGCCTAATTCTGGCTGGACCAGTGCCGTGACCTCATTATTGCTCTTTTCTTGATGAGCACCGATGTTGAAGATCTGCCCCAGCTGACCATGACGCAAAACCAAATCAATGGCCGCGCAGTTGTCTTTGACGTACAACCAATCGCGAATATCGGTACCTTGGCCATACAGCATTAATGGCCGGTTACGCAATGCATTTTGAATCAGCATCGGCAATAGTTTTTCATGATGCTGACGGGGACCAAAGTTATTGGTGCTGCGCGTAATACAGATTGGCATTCCAAACGTGTGCACCATTGCTAATGCCAGAAGGTCGGCACTAGCCTTGCTGGCAGCATATGGCGAACTGGGATGCAACGGATCGTCTTCTTTGGCCGATTGACCAGGCGGCATCGTACCATAGACTTCATCAGTCGATATTTGAATGAACTTTTGAATGTTGGCTTGATAAGCCGCGTCCAGCAGCACCTGCGTTCCTAATACATTGGTTTTGGTAAATAGCTCCGGATCCTTTAGTGAACGGTCGACGTGCGATTCAGCCGCAAAGTTGACAATGTGATCAATTTCAAATTCCTTGAGCAGCCAGTCAACCAACTCCCAATTGTTGATGCTGCCATGAACGAAATGATAGCGAGCATTACCAGCTGCCAGAGCATTATTGACCGTATTACCAGCATAGGTCAGAGCATCCAGATTAACGATCTCAACGTTTTGATCGTTTGCCAATTCATAATCAATAAAATGACTGCCGATAAAGCCAGCCTCACCAGTTACCAAGAGTCGCAAAGCCATCATCCCCAATTTTTCATGCTAAGTTGATTATCCCATCTCGGCCCTTTTATATTTCAGTTTAGAGCATTTTGATTAGAAGTAAAGGTTTCATAACAATGGTTCTATCATCAAGATAAAACGATTATTTCCGATATTCCGATTATTTCCCGGGACATATATTTAAAAAGCCTCGCCATGGCAAAACCGCGGCAAGGCTTTCTCATATCTATATTAGTATCCAGCCGTACCATAACCAGTCGAATAGTCAGTTGAGTAAGAACCATAAGTCGTATCTGAACTGGTCGTTGTTCCATACGTGGAACTATCACTCAATGACGAGCTGGACTTTTTAGATGACGAGCTGATCGTATTGCTGGTACCACTGCCTGGCGTGTTGTAAGCAGCACCATTTGGCAAGACAAAGTTGATATTAGTGTAACCATCATAAGTCGTCTGCAGGTTGTACATCTTGGTTTCATTATTAACGACTTTTTTAGCCTTCAGACCTAGTTGATTGCGAATCAGCTTCGAAACACGGTTGATTTCCTTAGGCGAGGCAATTTGGAAGGAGACGCCCTCAATTGTCGCATTCAAGCCTTGGAAATGTTCAGTCTTAATATTCTTAAGCGCGACATGATAGTTAGTGTACAGGGTTGCCACGTTGTCAATTGGAATATTGGTCTTAACTCCATCCTTAACGGCATCTAAAATCTTGTTGGCTGCCGAAATGGAACCGGATTTCTTGAACTTCTTCATAACGCTTTTCATAACCTGCTGCTGTCTATTTTGCCGGCCATAATCACCTTTAGGATCATCATAACGCATCCGCGAATACTGCAAGGCGTCGTGACCGTTCAAATGCAGCTTGCCTTTAGCAAAATGCTGACCTTCATAGTCGAAGGCAAATGGGTTATTGACGTCAACCCCGCCAACCGCGTTAACGACCTTCTTCAAAACCCCCATATTAACGAGCGCGTAGTAATCAATTGGTACACCTAGCAGTTCTTTAACCTGTTTGACAGTCTGCTTAGCCCCGCCAATCTGATAAGCAGCGTTCAATTTGACATAATCCGCGCCTTCATCAGTATCAACCTTGATCAGGATATCACGCGGAATGCTGGTCATAGTGATCGTTTCTTTTTGTGGATTTATGGTTATCAGCTCAAGCGTATCAGTATTACCACCTTTGTTACCACGATTCAGCGCGCCAACATCGGTTCCCATTGCCAAAACCGATACCGGCTTACCTTCCTTCAGCTTCTTGCTGATCTTGCCTGAACCGTCAGAAAAGACGCCTTGAGCCGTACTATGAATCTTATGATACTCATAGGCACCACCGATGCAGAGTAATAGGATGATCAAACCAATGAAACGATAGACCCAGCGCAGTTTATTCCGCGGTTTTTTAGGGCTGTTTTGTGATTGATTATTTTGATTATGATCGTGTCGATATTCGGCACGCGTTTGATAGTCGTCATTCATTGTCTTGCTATACTCCAATAAACCAATTTTTATCATAACTAACCCTCTAACTTTAGCAGATGTAAAGCGCTATCGTCAAATTTTGTTAAAAGATTTAAAGGATGTGTAAAGAACTTTGGAAACTAAGCAATCATCACAAACCTTTCAAAATTAGACTTTATTTTGGGTTTGTAATAAGATTAGTAAGATAATTTATGGATTCTGTAAAGTTATAAATACATAATCGATAAAGATTATATTGCTAATCAAGCTCACATTTTTATAAAGTCGAGGTTGATATTAAATGTTAAAACTATCAATTGTAGTTCCTTGCTACAACGAAGAGGAATCAATCCCTTTATTCTACCCCGCCGTAGAAAAAGTCGTTCGCCAAATGAACGATCTGCAAATTGAATATTGGTTTGTCAATGACGGTTCATCAGATAACTCACTGATTGAAATGCGCAAGCTTCATGAACAGGATCCTGAGCGTGTTCACTACGTTTCTTTTTCCCGCAACTTTGGTAAAGAAGCCGGATTATACGCTGGACTACAAGCATCCACTGGTGATTATGTCGTAGTGATGGATGTTGATTTACAAGATCCGCCCGAGTTTTTGCCACAAATGTATAAGTTGATTAAAACTGGTGAATATGATTGTATCGGTACGCGTCGCGTTGATCGAACAGGTGAGGCTAAATTTAAATCTTTTTTGAGTACCCAGTTTTACCACGTCATTAATCGACTATCCCAAACTAATATTGTTCCTGGTGCACGTGACTACCGCATGATGACTAGGCAAATGGTGGATGCTGTCCTTTCATTAAAGGAATATAACCGTTTTTCCAAAGGTATCTTCAGTTGGGTCGGATTCAAGACCAAATATCTGGACTACCATAATGTTGAAAGAGTGGCCGGTAAAACTGACTGGTCAACTTGGAAACTGTTCAAATATGCTTTTGACGGTATTGCTGATTTTTCACAAGTACCGCTTTCGATTGCCGTGTGGTTGGGAACAACTTCATTCGTGCTTTCAATTATTGGCCTAATGTTTGTTATCATTCGACGGATTATTGAACCAAGCAGTAGTGTTTTTGGTTGGGCTTCAATGATTTGTATTATATTGCTTTTAGGTGGCCTGCAATTGCTTTGTATTGGTATCTTAGGAAAATACATCGGCCGTATCTACCTACAAGTAAAGCAACGACCAATCTATATTATTAAGGAAAAGAAATAATGATAAAACGAAAAAGCCTGCTGTTTTGGTCAGCAGAACTGTTAATTGTCGCGACTTTAATTTGGGTTTGTACGAAACTGGACTTTCTGTTTCATCCCATTATCGTCTTCATATCAGTAATTTTTGCACCGCTGATTGTTTCAATCTTTCTATACTACATGACCAGCCCGACATTTCGCCTGTTAATGAAGATTCGCTTAGGCAAATGGCGGATGAAGCGCGGCATTGCCAGCATGATAATCGTTTTGGGGCTGTTATTGCTGATTATCGGTAGTATCGCGGTCTTGATTCCACCAATGATTAAGGAACTTAATCAAATGATTCACTGGCTGCCAAGTGCTACCAACGACATGCAGCATTGGCTCACCCAAGCTTCCCAAAAGCATGAATGGATTCGCAAGATCGACCTGGCAGATTATTATCAGCAATTCAACAAGCAGATTATGAAATACGCTGAAAAACTGTTGACAAGTCTAACCAGCAGCGTTGGCTCAATTATTGGCACGATTACCAGTGCGGTAGTCGTGGTCGTAACCGTGCCAGTCATGCTTTTCTATATGCTGAAAGATGGCGACCGCTTTGTACCAAATATTCAGCGATTCTTTTCCGAAAAACATGCCAAAGAGGTTACGGAACTGCTGCATCAGATGAACAAGACGCTTTCTTCCTACATCTCTGGGCAGATGATTGAATGTATATGTGTTGGAATTGGTACCTGCATTGGCTATCTGATCATTGGCGAACCAATGGCCATCGTTTTGGGTCTGGTAGCTGGGATCACCAATATCATTCCTTATATCGGCCCCTACATTGGCATCGCGCCTGCTTTGATCGTTGCCTTGGCGGTTGACCCGCAGAAAATCATCTGGGTAATCGTGGTGGTAATTGTCGTTCAACAGATTGACGGTAATATCATCTACCCAAATATTATTGGCAAAAGCCTGCAAATTCATCCATTGACGATCATCATTCTGTTGTTAGCTGCTGGTAACATCGCTGGATTGCTGGGGATGATCTTATGCGTGCCCCTATACGCGGTAGTTAAAACGATGGTTGATTACTGTATGACGATTTATCGCTTAGAAAAAAATGACGCAAAATAAGGATTAGAAAGCTTGTTTGCAGCAAGCTCCTAATCCTTTTTAAATGCCGTGGCTGATAGACTTTACGCCATATTTGTAATACTATAGATAGGATAATTCTCGAAAGGAACATAAAAATGACTGATTCAAAAAAATTGGCAGAAGCCGTTAATAAGCGACGGACGTTCGCGATTATCTCGCACCCCGATGCTGGTAAAACGACGATTACTGAACAGCTGCTTTTATTTGGGGGCGTCGTCCGCGAAGCTGGAACGGTTAAGGGACGCGGCAGCAGCAATTTTGCCAAGTCTGACTGGATGGAAATCGAAAAAAAGCGTGGGATCTCCGTTACCAGTTCCGTGATGCAGTTTGACTACCAAGGCAAGCGTATCAATATTTTGGATACGCCAGGGCACGAAGACTTCTCTGAAGATACTTATCGGACTTTGATGGCCGTTGACTCTGCCGTCATGGTAATTGATGGTGCCAAGGGTATCGAGCCACAAACCAAGAAACTGTTCCAAATTTGTAAGATGCGGGGAATTCCAATCTTCACGTTCATCAATAAATTTGACCGCGATGCCCGTGAACCACTGGATTTGTTAAATGAAATCGAAGACGTGCTGGGAATCGAGACCTACCCAATGGACTGGCCAATCGGGATGGGACGGCAATTTATGGGAGTTTATGATCGTTACAATCACCGGGTTGCCCTTTCCCACCCTCAAGATCCTACCAACCCTTACCTGTCATTGGACGAAGACGGGCAAGTCATTGGTGAAAATCCATTGGCTGGCGAAGGTGAATGGAAAGATGCCTTGGATGGTATGGAACTGATTGAAATGGCCGGCAGCGAGCTTGATGAAGAAAAGATTGCTAAGGGTGACCAAACACCAGTCTTCTTTGGCTCTGCATTGACCAACTTTGGGGTTAAGACTTTCCTGGAAACCTACTTGAAATTTGCCCCAGCCCCTTCGGCACATAAGACGGAAGACGGCAAGTCAATCGATCCACTGGCACCAGAATTTTCTGGCTTTATCTTTAAGATTCAAGCTAACATGAATCCTAAGCACCGTGACCGGATTGCTTTCGTACGAATTTGTTCTGGTGAATTTACACGGGGCATGGACGTTACGTTGGAACGGACTAAAAAACCAATTCGTTTGTCTAACGTAACTGAATTCATGGCAAATACACGTGAAAACGTTGAAAACGCTGTGGCTGGTGATATCATCGGGCTTTACGATACTGGCAACTTCCAGATTGGCGATTCAATCTACACTGGCAAACAAAACATCAAGTTTGAGAAACTACCTCAGTTTACGCCAGAACTGTTTGTCCGCGTTACTCCAAAAAATGTTATGAAGCAAAAATCATTCCATAAAGGGATTAACCAATTGGTACAAGAAGGGGCCGTCCAGCTCTACACAGGCTATAACTCTAATGACTATATTCTGGGTGCTGTTGGTCAATTGCAGTTTGAAGTGTTCAAGTTCCGGATGCAAAACGAATATAATTCCGAAGTTATTATGGAACCGCTTGGCAGCAAGACGGCACGCTGGGTTGATCCAGAACAGCTTGATCCTAAGATGGCTTCTTCACGGAACATGCTGGTTAAGGATCGTTATGGTGCTCCACTATTCTTGTTTGAAAACCAATTTGCGGAAAACTGGTTCAAACAGAAGTATCCCGATGTTAAATTAACGGCAAAATTGTAGGAAACAATTATGTTAAAGTCAAAAATAAAGCCAGAATTTTTCTATATATCATGGCTATTTATAGGTATGGGAATGCTAATAGCCTACCCTACTTCATTAAATAGCGATAATAGATTGTTAAGTACAAATTCCTATACAGTTATCATGGTAGCTCTGTGGATAGCTGTCATTCTTTATTTATCCAAGAAATGGTCAATTAGGATAACTAAAGTTGATGTTATTGGTGGGATAATTTTATCTTTCCTCTATAACTTTACTTTTATGCTTAGTGCCGGATTAGATGACAGCAACAAGGGCTTAACATTAGTGGGGACATATTACCTCACACATAGTTTTCTCGACTGTGCATTCTCAGTATTTGCCATGATAAGTTGGGCAGTTACGCTTACGTATACGATTTCTGTAATTCGAACCTATTGTATTGATCGACTTCAGTTAGATGAATCATACAGCAGTCCACAATTTTTTAAAATCTTTGGCTGTTTGGTACTTATATGGTCTTTGACAATTATTACTTATTATCCTGGGCAGATTAGTTGGGATGCATTAAGACAGTTTTGTGAGTTCGAAGGCCGACACTTATCGTATTTAAATTTCACGTATACTCCTACCAATCATCAACCATGGTTTGTAACTTTAATCTTTGGTTCTCTCTTTGAAGTTGGTCAAAAATTAGTCAACACAAATTTTGGTGTGTTTACGGTAGTTTTATTCCAAACGATTGTAACAGGTATCATTTATTCGATAGCGACTTCATTCGTTTGGAAAAAGGTTGGTAAAATAGGTGGAATATTGACCTTTATCCTATTTGCATCACCTGTTTTTAGTACTTATGCAATAACAATCGATAAAAGTACGATTTACTATGCACTATGTGTTGCGTATTATCTTAGCTTTTTAAAATTACTAGACAATGTAAAACAAGGTGTCAATTCATCTTATGAGTACGTATTATACCTAATTATATCGTTTTTCTTTTCAGAATTTAGGAATGACTCAAAATATATCGTCATTATAACAACAACTGTATTGATTGGATATGTAATTGTTCACCATCAAAAAGTGCGTTATTTGATTGCTACGACGGTTGCACTACTTGTGTTGCTGTTTGGCTGGAACAGTTATTTGAATTACAAAAAGATAATTCCGGGAGCGATGAGCGAGCCATTGACCCTGCCAGCTCGTCAGATAAGTTATATATATCTTAACGATAAGAATAGTCTTTCTAAAAAAGAAATTAAAACAATTGATAAGGTAACTCCGGTAAAAGAACTTAGATCAAATTATGATGTAAATTCTGGAGATAACTTAAAAAACCTTTTTCCTATGAATACTTTTCTGAACAATGAAACAATAATTCATGATGTCGTGAATCATAAAATCACCCTGAGAACTACACAAACCCAGAAAAAAGAAGTCAAAAACTATCTAAAGCTATGGGTTACTCTAGGACTTAAGCACCCAGCAAAATATGTGGAAGTATACTTAGCTGCCAATAGTAAATACTTCAATCCATTTTTTGGTATTTTAGGAAAAGATTATTCTTTATTTTTAAATTATTTTCCTAACTATGGAGATTTTATATCACCAACTTGGTATTCAAAGTATAATCCTATTTTTTCCACTAAACTTCATAATCATGTGCAATCCCTCTTAGATGCCTTTCTTGCAATTCCACTTATTTCTATTGTTATAAGTGTTGGTTTCCCATTCTGGTGGATGTTAATTTTAATTATTATAATTTTATCAGTTACAGGTAAAAAGAAATCAAAGCTTTTAATTTCTATAATCCCACTTATACTTATGATTCTTCTGTATACTGTTACACCAATAAATGGCTACTCTAGATACGTTATTGGTACCATTGCGGTTCTACCGGTAATTACCGCATATATTTTGAAGAATGTTCAACAGAAACTTAAAAAGAACGCATAAATATTATTTTATAACTTGAGGAGAAACCTTTAAACAATGGATAATTTAGCTATTTTAATTCCTTGCTACAACGAAAGTCAGACAATTACTAAAGTTGTTAAGGACTGTCAAAACGCCATTAAAGATATCCCAAATTCAGCGGTATATGTATATGACAACAACTCTTCTGACAATACGGCAACATTAGCACGTGAGGCAGGAGCTATTGTCCGTCATGAATATAAGCAAGGCAAAGGGAATGCTATTCGCCGTATGTTTCGTGAAATCGATGCCAAATGCTATATCATGATAGATGGAGATGATACGTACCCTGCCGAAGAAATTCCTAAAATGGCACGATATGTATTGGACGAGAACTATGATATGGTTATCGGCGATCGACTCAGTTCCAGTTATTTTGAAGAAAATAAGCGTCCTTTCCATGGTATTGGCAATAAAATAGTTCGTGGCAGCATTAATTTCTTCTTCAAAAATGATATTAAAGATATTATGACTGGCTACCGAGCCTTTAGCTATGAATTTGTTAAGACTTACCCCGTTCTGTCAAAAGGATTTGAAATTGAGACAGAAATGAGTATTTTTGCAATTGTTAATAATATGGCAATGAAAAACCATATTATTGATTATCGAGATCGGCCAGAAGGTAGTACCTCTAAATTAAATACGTATTCCGATGGTTTTAAAGTATTAAAACTTATTTTTACTCTCTATCGAAACTACAAGCCTTTACACTTTTTTGGAGCTCTTGCATGCCTATTGATAATCTTGTCATTAGCCTTCTTTATTCCTGACGTTTGGCTTCCTTATCGAGCAACGGGGATTGTTTCACATTTCCCTACTTTGATTGTTTGCGGCTTCTGTGCTATTGCCGGAATTCTATCTTTTTATAGTGGTTTAATTCTTGATGCAATTCAACGCAAAGAACATCGAGAATTTGAATTTAGATTACAACAAGTTCATCATAAAAAGGTAAAATAAGAGTAAGCACGTAAGCAAACGTAAAAGCAAACCATATTGACACGTCTTGAAAAATAGCACAAAAAATGAGGTATCTCGCTACTTGGCAGGGGCTATAATCCCCTTAAGAAGGGTGACACTTGAAATAATAAAAGTGTTATTTCCTTAAGGGGGTTTTTGCATTTCAAATTATTCGACAATGAATAGACTAGAGTTGCTTTGTAAGCACACCATATTGAACCGTGTTGCCTGCCAAGCAGTAGGCAATTTCAAAAATTAAAGAATAAAAAAGCAGCGGTCGACCGGCGCATTTCTGCGTGGTCGACCGCTGTTCATTTATCAATTAGGCTTTGCAGCTTTCTTGAATTTCACGAGCCCATGGCAAATAAGCCTCTATTTCTGGCGTTTCGCGTTTTGTAAAGGCGCTAAGCAGGGTCTCTAAATATTTAAAGACATCCAAATGATTTAGTTTTGCGGTTTGCACGATGCTATACCAGATCGCATTGGCTTTGGCCCCAGCCGTGGACTTCGCAAACAGACTGTTCTTTCTGACCAGCGTGGTGGGACGAATCAGTTGCTCATTGTAATTATTATGCAATGGCAGCTCTCCATGCCTGAACATCTGGTAAACCAGCTTCTTCAATTTGAGGGCATTTTTGATCACATTGCGCAGCGGTTTGAGTGGCGATTTCGTCAAGGCTTCTTCAATCAGCTGATAGAAATCATCAATCACCGCTTTTAAATGCTGATGCCTTTGGGCTGCCTTCTCACTTGCTGATGAATATTTCAACCGTTTTTCGATGTGAAATACTTTGGCAAGGATCCGCACAGCGTCACTCGCAATACTTTGCCCTTGAAAGCGGGTAATCTTTGGATCAAGCAGTCGCTTAAATTGGCGATTGATATGAACCAGACAGGTCCCCCAATACGCTTCTGGTAAGCGATTATCAGAATATCCACTAAACCCATCACACATAATGCCGCCAGAAAAGTCATCACCTAAGATTTCTGTAATAACCTTTCCTGATCGTGAAGGGGCATAGTGGAAATACGATACTTGATGTGGACTGAATTCTTCCGTAGAACAGGCTGACCAGAAGTAGCCATGTGATTGATCAAGATCCAGAACTTGAAATGGCGTCTCATCAAGCTGCACCACAGGTGCTGCCTTGATTTCTTGACGCAGACGTTCATAAATCTTTTGCCCAAACCTTTCGCCAGCTTCAATTACCCCACGAGCCATATGTTTACTGGTGATTGGAAGCCCGAGGCGCTCCCAATACTGCGTCTGGCGGGTAAACGGTACTGCCAGGCCAAACTTTTCAAAAAGTACTTCGGCGATTACCGAGCTTGAAAGGTAACTGTGTGGAAACAAAGGCTGTGGCGTCTTTGCCTGAACAAGTACATCATTGCCGGTTTCCGAATCTTGACAGTGTTCGCATCTAGCCGTTTCAGTACATACGATTTTGCAGCACAGGTGGGCAGGAACCAGTTTAACTTCACGATACTGTTCATGTTTGCCGATAACCGTCATCATTTGACCGCATTGATCACAAGTCAGTTCTTGCTTACTCAGCTGATAAAGTTCTTCAACTTGTTCTAAGCAATCAAGCCATTCTTTACGTGATTCCTTTGATTTGCATTTTCTCTGATGACCGGTAACGATAGTGGTCAACTTTTCGACTGTTGAATCATTCGTTGGCGCGGTTTCCTGTTCTTTATCATCAAACAGATCCAGCTGGCCAGCACTTAATTTTTCAGTTTTTTTTTCCAAAAAGTTGCTTTTGCAGATAGTTTACCATCTCGGTCAGTTCCGCGATCTTAGCCTTTAGTTCTTTGTTCTCACGCAAAGCTTCTTCTAAAGTGATCTTCTCAGCCATTACCAATCACCTCCTCTATTATCTGATGACCATTAGGTTATCAGATAATGGAAGCAAATAAAAGAGGAACTTGTTAATACCCTGGTCCCTTAATAGCTGGCCTGATTCGTTTCTGAGGCAGTGGCGAGATACCTTCTAACAATGCCTTAATCTGACTCTTGGTTAATGCCACTGCGTCTTCTCGATGTCGCGGCCATCGTAATCCACCATTTTCAAAGCGTTTATAAAGTAAGACGAATCCTTCACCGTCCCAGTATAAGCCTTTGAAGCGGTCATTACGATTGCCACAAAATAGAAATAGCGAATCATTATCTAATTCCAAGTCATAATTCTCTGCGATCACCATGGCCAAACCGTCAATGCCCTTCCGCAGATCGGTCTTGCCACAAACTATGTAGACGTGCTGAGGAGCACTCCAGTTAACCAGCATAAGCGGCTACTGCTTTAATGATCTCACTAACCAAAGCGGGATCTGCTTCTTGGTAGACATTAATTTTTACTTGGTGCAGTGAAACGATAGCTGCCAAGCGTGAGCGCTTAGCAACCGGCTTCTTTGTTCGCGGTATATCAACTTCGACAAAATCTTGCTTCATAAAAAAGTCCTCCTCCTTGAATATGTCTTCAAGTATAGGAGAACTTGGAATTTAATTATATGCGGTTGGTTATAGTGTGCTTACGTTGCTTTACGGCTATCAAAAGACAGAATCTGGCCTCAAAGTATATGCCGATATGCATCATGTCAATCAGAATACGATGACAAGATGGATTCGGCAGTTTCTCTTGCATGGTTTGGCGAGAGTTCGCCATCGTTCATTCAATCATCGCTATTCGCTAAATACTAAGATTGAAGCCGTCAAAGAGTATCAAGCCGGTTTCCCAGGTGAAAAAATCATTGAAAAATATGATATTCGTAGCCTCTCTCAACTAAAACAGTGGTCGATCCAGTACAATAATGATGAACTAAAGACTAAGTCAAGAAAGCGAGTCAGAAAAATGGGTCGAAAAGTTAATTTTGAAGAGAAATGCAAGATCGTACAGTGGGTCTTGGACCATGACAATGACTACCAAGGAGCAACAATTCAGTTTAATGTAAGCTATCAGCGTGTCTACTCATGGGTTCGCAAATACCATGAGGCAGCTGACAGTTGGGAAGCCTTGAAAGATAATCGTGGGCATCGCAAGCCACAAAAAGCTTTAGAAGAGATGACCGAAAAAGAGCGACTTGAAGCTGAAATTAAAAGACTAAAGAAAATCAATCGAGAAATGGAGCTTGAGATCGCATTCGCAAAAAAATTAGTCGAAATACGCAATCGGGGGTGAAGCGACCGGACGATATCAAGCGGTTCAAGAATTAATCAACGGAACCTGCGGTTTCGTTAGCGAACTGACTAAAATTGCCAAGGTTTCACGCAAATCATACTATCAGTGGCTCAAAAGACAGCCAACACAAAGAGAAATTAAGAACAAGGCAATTTTGGAAGCAATCTATCAGATTGAAAAACGCCATCAGAACTGTGCTAGTCATAAAAAAGTAACCGCGATTTTAAACAATGAGAATGGGAAAAATCAAGAAATTCCAGAATACACCTTTTCGTTTGACTTTCGTATCAATATTAAGCGTGTGCGTCGAATCATGCGGAAACACGGCATTAAAGCTGATGTCCGTCAGAAAAAGCGCAGCCGCAAGAAAGAACAACAACAGTACCAAGAGGATAATCTATTGGAACGGAAATTTATTCAGATAGCGCCTAATCTGGTGTGGGTGTCCGATACGACAGAACTAACCTATGGTCGCAACAACAAAGTTCGCTTGCACGTAGTTTTGGATTTGTACGGTCGTTATGCGCTCAGTTATCATATTTCACCAACTGAGACGGCAGAAGCCGCAATTGAAGCCTTTAAACGCGCCGCTAAACAAGCTGGGACCTTCGCACCAATGATTCATACCGATCGTGGCGTTGCCTATACTTCAAAAGACTTCAATAACTATTTAACCAGCAACAATAGTAAGCACAGTCTCTCTGCGCCTGGCACTCCGGCTGATAACGCAGTAATTGAGCACTATTGGGGCGATTTTAAGTACATATGGATGGCGCATCATTCACATCCGCAAACTTTGGCAGAACTGAAAGATTTGGTTGAGCAGGGTGTTGAATACTTCAACACAGTCGAGATTTCCAGCAAACGAAACAACCTCACCGCGGAGGACTTCCGCAATGAGGCCGTATAGACTAATTTTTTATTTTTTTAAGTGTTACCTTGACGGGGTATAGTACCAGGTGCCTCATTTTATTATCGATATAAATTTATTTATCTACGGTACACATAGTAGTATGGATAATCATCTTGTCCCCAGTACCAGAAGTATGGGAAGTTTTGGACAGCCGTTCCATGTTCGCCTTCTGTCCAGTAACAAGTTGAAATCATCGTACCTTCATGTCCAGAACCACTAATGACACCGGTGTGACCAGCACCACCTGCACTGTGTCCACGTTGACCCCAAATAATAACATCGCCAATTAATGGAGAAGTATATCCAGTGTTTTCATATGCTAGATGGTAGCCATTTCCTAAGAGATAGCTGTGTAGCATTTCTGTATTGTAAAGCATTGAGTATCGCCATGCACCCGCCTCATACAATGCTTGAGTTAATGAACCAGAACAATCAGCGGTTCCATCAGCACCATTTCGTGAACCATCCATCGAATAAGTCAATTTACCCATTCGATTAAAGAACCATTCCAAAAGTTTAGCAGTCCATTGATCTTTGACTTGTGCTCCAGTGATGTAGTCAAAATAGTATTCTTGCCCATTAATCCATTGAGCACCAACATACATATTCCCATCTTGTCCGTTAAAGTAATAAGTGTTTCCGTTTATATTCTGCCAACCATAAACCATATGGCCTTGAGCATCATAATAAACTGTGCGACCATCACTTAATTTAATAAACTTAGAAACCGCCTCATTCCCATCATCTAAATTAAAGTAATACCAATCGTTTCCAAGTTTCTTTTCACCATAAGTCATATGACCGTTTTCATCATAGTATGCGGTACGTCCATCAGTGAGTTTGATAAATTTTGAAATTGCTTCATCACCAGTCCATTTATCAAAATAGAACCAGAAACCATCAATTTTCTTTTCGCCATGAATCATTTGAGCTGTATCAGGATCATAATAAACTTTTTGGCTATCCGATAATTTCTTCCAACCAGTTACCAGGACATGATTGTTAGAATCATAATAGTACCATTGTCCATTAACTTTATTTTGACCATCATTAAGAATGATATTTCCTTCGTCATCCGTTTTTAACGTCTGTTGAGCAACAGTGGCTTCAACATTTTTACTTAACGATCCATTGGCAGCACCATAGTATTGTAACTGTCTGGTTGCTAAATTATATACCACACCTGTTTCTTGGGCACCGGTCCAAGAATTAAAGTAATAGGTCATACCCTTAATAGTCTGTTCACCATATAGCATACCCTTACTTTTGCTAATATCTTGGTGATCAATTTCATAATAAACTTTGCGGCCATCTGGTAAGTTGAAGAAATCGCTAATAATATTTCCATTTGTTGGGTTAAAATAGAACCATTTATTATTGATCTTTTGCTCACCAAACTGCATTTGACCTTTTTCGTTATAGTAAACACTTCGACCATCAGGCAGGTTAACAAAACCGGTTTCCATTACACCATCACCATCAAAGTAATAATGATAGCCACCAATTACCTGTTCACCAGTAGCCATTTCTGGCATAAAGTAATATGTATTGCCGTTAACTACCTTAAACCCAGACTCACGAGCCCCAGTCCATTGATTAAAGTAGTAGTACTTATCAGCTGCTTTTTGCATTCCATGGAGCATCCCAGCGCCGGTACCATCATTGTTTACTTGATAATAAACAATACGACCATCGCTCAACGTATGCCAACCACGAACTGTATCGCCAGTCCATTGGTTAAAACAGTACCATTTGCCCGAAATCTTTTGTTCCCCATACTGCATTTGACCAAGAGAGTTGTAGTACACTAAACGACCGTCAGGCAGCGAAGTAAATCCAGTTCGCATTACCCCATTATTACCGAAATAGTACCAATGACCTGAGATATTCTTTTCACCAAGTGCTAATTGAGGATTAAAGTAGTAAGTTTTTCCGTTAACAACTTTAAACCCATTTTCTCGAGCACCGGTCCATTGGTTAAAGTAATAAGCAATACCATTTACAGTTGCCATACCGTGCAACATACCATTACCGGCACCATCTTTATTAACCTGATAATAAACAATTCGACCATCAGGTAACGTATACCAACCAATAGCTGCTGCTCCAGTCCACTGATTGAAGTAATACCAGTTATTATTGATCTTTTGTTCGCCATATTGCATCTGGCCATTATTATCATAATGTACTAGGCGACCATCTGTTAATGATATCCATCCAACCATGGCTTTATTATCTTTTAGATAGTACCAATAGCCATTAATTTTATTTTCACCATTAGGAAAACAAACATGTGCATCAACAATCTTATATTTTTTCCCGTTTAATTGAACGGTGCCATTTTCAGTCAAAGTACCATCTGACTGATCATAATATTGGAAGTACTTGCTTTCTTTATTCAAGAAAACACCCTTCTCCATTGCACCAGTCCACTGATTAAAAAGATACTGCTTATTATTGATCTTTTGATTTCCATAAAGCATTTGGCCCTGGCTATCATAGTAAACGGTTCGGCCATCTGACAATTTAACAAAACCCGTTTCTTCATGGCCATCAGCTGTATTGAAGTAATACCAGTGATTATTGATCTTTTGTTCACCATATTGCATTTGTCCCTTTGCGTTATAGTAAACAATTCTGGTATTACCAGTGTCATCCAGCGTAACAAAGCCAATTGCCATCTCCCCAGTTTTAGCAAAATAATACCAATGATTATCAATCTTTTTTTCGCCAGTTACCATTTCTGTGGCAAAATAATATGTCTTTCCATTGATTGACTTAAATCCGGTTTCTTGAGCACCAGTCCACTGGTTAAAATAGTAGGTTTTGTTATCTGATGTTTTCTGCATACCATGCAGCATACCATTGCCGCCACCATTATCATCTACATCATAATAGACGTGTCGTCCATCAGGAAGAGTAAACCATCCCTTTACAACATCCCCGTTGTCCTTTCGGAAATAAAACCATTGCGTATTAATCTGCTGTTCACCATACAGCATTTGATTATTTTTCAAATCATAGTAAGCAAGGCGATTACCTGATAGCTTTTGCCAACCATTCAAGTAGTTTCCATTTTGGTCTTTTAAGTACCAATGGCCATCTTTATAATACTCTGTCGTAGTTACAGCCGTCGTATTATCGTCTTTTTGACTGTCAGCTGCCAAAGTGCTAGTACTTGCAGTAATATTCTGTGAGTCAGTATTGATACTTTGTTCTACAGATTGAGTATTGTCGTTTGCTGAATCTACCTGTGGCTTTTCGGTTACTTGAGTTACACTGGCAGCCGTTTTATTTTGGCTGTCAGTATCACTTGTTACAGTACTTTTAACATCAGTAGCCTGGCTCTCAGTATTGTTATCTGTACTGTTTTGAGTAGTATCACTAACTTGTGCATCCGCAACAACAGTATCCTTTGCAGTAACTGATTCAGCTACTGTACTTGTTGTTGAAACTGATGGTGAAGCAACAGTCGTCTGTGTAGTTGTACTTACCTCATCGGCATGCGCAATCTGCATACCACCGCCCAACAGACTGATTGCAGTAATTCCTACGACTACCCAAGTTTTACCGCTTTTATACATTTTAAAATGTTTTTTCTGATCAATTAGCTTTTTCATAATAAACAGAATATCCCCCAAAATCATGAAATACAGTAATAGTTCATACAATTTTTGATTTTATCACTGGTAATTTATCAATTCAATGTACGTAGAATTTACATTCCTAGGATAATAAATAAAGTTAATAAGCAATTCCTAAAACATTAGTATTTAACAAACACTTAATTTATTAAATATAAAAAAATATATAAAAAGGCTCGTCAAAAATGACGAGCCTTTCTAATATATCTAGTTGCTTGCTGAGCTAGAACTGCTGGATGTTACGACCTGTGCATTGCTTGGTAATGGGCCACTCCAGTCAGCATAAGTAGTTTGACCGTTCTTAACCTGGCGATCCATACCATCACTATCAACGTTGTGAACTACACCATTACTATCAGTCCAAGTAGCAACGTCATTTAAGCCTAGTTGGATATTGCTGCTTTGAGCTGAGCTGCTTGTTGAACTACTGGTGCTCTGACTTTCATTATCTACAACAGCACTACTACTAGAAGATTCACTGTCAGCCTTGCTAGATGAAGTTTTGCTCTTAGCAGAAGAGGTTGAAGCCTTCTTTGCTTTAGTTGCATTCTTCTTTTTAACTACCTTACTTGAAGTAGTTTCACTTTTAGATGAGCTTTTTGCTGACTTGGAACTATTTCCGCATCCCGCCATTAAAAATGTCATACCAAAAATCATGAAAATAGCCATCAAACTATTTTTTACTTTTTTCATTATGTGTATGCTCCTAATTTTTTTGTTTCAGTTAACCATATGGGCTATATTATAGCAAATTTATACCCAACACGAAACATATTTACATCTATGATCCTACTTTTGTTTTCCTAAATTTGGCATAAATGGCATAGATTGTTGCTATCAGCCAAGTCATAATGCTTAATAGAGTTCCCAACTTATCAATTAATGAAGGAACGTATTTAACAACAACACTACCGTTGCTGATTGCCTTAAATGCTATCGTATTACGTTTGCTCTTTATCAAAGCTAAGTCTTTTCCATTTTGATAAACATGTAGGTTTTTATATAAAGCAATTGGTAAGTTGACATTATCGCCAGCTTTTAAATTCTTTATATGATAAATCTGGGCATTGGGTTGAGAACTTATATTTCGTAATCTCTCCTTCTTACCATTGATTAAAGCAAAATGACTCTCGATATCTTTAAAATAATTCATACTTTTTTTAGGGGTATATTGATCTAAATACCAAGCTGTTGCCCCTTTATATTCTTTCATAGAACCGGTATAAACTTTATTCGCTTCTGAATTACTTAATGGATCATTTTTTAACTGATTTATACTACTAAACCAAGGAGTTATGATAACTAATATAATTACTGACTTAAACAGATTGTTCTTCCATAAAGCATTATAATTATTTTCTTCATACAGTATCTCAGCAATATCTCCACCAGAATATGCCAATAAAATTGAGGTTAGCATTAGTATTCTTATTGGAAACTGAATCAATGAAACTGGAGTATGTTTTAAAAGTACCCATGGGAATAAGGAACTTGCGCAAATAAATGAGAATAGTCCCAACAAATAAACAATTCTAGATGTTAGATTGAATTTCTGAAAAAGTAATAATCCCAATATAATTATAAGTAGTAATATAACACCTATTCCATAAGGCTTACCAGGGTCATATCTGAGAACACTATTCCTTAGTGAAGACATAACTATTTCATCCATATAATTTGCCGTTTGAGAAACATCATATGGAGTTGGAGGATTATATTTCTGAAAAAGTTCTTGTTCTATAAAAGGAAACAGAAAAATTGATGAACTTGTAAAGGCAACAACAACGGCTTTTACTAATTGCAATAGACAATCAATCTTATCTCTTACAAACCAAATAAATAAAACAAATATTATCGATAATGCTAAAACAATAATAAAAGTACTTAAGACATGTGAAAGCAACGTAAAAGATACACCAAATGCTAAAAATGGCCAGTCTTTTCTGTTGCCAAACATAACTGCATAGATTCCATATAGGCAAAGAGGTAAAAAAACCATTCCTAAAAATTCACCAATTGCAAATCTAGAAAATGCATCAATTGTTCTATATGCACAAAATGTATATATAATCGAAGCAACATTCGCCTGAAATGAACTCTTTTTCATTCTTCTTACGCATACATAAGTAAATATAAGCGTTAAAAAAGTATAAAAAACAAATCCTAAATATATTCCATGAACAGTGTTATTTAGAAGTATTGAAAAAAAAGCAAAAGGCGTCAATGTTATCCAAGGATAGAAAATTCCTAAAGGATAACCTACTTTATCAAAGGTATATGTGTATATATAAGGAAACAAATTACCATGTTTGAAATTTTTTATCAATTCAATAATTCTATTCACATGATAATTCATATCATCTCCAAAATAGATTACCCCATTCTTTTGAAGTGGTAATACAAATAAAAAACTTAAAACTATAAATAAAAGTATTTGCAACCACTTATATCGTTTTTCTTCACTCAAAATTAGTCCTCTAATCTTTTATCCATCTTCTTGGAATAGTTTTCACATTCAATGTTAAATCTAGGACGATGCTTTACCTCTGTAAACACCTTTCCGATATATTCGCCAATTACACTGACAGAAATTAATTGAACCCCACCTAAGAACCATATCGATATCATCAATGAGGTCCATCCTGGCACAATATGTCCTTCAATCTTCTCTACGATTGTATAAATCATTAAAACGATACTTATCAACATAACAATAAGTCCCATCGACATGATTAGATGAATCGGCGCAATCGAAAATGATGTAATGCCATCCAATGCAAAATGGATCATTTTCTTCAGTGGATATTTGGAGGTACCAGCATATCTTTCTTTTCTTGGATAGTAAACTTTGGTCGATTTGTAACCAACCAATGGCACCATTCCTCTTAAGAAAAGATTACGCTCTTTATAACCAAGTAATGCTTCCGTTGCGCGCTTACTTAATAAACGATAGTCGGCTGAGTCTGGAATCAGATTAACTCCCATTTTCTTCATCAAGCCGTAGTACATCAGGGCTGTATGCTTTTTAAAGAAGGAATCTGTGTCTCGACTGTTTCTTACTCCGTAGACAACGTCGTATCCTTCAATAAATTTATCTACCATCTTGTAGATTGCATTAACATCATCTTGGAGATCAGCATCAATAGTAATAATCATATCAGAATACTTTACCGCTAAGCTCATCCCAGCCAATAATGCATTTTGATGTCCATAGTTACGTGTAAATTTGATCCCAGTAACATAATCATATTTTTCACTATAACTACTGATAATTTTCCAGGTCTTGTCTTTACTGCCGTCATTAACAAATAGGAGCTTACTGTTAGGGGCTATTTTCTTCTTATCAATTAAATCGTTTAATATCTGTCCTAGCTCTTTGGTCGTTTCAGGCAAGACTTCTTCTTCGTTATAGCAGGGCACAACAATTGTTAATACATTTTCACCCATATATCTATTCTCCATTAACTAAACTAATATTTTATCATTTTTGAAATTTTTTCATTAAGAAATAACGTTACCTTGTTAATTGGCTTTTCAAAAACCATCTTTCTTACCAAAATATCTAGCAACAAACTAACTAAAAAGATAACTAGTGAGTAACCTAATGCCTCTCCCAGATAATCCAGCCAAGATGCAGCAACATTCTTTGAAGAAATAAAAGTCTGCCAGATTAATGTTCTAATAAACGTATTATCTGATATTAAATAAACGCCAAACATTGATCCAGCAATATAATTAATAAATCCATTATAAAATGACAAATTCTTGAAAAAGGCAAAAATATAGAATGCCGTTAAAATAGTAAATGGATTATACAATGCATTTACTCCTGCCAACATTACACTAGCTTGACTTCCTCGCAATGCCAAAAGACAAATAACTAAGGTAGTAGCTAAACATAGCAAAGACATCATACTCATTTTCTTCGCATCGTTTAAAAATGATCCTGAATACTTTTTCAGATATGCAGCCATAAAATAGAACAATATAAAAATTATTCCATGACTATACCCAAAATCATCAATCGCCATATCTGGTTTACCAGGCAATATTTGCATTAATGTTGGAATCAATACCCAAAATACAGACAGAATAAATATCAGAAATTGAAGTTGCTGCTTATTTAAGGATTTAATTGTACTATTCAGCATGGGTATCAAAAACAATAATACTACATATCCCCCGACAAACCAATAACCACTCGGTAATGGAAAAGGACCCCAGAAAGCTTTTAGGCCTTCATTATTAAAAAGAGCACTTAAAGACCTAGGATGTATGATATGTCTTAGTACAAAGTAAATTAAATAGCTGTACATACAGGTAGTTAAGATTAGATTAATTGGCCTTTTAAAGTTAAATTCCTTATCACATAAGAAATATGCCCCAATCATTACAAAAAGTATGACCCCTAATCGTCCGAGAAAAATAAGGTAATCATAAATAACATATGAATTTGCAAAGTTTTTATCATAAAAACTGGGATTTAAAGTTCCATGGATTGCAAAATGATGTATCACGATTGCAAACATACTTAAGATTCTTAATAGTTCAAAACTTGAATTTCTCTTGCTTTTTATCATAATTTTCCCTTTTCAAGCACTATAAAAAGCCTAATATGATTACCTCATCATATTAGGCATTTCATTAATGTTTATTGATTATTTTTCCTTGTTTCCTGTCCATACATTAAAGTAATATTTAGTACCATTGATTGTCTGCCAACCATACAGCATCTGACCTTGGGCATTGTAATAAACAACTCGACCGTCACTTAACGTTACAAAGCCAGTCTGCATTATTCCGTTACTACCGAAGTAGTACCATTTACCGTCAATTTTATGTTCGCCTTGATACATTGCACCGGTCCAAACATTAAAGTAGTACTTCTTGCCACTGATTGCCTGCCAACCATACTGCATCTGACCTTCAGAATTATAGTACACAATTCGTTTGTCACCAGTATCAGTAAGCGTTACAAAACCAATCTGCATTGAGCCATCATTGCCAAAATAGTGCCACTTACCATCAATCTTGTATTCTCCTTGGTATGCTGCACCTGTCCAGATATTAAAGTAGTATTTCTTGCCATTTATCGTCTGCCAGCCATACTGCATCTGACCTTCAGCATTATAATAAACAAGTCGTTTGTTGCCAGTATCAGTAAGTGTTACAAAACCGGTCTGCATTGAGCCGTCACTACCAAAGTAATACCAGTATCCATTGATTTTTACTTCATAGTTTTTATTGAGTGCACCGGTCCATTGATCAAATGCGTATTTTTTACCGTTAACAGTCTGGATTCCATGTAGCATCCCTTGACCGTTACCTTTGCTGTCAACGTCATAGTATACTACTCGACCATCTTCCAATGTGTACCAACCTTGGGCAGCATGACCATCAGTAATATCAAAGTGATACCATTTGCCGTTAATCTGTTTTTCACCATATTGGAGTTGACCACTGGCATTGTAGTAAACAATATGACCATTAGATGATAGAATAACAAAACCGGTCTTCATAATGCCATCACTACCGAAGTTATACCAGTAGTTTTCAATATGTTGAATTCCAGTCAGCATTTGTGGATTGAAGTAATAGGTCTTACCATTTACCTGCTTGAAGCCGGTATCTCTAGCACCTGTCCAGATGTTAAAGTAGTAGTTTGTACCATTAACTGCACTCATCCCGTGCAACATTCCTTGGCCATTACCATTGGCATCAACATCATAGTATACCAATCGTCCATCACTTAATGTAAACCAACCTTGAGCCATCTGACCATTTTGAACATTAAAGTAATACCACTTATTGTTGATCTTCTGTTCACCATACAGCATCTTACCTTCTGTATTATAGTAAACAGTATAGGTTTTCTGTCCACCAGACAGCTTCGTGAAACCAGTCTGCATGATTCCATTGCTATCAAAATCATACCAATAGCCATTAATCTTTTTCTGACCAGTTGTCATTTTTAAAGTAGTTGGATCAAAGTAGTGCTTTTTACCATTAACCGTTTGCCACCCAGATAAAAATGTACCTTGTGAAGCACTATAGTAGTAGGAATAGCCACCAATTTTCTGAATTCCCGTAGTAAGCTTGCTTTTATTAACTGAGCCGTCAGAATTCAGCAGAATCGTAGTGTTATTGCTGCTTACACTAGCTACGCCAGTTTTTAGGGCACCAGTAGCTGGATCATAATATTGTAGCTTTTTTGCTTTTTGATTGTAAACCAGGCCGGTTTCTTGAATGCCAGTACTATCATTATAGTAATAGTTACGACCGTTAATTTCAACTTCACCATAAGTAATGGCACCGGTCCAAATGTTTAAATAATATTTGTTGCCATTGATTGTTTGGTTACCATACTGCATCTGGCCTTGGCTGTTATAGTATACGGTCCGACCATCAGAAAGTTTTTGAAAACCAGTTACCATCGCTCCATTATCAGTTCGGAAGTAGTACCAGTAACCATTAATTTTTTGTTCACCGTACTGCATCTGACCTTGGCTGTTATAGTATACAGTTCGGCCATCATAAAGGCTTTGGAAGCCAGTCTGACGAACACCATTTTTGTACAGATACCAGTAGCCGTTCTCTTGTTTTTCACCATTTAGGCTCATATAAGTACTAAACATGCCTTTATCAATTGAGCCATCATAACCATTAAAGCTGTCGGTATACTGCCAAGCACCATAGTCAGAATTCAACATGGTATTCTTCCAGTAGTCATAGTAGTAGGCAGCAATCCACGTCTTACTATGACCAACAGTTGAGCTGACGTTGTATGTCTGATCATAGCTGTAACTAGCATAAACACCATGATTAGTGTAACCGCGCCGACTCAGTTCATTCCAAAATTCATTTAAGAGGGCTGCAATGTTGGAACGCTTGGTTACACTATCTTCCATATCCGCAATCATCAATGTACTGCCATCTAAGCCATACGAACTGGCAACATTGGCATAATGATCAGCTTCTGCGATTGCTGATGCTGAATCGGTAAAGACTGCATAGTCATAGGTTGCTACTGCCAACCCAGCTGCCTTTGCATTATTAATTTGCGTCTGTGCATATGGGTTAGTGTATGTAGTACCTTGGGTTAGCTTGACGATAACGTACTTAACACCAAGACTCTTGAGCCAAGAGTATGTACCTACACTCATCGCACCTTGGTATGAGGAAACATCAATTGCGTCAGCTGAAGTACTGTATGCAGCCATTGTTTGTAATGCAATTTCTTGATCAGTATTAGCAACTACAGTCGTTGAGGAAGCTGTTGTTGCTGAAGCACTGTTTTCGTTAGTTGACGTATTGCTAGTTTCAGAAGTAGAGGTCGAAGTCGTACTTGCTGAATTACTTGTGTTCGCATCTTGTGGTGTTGTAGACGCTGCAGTAGTACTATTCTGTGCAGAAGAATCAGTATTAGCTGCTGTGCTGGCCTTAGTATCTGAAGTTGAAGATGTTACATTGGCATTAGCTGTCGAAGTAGTGCTTTCACTACTGCTGCTTGCGGATTGTGAAACAACAGTATTATTCGACGCATCAGCAGTAGATACGGCGGTTGAGGTCAGCACTACTGATTGAGCATTAGTAATATCCGTAGTAGATTGTGATACACTGCTACTAGTTGTTGCAGCGTCAGCCTGTGCAGTTCCAGAATGAATAATCAACCCGAAGCTAAGTGCTGTTAGCGTAATTCCAGAAAAGAGCGTCCATTTCTTCAAAGTTTTTTGTTGCGTACTTTGATATGCTTGTACTTTTTGACGTTCGTTATTCAAGTCTTTCCTCCAAATAAAAATCCATAGAATCCTAATTTTCTTAAAAAAGGGGGGCTTCCTTAAAAAAGCTCCCCTTTTTTGTTTAGTTACCCAACAAAGTCAATGGATTAATCCAAGTTCCATTGTTGTTAAATGAGTTTGCCAAGGCAACGCTAAAGTTCTTTTGACGAGTAATTCCCAAATGCAGGTGAGCCGTCGTTCGTCCACCAATTACGTCCCCAACATTAACTTGTTGACCAACGCTTACCCAAATATTGGAACGACTGCTGAAAGCTTCTTGGTAAACAGTCAGGTATTCACCAGTATCAATCAATACATACCAGTCCAGACCGGATGCATAACCAATGGCAGTAACCGTACCCTTGTGAACCGCATGGACTTCATAGCCTGGATGATCAATTGAACCAAAGTCAAGACCATCGTGGAAACCATTCAGTCGGAACTCACCACCTGCATTTACACCGAATAATTGTGCTCCCGTGAAATAACCGCGACCATCAGCTGGGAATGGCCAACCCCAAGTATCCTCAACACCATCCGAAGCAAAGGCATGCTTTGTACCATCAATATAGTGCGTGCCAGTATACATATTCCCATTAGCCAGGTCGAAGTAGAACGTATTGCCGTTGATTGTCTGCCAACCTTTTAACATATGGCCTTGCCCATCATAATAAACGTTCCGGCCATCACTCAGCTTGATAAAGGTCGAAATAGCCTCGGCACCAGTCCATTGATTAAAGTAATACCAATTACCATTAATTTGCTTTTCACCATGGACCATAATTGCAGTATCAGGGTCATAGTAAACAGTACGATTACCGGAAACACTTTGGAAACCGGTCTTAAGCTTCTTAGCTGATGAATCATACAGATACCAATTACCATTAACCTGATTTTCACCATTAGTAAGTGGAATATTGCCATTACTGTCCAGAGTATAACTCTTACCATTAATAGAAACAGTGCCCTTGTTTAAGGAACCATCACTTTCACCGTAGTATTGCAACAACTTAGTGTTTGCATTGTACACAACACCAGTTTCTTTTTCACCAGTCCAAATGTTAAAGTAGTAGGTCTTATTGTTAATAGTTTGCTGACCATATTGCAATTGACCTTTACTATTGTAGTAAACTACCCGCGTCTTGCCAGTATCAGTAAGAGTAACAAAACCGGTTCTCATGACACCATCATTACCAAAGTAGTACCAGTAGTTTCCGATCTTGTTTTCATTCTTGTACATAGCACCAGTCCAGACGTTAAAGTAATAGGTCTTACCATTAATCGTCTGCCAACCATACTGCATCTGACCCTTACTGTTATAGTAAACGGTCCGATTGCTACCGGTATCATTCAGGTTAACAAAGCCAGTTTGCATAACACCATTGGTACCAAAGTAGTACCATGAACCATCAATTTTGCCTTCGCCTTTAGTCATATCGCCAGTCCAGACGTTAAAGTAGTAGGTCTTACCATTAATCGTCTGCCAGCCATACTGCATCTGACCCTTACTGTTATAGTAAACGGTCCGATTGCTACCGGTATCATTCAGGTTAACAAAGCCAGT